>NZ_BTTW01000003.1:0-600000 GCF_036245865.1 Corallococcus caeni | reverse complement strand
GGCTCGCGCGGGTGTGGCAGGAGGAGCTGCGCCTGGATGCAATCGGCGTCGAGGACGACTTCTTCGAACTGGGCGGACACTCCCTGTTGGCCACGCGGATCACCGCTCGGGTCGAGGACGTGATGGGCCTCCCGCTGTCGCTGACGGAGCTCTTCGCCCACCGCCGCATCTCCCAGCTGGCGACGGTGCTGGAGTCGCGCCGGGCTGTCCCCGCGAAGGCCGCGTTGCCGCCCGTGGTCCGCGTCGCCGACCCCGCTCGGGCACCGCTGTCCGTGCAACAGGAACAGGTCTGGTTCCTCCAGAAGCTGTCCCCCGGAAGCATCTCCTACCAGGCGCAGACGACCCTCCGTGTGCTTGGCGGTCTGGACCTGGCGGTGCTCGAACGCGCGTTGACGGAAGTCACCCGGCGCCACGAACTGCTGCGCACGACCTACGAAGAAGTCGACGGCCGGCCATGGCAGCGCGTCCTTCCCGTGACGCCGGTACAGGTCCCGCTGATCGACCTGTCCGCGCTGCCCTTGGATGAACGCGAGCACCGGCGTGAAGAGGCCCTGCGCCAGGAGCTGCGCCGACCGCTGTCGCTCTTCGAGCCGCCGCTCGCGCGCTGGACCCTCGTCCGCCTGACTCCGGATGATCACGAGCTGGTCCTCGTGGAGCACCACGTCGTCCACGATGGCGTGTCCTTCTCCGTGCTGATGCGGGAGCTGGACGCGCTCTACAACGCGTATCTGCGGGGCGAGCCATCGCCGCTGTCGGAGCTTCCGGTGCAGTACCGCGACTTCGCGTCGTGGCAGCGCGAGGCGCTCGAAGGCCCGGCCATGAAGGCCCAGCTCGACTTCTGGCGGAAGCGGCTGGCCGGTGCTCCCGAGGTGCTTCCGCTGCGCACCGACCATCCGCGCCCCCGCGTGCAGACCTTCAACGGCGACCTGCTCCGGTTGGAGCTGCCGCCCGCCCTGCCCGGCGCCCTGCGCGCGTTCTGCCAGTCAGAGGGCGTCACCCTCTTCAACACCCTCTTCGCCGCCTTCGCCACGCTGCTGCATCGCTACACCGGGGAGCAGGACCTGTGCATCGGCTCGGCGTTCGCGGCCCGGGCGGGTGTCCGGAACATCGAGAACGTCATCGGCATGTTCGTCAACGCCGTCGTCCTGCGGTGTGACGTCTCCGGCGCGCCGTCGTTCCGGGAGCTGGTCCGCCAGGTGCGGGACCTCACCGTGGAAGCGGCGGAGCACCAGACGTATCCGTTCCTCAAGCTGATTGAAGCCCTGGGCGTGAAGCGCGACCCCAGCCGGAACCCGCTCGTGCAGGCCATGTTCAGCTTCCACGATTCCGCCGTGCGAAGTCCCCGGCTGGGTGAGGCCTCGTGCACCATCTTCGAGCGCGGCAATGGATCCTCGAAGGTGGACCTGGACGTCGTCGCCATTCCGCACGCGGGCCGGCACCTGGGGGACAAGGAGCGCGGCGACGCGCGCATCTCGCTCATCTGGGAGTACAACCGGGACCTCTTCGACCGCTCGACGATGGAGCGGATGTCCGCGCACTTCCTCCGATTGCTCGAGGCCGCGGTGGCCAGTCCCGGCACCTCGGTGTCGCGCCTGCCGATGCTCTCGGACGCGGAGCGGCAGGTCCTCCTGGGCGACGGCTCCGCGACCTCCGTCAGCGCGGAGGCCCCCGTGCATCAGCAGGTCCTGGAGCAGGCCCTGCGGACTCCCGACGCGGTGGCCGTCTGCGACGAGGCAGGCACTGTCACCTACGCGGAGTTGGTCCGGCGCGCGACGCTGCTCGCCGAGCATCTCCACGAGCACGGAGCGGGCGCGGAGTCGGTCGTCGGCGTCTGCACGCCACGCGGTGCGGACCTCGTCACGGCCGAGCTGGGCGTGATGCTGTCCGGTGCCGCCTTCCTTCCGCTGGATCCCGAGCACCCAGTCGAACGGATCGCGCTCATCCTCGCGGATGCCGGTGTCCGGCAGGTGATCACCACCAGCCCCCTCGCGGAGCGGCTTCCCGCAACGCTGGAGCGCATGCGCATCGAGGACTTCCGTGGCCCGGGTACGCCTCGGGGTGGCCTGCCCCCGGAGGTGCGGCCCGGTCAGTGGGCCTATGTCATGTACACCTCCGGCTCCACAGGCGTCCCCAAGGGTGTGGTCGTGGAGCATGGCGCGCTGGCCCACCTCGTTGGCTGGCATCGGCGCGCGTTCGGGTTGAATGCGAACAGCCGAACCACGCTGCTCTACTCGCCCGCGTTCGATCCGTCCGTCGCGGAGGTCTGGCCCGCGCTCACCGCGGGCGCGACGTTGCACGTACCGGGGCAGGACGTGCGCCTGTCGCCGGAGCGGCTTCAGGCCTGGCTGCTCTCCGAACGGATCACCTTCACGGACCTGCCTACCGCGCTCGCTGAACGCCTGCTGGCCCTGCCATGGCCCGCCGCGTGTGAACTGCGCACGGTGCTCGCGGGCGGAGACCGGCTCCATGCGCGGCCGGTGCTCGGACTCCCGTGGCGGTTGTTCAACCAGTACGGCCCGACCGAGACCACGGTGACGGCCACCTCGGGCGAGGTGCTGCCGGCGGGTCCAGATACAGCACGGCCCGCTATCGGCCAGCCCCTTGATGGCGCAAAGGTCCATGTCCTGGATGCGAAGCCGCAGCCGGTGCCCATGGGTGTCGCGGGAGAACTGCCCGACATTGGCCAGCCCATCGACGGGGCCTCGGCCTATGTCCTGGATGCGGACCTGCAGCCGGTCCCTCCAGGTGTCGCGGGAGAGCTGTACGTCGGCGGTGCCTGCGTGGCGCGCGGCTACCTGAACCGTGCGGACCTCACGGCCGCGAGCTTCGTCCCCGACCCTTACTCGGCACAGCCGGGCGCACGCATGTACCGCACGGGCGACCGGGTCCTGTGCCGGCCGGATGGGACGCTCGAGTTCCTGGGCCGCATGGACGCGCAGCTCAAGATCCGTGGCTTCCGCGTGGAGCCCGCGGAGGTCGCCGTGCGGCTGCGCACGCACCCGGGACTCTCGGAGGCGCACGTTCGCGCGTGGAGCCCTTCTGGGGGAGCACCGCAGTTGGTCGGCTACCTCGTGCCTCGTGTCGGGCAGGCCGTGCCCTCACCGGCGCGGCTGCGTGAGCACCTCTCCCGCGAGCTGCCGGCGTACATGATCCCGTCCGCCTACGTGGAGCTGAAGGCGCTGCCGCTCACCCACGGCGGCAAGGTGGATGAGCGGGCGCTGCCAGACCCCACGCCCGGAACCCAGGCGCCCCAGGTCCCGCTCGCGAACGAACAGGAGCGGCGGATCGCTGGCATCTGGTGCGAGACGCTGCGCCTGGAGCGGGTGGGCGCGGAGGACAACTTCTTCGACCTCGGGGGCCACTCGCTGTTGCTGGCCCAGGTGCAGCACCTCCTGAAGCAGCGCATGGGCCACGACGTGCCCATGGTGACGCTGTTCGAGTTCCCCACCGTCCGAGCGCTCGCGGGACATCTCCAGGGCCGGGACGACGGAGGCGAGGCCGCGGCCGCGCAGGAACAGCGCCAGGAGCAACGGCGCAATGGACGTGCGCGCCTGCTGGGCCGTCAGGGCCGGCTGACGTCGGACCGCTCCCGGGAGGACGTGGAATGAGCGCGTCCCTCGACCTGATGGAGGAAGAGGATCGCTCGGCGCACCTCGCGGTGGTGGGCCTGGCGTGCCGGCTCCCCGGTGCGGCCAACGCGGCGGAGTTCTGGTCCAACCTCGCCGGCGGCGTCGAGTCCATCACCTTCTTCGGTCCGGACGGACGGCCCTGTGCCGAACCTCCCACCGATCGCGCTGTCGGCGAGGCGGTACCCGCCTTCGGTCTGGTCGCGGACGCAGAGATGTTCGATGCGGCGGCCTTCGGCATCTCGCCGCAGGAAGCCCTGATGCTGGATCCGCAGCACCGGGTGTTCCTGGAGTGCGCGCGGGAGGCGCTGGAGGACGCCGGGTATGATCCGGCTCGATACCGGGGCGCCATCGGCGTCTTCGCGGGCGGGAGCGAGACGGACTACCTGTCCACGCTGCGTGCCCGGAGGGACCTGCTGGCGGGTGCCAGTGACTGGCAGCTCCGGCTGGCCACGGGCGTGGACTTCCTCACCAGCCGCGTGGCCTACAAGCTGGGGCTTCGTGGGCCCGCTGTCACCGTGCAGACCGCGTGCTCCACGTCCCTGGTCGCCATCCACCTGGCGGCGCAGGCGCTGCTCGCGGGCGACTGTGACATCGCGCTCGCGGGCGGCGCATCCGTGCACGTGCCGCCCCGGTTCGGTCACTACAGCGAGGGCGGGCCCCTGTCCCCGGATGGCCGCTGCCGCGCGTTCGACGCTCGGGCGCAGGGCACGGTGGGCAGCAATGGCGCGGGCATCGTGGTGCTCAAGCGGCTCGCGGATGCGTTGGAGGATGGGGACTGCATCCGTGCCGTCCTCCGGGGCACCGCCGTCAACAACGACGCCGCGGGGAAGATCGGCTTCACCGCGCCGAGCGTGGAGGGGCAGTCCCGCGTCATCGAGACCGCCCTGCATGCCTCGGGGGTGGAGCCCGCGAGCATCAGCTATCTCGAAGCGCATGGCACCGGCACGCGGCTGGGAGATCCCATCGAGGTCGCCGCGCTGACGAAGGCGTTCGGTGCTCGTGAGGGGCCGCCCTGCTGGCTGGGGTCGGTGAAGACGAACATCGGCCACACGGATGCGGCGGCGGGCGTGGCGGGCTTCATCAAGACGGTGCTCGCGCTGGAGCACCGGAAGCTGCCGCCCAGCCTGAACTTCCAACAGCCCAACCCGGAGATCGACTTCGAGCACGGTCCCTTCCGCGTGAACACGGCGCTGCGGGACTGGGACACCGGCGGTCGTCCCCGACGCGCGGGTGTCAGCTCGCTGGGCATTGGCGGCACCAACGCGCACGCCGTGCTGGAAGAGGCACCCACCCTGCCCGGCTCAGAGCGTTCGCGCTCCCCGCAGTTGCTGGTGCTGTCAGCCTACGGCCCCGCGGCGTTGACCCGTGCCGTGGACCGATTGGGCGGGCACCTGCGTACGCATCCGGAGGTGGACCTGGGGGACGTCGCCTGGACGCTCCAGGTGGGACGCGGCGCGCACAGGCACCGCGCGTTCGCCGTGGGCCAGGACACCGCCGATGCTCTGCGTGCACTGACGGAACAGGAGGACTCATCCAGGCAGGAGTCCGGTGAGCGTCAGGTGGTGTTCATGTTCCCCGGGCACGGTGGGCAGCACGTGGGCATGGGCCGGGAGCTGTACGGCTCGCAGCCGGCGTTCCGTGAAGCCGTGGACGCGTGCCGTGCGCACCTGACGCCGCTCCTCGGGTTCGACCTGGGGACGGTGCTCCATCCAGATCCCACCGACACCGCCGCGCTGGAGCAGGCCAGCGCGCGGATGGGCGAGTTCGTCACCGGCCAGCTCTCCGTCTTCGTCATCGAGTACGCGGTGGCGCGGCTGTGGAAGCGCTGGGGCGTGCAGCCCGCCGCGGTGGTGGGACACAGCCTGGGGGCCTATGCGGCGGCCACGGTGGCAGAGGTCTTCCGGCTGGAGGACGCGCTGCGGTTGGTGCTGGAGCGCTCGCGCATCCTCGCGAGCCTGCCCTCGGGCGCGATGCTGGCCGTGCCGTTGCCCGAGTCGGAGCTGGTGCCCCTGCTTCAGGGTGGCCTCGCGCTGGCGGCCGTGAACGGGCCCGCGCAGTGCGCGGTGTCCGGTCCGGTGGCGGAGATCGAAGCGCTCCAGGCCGGGCTGGCGGCGCGCGGTGTGGAGTCGAGGCTGCTGCGCATTCCAGGCGCGGGACATTCACCGCTCGTCGAGCCGTCGCTGGCCGCGTTCACGGCCTGCGTCCAACACGTCGAGCGGCGTCCGCCGCGGCTCCCGTGGATCTCCGATCGCACCGGCGTGGCCATGACGGCGGAGGAGGCCGTGGACCCGGCGTACTGGGCCGCGCACCTGCGCCACACCGTGCGCTTTGGCGACGCGCTGAACACGTTGTTCGCCGGCCCGGCCAGCATCTTCCTGGAGGTCGGGCCCGGACGAACGCTGGCGACGCTGGCACGTCAGCACCCGCAAGCGGGGGCACACCTCACGGTGGCCACCCTCCCCCATCCCGCGGACAACACGTCCGACGCGATCAGCGCGCTCACCGCCGCCGGACGTCTGTGGAGCGCGGGCGTCCCGCTCTCCTGGCAGGGCCTGCACGGGGGCGCACGCCGCCGCCGGGTGCCGCTGCCCACGTACCCGTTCGAACGGCAGCGCTACCTCGTCGAAGCGCCAGGCACGACCGCGATGGTGACGAATCCCACGGTCGCCATCGCCATGGACGCGGCGCCTTCAGGTGTGCCCATGCGCGCCGACGCTGAATCCATGGGGAGCCACGAAGCGGCGGAGTTGCCCGAGGACGAAGTCGGGCGCCGGATCGCTACCGCCTTCGCGGCGGTCCTGGGGCTGGCCCGGGTGGGGCTCCACGACAACTTCTTCGCGCTGGGAGGCGACTCGTTGATGGCGGCGCAGCTCATCGCTCGGCTGCGTCCGCATGTCGCCGTACCGCTCAAAGTGAAGGCCATCTTCCGCGCGCCCACCGTGGCCAGGCTGACCCGCTTCATCGCGGAGTCTTCTCAGGCATGACCTCGACCTCTTCCGGAGCCATGCGCCTCTTCCGCAGCCCGCACAGCGACGGCCTCTTGGTCATCGCGGAGTCCTCCGCGGTATGACAGCGACTTCTCCCTGGCTCGCGTGCCGCATCCGGCGCCCGGATGCCTCCATGCGCCTCTTCTGCTTCCCGCACAGCGGCGGCTCCGTGGGCGAGTACGTCCGCTGGGCGGACCTGCTCCCGGACCTTGAGGTCTGGGGCATCCAGCTCCCTGGCCGGGGGGCTCGGGCGGAAGAAGCGCCGTTCACGCGACTGCACGAACTGGTGGACGCCTTGGTTCACGCGGTGGACTTCGGAACGTCCTTCGCGTTCTTCGGCCACAGCCTGGGGGCGCTCGTCGCCTTCGAGACCGCGCGCCGCCTGCGCGACCTGGGCCGGGTGACACCCGACACGCTGTTCCTCTCCTCGGCCCCAGCCCCACAGCTCCCCCCGCGCGGCATCCCCCCGAGCCATCTGGACGAGGACGGACTCCTCACCGCTCTTGAGCCCACCTACGGCGAGCTGATCCAGGAGCTGCGCGAGGACGAAGAGCTGCGCGAGCTCATCCTCCCGGGCCTGCGCGCGGACCTGCTCCTCGTGGAGTCCCATCGTCACGAGGACCGCGCGCCCCTCCCCTGCGCGATGACCGTCACGGGCGGCACCCAGGACGATCTGACCCGCGCGGAGCTGGAGCCGTGGCATGTCCACGCCACCGGCCCCTTCGCGCTCCACCTGCTCCCCGGTGGCCACTTCTACCTCCGGGATCCGGAGCCGAGGTCCACCCTCCTGCGCCTCTTCGCGGAAGCACGCTCCAGAAGGAACCCGACCCCATGAGCCACGAGCCACTGCACCCCGCCACCCGCAGCCGCGAGGGCTTCCTGGGCCAGCTCTTCGCGGGGAAGCTCCGCTGGGACCTCGTCCGCGCGTTCCCCGAACAGGACCCCGATGAACGCCGGCAGGGCGACGCAGTCATCGCCGAGGTCGAGCAGTTCCTCCAGGCGCACGTGGACCCGGACGAGATCGAGCGCACGGGACGCATCCCACCGGAGCTACGCGAAGCCCTGCGTTCGCGCGGCTACTACAAGCTCCAGGTGGAGCGGGAGCTGGGAGGCCGGGGCCTCTCCATGTTGAACACCTTCCGTGTCATCGAAGCCGTGATGAGCGTGTGCCTGCCCGTCGGCTACACGCTGGCCATCCACAGTGGCCTGGGCGCGGGCGCCATCATCGAAGCCGTGCAGGACGGTCCCCTCAAGGACTACGTCCGGGGCCGGGTCGCCGATGGAGTCATCTCCGGCTGGGCCGACACCGAGCCCATCGGCGCCTCCGTGCGGCGCGCGTCCACCACCGCCGTGCCCACGGAGGATGGGACGGCGTATGTCCTCAACGGGGAGAAGGTCTTCATCGGGAACGGGTCCATCGCGGACCTGCTGAACGTCACCGCCACGCTCCAGGAAGACGGCCGCGAGCAGATCAGCCTCTTCTTCGTGGAGGCCTCCAGCCCCGGCTTCCACGTCCGCGCCGAGCACGAGCTGATGGGGCTGCGGGGGCTGCCCATCGCCGCACTCGGCTTCGAGAACGTGCGCGTGCCGAAGGAGCGGATGCTCGCGATGGCGCAGGAGCACTGGCGGAACACGCCGCTGCTGGAGCCGCTCAGCGCCCTGGGCCGCATGTACATCATCGTGGCCGCGTCGCTGGCGCTCTCGAAGAAGTGCCTCCAGTGGTCGCGCGACTTCCTCCACCGGCGCCTCGCGCAGGGGCGCAGGCTTGGCGACTTCGATGAGATCCAGCGTCAGGTGTCCGCCACCGCGGCGGAGGTCTTCGCCATGGAGAGCGTGGCCCGCTGGAGCCTCACCGGTGTGACGGCGGACACGCTGCCCTTGCGCTGGTTCGAACAGGTGGCGGCCAAGAACATCGCGTCGCTGACGTGCGCTCGGATCACGGACCGGACGATGTCGCTGCTCGCCGCGGAAGGCTACGAGACATCGGAGAGCAAGGCCGCTCGGGGCGCGACACCGGTCCCGCTGGAGCGGACCCTGCGCGATGCCCGGGCATTCCGGGTCGCGGGCGGCGTGGACTTCCTCGTGGACCACAAGGCCGCGCGGGAAGGCCTGTTCTCCCTCTACTACCCGTCGGCCGCGCACACGGCGGAGCTGGACTCGCCCCCAGCCCCGTTGCCCGTGGAGGAGCACCTGTCCCCGCGCAATCGCGAGCACCTCCAGCACACGGCTCGTGAGGTGCATCGGCTCGCGAAGCGAAGCCTGGACCTGTCGCGCCGATACCCGGATGCGGGTGTCCTTCATGCCCGGCAGCGCACGCTCATCCTGATGAACCAGCTCTGCAACGAGCTGTTCACCATGTCCGTCACGCTAGCCCACGCGGCGGCCCTGGCTTCACGAGGTCAGGCCCACGCCGATGCACTGGCGGACGTCTACTGCACCGCCGCGCGCTTCCGCCTGGAGGATCTCTGGCGCCAGGCTGACGCCGACGCGGAGCCAGACTTCGCGGGCGTGAGCGAGCGCTGGTTGACTGGGGACTCGCTCGACTTCCTGCTGAGCGACGTGCTCATCCGACGGTGAGGCTCACGGCGCCTGGGCGGTTCGCCGTGTCCTCCTCGTGAAGAATCTCCTTTGGCCTCATAAGGGCCCGGGCCCCCGGCCGGAGGCACCACAGGTCAACTGGTCCGACTGTCGGACCAGTTCGCGCCGTCCGGGGGCCGAGGCCGCGTTGGTCCGGCTGAGGAGCTTGGAACTGGTCCGACAGTCGGACCAGTTCGCGCCGTCCGGTGCCTGGGGCCGCGCCTGCCCGGCACCTGATGAGGACGAGCTGGCCTCGCGCCCAGGTCAGTCCTTCTTGCGATGTGACGTGCTCATCCGGAGGTGCCGCCTCACGGCGCGGCGCGCGAACATGCCGCCGTGTCGTCGCGCTGGATGACGCCCTCCTTCATCACGAAGAAGACCTTCTGCGTGACGCGGATGTCCTTCAGCGGATCGCCCGGCACGGCGACGACGTCCGCCAGCTTCCCGGGCTCCAGCGTCCCCAGCTTGTCCGCCACGCCCAGCAGCTCCGCCGCGTTCACCGTGGCGGTGCGCAGGGCCTCCGCCGGCGACAGGCCTGCCTCCACCAGCAGCGCGAACTCCTGCGCATTACGGCCGTGCTCGAACACTCCCGCGTCCGTGCCGAAGGCGATGCGCACACCCAGGGAGATCGCCTTGCGCAGCACGTGCTCCCGCCGCTTGTCCACGGCGCGCAGCTTGGCGACGGTGTCCGGGGGCAGCTTGCCCTGGTCCGCCAGCTCCTTCACCCCGAAGAAGGCCAGGGCGGTGGGCACGTACCAGGTGCCCTTCTGCTTCATCAACGCCACGCCCTCGTCGTCCATCAGCGTGCCGTGCTCGATGGAGTCCACGCCCGCGCGGATGGCTCGCTTCGCCCCTTCCGCGCCGTGCGCGTGCGCGGCCACCTTGCGCCGGTGCGCGTGGGCTTCATCCACCACCGCGTCCAGCTCCGCCTGGGTGAGCTGCGGCGCGTCGGGGTCCGCGTTGAGGCTCATCACACCCCCCGTGGCGCACACCTTGATGACGTCCGCGCCGTACTTCACGTTCTCGCGCACCTTGGCGCGCAGCGCGTCCGGGCCATCCGCCACGCCGGGGCTGGCGTCGTGGGCCAGCAGGCCCTTGCGGAAGGAGTTGCCGTAGTCGCAGTGCCCGCCCGTGGAGCTGAGGCTGGACGTCGCCGCGAGGATGCGCGGCCCCACCACATTGCCTCGCGCGATGGCGTTGCGCAGGCCTATGTCGATGAAGTCCTCCGCGCCCAGGTTGCGCACGGTGGTGAAGCCCGCCATCAACGTCGCCCGGGCCCACGGCAGCGTGTCCAACGTCTGCTCGGGGATGGTGCGCTGGAAGCTGTCGACCAGGTCCTTGCGCCAGTCCGGGCCGGGCTCCACGGTCAGGTGCGTGTGCGCGTCCATGAAGCCCGGCAGCAGCGTGGCGTCGCCCAGGTCCACGACGCTCGCCCCTTCCGGCACGGGCGCCTTCGGTCCCACGCCCACCACCCTTCCCTCCGACACCACCACCACCCCCGGGGTGATGACCTTGCCCGCCTTCGCATCAAAGAGCCGGGCGGCCTTCAGGACCTGGACGCGGGCGGGTGCGGCGGCGGACGACGACAACGACAACAGGAGGGACCCGAAGAGCAGAGCGCGTCGCAAGGTCCCGCCATGCTACAGGCTTGTTTCATCCCGCGCGCACCCGGTCGAACTCCACCGCGCAGTGCGCGGAGAACACCTTCACCTCGTGTCCGTGCGCACGCACCAGGCCGCGCAGCCGCTCCTGGTTCTGGAGCCGCGCGGCGTTGTCCACCGACCTCAACTTCTGGAACAGCGCCACGCCCCACGGGCTGCGCGGCGCCACCAGGTCCACCTCGCGGTGGCTGAAGTACGCGTCCCCCGCGTGCAGCATCCACCCTCCGGGCCCCTTCACCGCGACGCCGCAGTGGCCCGCGGTGTGGCCCGTCAGCGGCACCAGCACCACCTCCGCGTCCAGGCCCGGAATCACCCGGACCGACTCGAAGCCGAACCAGCGCTCCCCTTCCACGGCGTACCGGTTCCACTTCGGCCCGTGTGCCCACTGGACCGGCTTGTACCCGAACTTCGCGCGGGCATCCGGCGGCACCATCGCCGCGGCGTGCTCGTCCCCGAAGACGTGGACCTGGGCGTCCGGGAAGTCCGCCAGCCCCCCGACGTGGTCCAGGTCCAGGTGCGTGGGCACGATGTGCCGGACGTCCTCACGCTTGAAGCCCAGGCGCTCCACCTGGGCCAGCGCCGTCTCCGCCGGATCCAGCCTGGGCGCGTTCCTTTTCACGAAGCGCTGGCCCAGCCGGGCCTTCGCGTCCTGAACGTCCCGGGTGCCCAGGCCCGTGTCCACGAGGACGAGCCCGCGCGACGTCTCCAGCAGCAGGCAGTGGCAGACCATCCGGGCCCGCTCGAACAGTCCGCCCGAGCCCGTGACGAACCGGGCGCTGGCGGGACACAGGGTTCCGCAGTTGAGGTGGTGGATTCGCATGCCCGGCAAGGTACGGACCCGACCCCGGTGCCCGATTGGAGGAATCGGCCATGCGCCCTGGCGCCGCTTGAAAGCCCCGGCCCGGCCGCCCCATGCTTCATGGCGATGGCCGCTCCGCCCGACACCGCGCTGGCCCCCCGGGCCGACCTGTCCCGCTTCATCCAGCGCGTGCGGGTCCTGTGGCGAGGCCCCTTGGCGGGGGACTACCTCCGCGTGCCGGACGGCACCGTCGAACTGGTCGTCCGCGTCACCCCCACCGCCTGCGATGTGCACGCCCTGGGGCCCCGGGAGCAGGTGGTGCGCAAGGCGCCCTCGGAGGTGCCGCCCGACACGCTGGGCATCCAGTTCAAGCCCGGCGGCGCCTACCCCTTCTTCGGCCTGCCCATGTCGGAGCTGGCCCACCGGACCCTCTCCATCGACACGCTCTGGGGCAAGGCGGACGGGGCCCGGCTCCGGGCCTCACTGGCCCAGGCCCCCACCTCCCACGCCCGACTGCGCACCCTGGAGGCCGCGCTCGTGGAGCGGCTCCACCGCGACGACGTCTTCGAACCGGCCGCCGCGTACCTCGTGCGGCGCGGCATCCGCCTGCTCACGGACGCCACGGACATCCCCCGCGTCGCGGACCTGGCCCGCACCCTGGGCGTGAGCGAGCGGCACCTGCGCCGCGCCTTCGACGACGTGCTCGGCATGGGACCCAAGTCCTATGCCCGGCTCGTGCGCTTCCAGCGCGCGCTCCAGGCCTCCTCCGTCCAGGGCCAGGGCCAGGGCGCACGGCCGGACTGGGGCGCCATCGCCGCGGGTGCTGGCTACTATGATCAGGCCCACCTCATCGCGGACTTCCGGGCCGTGCTGGGCACCACGCCAGGGGCGTGGACGCGGGCCCGGGCGGCCTGATCCGGCTCGGACGCGGTGCGTCGGGAGGTGGCGGGTGGGAAATCCGCCTGCCTGCCAGGGGGCCCAGGGAATCGTTCGGGCGCTCGGACGTTGTGCTTCTGGCGTGGGCGTTTTCCCAGCTTGACCGCCGCTGAGGCATCCCTCACAAACGCCCCGTCCCCGCGGGTCTCCGTCCCGCGGCCCGAAAGGATCCCATTCATGAAGCGATTGATGGTCATCGCCGCCCTCGTGGGTGCCGCCCCGGCGCTCGCCGATGAAGGCATGTGGACGTACAACAACTTCCCCGCCGCCAAGGTGAAGGAGAAGTACGGCTTCCAGCCGGATCAGCAGTGGCTGGAGAAGCTCCGCCTGGGCGCGGTGCGTCTGGCCGGCGGCTGTTCCGCCAGCTTCGTGTCGCCGGATGGCCTGGTGATGACGAATCACCACTGCGCGCGCGGCTGCATCGAGCAGCTGTCCACCGCGAAGCAGGACTACCTGGCCAACGGCTTCTACGCGAAGACGCAGGCCGAGGAGAAGCAGTGCCCGGCGATGGAGGTGAACCAGCTCGTCGAGATCACCGACGTGACGGATCAGCTCAACAAGGCCACCCAGTCGATGACCGGCAAGCAGTACTCGGACACGCTGAAGGCGGAGATGGCCAAGGTGGAGAAGGCCTGCGCCAACGGCGACGACAAGGTGCGCTGTGACGTCGTCACGCTGTACCAGGGCGGCAAGTACAACCTCTACAAGTACCGCCGCTTCCAGGACGTGCGCCTGGTGTTCGCCCCGGAGCACGCCATCGCCTTCTTCGGCGGTGACCCGGACAACTTCGAGTTCCCCCGCTACGACCTGGACGTGTCCTTCGTGCGCGTCTACCAGGACAAGCAGCCGGTGAAGACGCCGGACTACTTCAAGTGGTCCGAGCACGGCGCGAAGGAGAACGAGCTCACGTTCGTGGCCGGCAACCCGGGCCGCACCTCGCGCGCGCTGACCATCGCGGAGCTGGAGTACATCCGCGACGTGTCCATGCCCAAGACGCTCATGTACCTGTCCGAGCTTCGCGGCATGATCACCGAGTTCCAGAAGCGCGGCCCCGAGCAGAAGCGCATCTCCAGCAACCTGCTGTTCGGCGTGGAGAACGGCCTCAAGGCGTCCAAGGGCCGCCACGAGGCGCTGCTCGACAAGAAGTTCTTCGCCTCCAAGGTCGCCGCGGAGCAGGAGCTGCGCAAGAAGGTCGACGCGAACCCGGAGATGAAGAAGAAGTACGCCGCGGCGTGGGATGAGATCGCCAAGGCGGAGGCGCAGCTCGTCAACCTGCGCAAGGACCTGAACTACATCGAGCAGGGCCAGGGCCTGTCCTCCACCCTGTTCGGCATCGCCAAGACGCTGGTGCGCGCCGGCGACGAGCTGCCCAAGGACAACGGCCAGCGGCTGCGCGAGTTCAACGACGCCAACCAGCCCGCGCTCAAGGCGCAGCTCTTCAGCCCCGCGCCCATCTACCCGGAGCTGGAGATCGCCCGCCTGACGTTCAGCCTCACCAAGCTGCGTGAGGAGCTGGGCGCCAAGCACCCGTTCGTGAAGAAGGTGCTGGGCAAGGAGTCCCCGGAGCAGGTCGCCACCCGCGTGGTGAAGGGCTCCAAGCTGGCGGACGTGAAGACGCGCCAGGCGCTCTTCGACGGCGGCAAGAAGGCCGTGGACGCGTCCAAGGACCCGATGATCCAGCTGGCCGCGCTGGTGGACCCCGACGCGCGCGCCATCCGCAAGAAGTTCGAGGACGACGTGGAGTCCGTCATCAAGAAGAACAGCGAGCTCGTCGCCAAGGCGAGCTTCGACATCTACGGCACCAGCCAGTACCCGGACGCGACGTTCTCCCCGCGCGTGTCGTTCGGCTCGGTGAAGGGCTACATGGAGGACGGTGAGAAGGTCGCCCCCATCACCCAGATGGCCGGCACCTTCGAGCACGCCACGGGCCAGGACCCGTTCGCCCTGCCCAAGTCGTGGGTGAAGTCGGAGAAGGTCATCACCGGCACCACGCCGATGAACTTCGTCACCACCAACGACATCATCGGCGGCAACTCCGGCTCGCCCGTGGTGAACAAGAACCAGGAGATCGTCGGCCTGGTGTTCGACGGCAACATCCAGTCGCTGGGCGGCGAGTACGGCTTCGACGAGTCCGTGAACCGCACCGTGGCCGTGCACTCGGACGCCATCATCGAGGCGCTCCAGAAGGTCTACGGCGCCAACCGCGTCCTGGAAGAGCTGCGCCCCGGCAGCACCAAGGTGCCGCCGGTGAAGGCGAACCCGGCGGGGTAGTCCTCCCCACCGCGTCCTGAAGTCCCCAGAGGCTGCCCGGTGCGAACCGGGCAGCCTCTTCGTTCATCTCCTCCCAGGTCCGCCATGCGCCTCCGCCCCGCCCTGCTCGTCGTGACGACCGCCGCCGCCCTCTGCCTGGAGGCCTGCGCCTCGAAGCGCCCCGTGGAGGCCCCGCCGGCCGTCCAGGACGTGGTCTCCACGGTGGACGTGGACCACTTCTGGGAGGCCTATGACGCCGTGCGGGCCACGACGGACCCGGCCGAACAGCTCGCCCGCTTCCAGACGCTCTACATCGACCGGGGCACCCCGGGGCTGCACAGCTTCATGCGCGCCAGGCACTACACCGCCCGGGGCTACGTGGACGCCATCCGGGACTACCCCCGGTTCTGGGACTCGGTGCGGCCGCTGACGGCGCGGGCCCGGGAGGCGGTATCCCACGTCGAACCCACACTGACGCGCTTCCGCGCGCTCTACCCGGCCCTGGGACCCGCGGAGGTCTACTTCGCCGTCGGGGCGCTCAAGTCGAGCGGCACCGCGCTGGACGGCCGCGTGCTGGTGGGCGCGGAGCTGGCCACCGGCGACGAAGGGGTCGACGTCTCGGAGCTGCCGCCGAAGCTGCGCGACGGACTGGGCACCTTCTTCAAGAGCCGCCCCCACCAGGGCATGGACCTGCTCATCGCCCATGAGGCCGTGCACACCCGTCAGAAGCCGCCCGCCGACGTGCTGGTGGACTGGGTCGTCTACGAGGGCGTGGCGGACTTCGTGGCGGAGCAGGTCACCGGCCGGCTGCCCCCGCTGGCCTACGTCACCTACGGCCCCCAGCACGACGCCGAGCTGCGCGAGCGGTTCCGCGAGGCCCAGGACGCGACGGACACCTTCGCCCCCTGGCTCTGGGCGGGCGCGGACAACGCGTTCGGCGTGGCGGACGTGGGCTACTACGTGGGCTACGCGGTGGCTCGCGCCTACCATGCGAAGGCTGCGGACAAGCAGGCGGCGCTCCGGCGGATGATTGAACTGGACTACGCGGACACCGCCGCGGTGAAGACCTTCGTCAGGGAGAGCGGCTACCTGCCGTGAAGTCGAGGCGCTCCGGCACTCCCCCCGGGGCAGGAGGTTTCATGGACGCGCGCGCCGAGCAGTTCATGCGGGACGGCTTCATCCGGATCGACCACGCCTTCCCCCGTGAAGTCGCGGACGAGGCCCGGGCCCTCCTCTGGAAGGACACGGGCTGTGACCCGGACAAGCCCGCCACCTGGACCCGGCCCGTCATCCGCCTGGGCATGTACACGCAGAAGCCCTTCGTGGACGCCGCCAACACGCCTGTGCTGCACGAGGCGTTCGACGAACTCGTCGGTCCCGGCCGCTGGCTGCCGTGCCGGGCCATGGGCACGTTCCCGGTGCGCTTCCCGTCTCCGGACGACCCGGGCGACACGGGGTGGCACATCGACGTGGGCTTCGACTTCGACAAGCCGGACTTCATGGACTGGCGCGCCAACGTCGCCTCCAAGGGCCGGGCGCTGCTGATGCTCTTCCTCTTCTCCGACGTGGGCGAGGACGACGCGCCCACCCGCATCCGCGTGGGCTCGCACCAGGACATCGCCCGGCTCCTGGGCCCGGCGGGCGAGGCGGGCCTGACGCTCCGGCAGCTCGCGGCCAACGGCTTTTCGGAGTCCGCCCACCGGCGGGAGGTGCTGGCCACGGGAGAGGCGGGCACCGTCTACCTGTGCCACCCCTTCCTCGTGCACTCGGCACAGGCCCACCGGGGAACGCGGCCGCGCTTCATGGCGCAGCCGCCGCTCCTGCCCCGGGAGCCGTTGAGCCTGGCCCGGCTCCCGGAGGACACGTCGCCGGTGGAGGAGGCCATCCGGCGCGCGGTGACCTGAGCGCCCTGCCCTACCCGCTCACTCCCACTCGATGGTGGCGGGCGGCTTGGAGGAGATGTCGTAGACGACGCGGTTGATGCCGCGCACCTCGTTGGTGATGCGCGAGGAGATCTTCTCCAGGATGGGGTACGGGATGCGCGCCCAGTCCGCCGTCATGCCGTCCACGCTGGTGACGGCGCGCAGCACGCAGGTGGACTCGTAGGTGCGCTCGTCGCCCATCACGCCCACGCTCTGCACCGGCAGCAGCACGGCGAAGGCCTGCCACACTTCCTTGTAGAGGCCGGCCTTGTGGACCTCCTCCTGCACGATGGCGTCCGCGCGGCGCACCAGGTCCAGGCGCTTCTCGTTCACCTCGCCCAGCACGCGGATGGCCAGGCCCGGGCCCGGGAAGGGCTGACGGGAGACCATCTCGTCCGGCAGGCCCAGCTCGCGGCCCAGGGCGCGGACCTCGTCCTTGAAGAGCTCGCGCAGGGGCTCCACCAGCTTGAGCTTCATCGTCTCCGGCAGGCCGCCCACGTTGTGGTGGCTCTTGATGGTGACGGAGGGGCCCTTCCAGGACACGGACTCGATGACGTCCGGGTACAGCGTGCCCTGCGCCAGGAAGCCCGCGTCCTGCACGTCGCGCGAGGCCTCCTCGAACACGGCGATGAACTCCCGGCCGATGATCTTCCGCTTCTGCTCCGGATCCGTCACGCCGGCCAGCTTCGACAGGAAGCGCTCGCGCGCGTCCACCGTCTTGAGCGGCACGTGGAAGCGGTCCACGAAGAGCGCCTCCACCTGCGCGCGCTCGCCCTGCCTGAGGACGCCGTTGTCCACGAAGATGCACTGGAGCCGGGGGCCGATGGCCCGGTGCAGGAGCAGCGCCGCCACGGAGCTGTCCACGCCGCCGGACAACCCGCAGATGACGCGGCCCTCGTCACCCACCTGCTTGCGGATGGTCTCCACCGCCTCGTCGATGAAGCCCTTCATCGTCCAGGAGCCGGTGACCTTGCAGTCGTTGAAGAGGAAGGCGCGCAGCATGGCCTTGCCCTGCGGCGTGTGGACCACCTCCGGGTGGAACTGGAGGCCGTACCAGGGCTTCGTCGCGTGCGCGGCCGCCGCGAAGGGCGAGTTGCCGCTGCGGCCGATGGCCTCGAAGCCGGGCGGCAGCACGTCCACCCGGTCGCCGTGGCTCATCCACACCTGCACCTGGTCGCCCGGGTGGAACTCCGCGAAGGGGCCGCGCGCGGTGAGGACCTCCACCGCCGCGCTGCCGAACTCGCGGTGGGCTCCCCGGTCGATGCGGCCGCCCAGCAGCTTGGAGATGAGCTGGAGGCCGTAGCAGATGCCCAGGACGGGGACGCCGGCCTCGAAGACGTAGGGGTCGCAGCGCGGGGAGCCGGGCGCTTCCACGGACGCCGGCCCGCCGGAGAGGATGATGCCCTTCGGCGCGAACTGGCGGATGTCGGCGGCGGGGAGGTCCGGGCGGTGGATCTCGCAGTAGACGCCCAGCTCGCGCACCCTGCGGGCGATGAGCTGGGTGTACTGGCTCCCGAAATCAAGGATCAGGATCTTCTCGGAGTGCAGGTCCACCGGCGATTCTCCCAGGGGGCGTCGTTGACGGGTGGGGGCCCTTATCGCTACAAACTTCGGGAAATCAACGCTGAAAGGCCGTCAATTGTTCGTGCGCCGCCTGTCCGCTTCCACTGCAGCAGCCATGCTCCTCCTGTCCGCTTCGGGGTGCGTGAAGGAGATCACCTCCGACGAACGCCTGGAACGAGACACCCGCAGCGTCGCGGTGAAGGACGCGCCCGGGGTCACGGAGCTGTCCAAGCTCACCTGTGACGACACCACCCAGCCCCTCAACAAGGCGCGGGACGTGAACCGGCCGGAGTCCGACCGGTTGATCGACTACGTCAATCTGTACTCGTCCCTGAAGGACCGCACCCACACCTTCGAGGACGCCATGGCCCGCAACCCGGACCTGAGCTACCGCGAGGGCAGCCAGAACCTGGTCAACGCCAAGGACACCTGCATCCAGCAGACCGCGGACGTCAGGGTGGAGTTCGAGACCTACCTGCGCGAGCTGGTGGACGTGCCCACGGTGCAGGAGATCAAGGGGGGCAACACCGTCACGGTGGCCCGCCTGGACTTCGCCACCCTGAAGAAGGCCATCGAGACGCTGGACCCGGATGACCGCGAGCAGCTGCTCCAGCGCGTGGGCGCGGCGGAGAAGCGCGTCTCCACCACGGCCGCCCCCGCCGAGGACACGTCCAGCGGCGGCAAGCGTCGCGGCAAGTAGGCCCCTGCCTGCCCTCCCCTGCCCCGGAGCTTCTCCCCGGGGCGGGGACCGGCGCCCACCCTTCCGGCTACTCCATCCGGTAGTTGGGCGCTTCCTCGGTGATGATGACGTCGTGCACGTGGCTCTCCTTGAGCCCGGCGGACGTGATGCGCGTGAAGGTGGCCTTCGTGCGCAGCTCCTCGATGGTGGCGCACCCCACGTAGCCCATGCCGCTGCGGATGCCGCCCAGCATCTGGTGCACGTTCATGGAGAGCGTTCCCTTGTACGGGACGCGGCCCTCGATGCCCTCCGGCACCAGCTTCACCGCCTCCACGTCGGACTGGAAGTAGCGGTCCTTGGCGCCCTGCTTCATGGCGCCCAGGCTGCCCATGCCGCGGTAGCTCTTGTAGCTGCGGCCCTGGTACAGGATGACGTCGCCGGGGGACTCCTCGGTGCCGGCGAACAGCGAGCCGATCATCACGGAGCTGGCACCCGCGGCGAGCGCCTTCACGATGTCGCCCGAGTACTTGATGCCGCCGTCGGAGATGATGGGGACGCCGTGCTTGTCCGCCTCGCGGGCGCAGTCATCCACCGCCGTCACCTGGGGCACGCCCACGCCGGCCACCACGCGGGTGGTGCAGATGGAGCCCGGGCCGATGCCCACCTTCACCGCGTCCACGCCCGCCTCAATCAGGGCGCGCGTGCCCTCCGCGGTGGCCACGTTGCCGGCGATGAGGTCGAAGCCCTTGAAGTTCTTGCGCGTGTCGCGCACGCCCTCAATCACGCCCTTCGAGTGGCCGTGCGCGGTGTCCACGACGATGACGTCCACGCCCGCCTTGACCAGCGCGTCGATGCGGGCCTCGCGGTCCGCGGACACGCCCACGGCGGCGGCGCAGAGCAGGCGGCCCTTGGCGTCCTTGGCCGCGTTGGGGTGGGTGCGGCGCTTCTCGATGTCCTTGATGGTGATGAGGCCCTTGAGCTCGTAGGCCTCGTTCACGACGAGGAGCTTCTCGATGCGGTGCTCATGGAGGAGCTTTTGGGCGTCGTCGTGCGCGATGCCCTCGTGGCCGGTGACGAGCTTCGTCGTCATCACGTCCTCGACCTTCTGGGAGAGGTTCTTCTCGAAGCGCACGTCGCGGCTGGTGAGGATGCCCACCAGGCGCTTGCCCTGCACCACGGGCACGCCGGACACGCCGTGCATCTTCATCAGCTCCAGGGCGCGGGCGAGCGGTGCTTTGGGCTCAATGGTGATGGGGTCCACCACCATGCCGCTCTCGAACTTCTTGACCTTGAGGACCTCCAGGGCCTGTTGCTCGGGCGTCATGTTCTTGTGGATGACGCCGATGCCGCCCTCCTGCGCCATGGCGATGGCGGTTCTCGCCTCCGTCACGGTGTCCATGGCCGCGGACAGCAGGGGCACGTTCAGCCGGATGTTGCGCGTCAGGCGGGTGGTGAGGTCGGCATCACGCGGGGTGACGGCGCTCTCACCGGGCAGCAGGAGCACGTCGTCGAAGGTGAGGGCCAGCCGGATATCGGGGTTCAACATGGGGGCTCCCGGAGGCCCCGCGGGGCACCAGCGCCCGGCGGGTGCGTGTCCATACGGTTTGCGCGGCTGCCGCGCAACGGAAGAAGGTTTTTTGCCGCCCGTTCCCTCGGACTTCGGGTGATACTCGGCGTCCCACACACACTTCTTGGGACTTGGACCGGGCCTTGGCGGATTTGAATCAAGCGGGGGCGGTCGGGCTGGTGGTGAAGCTGCCCTTCGCCACCCCCGAGGAGTTCCTCGCGAAATACGGGGGCAACATCACCCGGGGCGGCATCTATTTGCGCGCCAAGGCCGTGCGCCCCCCGGGCACGGCCGTCACCCTGGACCTCCGCCTGGCAAGCGGCGACCGGCTCCTCTACACAGCGGCCATCGTCCACTTCGTCACCGGACAGCAGGGCCAGGGCATCTCCGGCATGGGCCTGAAGTTCGGGGAGGCGGACCCGCCGACCCGCCGGTTCCTGGACGCCGCGGTCGCCATCCTTCCTCACGCCCAGTCGGACCTGCCCCCCGTGCCCAACGGCGTGGGCCCCGCTGACTACACCGTCCCCGCCCCCGCGGCGGCCCCTGCCCTGCCCCCGGCCATGGCCGCGGAGGCCGGCGCCATCCCCCGGATGGAGGCCCCGGCCGCGCCCGCGCTGGAGATGGTGACGGACGCGTCACTGGAGCTGAACACGGTGGAGCCGCCCCGGACGGGGCCTGTCATCGGCATCGACCTGGGGACGACGAACTCGTGCGCCGCGTTCGTGCGCGGCGCGAAGCCCGGGGTGTTGCCCAGCCGCGAGGGCCACAACACGGTGCCCTCCATCCTCGCGTTCAACCAGCGCGGCAAGCTGGTGGTGGGGCACCCCGCGAAGGGGCAGATGCTCACCAACCCGCGCCAGACGGTGTACGGCGCCAAGCGGCTGGTGGGCCGCCCGTACGCGTCGCCCATCGTCGGGCAGATCAAGGGCCGCTTCCACTACGAGATCGCCGCGGGCCAGAACGGCGAGGCGGCGGTGCGCCTGGGCGACCGCATCTATTCGCTCCAGCAGATCTCCGCGCTGATCCTGCGGGAGGTCCGCGAGGTGGCGCAGAACCAGCTGGGCCAGCCCATCTCCCGGGCGGTCATCACGGTGCCCGCCTACTACAACGACAACCAGCGGCACGCGGTGCGCGAGGCGGGCAAGCTCGCGGGCCTGTACGTGGAGCGCATCCTCAACGAGCCCACGGCGGCGGCGCTGGCGTACGGCTACGGCAAGAAGCTCAACCAGCGCGTGCTGGTGTACGACCTGGGCGGCGGCACGTTCGACGCGTCGGTGCTGGAACTGCACGACACCGTCTACGAGGTGATTTCGACCGGCGGCGACACGTTCCTGGGCGGCATCGACTTCGACAACGCCATCGTGGAGTACCTCCTGGAGGAGTTCCAGCGGCAGACGGGCCGCGCCTTCCAGGGGGACCGGGTGGCCCTGCAGCGCATCAACGACGCGGCGGAGCGGGCCAAGTGCGCCCTCTCCGAGCGCTCGGAGATGCGCGTGCACGTGGCCTTCATCACGATGATCGACAACAAGCCGTACGACCTGGACGTCACGCTCACGCGGCAGAAGTTGATCGCCCTGACGGAGGGGCTGGTGGACCGCACGGTCCAGGTCTGCGAGGAGGTGCTCCAGGCCAAGGGGCTGAAGCCGCAGGACATCGACGAGGTGATCCTCGTCGGTGGGCAGAGCCGCTTCCCGCTGGTGCACGAGAAGATCACGAAGTTCTTCGGCCGGCCGCCCAGCAAGGGCGTGCACCCGGACGAGGCGGTGGCGCTGGGCGCGGCGCTGCTGGCGCACAGCCTGGGGCAGCTGGAGGGCGTGGTGCTCATCGACGTGCTGCCCATGGCCATTGGCGTGGGGCTGCCGGGTGGGCGCTTCAAGCCGGTGCTGGAGCGCAACGTGTCGCTGCCGGCGGTCAAGAGCTACACGCTCTCCACGCACCGGGACGACCAGACGGAGCTGGAGCTCACCGTCTTCCAGGGGGACTCCGAGCGCGCGCAGGACAACGAGTACCTGGGCACGCTGCGGCTCGCGGGCCTGCCGAAGAAGCCGCGCGGCGCGGTGCAGGTGCAGGTGACGTTCGAGGTGAACAACGAGTCGCTGCTGAAGGTGGTCGCGCGGGAGGGCAGCACGGGGCGCGAGGTGGTCAGCACGTTCACCACCCGCGACACGCCGGAGGTGGTGAAGGCGCGGCTGGCGCAGCAGGAGACCGCGGCGGCACCGGCCGTGGCTCCGGCGGCGCGCACCCCCGTGGCGGCGTCCGCGCCGGTCGTCCAGGAGGCAGTTCCGGACGCAGCGGTCGTGTCACGGCAGAAAGGTTTCATGGGGTGGTTGAAGGGCCTGTTCGGCCGCGCGTGATTCCCGGCGGGTTCTCGCTCGCCGAGTGGGCTGGCGGCGGGAGCCTTCGAAGGGAATTCATCACCGCGAGTGCCTACGGGATCGAGTACCAGGGCTGCTATTAAGTGTCGGCGGTTTTTGACACATGGACGGCCCCCCGTGCCCGACTTCTCGCGAACCCTTCCTGGCGTCCTGTTGAAGCTTGTCCATGGGCCTTCCGCCCATGCGCCGCTCTATACCTTCCTGGGAGACGGCGACGGCGAAGAGACCGTCTGGAGCGCGGCGGATCTGGACGTGCGCGCGCGGAGGATCGCGACGGCGCTGCGTGAGCGGGGCGCGGTGGGCGAGCGCGTGCTGCTCCTGTACCCGCCGGGGCTGGACTACGTCGCGGGCTTCTTCGGCTGTCTGTACGCGGGCGCGGTGGCGGTGCCCGCGTATCCGCCGGATCCGATGCGGCTGGAGCGCACCCTGCCCCGCCTGCGCGCCATCATCCAGGACGCGAGGGCGTCGGTGGTCCTCACCACGTCCGGCATCCTGGAGCTGTCGGACTTCGTCTTCGAGCAGGCGCCGGACTTCCGCGCGCTGCACTGGATGGCGACGGATGCGCTGCCGGAGGGCGGTGAGCGGGACTGGGTGGCGCCCGAGGGCGTGGGGGCGGAGTCGCTCGCGTTCCTCCAGTACACGTCCGGGAGCACGGGCACGCCCAAGGGCGTGATGCTCACGCACGGGAACCTGCTGCACAACCTGTCGCTGATCCACGGCGCGTTCCAGGCGCGGGCGGACAGCGTGGGCGTCATCTGGCTGCCGCCGTACCACGACATGGGCCTCATCGGCGGCATCCTGGAGCCGCTGCACGGTGGGTTCCCCGTGGCGCTGATGTCACCGATGGCGTTCCTCAAGCGGCCCATGGCGTGGCTGGAGGCGGTGTCGCGCTTCGGGGGCACCATCAGCGGCGGGCCGAACTTCGCGTTCGACCTGTGCGTGCGCAAGAGCACGCCGGAGCAGCGCCAGGCGTTGGATTTGAGCCGGTGGGAGGTCGCGTTCTGCGGCGCGGAGCCCATCCGCCCGGAGACGCTGGAGCGCTTCATGGAAGCGTTCGGTCCCAGCGGCTTCCGGCGCGAGGCGTTCTACCCCTGCTATGGCCTGGCGGAGGGCACGCTCATCGTCTCCGGTGGCGATAAGTCGGCCCCGCCGGTGTCGGTGACGATTTCGGGCGGAGCGCTGGAGCGGCACTGCGCGGAGGAAGTGGGCGCGGCGGAGCCGGGTGCCCGGACGCTGGTCGGGTGTGGCCGGACGCTGGCGGAGCAGCGCATCGCCATCGTGGATCCGGAGACGCTGGAGCGGCGCGCGGCCGGCGAGGTGGGCGAGGTCTGGGTGTCGGGGTCGAGCGTCGCCCAGGGCTACTGGGGCCGTGAGGACGCCACGCGCGAGACGTTCCAGGCGCGCATCGCCCGGGAGGACGGCGGGCCGTATCTGCGCACGGGCGACCTGGGCTTCCTGCGGCCGGATGGCGAGCTGTACGTCACCGGGCGGCGCAAGGACCTCATCATCCTGCGTGGCCGCAACCACTACCCCCAGGACCTGGAGGCGACGGTGGAGGCGGCGCACGCGGCGCTGCGGCCCGGTGGTGGCGCGGTGTTCGCGGTGGAGGTGGCGGGCGAGGAGCGCGCGGTCGTCGTGCAGGAGATCGACGTCCGGCGGCTGGGGGACCTGCGGAAGCAGCTGGAGGTGGCGGACGTCGCGGTGGGAGCCATCCGGCAGCGGCTGGCGGAGTCGCATGAGGTGCAGGCGCACGCGGTGGTGCTCATTGAACCGGGCAGCCTGCCCAAGACGTCCAGCGGCAAGGTGCAGCGGCACGCGTGCCGTGCGGCCTTCCTGACCGCGACGTTGCAGGAGGTGATGGCGTGGCGGGAGGAGCTACCGGGTGGCGCGGTGTCGTCGTCCGAAGCTCCCCTCCCTTCGGGTTCCAGCATGGTTTCCGGCAACGGGACCGCCGCTGAGGACTCCGGTGCATCCGGGCCCCTGGCTTCCACCGGGAGGGTCGACCTTCCTGGAGCCATCAGGTCATCCGCAACTGGCGCGGGTTCCGGCACGCGCGATGCGTTGGGCGTTTCGGGTTCACACGCATCCCTCGGTGCGGGCTCTGGAACACGCGAGGCGGTGACCAGGCGCGATGTGGTGTCCCTGGCCGCGAATCCGGACGCGGAGGCTTTGGTTGCGTGGCTGCGCGATGTCGTGGCCCGGCACGTGCGCATGCGCCGTGAGGAGATCGACGTCGAGGCCCCGGTCACGCGCTACGGACTGGACTCGTTGGGCGCGGTGGAGCTGGCGCACGAGGTGGGAACGGGCACGGGCCTGACGGTGCCGATGGAGTGGTTGCTCCAGGGGCCGAGCATCACGTCCCTGGCGCGGCAGCTGCTCTCGCTGCGTTCGTCGGCGGGTCCGGCGTCGAGCACGCTGCGTCGCCGGGACGTCGAGGGTGCCCGGGCCGTGTCGTTTGCTCAGGCGCGGCTGTGGTTCCTCGACAAGTACGCGCCGGGGGACGTGGCGTACAACCTGCCCGCGGCGGTGCGGCTGGAAGGCGAGCTGGATGTGGCCGCGCTGGAGGGCAGCCTCACGGCGCTCGCGGCGCGCCATGACGCGCTGAGGACTTCCTTTGGGGAGCAGGACGGACGGCCCCTCCAGCTCATCTCGAAGGACGCGGTGCTGCCGCTGGCGCGAGTGTCGCTGATGGCCCTGCCGGTGGAGGCCCGCGAGGCGGAAGCCTCCCGGTTGGCCGATGAAGAGGCCCGACGCCCGTTCGACCTGACGCGCGGCCCGCTGGTGCGCGCCACGCTGCTGACGCTGGAGGAGCGCACGCACGTGCTGGTGCTCGTCATGCACCACGCCGTGTCGGACGGCACGTCCATGGCGGTGCTGGTGCGTGAGGTGTCCGCCCTCTACGCGGCGCTGCGCGAGGGCCGGCCTTCTCCTCTGCCCGCGCTGCCGCTGGGATACGCCGACTACGCGGAGTGGCAGCGGGAGTGGCTGGATGGCGCCGCGCTGACGTCGCAACTGGACTACTGGCGCAAGCAGCTTTCAGGTGCACCCCGGTTGCTGGAGCTGGCCACGGACCGGCCGCGTCCCGCCGAGCGTGGGACGCAGGGCGCTCGGGTGCCGGTGGTGCTGGACTCGCGGCTGGCCGAAGCGGTGCGAAAGCTGGCGGTGCGCGAGGGCGTCACGCCCTTCATGGTGCTGCTGGCGGGCTTCCAGGCGGTGCTCGCTCGCCGCGCGGGGCAGGACGACGTCAGCGTGGGCACGGCCATCGCGGGCCGGGGCCGCGCGGAACTCCAGGGCCTGGTGGGCTTCTTCGTCAACACGCTGGTGATGCGCACGCGGCTGTCCGGCGCGCCCACCTTCCGGGAGCTGCTGGGCCGGGTGCGCGCCACGGCAATGGGCGCGTATGCGCACCAGGACGTGCCCTTCGAGAAGCTGGTGGAAGCACTCCAGCCCACGCGCGAGCGCGGGCACACGCCCCTCTTCCAGGTGATGTTCATCCTCCAGGGCGCGCAGGTGGGCGCCCCGGTGCTGCCGGGCCTCCAGTCGCGGCTGGTGGAAGTACACCCCGGCACGGCGATGTTCGACCTGACGCTCTCGCTCGCCGAGTCCCCCCGGGGCTTCGAGGGCTGGCTGGAGTACGCCACTGACCTCTTCGACGCGGACACCGTGGCCCGCCTCGCCGGGCACCTGCGCGTGCTGCTGGAGGCCGCGGTCGCGGACCCTTCACGCACCGTGGACGCACTGCCTTGGCTGGACGCCTCGGAAGCGGAACACCTGCGCGCACTGTCACGGGGACCCGACATCGAGTACCCGTCGGACGCCACCGTCTCCGCGCGCTTCGCGGCGCAGGTGGCCCGCACCCCTGATGCCGTGGCGCTCGTCGCTGGCGAGACGCGGCTGACCTACCGGGAGCTGCGCGCGCGGGCCCGGGCCCTGGCGCACACGCTGAGACAGCGGGGCGTGGGGCCGGAGTCCGTCGTGGGACTCTGTGTGGACCGCACGGCGGAGCTGGCCGTGGGGCTGCTCGGCATCCTGGAGGCGGGCGCGGCCTACCTGCCGTTGGATCCGGCGTACCCGGCGCAGCGGCTGGCCGCGATGTGGGAGGACTCCGGGGCGAAGGTCCTCGTGAGCCCCCGGCACCTGGAGGACGTGGTCGCGGTGCCGACCGAGCGCAGGCTCTTCCTCGACGACGTGGACCCTTCGGTGGGCGGGGACTTCGTGCGGTCCGCGAGTGACGCGCGGACGCTCGCTTATGTCCTCTACACATCCGGTTCGACGGGGCGGCCCAAGGGCGTGGGCGTGCCGCACCGGACGGTGATGAACTTCTTCCGCGCGATGGATGCGCACGTCGCGCCGTGCCCGGGCACGTGGCTGGCGATGACGAGCATCTCCTTCGACATCTCCGTGCTGGAGTTGCTCTGGTCCTGGACGCGCGGCTTCCAGGTGGTGCTCGCGCCAACGGGCCTGGAGCCCGCCGCGCTCGCGGAGACACTGGAGCATCACGCCGTCACCCACTTCCAGTGCACGCCGTCCTACGCGCGCGCCCTCGTGGAGGAGCCTCGCGCGCTGCACGCGCTGAGCGGTCTGCGGCAGCTGCTCGTGGGCGGCGAAGCGCTCCCGGGTGGCCTTGCCACGCTGTTGTGGGCTCACGTCCCGACCCTGCTCAACATGTACGGCCCCACCGAGACCACGGTGTGGTCGTCCATGCATCGCGTCGAGGCGGCCACGACAGGAACGGTGTCGCTGGGACGGCCGCTGGCGAACACCGGGCTCTACATCTTGGACGCCCGGCTTCAGCCGGTGCCGGTCGGTGTCCCGGGTGAGTTGTTCATCGGCGGTGAAGGCGTGGTGCGCGGCTACCTGGGCCGCGCGGACCTGACGGCCGAGCGTTTCGTGCCGGACGCGTTCCGTGACGAGCCGGGCACGCGGATGTACCGCACGGGCGATCGGGCGCGCTGGCTCGCGGATGGGACGCTGGAGTTCCTGGGCCGCATCGACCACCAGGTGAAGCTGCGCGGCTTCCGCATCGAACCGGGCGAGATCGAGGCCGCGCTCCGCACGCACCCCGAGGTCCGCGAGGCCGTGGTCGCCGTGCGCGAGGACGTGCCCGGCGAACAGCGCCTCGTGGCCTACGTCGTCCCCGCCTCCGTGGACGCGGACGCGCTGCGCGAACACCTGCGCTCCCGCCTCCCCGGGTACATGGTGCCTGCGGCCGTCGTCGGCCTGGGCGCCCTGCCCCTCACGCCCAACGGCAAGGTGGATCGCCGCGCCCTGCCCGCCCCCACGGCCGCTCCCACCACCGGGGATGCCGGTCCCCTGACGCCGCTTCAGGAGAAGCTGGCCGCGCTGTTCCAGGACGTGCTGCACGTGGAGCGCGTGGGCGCGCACGATGACTTCTTCGCGCTCGGGGGGCATTCACTGCTGGCCACCCAGCTCATCACCCGCGTGGGCGCCCGCTTCGGCGTGGACCTGCCCGTGCGCGCGCTCTTCGACGCCCCCACCGTGGCGCGGCTCGCGGAGCGCATCGAGGCGCTTCCCTCGCGGCATCCCGCCGACCCCATCCCCACCGTGTCCCGGGACGGGGCGCTGCCGCTGTCGTTCGCGCAGCAGCGCATGTGGTTCCTGGACCGGCTGGAGCCCGGTCAGGCCCTCTACAACATCCCCCTGGCCCTGCGGCTCTCCGGTCCCCTGGACGTAGAGGTGCTGCGCCGCACCTTCGCGGAGGTCGTCCGCCGGCACGAACCACTGCGCACCACGTTCGAGGAGCGCGATGGCCAGCCGCTCCAGCGCATCCACGCTCCGCCCGCGGAGTGGCCGCTCCCGGTGGAGGCCCTTCCCGAAGGCGACGCGCGCGAGGCCACCCTGCGGCAGCGCATGCGCGAGGACGCGACGTGGCCGTTCGACCTGGGCACGGGCCCGCTGCTGCGCACGCGGCTGCTCCGGCTGGCTCCGGACGAACACGTGCTGCTGCTGTGCATGCACCACATCGTCACGGATGGCTGGTCCATGGGCGTGCTGGTGCACGAGGTGGGCAGCCTCTACTCGGCGCTCGCGGAGGGACGGCCGTCGCCGCTGCCGGCGCTGGAGGTGCAGGCCGCGGACTTCGCCGCATGGCAGCGCCAGCAGGGCGACTCCGAGACTTCGCGAGCCCACCTGGGCGCGCTGCGCGAGTCCCTGAAGGACGTGCCCGTGCTCACCCTCCCCGCCGCGCAGGGGCTGCCCGGGACGCGGTCGACGCGTGGGGACACGCACGTCTTCACGCTGCCCGCGGCCCTGGTGCGCTCGCTGGAGCAGGTGGGCCGCGCGCATGACGCCACGCTGTTCATGGTGCTGATGGCCGGCTACCAGGCCGTGCTGTCGCGCTACTCCGGGCAGGACGACTTCGCCGTGGGCACGCCCGTGGCCCACCGCACCCGGCCGGAGCTGGAGCCCCTCATCGGCGTGTTCCTCAACACGCTGGTGCTGCGCGCGCGCCTGGACGGAGCGCCCCGCTTCTCCGCGCTCCTGGACCGCGTGCGCGAGTCCTCCCTGGCCGCGTTCGCGCACCAGGACGTGCCCTACGAACAGCTCGTGGAGGCGGTGGCGCAGGCGCGCGGCGGCGACCGGACCCCGCTGTTCCAGGTGATGTTCGTGCTGCAGAACGCACCGCTGTCCGCGCCGGCCCTGCCTGGCGTCCGCGTGGAGCGGCTGCCCACGTCGACGGAGACCGCGCGCTTCGACCTCATCCTGTCGCTCACCGCGCAGGACGGGGGGCTGGAGGGCACGCTCGAATACAGCCGCGACCTCTTCTCCGCGGACGCCGCGGCGCGGTTCGCCAACCACTTCCGGGTGCTGCTGGAGGCCGTGGCCCGCGAAGCCTCGACGCCCGTGCGCCTGCTGCCCCTGATGGACGCGGCGGAGCGCGAGCAGGTGCTCAACGACTTCAGCGCGCCGGACGTCCGGCCGCTGCGCGAGCCGCCCCTGCTGGACCTCTTCGACGCGCAGGTCCGGCGCGCACCCGACGCCATCGCCGTGGAGCACGAGGGCCGCACGCTCACGTACGCGGCCCTGGATGCGCGCGCGAATCAGCTGGCGCGGCACCTGCTGGCCCGGGGACTCCAGCCCGAAGGCCGCGTGGGCCTTTGCGTGGAGCGCGGCCTGGACCTCGTCGTGGGGATGCTCGGCATCCTCAAGGCGGGCGGCGCCTACGTGCCGTTGGATCCGCTCTATCCGGCGTCGCGGCTGACGTTCATGTTCCAGGACGCGGGGCTGTCGCTGGTGGTGACGGAGCGCTCGCTGCCGGAGGCCGTCCAGGACCGGGCCTGGCCCACGGTGAGCCTGGAGGCGGACCGCGAGGAACTCACGCGCCACGACACGTCCTCTCCGGGCGTGCGGCTGCTGCCCAACCAGCTGGTCTACATCCTCTACACGTCGGGCTCCACGGGCACGCCCAAGGGCGTGGGCGTCACGTACGCCTCCATCGTGCACGTGGTGCGGGACACGAACTACGTCCAGATCACACCGGACGACCGGATGGTGCAGGCCGGGACACCGTCGTTCGACATCGCGACCTTCGAGGTCTGGGGCGCGCTGCTCAACGGTGCGCGGCTGGTCATCCTGCCGCGCGACGTGACGCTGGCCCCGGCGCAGCTGGCTCGCGCGCTGCGCGAGACGGGCGCCACCACGGCCATGTTCCCCACGGCCCTGTTCCACACCGTGGCGCGAGAAGTCCCCGACGCGTTCGCCACGATGCGGGCGGTGTACTTCGCGGGAGAGGCCGCGAACGCGGATGCGATCCGCGCCGTGCTGCGCGCCGGACCGCCGGTGCAACTGGTGAACTTCTATGGCCCCACGGAGATCACCGTGGGCGCCAGCACGCAGGTCCTCAATGGCCTTCCGGAGCACGTCACCATCGTGCCCATCGGCCGGCCGATGACGCGCTGCCGGACGTACGTGCTGGATGCGCACCTGCAGCCCGTGCCCGTGGGCATCCCGGGCGAGCTGTACCTGGGCGGAGACGGAGTGGCCCGGGGCTACCTGGGCCGTCCCGCGCTGACGGCGGAGCGGTTCGTTCCCCTGCCCTTCGGTGACGTGCCTGGCGCGCGGCTGTACCGCACGGGCGACCGCGTGCGCTGGATGGCGGACGGCACGCTGGAGTTCCTGGGCCGCATGGACACGCAGGTGAAGCTGCGCGGCTTCCGCATCGAGCTGGGCGAGGTGGAGGCCATCGTCCGCCAGCACCCGTCGGTGAAGGCCTCGGCGGCCGGGGTGCTCGACGATGGCGAGGGCGATCCGCGCCTGGTGGCGTGGTACGTGCCGAAGGCTCCGCTGGACGCGGCGGAGCTGCGCGCCTTCGTCTCCGAGCGGCTGCCCGCGCCGCTGGTACCCGCCGCGTTCGTGCCGCTGGACGCCCTTCCGCTCACGCCCGTGGGCAAGGTGGACCGCAAGGCCCTGCCCGCTCCGGATGCGCGCTCGGTCGCGGCGGCGCCCGAGAGGCCCGTGCGGATGACGCCCTTCCAGCAGCGGATCGCGGACCTGTTCCGCGACGTGCTGCGGGTGCCGCAGGTGGGCGTGCACGATGACTTCTTCGCGCTGGGTGGCCACTCGCTGCTGGCCACGCGGCTGCTGTCCCGCGTGCGCTCCACGTTCCAGGTGGAGCTGCCCCTGCGCGGCCTCTTCGAGGGCGCCACCGTCGCGGACGTCACCGAGGCGGTGGAGGCCCAGCTCCTCACGCAGACCGACCTGCCGCGCGTGCCCGCGATCCGCAAGGTGGCCCGCGACGGTGAGCTGCCCCTGTCCTTCGCGCAGCAGCGGCTGTGGCTGGTGGAACAGCTCCAGCCCGGTGCCACGCCCTACATCCTGCTGGGCGCGGTGCGGCTGGAGGGCGCGCTGGACGCCGAGGCCCTGCGCCGCGCGCTGGAGGTGCTCGTCGAACGGCACGAAGCGCTCCGCACCACGTTCACGCTGAAGGGCCGCGACCCCGTTCAGCGCATCCAGTCCACACCGGCCTGGACGCTGCCCGTGACGGACCTGGGCGACGTGCCGGCCTCGGACCGCGAGGCGGCGGTGCAGCGGCTGGCGCGGGAGGAGGCGGGCCGGCCCTTCGACCTGGGCACGGGCCCGCTGCTGCGCACCCGGCTGCTGCGGCTGACCCCGTCCCACCATGTGCTGCTCCTGGGCATGCACCACGTCGTCTCCGACGGCTGGTCCCTGGGGGTGATGGTGCGGGAGGTGGCCTCGGCCTACGCGGCCTTCGCCTCCGGCGCGGCCCCGGCCCTGCCCGCCCTGCCCATCCAGTACGCCGACTTCGCGGCGTGGCAGCGCGGCTGGCTCCAGGGCGACGTGCTCGCGGACGAGGTGGCGTGGTGGAAGGAGCAGCTCGCCGGTGCGCCGCGGGTCCTGGACCTGCCCACCGACAAGCCGCGTCCCACGACGCGCTCTCCGCACGGCGCGCTGCTGCCCGTGCACGTGCCTCGCGACCTGACGGACCGCCTGGCGGGGCTCGCCCGCTCCGAAGGCGCCACGCCGTTCATGGCGCTGCTCGCCGTGTGGCAGGCGCTGCTGTCGCGCTACAGCCGGCAGGAGGACCTGCTCGTCGGTGCTCCCATCGCGGGCCGTACCCACGGCGACGTGGAGGGGCTGGTCGGCTTCTTCGTCAACACGCTGGCGCTGCGGGCGCGCATCCGCCCGGAGGCGTCCTACCGCGCGCTGCTGGGACAGGTGCGGGACACGACGCTCGCGGCCTATGAGCACCAGGACCTGCCGTTCGAGAAGCTGGTGGAGGAGCTCCAGGTGCCGCGCGACCTGGGCCGCACGCCGCTGGTGCAGGCCGTCTTCGCGCTCCAGAACGCTCCGGCCGGGGTGCTCGAAGCGCCGGGCCTGAGGATGGAGTTGCTGGAGGTGGACGCGGGCACGGCGCACTTCGACCTGGGCCTGCTGCTCACGGAGACGCCGGACGGGCTGCGCGGCTCCATCGAGTACAGCACCGACCTCTTCGAGCGCGACACCGTGGCCCGGCTCGCCGGGCACCTGCGCGTGCTGCTGGAGTCCGCCGTCGCCGGACCGGACGTGCCGCTCTCCGCGCTGCCGTGGCTCACGCCGGAGGAGCGCCAGCAGGTGCTCGTCGCGTGGAACGACACCGCCCTTCCCTATCCGTCCGACAGCACCGTGGCGGCGCGCTTCGCGATGCAGGCCGCGCGGCAGCCGGACGCCGTCGCGGTGGAGGACGGGGATGAACGGCTGACGTACTCGCAGCTCGATGCCCGGGCCAACCAGCTGGCGCATGTCCTGCGGGCTCGTGGCGTGGGGCCGGACGTGCCGGTGGCGCTGTGCCTGGAGCGCTCCGTGGGCTTCGTCGTCACGGTGCTCGGCATCCTCAAGGCGGGTGGCGCGTACGTGCCGCTGGATGCTTCGTATCCCGCGCAGCGGCTGAGCTTCATGCTGGAGGATGCCCGGCCGCACCTGCTCGTCACCACGCGCGAGCTGCGCGGACGGCTGCACCTGCCGGATGCGTCCCTGCCCTGCCTGTTCCTGGAGGAGCTGTCGCTGGCGGAGCAGCCCGTCACCGCGCCGGAGACCGGCGTGGGGCCGCGCCACCTGGCGTACGTCATCTTCACCTCCGGCAGCGGCGGACGCCCCAAGGGCGTGGGCATCGAGCAGCGCGGCCTGCTGCGCCTGATGCACTCGGCGCCGTACACGCGCTATGGGGCTCGCGATACGGGGCTGCTCTTCGCGCCCGTGTCCTTCGACGGTTCCGTGCTGGAGCTGTGGACGCCGCTGCTGCACGGCGGCCGGCTGGTCGTGTTCCCCGGCAACGTCCCCGCGGGGGACATGGACACGCTGGCCCGCGTGGTGGAGCGCCACGGCGTCACGTTCGTCCACCTGCCCTCCGGCCTCTTCTCGCAGTTGATGGAGCACCGGCCGGACATCCTCGGGCGGTTGCGGGAGCTGCACGCGGGCGGCGACATCATCTCCGCGCCGCACGTGCGCAAGGCGGTGGAGTCGCTGGGCATTCCCTTCACCAACGCGTACGGCCCCACCGAGTGCTCCGTGGTCGCCACCACCTTCACGGTGGAGCGGCCGGAGCAGGTGGCGCTGTCGGTGCCCATCGGCGCGCCGCTCGCCAACACGTCGGTGTACGTGCTGGACGCGCGGCTGCACCCGGTGCCGGTGGGCGTGCCGGGCGAGCTGTTCCTCGGCGGTGACGGCGTGGCGCGCGGCTACGTGTCGCGGCCGGACCTCACGGCGGAGCGCTTCGTTCCGGACGCGCATGGCGTGACTCCGGGCGCGCGGCTGTACCGCACCGGAGACCTGGTCCGCTGGCGTCCGGACGGGACGCTGGAGTTCCTGGGCCGCGCCGACCACCAGGTGAAGGTGCGCGGCTTCCGCATCGAACTGGCGGAGGTGGAGGCCGCCCTGCGCGACCTGCCCGCGGTGCAGGAGGCCGCGGTGGTGGTGCGCGAGGACGTGCCCGGGGACAAGCGGCTCGTCGCCTACGCGATGCCCCGCGTGGGGCACGTGCTGGAGGCTTCGGCGATGCGCGCGGCGCTGCGGCAGCGGTTGCCGGAGTACATGGTCCCGTCGGTGTTCGTGACGCTGACCACCCTGCCCCTCAACCCCAGCGGCAAGGTGGACCGCAAGGCGCTGCCCGCGCCGGACGCCGCGTCCACCGGACGGCAGGGCCGCTTCGTGGAGCCCTCGCACCCGCTGGAGCAGCGGCTGGCGCCTGTCTTCGCCCGCGAGCTGGGCACGGACAAGGTGGGCGCGCAGGACCACCTCTTCGAGGACCTGGGCGCCACGTCCCTGACCGTGGTGCGGCTGGCCGCGCGCCTGCGCGAGGAGCTCCAGCGCGAGGTGCCCGTCGTCTGGCTGTTCGAGCACCCCACGCTCGAAGGGATCGTCCAGCGCCTGGAGCGTGAGTCCCAGGGCCCGAGCGCCGCTCCGCCCGTGGCCCCGGCTCCGGGGCATCGTCCTCGCGAGGCCCCGAAGGCGGGAGCGTCCGGTGGCATCGCCATCATCGGCATGGCGGGCCGCTTCCCCGGCGCGATGACGGTGGCGGAGTTCTGGCGCAACCTGCGCGGGGGCGTGGAGTCCATCTCGCGCTTCTCGCCGGAGGAGCTGGAGCACATGCCCGCCCTGCCGGAGGGGCTGGAGCTTTGGCACCACCCGGCCTTCGTGCCGGCCGCGGGCGTCCTCGGCGGCGTGGATCAGTTCGACCACACGTTCTTCGACATGTCCCTGCGCGAGGCGCGGTTCACGGATCCACAGCAGCGCCTCTTCCTCCAGACGGCGTGGGCCGCGCTGGAGGACGCGGGCATTGATCCGGACCGCTTCCCTGGCGCCATCTCGCTGTACGCGGGCGCCACGGGCTCCGGGTACACAGACGCCGTGCGACAGGCGATGCCGCTGGACGCGGCGTCGTTCATGGAGCTGCACGGCACGGCCACGCACGAGAGCCTGGCGACGAAGACGTCCTTCAAGCTGGGGCTCACGGGTGAGAGCACGCTGCTCTACACCGCGTGCTCCACGGGCCTGGTGGCGGTGCACCTGGCCTGCCAGAGCCTGCGCACGGGCCAGTCCGACGTGGCGCTCGCGGGCGCGACGCGCCTGTCCGTGCCGCAGCGCACGGGCTACGTGCACCAGGAGGGGCTCATCTTCTCCCCGGACGGCCACTGCCGCGCGTTCGACGCGAAGGCGGGCGGCACGCTGTCCGGCAACGGCGTGGGCGCGGTGGTGCTCAAGCGCCTGGAGGACGCGGTGCGGGATGGGGACGCCATCTACGCCGTCATCCGGGGCTCGGCGCTCAACAACGACGGCCGGCACAAGTCCGGCTTCACCGCGCCCAGCGTGCAGGGCCAGGCCGCCGTTGTGTCCCAGGCGCTGGCCAACGCGGGCGTGGCGCCGGAGGCCGTGGGCTACGTGGAGGCCCACGGCACCGCGACGCCGCTGGGCGACCCCATCGAAGTGGCGGCCCTCACGCGCGCCTACGGCCTGGGCGCCGAGCACCGGGGGCGCATCGCGCTGGCGTCGCTGAAGACGAACGTGGGCCACCTGGACACGGTCGCGGGCCTCGCGGGGCTCATGAAGGCCGCGCTGTCGCTGCACCACGGGGAGATTCCCCCCAGCCTCCACTTCGAGCGGCCCAACCCGCAGATCGACTTCGACGCGGGGCCGTTCTTCGTCAACACCACCTTGCGGTCGTGGCCCCGGGGCGAGACGCCCCGCTTCGCCGCGGTCAGCTCCTTCGGCATTGGCGGCACCAATGCCCACGCGGTCCTCGAGGAAGCCCCCATGCGGCAGAGTGGTTCCACCACGCGGTCCCACCAGCTCGTCGTGCTGTCCGCGCGCTCGCAGGAGGCCTTGCAGGCGGCCGCGCGGCAACTGGACGCGCACGTGGCGGAGGGCGTGGACGCGCAGGCGCTGGCGGACCTGGCGTTCACGCACGCCGTGGGCCGCAAGGCGTTCGAGTACCGCAAGGCCTTCGTGGTGAAGGACGCGGCGGACCTGGCGCGGCAGCTGCGCAAGCCGGTGGTCGCGGTGAAGGGCGAGAAGCGCGCGCCGCGCGTGGCGTTCGTGTTCTCCGGCCAGGGAGCGCAGCGGGTCGCGATGGGGCGCGAGCTGGCGGAGGCCTCGCCCCGCTTCCGCGCGCACCTGGACGCGTGCCTCGCGCTGCTGGAGGCGCCGCTGCGGGCGCGCGTGTCGAAGCTGCTGTCGCCCGAGGCCGGCGCGGAAGCCGAGGCCACTGCGGCCCTGGCGGATACGCGCGTGGCGCTGCCCGCGTTGTTCAGCGTGCAGGTGTCCCTGGCGCGGCTGTGGCAGGACCTGGGGGTGACGCCATACGCCGTGATGGGGCACAGCTTCGGGGAGTACGCGGCGGCGTGTGTCGCGGGCGTGCTGTCCCTGGAGGACGCGATGCGCCTCACGGTGGCGCGCGGGGAGCTGATGCACCGCATGCCGCCGGGGGCGATGCTCGCGGTGGCGCTGCCCGTCGCGCAGGTGCAGCCGCTGCTGTCGGGCCGGCTGGAGCTGGCGGCGGTGAACGCGCCGGACCGCTGCGTGGTGTCCGGTCCGGTGGAGGAAGTGGAGCGGCTGGAGGCGGAGCTGAAGGGCCGCAAGGCCGGGGCGGTGCGGATGCCCGCGCCGCACGCGTTCCACTCGGTGGACGTGGAGCCGGTGATGCCGGAGCTGGCGCGGGTGGTGGGGACGCTGCGCCGGTCCGAGCCGACGCTGCGGTACGTGTCCAGCCTCACGGGGACGGTGGCGCAGCCGGGGCAGCTCGCGGATCCGCGCTACTGGACGGAGCAGATGCGCAGGCCGGTGCACTTCACCCGCGCGGTGGAGACGCTCCAGGAGGAGGGCTGCGCGGTGCTGCTGGAGGTGGGGCCCGGTCAGGACGTGACGCCGCTGGTGCGCGCGAACCTGACGCGGGAGGAGAACGGGCGCCGCGTCCAGGCGCTGGCTTCGCTGCGCGTGAGCGGGACGACGACGGAGCAGATGGGCTGGCTCCAGGCCGTGGGCGAGCTGTGGACCGCTGGCGTCGCGGTGGACTGGAGCGCGTTCTACGCGCACGAGCAGCGCCTGCGGATGCACCTGCCCACGTACGTCTTCCAGGAGAAGACGGTCTGGGTGGAGCCAAAGGCGCAAGGCCCGGCGTCCGGCCGCATCACCACGGCGACGCGGTCTCCGGCGCAGGTGAACGGCGCTGAAGCCGTGCGGCCGGATTCCGCGGGGGCCTCTGTCTCCGCGGGTGCGGCCTCCCTCGGAGGAACCGATGGGCTGTCGGGGACCGCGCACCTGAGCGGGGCTGCTCGGGAGGCAATGCCCACCGATAACCGCATCGCAGGGCCGTCGTCTTCGCACAGCGGCGCTGCGTCCTCGTCCTTCGGGACCACCCATGCCGCGACCGCGTCCTTCGGGAACACCCACCCCGCGACCCAGACGGCGACCGCGTTCGCCGGGACGGGTCGCGTGGCGACGCTGACGGAGACCGCTTCCTTCGACGGGCCTCCGTCAGTGACGTCCACCTCCGCCGCCTTCACCCCGTCACAGCCGCAGGCTGACGCCGCATCCCTCACCCCGTCCCAGCCGCAGACCGCCGCCGCATCCCTCGACAGGTCCCAGATGCCCACCGACGCCGAAGACTTCGACGAGCCTGTCACCTCGGCCCCTGCCTCCTCGCAGCCCGTCCGTGACGACGCGCCTCGCGGTGAGGTGGAGGAGCGCGTGGCCGCGCTGTGGCGCGAGCGCCTGGGCCTGGAGTTCGTCGGACGCAACGACGACTTCCTGGAGATTGGCGGCAACTCGCTGACGGCCGCCCAGCTCCTCAACCAGGTGCGTGACGCCTTCGGCGTGAACCTGCCGCTCGCCGCCCTCTTCGAAGCCCCCACCGTCGCGGGCATCGCGGAGCGCCTGGTGCCCCTGCTGCGTCAGGCCCCGCGGGCCCCCGTCTCCGTGGAGCTTCCCCTGGTGCCGTTGCCGCGCACCGGCGTGCTGCCCCTGTCCTTCGTGCAGGAGCGCGTCTGGCGCCTGGAGCAGCACCTGCCCGGCCTGTCCGCGTACAACATCCCGTTCGTCCTGCGCCTCGAAGGCGACGTGAACGCCGACGTGCTGGAGCGCGGCATCCAGGAGATCGTCCAGCGCCACGAAGCGCTGCGCACCACCTACGACGTCGTGGACGGCCGCCCCGTGCAGCGCTTCCACGCGCACATGCGCGTCCCGCTCACCCGCGTGGAGCTGCGCGGGCCCATGGAGACGCGCGAACCCGAGGCCATGCGGCTCGCTCGCGAGGACGCCGCGAAGCCGTACGACCTGGTCAACGGCCCCGTGGTGCGAACCACGCTGGTCCGCCTGGACACGCAACTGCACATGTTGCTGGGCGGCATCCACCACATCGTCAGCGACACGCTCTCCATCGCCCTGTTCGTCCAGGAGCTGGGCCACCTCTACAACGCCTTCCTCCAGGGCCGTCCGTCTCCCCTGCCCCCGCTGCCCGTGCAGTACGCGGACTTCGGCGCGTGGCAGCGCAACAGCATCGCGGGCAACCGCCTGCCCGAACAGGACCAGGGCTGGCGGCAGCGGCTGGCCGGCATGCCGCGCAAGCTGGACCTGCCCACCGATCGCCCGCGCCCCACCGAGAGCCCGCTCACCTCCGCGCGCATGACGGTGGACTTCCCGCCCGCGCTCGCCCGTGAGCTGACGGCCTTCACGCGCCGCGAGGGCTTCACTGGCTACATGACCGTGCTCGCCGCGTGGCAGACGCTGCTGCACCGCTACAGCGGCCAGACGGACGTCATCGTCGGCACGCCCATCGCCAACCGCACGCGGCCGGAGCTGCTGCCGCTCATCGGCTACGTGGCGCACTCGGCGGCGTTCCGCACGCGCTTCACGGACGGGCTCACCTTCCGCGACCTGCTCGCCCAGGTGCGCGACGAAGTGGCTGACGCGCAGACGCGCCCCGACGTCCCCTTCGAGTACCTGGTGGAAGCGCTCATCCCGGGCAAGGACATCGGCCGCGGCCGGATGACGGACTCCGTGTTCGTCTACCACACGGGCGCGGGCGCGGGCGCCGCGACGCTGGAGCTCACCGGCATGCGCGGTTCGCTGGTGGAGGTGCCGGGCACGCCCGTGCAGTGGGGCGCCACCCTGGCGGACCTCACGCTCGTGCTCTCCGAGGCCCCCGGCCGCGTCCACGGCGCGCTGGAGTACGCGACGGAGCTGTTCGACGCCCCCACCGTGGCGCGGCTCGTGGAGCACTTCGAGGTGCTGCTGGCCGCCGCGCTCGCCCGGCCGGAGACGCCCGTCTCCCACCTGCCCCTGGCCACGGAGGCCGAGCGCCGCGCCTGGCCCGCGCCCCGGGCCACGCCGGGCTTCACCTCCGTGCCCGCCCTCCTCGCGGAGCGGCGCGCGCGCCACGCGGACGCCACCGCCGTCTCGCGCGGGGACACGCACTGGACCTGGGCGGAGCTGGGGGCCCGCGCGGATGCGCTGGCCTCGCAGTTGAAGTCGCTGGGCGTGACGGCCGGGACGCCGGTGGCCGTGTGCCTGCGCTCGTCGCCGGAGAAGCTGGCCGCGCTGTGGGGCGTGCTAGCCGCCGGTGGCGCGGGCATCGCGCTGGGCCCCGCGGACCTGGGGCAGCTGCCCGTCTACGCGCCGGAAGGCGCCCGCGTGCCGGTGCTCGTCACCACGCGCGCGCTGGTGGCCTCCGTGCGCGTGGAGGCTTCGCGCGTCGTGTACGTGGAGGACGTGGACGCGTCGGGTGCGTCCTTCAGCGCATCCGTGGACGCGGATGCGCTGGCGTGGCTGCTGTCCACGGGCTCCGGCCAGCCTGCCTGGGCATTGGGCCACCGCGAGCTGTCGGAGTTCTTCACCGGCCTGGACGCGCGGCTGTCCCCGCCGGATGGCGGCGCGTGGCTGTCCGCGAGCGAGGCGTCCGCGGACCGGCCGGAGCTCGAAGCCCTGTGGGCGCTCACGCGCGGGCTGCGCGTGGTGTACCCGCCGGAGCGCATCACCGCGGGGCTGGTGAGCCTGGGGGGCGGCGGGCCTCGCGCGAAGGCGATGGACCTGAGCCTCATCTACTTCGCCAACGACGAGGACACGCTCCAGGGGCCGAAGTACGAGCTGCTGCTGGAGGGCGCGAAGTTCGCGGACGCGAACGGCTTCTCCGCGGTGTGGACGCCGGAGCGGCACTTCCACTCCTTCGGCGGTCTGTACCCGCAGCCGGCCGTGGTGTCGGCGGGCCTGGCCACCATCACCAAGCACCTGCACCTGCGCTCCGGCAGCGTGGTGCTGCCGCTGCACGATCCGCTGCTCATCGCGGAGCAGTGGTCCGTGGTGGACAACCTCTCCCAGGGCCGCGTGGGCCTGTCCGTGGCCACGGGCTGGCACACGCAGGACTTCACCTTCGCGCCGGCCAACTTCGAGAAGCGCCGTGAGATCCTCGTGGAGAAGCTGGCCACGCTGCGCGCGCTGTGGCGCGGAGAGAGGTTCAAGCGTCCCGGCGGCGCGGGCACCACCATGGAGGCGGTGCTGCGGCCCAAGCCCGTGCAGAAGGAGCTGCCGGTGTGGCTCACCGCCACGTCCAACCCGGAGACCTTCCGCATGGCGGGCGAGCTGGGCGCGGGCGTGCTCACCGGCCTGCTGTCGCACTCGCTGGAGGAGATGAAGCCGAAGATCGCCCTGTACCGCGAGGCGTGGCGCCGCAACGGCCACCCGGGGCGCGGCCACATCACCTGCATGCTGCACACGTACCTGGGCGACGACGACCAGGAGGTGCTGCGCCTCGTGCGCCAGCCGCTGCTCGCGTACTTCCGCAGCTCGGTGGACATCGTCACGTCGCTGCTGCTCACCCAGGGCTACCAGGGCGAAATCAAGAAGCTGTCCGCGGAGGACATCGACGCGCTGCTGGAGCACACGTTCGAGAACCACGCCAAGACGACGGGCCTCGTGGGCACGGTGGACGGCGCCGTGAAGCGGCTGCGCGACGTGCGCGCGGCGGACGTGGACGAGGTGGCGGCCCTCATCGACTTCGGCCTTGAGACGCCGGTGGTGTTGGAAGGCCTGCGCCGGCTGGCCGTGGTGCGCGAGCGCATGGACGCGGAGGCCGCCGTCCGCCAGGAGCAGGTGCTGGTGGAGGCCGAGGCGGGCGTGGAGGGCCTGCTGGAGCTGGCGCGCGCGTCCGGCGCGGTGCTGGTGCACACGTCGGCCCGCCTGGCGCGCACGCTGAGCGAGCTGTCCGGAGCGCGCGAGTCCCTGGCCCACGTGGGCGCCCTGGTGGTGGAGGGCGCGTCCGTGGAGCTGGGCGCGGCGCTGCACCGGGCCGCGGGCGTGGAGGTGTGGCTGTCCGGTGACGCCCAGGAGGGCGCGCTCCTGCCGCGCACGCCGCGCGAGCGCATCCCCGCGAACCTCCAGACGTGGGTGCTGGACGCTGCCGGTCAGCCCGTCCCCGCGGGCGTGGTGGGCGAGCTGGCCCTCGCGGGCGCGGGGCTCCCCACCGCGCTGTGGCGCGCGGGTGATGAAGAGCACCGCCGCCTGGTGCCGCACCCCCGCGAGGCCGCGGCCCGGCTGTACCGCACCGGCCGCCATGCCCGGCTGCGCGCGGATGGCCGCGTGGAGCCCGTGGCCACGCCGTCCCGCCTCCCCCCTCCGCCCGTGGCGCGTCCCGCCGTCGTGGAGGCGCCGCGTCCCGTGGCGCCCGTCGCCGCGCGTCCCGCCGCCCCGGTCGTGAACGAGGGCCCGCCGCCCATCCCGCGCGTGGGCCGCGACCGGCCGCTGCCCCTGTCCTTCGCGCAGCAGCGCCTCTGGTACCTCCAGCAGCTGGAGCCCGGCAGCGGCACGTACAACAACCCGACCCTCTTCCGCCTCGTAGGCGATCTGGACGCGGACGCGCTCCAGGCCGCGCTGGACGCGCTGGTGGCCCGGCATGAGGTGCTGCGCAGCACGTACACCCTGGACGGCGATCGCGCGGTGCAGGTCATCCACCCGCCGCGAGGCATGGCCCTCCAGCGCCGCGACGTCGCGGGCGAGACACCCGAGGCCCGCGAGGCGGAGATGCAGCGCTTCTGCAAGGCGTACGCGCTCCTGCCCTTCGACCTGGAGCAGGGCGTGCTGCGCGCGACGCTGCTGCGCCTGGAGCCCCAGGTGCACGTGCTGGCGCTCGTGTTCCACCACGCGGTATCCGACGCGTGGTGCAACATGGTCATCGCGCACGACCTGACCGCGAACTACGCGGCGTTCCTCTCGGGCCAGCCGTCGCCCCTGCCGGAGCTGCCCGTGCAGTACGCGGACTACGCCGTGTGGCAGCGCGACTGGCTGGACGGCGGCGAGCTGGAGGCGCAGCTCGCCTGGTGGAAGCAGCAGCTTGCCGGGGCGCCCAACCTGGAGCTGCCCACGGACCGGCCGCGTCCCGCCGTCATCTCCTTCGCGGGCGCGCGGCACCGCTTCACGCTGCCGCCGGAGGTCGTCACGCCGCTGCTCGCGCTGGGCCGCAAGAACGGCGCCACGACGTTCATGGTGATGATGGCGCTCTTCCAGACGGTGCTGTCGCGCTACTCCGGCCAGGAGGACTTCGTCGTGGGCACGCCCATCGCGGGCCGCACGCGTCCGGAGGTCGAGTGGCTGATGGGCTGCTTCATCAACACCCTGCCCTTCCGCTCGAAGCTGTCCGGCCTGCCGTCCTTCGTGGAGCTGCTGGGCCGCGTGCGCGCCCAGGCCCTGGAGGCCTACGCGCGCCAGGACGCCCCGTTCGAGCGCGTGCTGGACGTGCTCCAGCTGCCGCGCGACCTGAGCCGCACGCCGCTGTTCCAGGTGAGCATCAACGTGGTCAACACGCCGGAGGCCAAGGCGCGCCCCGCCGGGCTGGAGCTGAGCGGCGTGGACGTGCCGTCCGACACGTCCAAGTTCGACCTGGGCCTGGAGGTGCTGGAGGGCCGCGACGGCTTCACCTGCCGCCTGGAGTACTCCACCGCCCTGTTCGACGCGGCCACGATGGAGCGCCTGGCGGGGCACCTGGTGGGCCTGGCGCGCGCCATCGTCGCCAGCCCCCAGACGCCCGTCGCACTGCTGCCGCTGCTGGGTGAAGCCGAGCGCGAGCAGGTCCTGGGCGCCTGGAACGACACGTTCCGCGACTACCCGCACGACGCCTGCATCCAGGACCTCTTCGCCCGTCAGGTCGCGCTGCGCCCGGACGCGGTGGCCCTGGAGTTCGGCGAGGAGCGCCTGACGTACGCGCAGCTGGACGCGCGCTCGAGCCAGTGGGCGCACCTGCTGCGCGAGCACGGCGTGGGCCCGGACGTGCTGGTGGCGGTCTGCCTGGACCGCTCCGTGGAGCTCATCGTCTGCCTGCTGGGCATCCTCAAGGCGGGCGGTGCGTACCTGCCGCTGGATGCGTCGTACCCGGCGTCGCGCCTGACCGCGATGCTGGAGGACGCGCCCGCGAAGCTGCTGCTCACCACGCGCAAGACGCGCGAGTCGCTGCCCCTGCCGGAGGAGCTGCCGTCCCTCTTCGTGGAGGAGGCGCCCGTGGCGGGCCTGCCCATGACGCCCGTCGTCGCGGGGACGCACTCGCGCCACCTTGCCTACGTGGACTTCACGTCCGGCAGCACCGGGCGGCCCAAGGGCGTCGCGGTGGAGCACCGCTCCGTGATGCGCCTCCTGCATCACCCGAGGTTCGGGCACCTGGGGCCAGAGGAGACCTTCCTCCTGGTCGCGCCCATCTCCTTCGACCCGACCACGCTGGAGATCTGGGGCCCGCTGGCGCACGGCGGAAAACTGGCCGTGTTCCCGCCCACGTCGCCGTCGGACGTGGACCTGCTGGCCCAGGTCATCCAGCGCCACGGCGTCACCACGCTGCTGCTCACATCGGGCCTCTTCACGCAGGTGGTGGACGTGAAGCTGGAGGCCCTGCGCGGCGTGCGGCGGGTGCTCGTGGGCGGCGACGTCGTGTCGCCCGCGCACGTGCGCCGGGTGCTGGAGTCGGACCTGGGCACCGCGGTCGTCGCCTGCTACGGCCCGACGGAGTCCACCCTCTTCGCCTCCACCTACCCCGTGCCGGACGCGGCGTCGGTGGGGGGCACGATGCCCATTGGCAGGCCCATCGCCCAGACGCAGCTCTACGTGCTGGACCGGCACGGGCAGCCGGTTCCCACGGGCATCCCCGGCGAGCTGTACATCGGCGGTGACGGCCTCGCCCGCGGCTACATCTCCCGGCCGGAGCTCACCGCGGAGCGCTTCGTCCCGCACCCCTTCGCCTCCCGGCCCGGTGAGCGCCTGTACCGCACGGGCGACCTCGCGCGGTGGCGGCGCGATGGCGTGATGGACTTCCTGGGCCGCGCCGACAACCAGGTGAAGGTGCGCGGCTTCCGCATCGAGCTGCCGGAGGTGGAGGCCGCGCTGCGCGCCCACCCGGACGTGCGCGAGGCCGTGGTCGTGGTGCGCGAGGACGCGCCCGGCGACAAGCGGCTGGTCGCCTACGTCGTCCCGCACGGCGCCGAGCCCGGCCCGGGCGCGCTGCGCGACTTCCTGCGCCAGCGGCTGCCGGAGTACATGCTGCCCTCCGCGTTCGTCGCGCTGGCGGCGATGCCGCTGACGTCGAACGCGAAGGTGGACCGCAAGGCCCTGCCCGCCCCCGGAGGACAGCGCGCGTCCCGCAAGGAGTACGCCGCGCCGCGCACGCGGCTGGAGCGGACGCTGGCGGAGGTGCTGGCCCAGGTGCTGCGCGTGGAGCGCGTGGGCCTGGACGACAACTTCTTCGAGCTGGGCGGCGACTCCATCATCAGCCTCCAGGTCGTCGCGAAGGCGCGGCAGGCCGGCGTGCAGCTGATGGTGAAGGACCTCTTCCAGCACCCCACCCTGGGCGCGCTGGCGGCCGTGGCCCGCGAGAGCGCGACCAGCCTCGCGGAGCAGGGGCCGGTGGTGGGTGACGTGCCGCTCACCGCCATCCAGGTGGACTTCCTGGAGCGCGAGCCGACGCACGCGCACCACTTCAACCACGCCTTGCTCCTGCGGGCGCGCCAGACGTTGGTCCCGGCGCACCTGGAGCAGGCCCTCCAGGCGCTCGCCGTCCACCACGACGCCCTGCGCCTGAAGTACGTCCGGGGCACGGACGGCGTGTGGCGCCAGCGCGACGCGAACCCCAATGAGGCCCCGCTCACGCTCCGCCAGGTGGACCTCTCCGCGCTGCCGCCCGAGGAGCGTCTGACCGCGATGGAGCAGGAGGCCACGCGCGTCCAGGAGACCTTCGACCTGGCCTCACCGCCGCTCGTGCGCCCCGTGCTCTTCCACTTCGGGGCGGGCCAGGAGCAGCGCCTGCTGCTCGTCATCCACCACCTGGTGGTGGACACCGTGTCGTGGCGGATCCTCATCGAGGACCTGGAGACGGTCTACCGCCAGGTCCAGTCCGGCCAGGTCCCCACGCTGCCGGCGAAGACGACGTCCTTCCTGTCCTGGGCCCGCCGCCTGGAGACGCACGCCCTGACGGACGTGCTGGGGGCCGAGCTGGCCTTCTGGAGCGAGTCGGTGCGCGGCGACGTGGCGCCGCTGCCCACGGACGGTCCGGGCCCGCACACCTACGCCTCGCACCGCGCGGTGGTCGCGGAGCTGGACGCGGAGGAGACGCGGCTCCTGCTCCAGGAGACGCCCATCGCGTGGCGGGCGCGCATCGACGACGTGCTGGTGACGGCGCTCGCGCTGGCGCTCAGCGAGTGGACGGGGAAGCCGGACGTCCTCATCGACCTGGAGGGCCACGGCCGCGAGGAGCTGTTCGCGGACGCGGACATGTCCCGCACCGTGGGCTGGTTCACGTCCCTCACGCCGGCCCTGCTGCGGCTGCCGGCGCAAGGCACGCTGGGTGACCGGCTGCGCGTCGTGCGCGACACGCTGAGCGCGTGGCCGAACAAGGGCATCGGCTTCGGGCTCTTGCGCCACCTGGGGCCGCCGGAGGCACGGGCCGCGCTGGCCGCGCTGCCTCGGGCGCAGGTGTCTTTCAACTACCTGGGGCAGCTGGACGGCGCGACCGGCGCCAGCACCCTCTTCTCCCTGAGCGAAGAGCCCGTGGGGCCGAACGTGGCGCCCCAGGCGGTGCACCCGCATGCGCTGGCGGTGGAGGGCGCGGTGTCCGGTGGACGGCTGCGCCTGGCCTTCGGCTACAGCCACCTGCTGCACCACGAGGAGACCGTGCGGGCGGTGTCCCAGCGCTTCCTGTCCGCGCTGCGTGAGCTCATCACCCTGCGCCACTCGGAGGACTCGCGCCGGCGGACGCCAAGCGACTTCCCCCTGGCACGCCTCTCCCAGGCCTCGCTGGACGCGGTGCTGGCGGCGCAGGGGCCCACGGTGGAGGACCTCTTCCCGCTCTCCGCGGTGCAGGAGGGCATGCTCTTCCACGCCCTCCAGGATCCGCACGCGGGCTACTACTTCGAGCACACCGCGTGGTCCATCCACTCGGACGTGGACATCTCGCTGTTCCAGCGGACGTGGCAGACGGCGGTGGACCGCAACCCCATCCTGCGCACCGCCTTCGTGTCCAGGGACCTGGAGTCGCCGCTGCAGGCGGTGCACTCGCAAGTGGCGCTGCCCTTCGAGGTCCATGACTGGCGTCACCTGCCGGAGGACGCGCGACAAGCCGGACTGGAGCGGCTCATCGTCGTGGACCGCGCGCGCGGCTTCGACGTGTCGCGCGCGCCGCTGAGCCGGATGACCGCGGTGCGGCTGGCGGACGCGCAGTGGCGCTTCATCTGGAGCCACCACCACCTGCTGTTCGACGGCTGGAGCCTGGGCCTGTTCTTCCAGGAGGTCTTCGCCATCTACGACGCCCTGCGCGCCGGGACGCCGCTGCCCCCCACGGGCCGGCCGCCGTACCGCGACTACATCGCGTGGCTGGGACAGCGCGACCTCATCGAGGACGAGCGCTTCTGGCGCAACCAGCTCGCGGGCCTGTCGGTGCCCACGCCCGTGCCCGCCATGCGTCCCGTGGCCGCTGTCGCGTCGGGCACGGTGAACCAGCCCATCCTCGAGGTGACGCTTCCGGAGGCGCGCACCGCGGCGCTGGAGGCCTTCGCCCGGCGGCACCAGCTCACGCTCAACACCCTGGCGCAGGCGGCCTGGGCGCTGGTGCTGGCGCGCCACGCCGACACGCGCGACGTCCTCTTCGGCACCACGCTGGCGGGACGTCCGCCGGAGCTCGCGGGGTCGGAGGCCATGCTGGGCCTGCTCATCACCACGCTTCCGGTGCGCATCGCGCTGCCGGACGACACCGCGCCCGTGTTGCCCTGGCTCCAGTCCATCCAGGCGAAGCTGCTGGGCATCCAGCAGCACCAGCACACGCCGCTCGTCACCGCGCACGGGTGGAGCGACATCCCCCGGGGCGTGCCCCTCTTCCAGTCGCTGCTCGTCTTCGAGAACTTCCCCTTCGACGAATCGCTGCTGCGCCGCTCCACCGCGCTGGACCTGCGCGACCTGCAGATGGGCGAGAGCATCAACTACCCGCTGGCGGCCACGGTGCTCCCGGGCCGCGAGCTCCAGATGCACCTGGCCTACGACGAGAACCGCTTCGCCGCGGAGGCCGTGCAGCGCGTGCTGGGCCAGTGGCGGCAGGCGATGGAGGCCCTCATCCAGCCCGAGGTCCGGCTGGCCGACGTGTCCCTCCTCCCGGCCGAGGACCGCGCGTGGCTCTTGCGCACCGGCCTCGGTGACGCCGTGGACTTCGAGCGCGAGGCCACCGTGCACGCGCGCTTCGAGCGGCAGGCCGCCGCGACGCCGGACGCGGACGCGGTGGTGTCTGGCGAGACGACGCTCAGCTACCGGCAGCTCGACGCGCGGGCCAACCAGCTCGCGTGGCACCTGCGCTCGCTGGGCGTGGGCCCTGAGGTCACGGTGGGCCTGTGCCTGGAGCGCTCGGCGGAGGCCATCGTCGCGCTGCTGGCGGTGCTCAAGGCCGGTGGCGCCTTCGTGCCGCTGGACCCGTCCGCGCCCTCCGCGCGCAAGTCGTTCCTGCTCAAGGACTGCGGCGCGTCCGTGCTCTTGACGACGCAGGCCCTGGAAGAGGCATGGCGCCCGGACGTGGCCCACGTGGTGCGGGTGGATGATGAAGTGGTCCGACAGTCGGACCAGTTGATGGGTCCCCCGGCGTCGGCTGGGGCGGGCAACCTCGCCTACGTCATCTACACCTCTGGCTCCACCGGCTCGCCCAAGGGCGTGATGGTGCAGCACCGCTCCGTGCTCAACCTGCACCGTGCGCTGACGCGGAGCATCTACGCGGGCCTGCCGCGCGGCCAGCGCATCACGGTGAACGCGCCGCTGTACTTCGACGCGTCCATCGAACAGGTGCTCCAACTGCTGGACGGCCACTGCCTGTGCATCGTCCCGGAGGACGTGCGCCTGGAGCCGGAGGCCATGCTCGCGTGGCTGGAGCAGCGGCGCATCGACGCGCTGGACTGCACGCCGTCGCAGCTCAAGCTCCTGCTGTCCGCCGGGATGCTGGAGCGCGCCCACGTCCCCGCCCTGCTCTCCGTGGGCGGCGAGGCCGTGGATGAAGTCACGTGGCGGCAGCTGGCCGCGACGAAGCGCACGCGCGCCTTCAACGGCTACGGCCCCACGGAAGTGACCGTGGACGCGACGACCTGGGCCATCCAGGACGCCCCGCAGCCGGAGCCCGTCATCGGGCGGCCCGTGGACAACCTGCGCGCCTACGTGCTCGACGCGCGGCTGGACCTGGCGCCCATCGGCACGCCGGGTGAGCTGTGCTTCTCCGGCGAAGGCGTCACGCGCGGCTACCTGGGCCAGCCCGCCCTCACGGCCGAGCGCTTCCTGCCGGATCCGTTCAGCGACGCGCCCGGCGCGCGCCTCTATCGCACGGGCGACAAGGCCCGCTGGCGTGAGGACGGCACGCTGGAGTTCATGGGCCGCCTGGACTTCCAGGTGAAGCTGCGCGGCTACCGCATCGAGCTGGGCGAAATCGAGGCCACGCTGCGCGCGCATCCCGGCATCCGGGACGCGGTGGCGCAGGTCCACGGCGACCGGCTCATCGCTTGGGTCGCGCCCCAGGTGGACACGTCGCCCCTGGGCGAGCACCTGCGCCGTCACCTGCCGGAGTACATGGTGCCCGCCGCGTTCATCGCGCTGGACGCCCTGCCCCTGACGCCCAACGGCAAGGTGGACCGCAAGGCGCTGCCCACGCCGGACGCCGCGCCGGTCACCGAGCGCGTCATTGAACCGCCCGCGACGCCCACCGAGGCTGCACTGGTCCCGTTGTGGGCCGAGGTGCTGCGCGTCCCCGCCGTGGGGCGCCATGACGGCTTCTTCGAATTGGGAGGCCACTCGCTGCTGGCCACGCAGCTGGTGTCGCGCCTGCGCACGCACTTCGGCGTGGAGCTGCCCCTGCGCGCCCTGCTGGAGGGCCCCACCGTCGCGGCGCTGGCCGAGCGCATCGACGCGCTCCGGCAGTCCCAGCCGCAGGTCCCCGAAGCCGCCGCGTCCGCCCTGCCCGCGCTGGTCCGCGCGGAGCGGCCGGACGTACTGCCCCTGTCGTTCGCGCAGCACCGGCTGTGGTTCATCGAGCAGCTGGGCACGGCGGGCAACGCCTACAGCCTCCCGAGCCTGCTGGAGCTGGACGGCACGCTGGACATCATCGTGATGCTGGCCGCGTTCGACGAGCTGGTGCGCCGCCACGAAGCGCTGCGCACCACGTTCCGCTCGCACGAGGGCACGCCGTCGCAGGTCATCCACCCGCCCTTCCCCATGCCGCTGCGCAACGTGGACCTGTCCGCGCTGCCGACCGCGGAGGAGCGCGAGGCGGAGGCGTCGCGGCTGGCGCTGGAGGAGACGCGCACCCCGTTCGACCTGGAGCAGGGCCCGCTGTTCCGCGGGCTCCTCATCAAGCTGGCGCCCACGAAGCACCTGCTGCTGCTCAACACGCACCACATCATCTCCGACGGCTGGTCCACGGGCGTGCTGGTGCGGGAGATGGGCGCGCTCTACGCGGCGTTCGCGGCGGAGCAGCCCTCGCCGTTGCCGGAGCTGCCGGTGCAGGCCGCCGACCACGCCCTCTGGCAGCGCGGCTGGCTCCAGGGTGACGTGCTGGAGTCGCAGGTGGCGTACTGGCGCGGGCAACTGGAAGGCGCCGCGCCGTACCTGGAGCTGCCCACGGACCACCCGCGTCCGACACGCCAGTCCTTCCGCGCGGGCGTGCAGCCCCTGACGCTGCCGCGCGAGCTGAGTGACGCGCTGGAGGCCATGGCGAAGCAGACGGCCTCCACGCCCTTCATGGTGCTGCTGGCGGCCTTCCAGCTGCTGCTGCACCGGTACGCGGGCCAGGAGGACGTGCTCGTGGGCTCGCCCATCGCGGGCCGCCGTCACGCGGAGGCCGAGGACCTCATCGGCTACTTCGCCAACACGGTGGTGCTGCGCACGCGGGTCCGCGACACGCTCCGCTTCCGCGAGCTGCTGGACGCAGTGCGCGCCACCACGCTGGGCGCGTACGAGCACCAGGACCTGCCGTTCGAGAAGCTGGTGGAGGTGCTCCACCCGGAGCGCGACCTGGGCCGCACGCCGCTGTTCCAGGTGACCTTCACGCTCCAGAACTCGCCCATGCCGGAGCTGTCCCTGCCCGGCCTGACGCTGCGCCCCAGGGAGGCCAACCCGGAGGCCATCCTCTTCGACCTCCAGTGCATCCTGATGCGCACGCCGGAAGGCTTCGACGGCGCGCTCGTCTTCAACCAGGACCTGTTCGAGCCGGCCACGGTGGCTGGCATGGCAGAGCACCTGCGCGTGTTGCTGGAGGCCGCCGTCCGCGCGCCGGACATGCGGCTGTCGCAGCTGCCGTGGCTCACGGAGGCGGAGCGTCAGCGGCTGCTCACCGGGTGGAACGACACCGCCCGGGACTACCCGCGCGACGCGTCCGTCGCCGCCCTCTTCGCGGAGCAGGCCGCGCGCACGCCCGACGCCGTCGCGCTGAAGGCCGGCGCGGAGACGCTCACGTACGCGGCGCTGGACCGGGCATCGAACCAGCTCGCGCACCACCTGCGGCGCCAGGGCGTGCGGCCCGGCCACCGGGTTGGCGTGTGCCTGGAGCGTTCGTTCGACCTCGTCACTGGCCTCTTGGGCATCCTCAAGGCCGGCGCGGCGTACGTGCCGGTGGACGTGAAGGCCCCCGCGGAGCGCATCACCTGGATGCTCCAGGCGGCCAGCGTCAGCGTGCTCGTCACGCAGGAGGCCCTGGCGGACGAGCTGCCCCAGGTGACGGACCTCCAGGTCCTGCTGGACGGTGACGCTGCCCAGATTGCACGGCAGCCGGAGACGGCGCTGGACCTCACGGTGCCCGCCGACGCGCTGGCCTACGTGATGTTCACGTCGGGCAGCACCGGCCGGCCCAAGGGCGTCAGCGTGCCGCACCGGGGCATCACCCGCCTGGTGCGCGGCGCGGACTTCATCCACTTCGGCCCCGACGAGGTCTTCCTCCAACTGGCGCCCGTCGCGTTCGACGCGTCCACGCTGGAGCTCTGGGGCGCGCTCCTCAACGGCGCGACGCTGGTGCTGGCGCCGCCCAAGGCGCTGTCGCTGGAGGAGACGGGCGCGCTGCTGCGGCGCGAGGGCATCACCACGCTGTGGCTCACCGCCGCCCTCTTCGAGCAGATGGTGCTCCACCAGGGCGACGCGCTGGCCCGCGTGAAGCAGGTGCTCGCGGGCGGCGACGTGCTGCCCGTGGAGCGTGTGCGTGAACACCTGAAGCGGCTGCCCCCGGGCGCGGTGCTCGTCAACGGCTACGGCCCCACGGAGAACACCACCTTCTCCGCCACGCACACGCTGCGCGCCGGTGATGCAGTGGGCCGCTCGGTGCCCATCGGCCGGCCGCTGACGAACTCCACGGCGTGGGTGCTGGACGCGGCGCTCCAGCCCGTGCCGCCGGGCGTGCCGGGCACGCTCCACGTCGGCGGAGACGGCCTGGCCTGGGGCTACCTCCAGCGCCCGGACCTGACCGCCGAACGCTTCATCCCCCACCCCTTCGCCACCGAGCCCGGAGCGCGCCTCTACGACACCGGCGACCGCGTGCGCTGGCGGCGCGACGGGACGCTGGAGTTCCTGGGCCGCACCGACTTCCAGGTGAAGCTGCGCGGCTTCCGCGTGGAGCCGGGTGAAATCGAAGCCGTGCTGCGCCAGGCGCCGGAGGTCGACGAGGCGGTGGTCGTGGTGCGCGAGGACGTGCCGGGCGACCGGCGCCTCGTGGCCTACGTCGTGTCCAGCGAGGACGACGGCGTCGACACGAACGCGCTGCGGGCCTCCGTGCAGAAGCAGCTGCCGGACTACATGGTGCCGTCGGCCATCGTCGTCCTGCCGAAGCTGCCGCTGAGCCCCAACGGGAAGGTGGACCGCAAGGCCCTGCCCGCGCCGCAGGCCCGCACCGCGGATCCAGCGGCTTCCGCCACGCCCCGGAGCGACCTGGAGAAGGCGCTCGCGGACATCTGGGCGGAGGTGCTGCACCTGGAGACCGTGGACATCCACGGCGACTTCTTCGAGCTGGGTGGGCACTCGCTGCTGGCCACGCAGGTGGTGTCGCGCATCCGCGCGTCGCTGGGCGTGGAGCTGCCGCTGGGCGAGCTGTTCCGCGCGCCCACGGTGGCGTCGCTGGCGGAGCGGCTGGTGGACGCGCGCCGCACCCAGGCGCCGCCGCTGGTCCGTGCCGAGCGGACGGCCCCGCCGCCGCTGTCGTTCGCGCAGCAGCGGCTGTGGTTCATCGACCAGTTGGAGCCGGGCAGCCCGCTTTACAACATGCCGCTGGCGCTGAGCCTCACCGGCGACTTGGACGTGGACGCGCTGCGCGCCAGCCTGGACGCGCTGATGGCGCGGCATGAGTCCCTGCGCACGACGTTCCGCATGGAAGCGGGCAAGCCGGTGCAGCACATCCACGCCGAGGGGCAGGTCCCCCTGGAGATCGTGGACCTGACGGGCCTGGGCGGCCGCGCCGCGAAGCAGGCCGAAGCCCAGCGCCTGGGCTACGCGGAGACGCTGCGCCCGTTCGACCTGACGCGCGGGCCGGTGATTCGCGCCCTGCTGCTGAAGCTGGACGCGCGCGAGCACCTGCTCGTGCTGCACCTGCACCACATCGTGTCCGACGGCTGGTCGCTGGGCATCCTCGTGCGGGAGGTCACCGCGCTCTACGAGGCCCGGCGCGCGGGGCGGCCCCCCGCCCTGCCGGAGCTGCCGGTGCAGTACGCGGACTTCGCCGTCTGGCAGCGCGGCTGGCTCCAGGGCGGCGTGCTGCAAGCGCAGGTGGAGTGGTGGAAGCACCAGCTGTCCGGTGCGTCCTTCGTCCTGGACGTGCCCACCGACAGGCCGAGGACCGCCACCGCTTCGCAGCGAGGCGGACTGATTCGCGTGACGCTGCCGCGCGCCCTGAGCGAGCGCGTGGACGCGCTGGCGCAAGCGGAAGGCGCCACGCCGTTCATGGCGCTCCTGGCTGCGTTCCAGGCCGTGCTGTCGCGCGTGTCCGGACAGGACGATGTGCTGGTGGGCTCGCCCATCGCGAACCGCCGGCACGCGGAGACGGAGGGCCTCATCGGCTTCTTCGTGAACATGCTGGTGCTGCGTGGCCGCATCGGCGCACGGACGACGTTCCGTGAGCTGCTGGCCCAGGTGCGCGCCACCACGCTGGGCGCGTACGAGCACCAGGACATCCCCTTCGAGCACCTGGTGGAAGCGCTCCAGCCCGAGCGCGACCTGGGCCGCACGCCGCTGTTCCAGGCGATGTTCGCGCTCCAGAACGCCCCGGTGTCGGAGCTGGCGGTGCCCGGCCTGTCCGTGACCCCGGCCCACTTCGAGGGCGAGACGCTGTCCCAGTTCGAGCTGGCGCTGGACCTGCACCGGACCGGCGACGGCTACGAGGGCGCCTTCCGCTACGCCGCGGACCTGTTCGACGCGAACACCCTCGAGCGGTTCGTGGCCCACCTGCGCCGGCTGCTGGAGGCCGTGTGCGACGCCCCGGACCTGCCGCTGGCGGACGTGTCGCTCGTCTCGCCGGAGGAGCTGGTGCGGCTGGTGCGCACGGGCAGCGGTGAGCTGGTGGACTTCGAGCGCGACGCCACGCTGCACGGCCTCATCGAGCGGCAGGTGGCGCGCACCCCGGACGCTCCGGCCGTCGTGTTCGGAGACACGGCGCTGACGTACCGGCAGCTGGACACGCGGGCGAACCAGCTCGCGTGGCGGCTGCGCTCCATGGGGGTGGGCCCGGAGGTGCGGGTCGCCCTGTGCCTGGAGCGTTCGGTGGAGGCCATCATCGCGCTGCTCGCGGTGCTCAAGGCCGGCGGCGCCTTCGTGCCGTTGGATCCGGGAGCCCCCTCCGCGCGCAAGGACTTCGTGCTGCGCGACAGCGGCGCGGCCGTGCTCGTCACGACGGAGGCCGCGTGCGGCGACTGGAGCCCGTATGGCGCCCAGGAGCTGTGGCTGGACGTGGAGCAGGCCGGCCTGGGGGCCCTCTCACACGAGCCCCTGCCCGCGCTGACGGGCCCGGAGCACCTGGCGTACGTCCTGTACACGTCCGGCTCCACGGGCACGCCCAAGGGCGTGATGGCGCAGCACCGCTCCGTGCTCAACCTGCACCGGGCCATGGGCCGCGCGCTCTACGCGGGCCAGCCCCGGGGCCAGCGCGTCACCGTCAACGCGCCGTTGTACTTCGACGCGGTGATGGAGCGCGTGGTGCAGCTCATCGACGGCCACTGCCTGTACGTCGTCCCGGACGCGCTGCGCCTGGAGCCGGAGGCGATGCTCGCGTGGCTGGAGCAGCACCGCATCGACTCGCTGGACTGCACGCCCGCGCAGCTCAAGCCGCTGCTGGCGGCCGGGCTGCTGGAGCGCGCCTGGGTGCCGCCCCTCATCGTGCTGGGCGGCGACGCGCTGGATTCGGAGTCGTGGCGGAAGCTGGCCGCGACGGACCGCACGCGCGCCTTCAACGCGTACGGCCCCACGGAGTGCACCGTCGGCACGACGGCCGCGCCCATCCAGGGCAGTCCGAGGACGGAGCCCGTCATCGGCAGGCCGCTGGCGAACCTGAACGCGTACGTGCTCGACGCGCGGCAGCGCCTGGTGCCCTTCGGCACGCCGGGCGAGCTGTGCTTCTCCGGCGAAGGCATCACGCGCGGCTACCTGGGCCGGCCGGACCTCACGGCCGAGCGCTTCCTGCCGGATCCGTTCAGCGCGGATCCGGGCGCGCGCCTCTACCGCACGGGTGACAAGGCCCGCTGGCGGCCGGACGGCACGCTGGAGTTCATGGGCCGCCTGGACTTCCAGGTGAAGCTGCGCGGCTACCGCATCGAGCTGGGCGAAATCGAAGCCACGTTGCGCACGCACATCGGCGTCCGCGACGCGGTGGCGCTGGTGCGCGAGGACGTCCCGGGCGACGCGCGGCTCGTGGGCTACGTGGTGACGGACGCCGAAATAGAATCGCTGCGCGAGCACCTGCGCCGGCACCTGCCGGAGTACATGGTGCCGTCGGCGCTCGTCACCCTGCCCTCCCTGCCGCTGACGCCCAACGGCAAGGTGGACCGCAAGGCCCTGCCCTCACCGGAGGCGCAGCTGCGCGCCGCGCGCTCGTACGAAGCCCCGGCGACGCCCGCGGAGGTGGCCCTGGCCTCGCTGTGGGAGGAGCTGTTGAACGTCCCCGTCGTGGGGCGCAACGACCACTTCTTCGAGCTGGGCGGTCACTCGCTCCTGGCCACGCAGCTGGTCTCCCGCATCCGCGCCCGCTTCGGCGTGGACGTGGGCGTCCGGGCGCTGTTCGAGTCCCCCACCGTGGCGGCGCTCGCCCAGCGTCTGCCGGACGCACCGGAGGCCAGCGCCCTGCCGCCGCTGCGGCCCGCGGCGACCCCCGGGCCGCATCCGCTGTCGTTCGCGCAGCAGCGGCTGTGGTTCATCGATCAGCTCGACCCGGGCAGCGCGCTCTACAACATGCCCACCGCGCTGCGCCTCTCCGGCGCGGTGGACGTGCCCGCGCTCCAGCAGGCCTTCGACGCCCTGGTCCAGCGCCACGAAGCGCTGCGCACCACGTTCGAGTCCCACGACGGCGAACCCCGTCAGCACGTGCACCCCGCCCCCACCGGAGTCCTGTCGGTGGTGGACCTGACGGAGCTCCCCGACGACGCGCGTGAGGCGGAAGTCCTGCGGCTCGCGAGCGAGGACGCGCTGACGCCCTTCGACCTCGCCGTGGGTCCGCTGGCGCGCCTCACGCTCCTGACGCTGGGCGAACAGGAACACGTGCTGCTCCTGTGCCTGCACCACGCCATCGGTGACGGCTGGTCCATGAGCATCCTGGTGCGCGAAGTCACCGCGCTCTACGAGGCCTTCCGGCAGGGCCAGCCCTCGCCGCTGGCCCCGCTGCCGGTGCAGTACCCGGACTTCGCCGTCTGGCAGCGCGGCTGGCTCCAGGGTGAAGTGCTGGACGCGCAGCTCGCCTGGTGGACGCAGCAGCTGGCCGGAGCCCCGCAGGCGCTGGCGCTGCCCACGGACAAGCCGCGTCCGCCGCAGCGCTCAGCGAGGGGCGCCACCTTCCCGGTGCGCCTGTCGCAGGCGTTGAGTGAAGGGGTGGAGGCGCTGGCGCAGCGTGAGGGGGCCACGCCCTTCATGGTGCTGCTCGCGGGCTTCCAGACGCTCCTGCACCGGTACTCCGGTCAGGAGGACCTGCTGGTGGGCACGTCCATCGCGGGCCGGCGCCATACGGAGACGGAGGGCCTCATCGGCTTCTTCGTCAACACGCTGGTGCTGCGCGCGCGGTTCGACGGCCGCCCGTCGTTCCGCAAGCTGCTCGCGCAGGTGCGCACCACCACGCTGGGCGCGTACGAGCACCAGGACATCCCCTTCGAGCGGTTGGTGGAGGCCGTGCAGCCCACGCGAGACCTGTCGCGCACGCCGCTCATCCAGGCCCTCTTCGCGCTCCAGAACGTGCCGGACTCGGAGGTGCGTCTGCCGGAGCTGACGCTGCGTCCGGTGGAGGTGGACCTGCCCACGACGAAGTTCGACCTGGACCTGACGCTCGGCCGCACGGAGCGCGGCTTCGAGGGTGCTCTCTCCTACGCCACGGACCTCTTCGAGCCCGCCACCGCGCGCCGGCTGACGGAGCACCTCATCCAGCTGCTGGAGGGCGCCGTCGCGAAGCCGGACGCCGCGGTGGACGCCCTGCCCCTGCTGACGGCGGAGGAGCGCCAGTGGGTGCTGGAGGAGTGGAGCGGAGAGACCGCTGACTTCGAGAGCGACCTGCCCTTCCACACGCGCTTCGAGCAGCAGGTGACGCGCACGCCCAAGGCCCCGGCCGTGGTGATGGGCGACACGTCCGTGTCGTTCCACCAGCTCAACGTGCGGGCGAACCAGCTGGCGCACTACCTGCGTTCGCTGGGCGTGGGCCCGGACGTGCCGGTGGCGTTCTGCATGGAGCGCTCACCGGAGGCCATCGTCGCCATCCTGGGCATCCTCAAGGCGGGCGGCGCGTACGTGCCGCTGGACCCCGCGGCCCCCGAGGCGCGCAGGGCCTTCATCCTGGAGAACAGCGGCGCGGCCGTGCTGCTGACCACGCAGGCGCACGTAGAGGCGTGGCAGCCGGCGGTGCGGCACGTGGTGCGGCTGGACGTGGAGGCGCGGCGCATCGAGTCCTCCTCGCCGGGCAACCCGCGCTCGGGCGTGCGGCCGGAGCACCTGGCGTACGTCATCTACACGTCGGGCTCCACGGGCACGCCCAAGGGCGTGATGATCCAGCACCGCTCGCTGGCGCACCTGCAGCGCTCGCTGAAGGCCGCCTGCTACACCCCGGCACCTCCGGGGATGCGCGTGAGCCTCAACGGGCCGCTCTACTTCGACGCGTCCGTGACGCAGCTGTCGTTGATGGCGGACGGCCACTGCCTGTGCATCGTCCCGGAGGCGGCACGGCAGGATCCGGAGGCGATGCTCACGTGGCTGGAGCAGCGGCGCATCGACGCGCTGGACTGCACGCCGTCGCTGTTCAAGCTGCTGCTGGACGCGGGCTTCCTGGAGCAGGCCCACGTGCCGTCCATCTGCTTCATCGGCGGCGAGGCGATGGACGAGGTGACGTGGCGCGTGCTCGCGGCGACGGGCCGTACGCGGGCCTACAACGCCTACGGCCCCACCGAGGGCACCGTGGCGTCCACCACGGAGCGCATCCAGGGCACCATGCAGCCCACGCCCGTCATCGGCCGGCCCATGCTCAACGTGGGCGTGTACGTCCTGGACGCGAACCTGAACCCCGTGTCCGTGGGCGTCCCCGGCGAGCTGTTCATCGCGGGCGAAGGCCTGGCGCGCGGCTACCGCAACCGGGCGGACCTCACGGCGGAGCGCTTCATCCCCCACCCGTTCAGCACGGAGCCCGGGGCCCGCATGTACCGCACGGGCGACCGGGTCCGCTGGAAGCAGGACGGCACGCTCGACTTCATGGGGCGCGTGGACTTCCAGGTGAAGCTGCGCGGCTACCGCATCGAGCCCGGTGAAATCGAGGCCGCGCTGCGCACGCACCCGGGCATCCGGGACGCGATGGTCCTGGTGCGCGAGGACGTGCCCGGCGTGCAGCGGCTGGTGGCGTACGTGGCGCCGGAGGTGGACACCGCTCCGCTCCGAAGCCACCTCCAGCGCTCGCTGCCGGACTACATGGTGCCGGCCGCCTACGTCGCGCTGCCGGTGCTCCCGCTGACGCCCAACGGCAAGGTGGACCGCGCGGCGCTCCCGGCGCCGGTGGACGAGGCCGCGAACCCCGAGGCGCGCGTGGGCCCCAGGGACGAGCGGGAAGCGATGCTCGCTCGCCTCTGGGCCGAGGCCCTGGGCGTGGCCGCGGTGGACGTGCGCACCAGCTTCTTCGAGCTGGGCGGCCACTCGCTCCTCGCGGTGCGCCTGATGTCGGCGGTGCACCGGGAGACGGGCTACAAGCTCCCGCTGTCGGCCCTCTTCCAGGCCCCCAGCGTGGAGCGGTTCGCGGTGCTGCTGGGCGAGAGCGCGGCGGCGGAGCCGAGGCCCTTCACGCCGCTGGTGCCCTTCACGAAGGACGGCCCGGGCACCGCGCCGCCGTTCTTCTGCGTGCACCCGGTGGGCGGCAACGTGCTGGCCTACGCGGAGCTCGCCAGGAGGCTGGGACCGGATCAGCCCTTCTACGGCCTCCAGGCCCGGGGTCTGGATGGCGCGAGCGAACCGCTGGACACCGTGGAGGCCCTGGCCGCCAGCTACGTGCGCGCGCTGCGAGAGGTCCAACCGCGGGGGCCGTACCACCTGGGCGGCTGGTCCCTGGGCGGCGTCATCGCCTACGAGATGGCGTACCAGCTCCGCGAAGCGGGTGAGGCGGTGGAGCTGGTGGCGCTCATCGACTCGTACGTGCCGGAGACGGTGCCGGACTCGGAGCCGAACCTGGACCGCACGCTGGCGGTGGGCCTGTTCGCGCAGGACCTGATGGGCGTGTCCCTGGCGGACCTGGCCGTGGACACGGCGGAGCTGGCGACCCTGGAGCCCGAAGCGGCGCTTGCGAAGGTGCTGGAGGCCGCGGCCCAGGCCGGCGCCCTGCCGCCCGGCGTGGACGCCGCGAGCGCCACGGGGCTGTTCCAGGTCTTCGAGGCCAACCTCGAAGCGGCCCGGCGCTACCACCCGCCCGCGATGGAGCAGCGCGTGCTGCGCGTCCAGGCGGAGGAGCTCGTCGACGACACGGGCACGGGTGACGGCGGCTGGACGGCGCTCGTAGGAGACCGGCTGGAGTCGCACCGCCTGCCGGGCACCCACTACACGCTGCTGCGCGAACCGGGAGTGCAGGCCGTGGCGGAGCTGCTGGCGAAGGCCCTCCGCGGCTCGGGCCAGGAGTGAGGTGAGCGCCGCGGTGCTGCGCCTTCGTGAACGGAAGGCGCCAGGCCGTGGAAGGGCCCACCCCGCAACGAAGAACCCCGCTCCCTCCTTCGAGGGGGCGGGGTCCGTGAACCGCGTCACACCGGAGCGCGGCGCTACTTGTGCGCGTTCAGGTCCGGCTCGGACGCGGGCGCCTTGTCGGCGGGCACGTCGAAGAAGGCGCTGGGGCTGGGCGCGCGCGTCTGGGACACGCTGTTCTCCAGCGTCTCCGGCACGGGCGGCAGCGCCACCTGCGTCGCCTGCGCCTTGGCGGCGGCCTCGGCCGCGAGCTTCGCGTTCTTGCGGCGGCGGTACACGAAGTAGCCCACCGCCAGCACCGCCAGCGAGCCCATCACCACCACTTGGCCGTCCTTCAGCTTGCGGATGACCATGTCCAGCTCGCCACCGAAGTGGAACCCGAGCCACACGAACACCGGCGCGGACAGGAGCGCCGCCAGCCCGTCCCACAGGATGAAGCGCCAGTAGGGCATGTGGACGGAGCCCGCGGTGAAGTACGTCACCGCGCGCACGCCCGGCATGAAGCGGGCGATCATCACGATCTTCTGGCCGTGCGTGACGAAGAGCGACTCCACCTTCGCCCGCTTCTCCGGCGTGACGATCTTGGTGAAGAACCCTCCACCCTTCGCCCCCGGGTCGCGCCCCAGCCGCGTGCCCAGCCGGCGCCCCGCCAGGTAGATGAGGCTGTCACCCACCAGGATGCCGAAGAACCCCACCGCCATCATCACCGGCAGGTGGGCCGCGCCCTTGTGCGCCAGGAACCCACCCAGGATGAGCGAGATGTCCTCCGGCAGCGGCACGCCCAGGCCGCACGCCACCAGGATGGCGAACACGGTCAGGTAGGCGAAGAGGCCCTGGGAGTTACCGAGCAGGCTGGTGAGCAGTTCTTCCACGCGTCGTTCCGTCCAATCACTTCTGAAGGGCCGCTCGGCAACCACCCGGGCCAGCCCGTCCACCACCCAGCCATCAACCGGGTGCGACAGTTGAAAACTCCGGCCGCCCAGCTTCCCACCTCAAGCGCCCGGGCCCCACCACGAAAGCCCTCGGCTTTCTGTCTACTCACACCCACGGTGTGCGACATCCCGGAAGCCCGGAGGGACTCCAGGCAGGCACAGTAACCACCTCCGGTGCGGGTGGCAGGGTCTCTCGTGCGTCCGGCCTCCTGGCAGGAGCCCGGAGCCACCTGTCCGACAGCCGGTCAGCTCCCCGGAGCCCGCGCCACCAGCGTGCGCAGCATGTCCCGGTTGTCCCGCGCCTTCGCGCCGAAGTGGCTGACGATGCCCATCAGGAGCTTGATGCAGGCCTGCGGCTTCGCGGCGAGCAGCTTCTGGAAGTCCGCCGCGCGGATCTCCAGCGCCATCACGTCCGTCTGCGCGGTAGCGGAGCACAGCCGCTCACCCTTCTGCACCAGCGCCAGCTCCCCCAGGGGCTCGCCGACAGTCACCTCGCCCAGGGGCACGTCCTCACCGGAAGGGCTCCGGGCGCTCAACCGCACGGTGCCCTCGCCCACGATGAGGAGCGAGTCCCCCGGCTTGCCCTCGCTGAACAGCGCCGTCCCCTTGGGGAAGGCGCGCGACACGGCCGCCGCCGCGAAGATGGAGATGCCGGTGTCGGTGAAGCCCTTGAAGAGCGGACAGGCCTTCAGGGTCGTCTCGGGCACGAGAGCCATGGGGTGTTCCTAACACGCACAACGCGGCCGCGTCAGCGGCTGGCGCGGTGTTCGGCGGCGGTGTGCACGTAGTGGAGGGCGGACTGCACCAGGAACTCGCGCTCGCCGTCGTGGAGGGGGCGCTTCACCTTGCCGGGCGAGCCCACCACCAGTGACCCCGGGGGAATCTTCGTCCCGGGCGTCAGGAGCGTGCCGGCGCCGATGATGCAGTCGTCCCCCACCTCCACGCCGTCCATGAGGATGGCGCCCATGCCCACCAGCACCCGGTTGCCCACGACGCACCCGTGGAGGATGACCCGGTGGCCCACCGTGCAGTCGTCGCCCACCGTCGTGGAGTCACCCTGGCTGGTGACGTGCACCATGGTGAGGTCCTGGATGTTGGTGCGCTTGCCGATGCGGATGGAGTTCACGTCCCCGCGCAGCACGGAGTTGAACCAGATGGACGAGTCCTCGCCCAGCTCCACGTCGCCCACCACCTGGGCGGAGTCCTCGATGAAGCAGCTCGGGTGGACGCGGGGGGACACCCCGCGAAACGGCTTCAACGGCATGGGAGTACCTCCGACGTCGGGACAGCGGCGGAAGCGTCAGGCCTCCGCCGGGACATGCAGCGGCACGGGCAGCTCCACCGGCGGCGGCGCCACGGTGGGGGCCTGGAGCATCGCCACCTGCTTGCCCGCGAGCTGGTTGGGCGTGGCGCGCTCCACGTGCACCGTCACGATGGAGCCCGCCGGAGCGTCGCCCTCGAAGTTCACGGTGCGGTTCTCCGGCGTGCGGCCGAAGCGCTTGGTGGCGTCGTAGCGCGAGCGGCCCTCGACGAGCACCTCCACGTCCAGTCCCACCTGCGCCTGGGTGTACTCGCCGCTGATGCGCCGCTGCAGCTTCTGCAGCCGCTCCAGCCGGGCCACCTTCACCTCGTGCGGGATGGGGCCCCAGTCCTTCTCGCGCAGCGCGGCGCCCGTCTTGGGGCGCGGGCTGTACACGAAGGAGAACTGGTTGTCGTACTTCACCCGCTCCGTGAGCTGCATCGTCATCTCGAACTCTTCCTCGGTCTCTCCGGGGAAGCCCACGATGATGTCCGTGGTGATGGCGATGCCGGGCCGCGCGGCGCGCAGCTTCTCCAGCCGCTCCATGTACTGCTCGACGGTGTAGTCGCGGCGCATCATCTTCAGGATGCGGTCGCTGCCGCACTGCACGGGAAGATGGAAGTGCGGGGCGATCTTCGGCTGCACGCGGAAGGCTTCGATGAGCTCATCCGACAGGTCATGCGGGTGGCTCGTCGTGAAGCGCACGCGCTCGATGCCCGGCACCTCCGCGGTGCGCAGGAGCAGCTGCGCGAAGCTGATGCCGCCCTGGTACGAGTTGACGTTCTGCCCGATGAGGGTGACTTCGCGCAGGCCCACGCCCGCCAGGTCCGCGACCTCGGTGAGCACGTCCGGGAAGTTGCGGCTCACCTCGCGCCCACGGGTGTGCGGGACGATGCAGAACGAGCAGACGTTGTCGCAGCCCTTCATCACGGTGACGAACTCGGTCACCTTGCCTCGGGACGTCTCCGCGTCGGCGCGCGGGAAGACGTACTCCTCGGAGTCCACGAAGGCCGTCTCCACCACGCGCTCGCGGGCGTCCTGCACGCGGGCGATGACTTCCGGCAGCTTCGCGATGTTGTCCGGGCCGAAGACGAAGTCCAGGTACGGGACCTTCTTCAGCAGCTTGTCCTTCTCCTGCTGGGCCACGCAGCCGCCCACGCCCAGGATGGCGCCCCGGCTGGCCTTCACGGCGCGGTAGCGTCCCAGCGCGGAGAGCATCTTGTCCTCGGCCTTCTCCCGGATGGAGCAGGTGTTGAGGATGATGAGGTCCGCGTTGTCCGGCTCCGGCGTGGGGACGTAGGACATCTTCGACAACGCCTCGCTCATCCGGAGCGAGTCGTTGACGTTCATCTGGCAGCCGAAGGTGTGGATGAAGTAGCGCTTCATGGGTGGGCCTTGAAGGAAAACGGGCCGTTATGCGACGCCCGGACGCGGAATGCAACCGGGCGGGCACTCCGGGTCATCCCCGGCTGAGGACCTTCGTGAGCCGGGTGTGCAGGGCCAGGAGCTCCGGCTCGCGCTCCCGGAGCAGGGCCACCGTCTCCGCGCCGTACCGCCGGCCCAGGGCGTCCGTCTCCCGCTCCTGCTTCACCAGCTCGTCCCGGACGCGCTTCTTCACCTCATCCACCTCCGGCCCGGAGCGGGACTCCAGCTCCGTCAGCTTCGAGCGCAGCCGCTGCAGCGTCCACCGCCGCCCGCCGAAGGCCCGCAGCACGGCGCTCCCCCACTCCGCCGCCTTCACGTCCAGGCCGCTGGCCTCCAGCGCCGCCGTCGCCGCGCGGGCCATGGCCTCCGGGCTGGCCTCCGCCTCCATGTGCGCCAGGAAGGTCTCCTGGTAGCGGACCAGCGCGTCGAGCAGCGCCTTGTCCACCGGGCGGGACGCCATGCGCAGCGTGCGGTCGTCGGCGGCGTCGAAGTCCGGGCCGGTCTCCACGTTGGGGACGTCCTGGTAGTCGTCGAAGAAGGACGGGGCCATGGGGCTCTCCTGTGAAGCGGTGAAGCGAAGGGGGTTTCAGACGGGGACGAGCTGTTCCGCGATGCGGGCCAGGTCCGACACGGAGGTGACGACCACGGCCTGGGTGCAGTGCTTCTCGTAGGTGAGCATCTCGCTGTCGCCGATGCCCCAGTTGCCCCGGTCCTCGGGGCAGATCCACAGCACGCGCTTGGCCTTGCGCTTCAGGTCCTTCAGGGCCCAGGCGTTGCTCGCGTTGTAGTTGTTGCGGCCGTCGCCAATGATCATCACGGTGGTGCGGCGCGTGATGCTGCCCAGGTGGTCGCGCGTGAAGTCCGCCAGCGCACGGCCGTAGTTGGAGTTCGCGCTCATGGACACGGTGCGCCCGGCGGTCGCCGCGTCGATGGCCTCGCTCACGTCCAGGTCCTTGAAGAACTGGGTGACCTCCCCCACGTCGGACACGAAGACGAACGAGCGCACGCGCACGAACAGCGACTGCAGCGTGTGCATGAAGAGCAGCATCATGCGGGACGCGTTGCGAACGGAGTCGGACACGTCGCAGAGCACCACCAGCTCAGGGCGCTCCGGCCGGCGGGTGCGGAACATGGGCACCATGGGTACGCCGTCCCACGGCATGTTCCGGCGCAGCGTGCGCTGCACGTTGAGCGAGCCTCTCCGGTGCGAGCGCTGCTTGCGGATCATCCGGCTCTTGAGCTTCTCCGCCAGCGTGCGGACGGCGGCCTCCATCTGGTCCACCTCCGCCTGCGTGAGCAGGTGCAGCGGCTTCTCCGTGACGGCGTCCGTGCGGCGGCGGATGCGCGCCTCGGACTGGCGCTTCACCTCCGCGCGAGCGGCGTCTTCAATCTTGCGCATCGCCGCGGCCACGTGGCGCGAGACGATCTCCACGCCCTCCGCATGGAGCCCGCGCGCCTTCAGTTCGTCCTCCAGAGACTTGAGGTCGGACCTCGCCCGCTCCATGCCCGCGCCCGCGAGCATCCGCCGCGTGAAGAACCCCGTCTGAAGCGGGCTCTCCAGCTGTCCCAGGTCCAGCTGGAGCGACGCCTGCCGGAAGATCTGCGCCAGCCGCGCGCGGTCGCCCGCGAGGATGGCCTGCGCCAGCGGCGACATCTCCGGGGCCAGCAGGTTCATCTGGTAGATGACCATCTTCAGGAGGTCGCCCTCCAGATAGCCCTCTTCCTCCAACTGCTTCGCCAGTGACTTGTCGATGGCCTCGAACGTGCGGGCCGCGCCGGAGAAGAAGAAGTCGAACGCGCGGCGGAAGGTCTCCACGTCCAGCTCGCGCTTCACCAGCGTGGTGCGCAGCACGGAGCGGAACAGCGCCCGGTCCTGCACGCCCACTTCCGCCGTGGCGCGCAGGGCGTCCTGCACCTCGGACGTGCTGACGCGGACGCCGTTCTGGCGGAGCACTTCGGCGAACTCGACGATGCGGGCGTCCATGGCGTCAGGCCTCCCGTTCGAAGGACATCACCGCTTCCACGTGGTGCGTCTGCGGGAACATGTCCACCACCTGGAGCGCCACGGGCTTGTAACCGGCCTCCACCAACCCCGCCGCGTCACGCGCCAGCGAAGCCGGGTCGCACGCCACGTACACGACCCGGCGCACGTTCAACGCGCGCATCCACTTCGCCAGGCCCGGAGCACCGGCGCGCGGCGGATCCGCGAGGCACAGGTCGAACGAACGGCCCTCCGCCACCAGCCCGTCGCACACCTTGCGAGCGTCGCCCTGGACGAAGCGCACGTTGGCCACCCCACCCTCGCGAGCACTCCGCTGCGCCAGCTCCACGCCCACCGGGGACGACTCCACGCCCAGCACCGACCCGGCCGTCCCAGCCAGGGGGAACGTGAAGTTGCCGTTGCCGGAGTACAGCTCCAGCACGGAGTCCGTCTCCTTCGCGCCCAGCTCGTACAGGGCCGCGGTGACGAGCCCCACGTTGGCCTCCGCGTGCGCCTGGGCGAACGCATCCGGCCGCAGGTACACCGGCACCTCCGGACGCAGCGGGGACAGCGAGCGCAGCACCGGCCGGCCAATCAGCCGCGCCGAGCCCTCCTTCGGCACCAGCACCGCGCCCTCCAGCCGCAGCGCGCGCACCGCGGCCTCCGCCGCCTCCAGGTGCCGCGCCGTCACCGGGCCGCTCAGGTTCACCGCGAACGCGGCCTTGTCGCCTTCGGCCAGCAGCAGCACCTCCTCGGTGTCCTTGGCCAGCGGCTTGAGCAGCGGGGCCAGCTTCCCGGGCAGCGCCGTGAGCACCGGCGTGAGCGCGGGGCAGACGTCCACCGGGATGCGCTCATGGGTGCGCCGGCCGAAGTAGCCGAGCGCCCCCTTCCCCGCCCCGTGCAGCACCGCGCGGCGCCGGTAGCCCCAGTCCCGGGGCGCGACCATCAGCGGCCGCACGGTGAACGCCGAGCGCTTCAGGCGCCCCAGATGCTCCAGGGTGGAGAGGACGATCTCCTGCTTCGCCGACCGCTGCGCCGTCACCGCCAGCTCCAGCCAGTCACAGCCGCCACACGCGTCGGAGTACACACAGCGCGACGACACGCGCTCCGCCCCATCCGTCAGCACCTGGCCCAGGAGGCCGCGCAGCACCTTCCCCTGGGCCTCCAGGTGGACGCGCACGGTGTCGCCGGGGAACGCGCCGGGGACGAAGACGGTGCGCCCCTCCCATTGGGCCACGCCTTCGCCCAGCTGGCCCAGCCGTTCAATCGTCAGTTCAATGGGGGCTTCGGGCAGCGTCGTCATCGCAGGCGCACTCGCGGGGGCCGCCTGGGTGGGGCCGCCCTACTTCCGGGTCGCACTGCCACGCTCGTCCGCCGGCAGGGCTTCCCGCAGGCGCTCCACGAACGCTTCGATGCGCGACCGCTTCTCGTCGTCAACGTCCAGGAACTCCACCGCCATCCCCGGCACCTCGCCGCCCGTCGTGCCCTGGGCGTTGGTCCGGGTCACCTTCCCCGACAGGTCCACCGGGAAGCTGGCCCCCGGCAGCGACACCAGCAGGCGCACCACCGTGCCCACCGGCAGCGGCTGCTGCGTGTTGATGTAGAGCCCGCCGCGCGACAGGTTCACCGCCCAGTCCGTCACGAAGCCCGCCACCGTGCGGTACGCCACGGGCAGCTCATGGTCGATGCGGTGCGCGCGAGGCGCGGGGACGGGCTTCTCCGAAGTGTCGGCCATGAGGTGCTCCGCTCCTCGGGGGATGGTGGCTTCCGTCTCACCCGAGGAGACGGAAGCGCACCCTAGCACCCTACGTCAGGCGGGAAACTTCATCTCGCGCAGGTCGGGCGCGATCTTCAGCTTCGGCTCGGTGAGCTGCTGCACCCGTTCCACCGTCAGTCCGGGCGCCAGCTCCCGCAACACGAGCCCCTCCGGAGTCACGTCGATGAACGCGTGGTCCGTGACGATGTGGTGCACGCACTTGAGGCCCGTCAGCGGCAGCGAGCACTTCTTCAAAATCTTCGGCTGCCCGTCCTTGTTGGCGTGCTCCATGGCCACGTAGATGCGCTTGGCACCCACGGCCAGGTCCATGGCGCCGCCCATGCCCTTCACCATCTTGCCGGGGATCATCCAGTTGGCCAGGTCACCCTCTTCGCTGACCTCCATGGCGCCCAGCACGGCCAGGTCGATGTGGCCGCCGCGGATCATCCCGAAGGACAGCGCGGAGTCGAAGAAGGCGGAGCCCTTCACCACCGTCACCGTCTCCTTGCCCGCGTTGATGAGGTCCGGGTCCTCCGTCCCCTCCTCCGGATACGGCCCGATGCCGAGCAGGCCGTTCTCCGACTGGAGCACCACCTCCACCCCGTGCGGGATGTAGTTGGGGACGAGCGTGGGGATGCCGATGCCCAGGTTCACGTAGAAGCCGTCCTTCAGCTCCTGGGCGATGCGCTGCGCGATCTGTTCACGAGTCAGGGGCATGGCTTCAGGACGCCTTCTTGCGGACGGTCCGCCGCTCGATCCACTTCTGGAGGTTCTGCGCCTGCACGATGCGGTGCACGAAGATGCTCGGGATGTGCACCTGGTCCGGGTCCAGCTCTCCCGGCTGTACGATGTGCTCCGCCTCCACGATGGTGACCTTGGCGGCCATGCACATCATGGGCGTGAAGTTCCGCGCCGTCTTGTGGAACACCAGGTTGCCCCAGGTGTCCGCCTTCCAGGCGTGGACGATGGCGAAGTCGGCCTTCAGCGGCGTCTCCAGGACGTGGAGCCGGCCGTCGATCATGCGCGACTCCTTGCCCTCGGCCACCTGGGTGCCCGCGCCCGTCGGCGTGAAGAACCCGCCGATGCCGCAGCCCCCGGCGCGGATGCGCTCGGCGAGCGTGCCCTGCGGGTTCAGCTCCACCTCCAGCTCGCCGGAGAGGAACTGCCGCTCGAACTCCTTGTTCTCCCCCACGTAGCTGGCGACCATCTTCTTCACCTGCTTGTTCTGCAGGAGGATGCCCAGCCCCAGCTCCGTGGTGCCGCAGTTGTTGGAGATGATGGTGAGGCCCTTCACGTTCTTCTTGTGCAGGGCCGTGATGAGGTTCTCGGGGTTGCCGCACAGCCCGAACCCACCACTCATGAGGGTGATGTTGTCCGGGATGTCGGCGACCGCCTCGTCCGCGCTCGCGTAGACCTTGTTCATGCGGTCAGGTCCTCAGCGCTCGACCATCAGCGCGATGCCTTCGCCGCCGCCGATGCAGAGCGACGCCACGCCGCGCTTCTTGTCCTGGTCCTTCATCGTCTGGAGCAGCGTGACGAGCACGCGCGCACCGGAGGCGCCAATCGGGTGGCCGAGCACCACCGCGCCGCCGCGCACGTTCACCTTGGACGGCTCCAGGCCGAGGATGCGGTTGTTGGCGATGGACACCACGGAGAAGGCCTCGTTGATCTCCCAGAGGTCCACGTCCTTGGCGGTGATGTTCTGCTTCTTGAGCAGCGTGTTGATGGCGTCCGCCGGCGCGATGGTGAACTCCACCGGCTTGCGGGCCGCCTGCGCGTAGCCCTTGATGCGGCCCAGGATGGTGCGGCCTTCGGCCTTCGCCTTCTCCTCGCTCATCAGCACCAGCGCCGCGGCGCCGTCGTTGATGGAGGACGCGTTGGCGGCCGTCACGGTGCCGTCCTTCTTGAACACGGGCTTGAGGCCCGGGATCTTGTCCGGCTTGGCGTTCTTGGGGCCCTCGTCCTCGGAGACGGTGGTGAACTCATCCGGCTTCTTGCCCGGAATCTGGACGGGGACGATCTCCGCGGCGAACAGGCCTTCCTTCTGGGCCTGGATGGCGCGGCGGGTGGACTCCAGCGCGAACTCGTCCTGCTGCGCGCGGCTGATGCCCTGGGAGGTGGCGCACTCCTCGGCACAGTTGCCCATGTGGACGTTGCCGTATACGTCCCAGAGGCCGTCGTTGATCATCGCGTCCTTGAACTCCACGTTCCCCATGCGGGCACCGCCGCGCATGGTGTGGCTCAGGTAGGGCGCGTTGGACATGGACTCCATGCCGCCCGCGACGATGACGTCCGCGTCACCCAGCGCGATGGCCTGCGCCGCGGCGATGACCGTCTTCAGGCCGGAGCCACAGACCTTGTTGAGGGTGACGGCCGGGACGGAGTCCGGGAGGCCCGCGAAGATGGCCGCCTGGCGGGCAGGCGCCTGGCCCACGCCCGCCTGGAGGACGCAGCCCATGATGACCTCCTGCACGGCCTCCGGCTTCACGCCCGCGCGCTCCAGCGCCGCCTTGATGGCGATGGCGCCCAGCTGCGGGGCGGTGAGCTTGGACAGCGCTCCCTGGAAGGAGCCGATGGGGGTACGGGCCGCGCCCACGATGACGACTTCACGAGCCATGGAACTGTCTCCTTGAGAGGGAACTGAGAGCTGCCAGGAAGGTTTGGATGCGACTTATCACGGCCGGTTTCGGGCGAATCAAATGGAAACGGCCGGGCTCCCGATTGGGAACCCGGCCGCTATTCACGTCATGACGTTGGGCTGATTACTTCTTCAGCTTGGAGGCCATCACGTCGCCCAGGCGGGCCTTGGACCCTTCGGCCTGCTTGCGCAGGTACTCGCGGTAGTCCTCGCCCTCGCCGATGAGCGCCTTGATGGACAGCGCCACCTTGCGGTCCGGGGTGTTGATGTCGATGAGCTTCACCTCGACATCCTGGCCCTCGCTCACCACGTCGCGGGGGTTCTCCACGCGCTCTTCCTTCAGCTCGGAGACGTGGACGAGGCCCTCGATGCCCGGCTCGATCTCCACGAACGCGCCGAAGTCGGTGACCTTGGTGACCTTGCCCTTCACGCGGCTGCCCACGGGCAGGCGCTCGGAGAGGGTCTCCCAGGGGTCCGGCTGGAGCTGCTTGATGCCCAGGCTGAAGCGCTCGTTCTCGACGTCGATGTTGAGGACCACCGCCTCGACCTCGTCGCCCTTCTTGAACATCTCGCCCGGGTGCTTGATGCGCTGGGTCCAGGAGATGTCGGACACGTGCACCAGGCCGTCCACGCCCTCCTCGACACCGACGAACACGCCGAAGTCGGTGACGTTGCGGATCTGGCCCTTGATGACGGAGCCGATCGGGTACTTGTCCTCGAGCAGCGTCCAGGGGTTCTGCTCGATCTGCTTCATGCCCAGCGCGATGCGCTTGGCCTTCGGATCGATGTCGAGGACGACGGCCTCCACCGTCTGGCCGACCTCCAGGATCTTGGACGGGTGCTTGAGGCGCTTGGTCCAGGACATCTCGGACACGTGCACCAGGCCCTCCACGCCCTGCTCGATCTCGATGAACGCGCCGTAGTCCGTGATGGACACGACCTTGCCGGCGACGCGGGTCCCGACGGGGTACTTCTCGTCGGCGCGGTGCCACGGGTCCTCCTGGATCTGCTTGAGGCCCAGGCTGACGCGCTCCTGCGCGGGGTCGAACTTGAGGACGACGACGCGCACTTCGTCACCGACGTTGAACATCTCGCTGGGGTGACCGATGCGGCCCCAGGACATGTCGGTGATGTGGAGCAGGCCGTCGATGCCGCCGAGGTCGATGAAGGCGCCGTAGTCCGTGAGGTTCTTGACCACGCCCTTGAGGACCGCACCCTCCTTGAGGTTCTTGAGGGTCTCCTTCTTCATCTCCTCGCGCTGCTTCTCCAGCAGCACGCGGCGAGAGAGGACGATGTTGCCGCGCTTCTTGTTGAACTTGATGACCTTGAACTCGAATTCCTTCGAGATGTACTGGTCAAGGTTGCGCACAGGGCGGATGTCGACCTGGGAGCCGGGGAGGAACGCCTTCACGCCGATGTCGACGGAGAGGCCGCCCTTCACGCGTCCGACGATGGTGCCCTTGACGATCTCATCACGCTCGCACGCGGCGGAGATCTCGTCCCAGATGCGCATCTTGTCGGCCTTCTCCTTGGAGAGGACGACCATGCCGGTGTCGTTCTCGCGGCTCTCCAGGAGGACCTCGACGGGGTCGCCGGCCTTGACCGTGACTTCCCCGCGGGGATTGGTGAACTCGGAGATCGGGACCTGACCCTCGGACTTGTAGCCGATGTCCACGATCGCGAAATCCTTCGTCACCTGCACGACCGTGCCCTTGACGATCTCGCCTTCCTTCAGGATTCCGTCGCCGCCACGCTCCTTGAGCGAGGCCTCGAACATCGCCGCGAAGTCTTCGTCACCGCCGTCGATCTGCTGGTTCACGTTCTGCTGCATGAAGTGGAAGTCCTTGGAACGGTACAACTGCCCCCTGTTGAGATGGGTGCGCGGCCGCCTGCGGGGAGCGACGGGAAACCGCGATTGTCCCTCGAACAGGGACGCAAGGCTGGTTGGAAGCCGCGCACCCTAGACACCTGGGTTTCCGGGAGTCAAGTGGGGCGCCGCGCCATATGGTGATCCGTGTTCTATGAACACCCGAGCGGCGCCGCACCTCTGGCGCCTGCCGGGGCCCCCTTGCCCGCCCGCCCTGTGTGGGACAGGCGAAGCGCACCTACCCCTACCCTTCCCGCCGGAACGTCTCGCGGGCGATGACCATCCGCTGCACCTCGCTGGTGCCCTCGTAGATGGTCTGCACGCGGGCATCCCGGAAGTAACGCTCGACCGGGAACTCGTCGATGTAACCGTAGCCGCCGTGCAGTTGCACGGCCTTGTCCGCGACCTTGTTGCTCATCTCGCTGGCGAACAGCTTCGCCATGGAGGCCTCGCGGGTGAACGGCTGGCCGGCCTCCTTGAGGGCGGCGGCGCGCAGGGTGAGCAGCTCCGCCGCGTCCAGCTGTGTGCGCATGTCCGCCATCATGAAGCGCGGGGCCTGGAGGTCCGCCACGGCCTGGCCAAAGGCCTTGCGGTCCTTGGTGTAGGACACGGTCGCTTCCAGCGCCGCGCGGCCCGTGCCGCACGCCTGCGCCGCGATGCCGATGCGGCCGCCGTCCAGCGCCATCATGGCCAGGCGGAACCCGTCGCCCTCCTTGCCCAGGAGGTTGGCCGCGGGCACTTCGCAGTCCTCGAAGGTGAGCCCCACGGTGTTGGACGCGCGCAGGCCCATCTTGTCCTCGTGCTTGCCCACGTGGAGGCCCTTGGCGCCGCCCTCCACGATGAAGCAGGACAGGCCCTTGTTGCCGGCCTGGCCCGTGCGGGCCCAGACGACGATGACGCCCGCGTAGGCGCCGGAGGTGATCCACTGCTTGCTGCCGTTGAGCACGTACACGTCGCCGCGCTTCGTGGCGGTGGTGCGCATGGCGCCCGGGTCGGAGCCCGCGTGCGGTTCGCTCAGGGCGAACGCGCCGACGATGGCCTCACCGGACGTGATGCGCGTGACGTACTTCTCCCGCTGCGCGTCGTTGCCGGCCGCGTGGATGAGCTCCCCGCACATGTTGGTGACGGCCATGGCCACGGACACGGAGGCGTCCGCGGCGGCCATCTCCATCATGGCCAGCGCGTAGGACACGACGCCCGCTTCCGCGCCGCCGTACTTCCCCGGCAGGTTCACGCCCAGCAGGCCCACTTCGGCCAGGGCCTTGAAGACTTCCGGGTCGAAGCGCTCCTCGCGGTCCGCGGCGCGGGCGTGCGGGGCCACGCGCTCGCGGGCGAACTTGCGCGCGGTGTCGCGGATGAGCGTCTGGGTCTCGGTGAGGTCGAAGTTCACGGGCGCGGGTGTCCTGAGCGCGGCTGGAGCGCTACTCGATGGCCTTGAGGTTGAACGGGTACTCGATGGGGTGGTCGCGGCCGTCCGGGGGCTTGGGGAAGTCCATGGACGACAGCACCGCCACCACGCAGTCGTTGAGGCCCGCGTCCTTCAGCGTGCTGCCGTGCTTGTCGATCTTCGCGCTGCGCACGGTGCCTTCCGCGGTGATGGTGAAGGTGGTGCGCAAGAGGCCCTCCACCTTCTTGTCCTTCTCCACCATGTGGTCCTCGTAGCACTCCTGGATCCGAGGCATGTGGTGGGCCATCACCTGGCGGATGGAGTCCGGGGTGAAGGGCAGCCGGCTGACGTCCAGCCCGTCGTCCTTCTTGGGCGCGGGCGTCGTCGCAGGGGCCGTCTGGGTCGCGGCGGGCGTGGCCGCGGCCTTCTTCTTCGACGTGCCCTGGGCGAGCGCCAGCGGGGCGCCAAGGCCCAGGGACAGGAACAGCACGGGGAGGAGCGCGCGCTTCATGGCGGGTGACTACTCCTTCAGCAGGTTGGCGGAGATGACGATGCGCTGGATCTCGCTCGTCCCCTCGTAGATTTCGGTGATGCGCGCGTCGCGCACGTGGCGCTCGGCGTCCATCTCCTTGCTGTAGCCCATGCCGCCGTGGATCTGCAGGGCCTTGTTGGCCACGCGGCTGGCCATCTCGCTGGCGTAGAGCTTGGCCATGGCGCTCTCCGGGCTGTGGCGCACGCCCTTGTCCTTCATCAGCGCCGCGCGCCACACGAGCAGGCGGGCCGCGTCGATCTCCATGGCCATGTCGGCGATCATGAACTGGATGGCCTGGTGGTCGCGGATGGGCTTGCCGAAGGTCTTGCGCTCACCGGAGTAGCGCACCGCCTCCTCGAAGGCCGCGCGCGCGATGCCCAGCGCCTGGGACGCGATGCCGATGCGGCCGCCGTCCAGGGTGGACATGGCGACCTTGAAGCCCTCGCCCTCCTTGCCCAGGCGGTACTTCTCCGGCACGCGCATGTCCTCGAAGAACATGGAGCAGGACCAGGCGGCGCTGATGCCCATCTTCTTGTCGGGCTCCGCGCGGGTGAAGCCGGGGGTGTTGGTGGGCACGAGGAAGGCGGTGATGCCCTTGTTGCCCGCTTCCTTGTTCGTCATCGTGATGAGGACGATGGCGTCGGCCTTGGGGCCGTTGGTGATCCAGTTCTTGGAGCCGTTGATGATGTACTCGTCGCCGCGCTTCACGGCGATGGTCTTCTGGGCGGCGGCGTCGCTGCCGGCCTCCGGCTCCGTCAGGCCGAAGCAGCCGATCTTCTGGCCGCTGGCGAAGGGCTTGAGGAACTGCTCCTTCTGCTCGGGGGTGCCGAACTTGGACACCGGGTCGCAGTAGAGCGAGTTGTTCACGCTCATGATGACGCCGGTGGAGGCGCAGCCGCGCGAAATCTCCTCCATGGCGATGGCGTAGCAGACGTTGTCCAGGCCCGCGCCGCCCCACTCCTCCGGTACGGCGATGCCCAGCAGCGACAGCTCCGCCAGCTTCTTCACCGCGTCCGTGGGCCACGCGTGCTGTTCGTCCCACTTGCGGGCGTTGGGGATGAGCTCCTTGGCGGCGAACTCGCGGCACAGCCGCTGGATCTCGCGCTGGATGTCGGTCAGCTCGAAGTTCATGGTGGACCTCCCATAGTACGGGGTCCGCCCGGGGGCTACTCCGAAGACGCCCCGCCGTCCTCGGGGGCGGGAATCCGGGTCCCAAAGAACATCGCCAGCGGCACCGTCACGTCGAAGGACACGTCCGTCCGAGCCCCCGCGTCCGTCCACGCCCTGCGCACCACCACCGACACCGTCCAGGGTTGGGTGTCCCGGTGCCGTTCAATCAGGTCATAGGTGAGCCCCACCCCGGCCACCCCGCCCTTCCCGTCCCCGCCCCACACGCCCGCCCCCTCGGCCAGCACGCCGATGCGGTACGCGTCCGGGAACGCATACGCGCGGGCCCCCGCGAGCAGCCGGAAGGTGGACGGCCGCAGCCGCAACTGGGGCTCCACGAAGGGCGACAGGATGAGCGTGGGCCCCAGCACGCCGGGTACGTCCAGGGGCGGCGTGGCCCACGGGTGGATGGGCCAGGAGAGCACCCAGTGGGCGCCGTCGCCCCACTCGCGGCGCAGGTCCGGGATGGCGGGCTCCAGGAAGCACAGCGTGTAGAGACACAGCGTGCGCTTCCAGGAGACCAGGGCCGGAGCGCGTTCCAGGCGCTCCGGCTCGGCATCGGCCCGGGCCGGCGGCGCGGCCAGGAAGCACAGCAGGCTCCCGGCCGCGACCGCGCGCTTCACGTCACTTGCCCTGGAAGTTGGCAGGACGCTTGGCCAGGAACGCGGCCATGCCCTCGCGCTGATCCTCCGAACCGAAGAGGACCGCGAAGCCCTGGCGCTCCAGCTCGTTGGCGGCGCGCAGGTCCTGGTCCGCGCCGTACTCCACCACGCGCTTGGCCTGGGCCACCGCGAGCGGGCCGTTCTTCAGGATCTTGGCGGCCACCGCCTTGCAGTGGGCCATGAGCTGATCCGGAGGCAGCACCTCCAGCACCAGGCCGATCTCCTTCGCCTTCGCCGCGTCGATGCGGTCCGCGGTGAAGAGCAGCTCCTTGGCGCGGGCGCGGCCCAGCAGGCGCGTGAGGCGCTGCGTGCCGCCGAAGCCCGGGATGACGCCCAGGGTGACTTCCGGCACGCCCAGCTTGGCCTTCTCCGACGCGTAGATGAGATCGCACCCCAGGGCCAGCTCCAGGCCGCCGCCCAGCGCGAAGCCGTTCACGGCCGCGATGGTGGGGATGGGCAGGTTCTCCAGGGACGCGAAGACGTGGTGTCCCAGCGCGGAGAACTCGCGGGCCTGCGCGGCGCTGATGGTGGACATCTCCGCGATGTCCGCGCCCGCGACGAAGGACTTGTCCCCGCCGCCGGTGACGATGAGCGCGCGCGTGTCCTCCTTCAGCGAGCGCAGCGCGTGGTCCATCTCGTGGAACGTGGCGCTGTTGAGCGCGTTGAGCGCCTTGGGGCGGTCCACGGTGAGGATGGCGATGGCGCCGTCCTTCTCGAACTTGATGTTCTGGTAGTCCATGTGCGTGGTGTCTCCGGAAAGGCCTAGTACTTGTAGAAGCCGCGGCCGCTCTTCTTGCCGTACCAGCCGGCGTCCACGTACTGACGCAGCAGCGGGCACGGGCGGTACTTGGAGTCACCCAGGCCCTTGTGGAGCACCTCGGCGATGTAGAGCACCGTGTCCAGGCCGATGAAGTCCGCCAGCTGCAGCGGGCCCATGGGCTGGTTGGTGCCCAGCTTCATCGCGGTGTCGATGTCCTCCGCGGTGCCCAGGCCCTCCATCAGCGCGAAGCAGGCCTCGTTGAGCATGGGGATGAGGATGCGGTTGACGATGAATCCCGGGTAGTCCTTGGAGACCACCGTCGTCTTGCCCATGCGCTCGGCCATCGCGCGGATGGTGGCGTAGGTCTCATCGCTGGTGGCCGCGCCGCGGATCAGCTCCACGAGCTGCATCACCGGCACCGGGTTCATGAAGTGCATCCCGATGACGGCTTCCGGGCGCTTCGTGGCCGCGGCGATGCGGGTGATGGGGATGGAGGACGTGTTGGTGGCGAGGATGCCGCCGGGGCGGACGACCTCGTCCAGCTCCAGGAAGATGCGGCGCTTGAGGTCCTCGTTCTCCGTGACGGCCTCGATGGCGACGTCCACGTCCTTCGCGTCGCGAGCGCTCGTGAAGGTGGCGAGGTTCGCTTCGGCGGCCTGCTGCTTCGCCGCGTCCAGCTTGCCCTTCTCCACCAGCTTCTTCAGGCCGGCCTTGATGCGGTCCGCGCCCTTGGCGAGCCCGTCCTTGTTGACGTCCACCAGCGACACGCGGAGGCCCGCCTGGAGCGCCACCTGCGCGATGCCCGCGCCCATCTGCCCTGCACCGACGACGACGATGTGTTCCGTTGCCATGGCGTCTTCTCTCCTGTGCCGGCGGCCATAACGCACGCCCCCAGGAGGGTCAACGACGGTCAACGGCTGATGGCGGGCAGCCTCGGCTGGCGGACGATGGCCTCACCCTCGCCCACCGTGAGCCGTTCCTCCACGCGCACGCGCTGTTCGCGCCCCTCCACCTTCACGAACAGGAGCGCGCGGAAGGTGCCCTCCGGCAGGCGCATCTTGAACGTCACCTCCGGGGGCGGACCGTTCGCGAAGAAACGCTCCTCGCGCTTGAGGATGTGCTCCTCGTCGTCCAGCACCTGGAGATCCAGGGCTCGCGCGCTGCTCCAGCCGTCTCCGGTGAGCTGGAAGATGATCTGCCGCTCCGGCAGGTCCGTGGCCTTCCACAGCCACAGCCCCACCGCCACGATGGCGATGAGCGCCAGCCGCTTGGGCAACGGGTGCGTGCGCCAGCCAGGCCGCGGCTTGGGGGGCGGTGCCGGAAGCTCCGGCGCGGGCGACGTGGGGACCTCCTCCGCCACGTCCCTACTCCCGCTTCGAGCGCTTGGAGGCCGGCCGGCGCGCGTTCACGTCGGTGATGACCACGCGCGCGGTGGGCGCCTCCGCGGCCTTCTTGGAGGACTTGGCGTGCGGCTCCGGCGCGGGCGCCTCCTCGGACTTCTCCGACGGCACCAGGCGGATCTGCGCCTTGACCTCCACCGTCATGCCGGAGAGCAGCTTGAGGAACTCGTCGCGCAGCTTCTCCGACTGCATGAAGCGGCGCAGCTCCTCCGTGACGACGCGGCTGATGTCGTCCTTGGTCTTCTCCGCCTGGGAGAGGATGAAGCCCAGCGCCTCCTTGGGGAGCTTCAGCTGGCCGGCGAGGGCACGGATGCCCTCCTCGCCCATGAAGACCGCGCCCATGCCGGCCACCGCCATGCGCCGCACGAAGTCCGGCACGAAGCCGCCCGAGCGGCTCTCCCGCCCGGGCTGCTGCTCCGAGTCGTCGTCGAACAGCGGATCAGGCGGGAGGTCGTCGTTGCCGGCCGGGGCCATGCGGGGTCTCCTTCACGTCAGTTGAGCCCTACCGGGCCTGCATCACCGGCAGGGGCACGCTCTTCATGGACTGCGCGGACACGCGCCCCGCCACGGCACGGGCGACGTCCTGGAAGGCCTTCGCCTCCGGGCTGTCCTTGTGCCCCACCACCACCGGCACGCCGGAGTCTCCCGCCTCGCGCACCTTGAGGTCGAGCGGGATCTCCCCCAGGAATGGGATGCCGAACATCTCCGCGGCCTTGCGTCCGCCGCCGTGGTTGAAGATGGGCGTGCTCTTGTTGCAGTGCGGGCAGATGAACTGGCTCATGTTCTCCACGATGCCCAGCACGGGGATGTGGACCTTGTCGAACATCTGCTTGGCGCGCACCACGTCCGCCAGCGCCACGTCCTGCGGCGTCGTCACCAGCACCGCGCCCGCGGCCCGCACGGACTGCGACAGGGTCAGCGCCACGTCGCCCGTGCCCGGGGGCAGGTCCAGGATGAGGTAGTCCAGCTCCCCCCAGTTCACGTCGCGCACCAGCTGCATGAGGGCGCCGTGGAGCATGGGGCCGCGCCAGATGAGCGCCTGATCCGCCTCCACCAGGAAGCCGATGGACATGATCTTCAGGCCGTGGGCGACCAGCGGATCCAGCGTCTTGCCGTTGGGGCTCACCGGGCGCTTGTCCGCGGTGCCCGTCATCAGCGGCACGGAGGGGCCGTAGAAGTCCGCGTCCAGCAGGCCCACCTTGGCGCCGTGCTGCGCGAGCGACGTGGCCAGGTTCACCGCCACCGTGCTCTTGCCCACGCCGCCCTTGCCGGCGCCCACGAGCAGGATGTTCTTCACGCCCGGCAGGAGCGCCCCGCCGCCACCGGAGCCGCCGGCGACGCCGCGTACCTGGGCGCCCCACTCGATGTCGAAGGACTTCAGGCCCGGCACCGCCTTGAGCGCGGCCTCCGCGTCCGCCTGGATCTTCCCCTTCATGGGACAGGCGGGCGTGGTCAGCTCGATCTTCAGCTTCACCGTGTCACCGGTGACGCGCACGTCCTTCACCATCCCGGCCTTCACCAGGTCGACGTGCAGTTCGGGGTCGATCACCTTCGACATGGCCGTCATCACATCGGCCTGGGACACGCTCATCGGGACACCTGAAACCTTTTGAAAACAGGCGTTTGCACGCTTGAAGGGGGGCGGAGATTGCCAGCACTCCGGGGGCTGTCAACGTCGTTTAACGCACATCTCCGGAGGCTGCCCGGCCTTCCACCCTGCTTGGAGCGCGCGCGGCTTCTGGCCGTCATTCGATGGCCGCCACGCGGTACTCGCCGTCCTCCAGCACCAGGCGCACCGCGCGCTCGCCGCCCAGGGGGAACAGGGCCTCGCCCGCCGCCACGCGCACATGGGTGTTGAGGGCCAGCCGGGCGCGGCGCAGGCGCTCCTTCGCCAGGGGCTCCCGTTCGAAGTCGTCGCGCAGGCGCTCCGGCGTGTAGCGGGCCCTCAGCGGCGAGGCGAGCAGGCCCCACGCGCCCTTCCAGTCGCGGGACTCCACCTCGTCCAGGAACTTCTTCAGCGCCGCCCGGGGGACGTCCGCGGGGCGGGACTCCACCACGCGCCAGTCCTCGCCCTGGCGGGCCAGCGTGACGGACGGGGCCCGGGCCTCCAGCACGCCCGCACCCGTGCGGACGGCGGCGGCGCGCTCCTGGCGGGCGGCGGCGTCGGAGTACTCCTCCAGGAAGGCACCCTCGCCCTCCGGGCCGCCAGTCGTCAGGCGGTAGGCGTCCGACAGCCGGTTCTCCTCCAGCGCCTTCGCGTACGCCTCCGCCACCGAGGCCGGTTCGCGCGAGGCGGTGGCACAGGCGGTGCCCAACAACAGGAGGCTCAGGGGAGCGAGGCGGGTCATCACTGGCGCGGCAGGGTAGACCCCGGCCCCCGGGTGGGCAATCTCCCGTCGGCGCTCGGGCTCCAGCCGGGCGGGCGGCGCGCGCGGGGTCAGCGGCGGAACAGCCGGAACAGCTCGATCACGATGTCCGCCAGGTCGAAGGTGTCCTCCATGTCCATGGACGGCATGGTGCTCGCGTCCCGGCTCTTGGGCAGGCTTTCGCCCGACACGGCGCCCTTCGGACGGTGCTCGCGGCAGTAGATATCGCCGTTGAACGCGAACGCCTGGGGGACGGAGACCTGGAGGCCGCACTGGACGCAGGCCAGGGGGGAGCGCACGCCCAGGCCGCCCGTGGGGGAGTCCGACGGCGGCAGCGGGGCCGTGGCGCCCGGGGCCTTCCATGGATCCGCGCCGCCATCCGTCGCGGGGGCGACCTCCCAGCCCTTGGACACGGGCGGGGCCTTCTGGGGCGTCACGTCGGCATGCTCCAGGGCCTCGAACTTGCCCGCGTCCAGCCAGGTGCCGCCGCAGTGTGTGCACAGGTCCACGTTGCAGACGCGCGCGTTGACCAGCGCCAGCCGCGCGCCGCAGCCGGGACAGCCCACGGGCTCGCCGTCGCAGGTGGCACAGACGGCCATGGCGCGCGGAATCAGGTGCCCACCCTTGCGGCACCGGGACGCGGCCTGCCTCGCCGCGTTCAAGAGCGGCTTGAGCGACGGCCGGTCCGGGAAGCGCTCCAGCTCCCCGCGGTCGAAGTACAGACCGTTGCAGCGCGGACAGACGTCCACCTCCACGTCGGAGGCCTGGACGACGTTCAACGTCTGGCTGGGGCAGACCGGGCAGGAGCGGGCCATGCGGCGCATGCTAAGGGGCCGCTCCGTCTGGCGAAAAGGGGCGACGCCTATTCGATGTGCCTGGACGAACCGGAGCCCTGAAGGCTCCAGGCCGCGGTGCAGAAGGCATACGTGGCCGGGTGCGCCGCGCCCATCAGCAGCTTGAGCAGCGACAGCTTCGCCTGGGCGCCGCCGTAGCGCACGATGTCGAAGTCGTCCGACGGGACGCGCGCCTCCTCCAGCGCGTGGCGGCAGACCTCCTCGAAGCCGCCGATGCGGTCCACCAGCCCCGCCTCCTTCGCGCGCAGCCCTGAGTAGACGCGCCCCTCCGCGCGCTGGTGGATCTCCTCCTTCGTCCGGCCGCGCGCCTGGGCCACCAGCTCCAGGAAGGACTGGTAGCTCTCCTCCACCTCGCGCTCCAGCGCGGCGCGCTCGTGCGGCGTGAAGCCTCGGGACGAGGAGAAGAAGGCCGCGTTCTCGCCCCGCGCCAGCGTGGTGCGGTGGATGCCCAGCTTCTCCAGCAGCTCGCCGTACTCGAACTTGCCCACGAACACGCCGATGGAGCCCACGACGGCATGGGGCGCGGACCAGATCTCCTTCGCGCCGATGGCCGCCATGTAGCCGCCGCTCGCGCAGACCTGATCCACGTACGCGATGACGGGCTTCTGCTTCGCCACGCGCTTCACCGCCTCCAAGATCTGCTCGGACGCGAGCGCGGATCCGCCAGGGCTCGCCACCGCCAGCACCACCGCCTTCGCGCGCTTGTCCCTGCCCGCCCGCCGCAGCGCCTTCACCACCGTGTCCGCCGCCGCGAACCGGCCCGCGCCGCCGCTGCCCGGGATGATGATGCCCGCCACGTCCACCACCGCCAGCCGGGGCTTGCGGCGCAGCCGGCGCCACTTCACCGGCGGGAACGCGAGCGTCGCCAGGTACGCGTCATACGTGGGCACCGGCGGCTCCTCGTCCTTCTTCGCCTCCAGGCCCAGGTGCGCGCCCAGGTCCGCCTCGTGGACCAGCCCGTCCACCAGCCCCGCGTCCAGCGCCCGCTTCGCGCTGTAGGGGCCCGCGTCGATGAGCGCCCGCGCCTCCTCCGGCGTCTTGCCCCGGTCGCTGGAGAGGGCCTCCACCAGGACGGCGTAGCGTTCGTCCAGGAAGGACTCCAGCGTCTGTCGCTGGATGTCGGACACCTTTCCGTCCGTGAAGAGCTCCGGCGCCGTCTTGTAGTCGCCGCGCCGGGCGAAGTGCGCGTGGATGCCCACCCGGCCGAAGGCCTCGCCCAGCACCGTGGCCTGGGCGGCGTAGCCCACCAGCTCCACCCGGCCCATGGGGGCGAGCAGCACCTCGTCCGCCGCGCCCAGCACGGGGTACGCGTCCGTGTCCACCATCACCGCCCAGGACACCACCCGCTTGCCGGCCGCCTGGAAGTCCGACAGCAGGCCGCGCAGGGCCTCCCGCCGGGAGTCCGGGATGCCCAGGCCTTCAACCTCCAGGAGGATGCCCTCCACCTTCGGATCCGCGGCCAGCACCTTCAGCGCCCGGCCCAGCGTCTCCAGGGACGTCACCGTGGCGGGCTCCACCGGGGTGCCGCCCAGGCGGAAGCGGGGCACGGGGCGCGGGCGGTACGGCAGGCTGCCCGCGAGCCGGAAGCGGACCCACGTGGGCCGCTTGCGCGCCGCCATCAGACGAAAGGGCAGGCCCAGGAGCAGCCGCAGCCCCAGGAGGAGGTTCGCCAGCAGGAGCAAGGGAAGGCGGAGCATCCCGCGCGCCTAACGCCCCGCGCCGGGCGAAGCAACCCCTGTTCACCCGCCCCGGGAGGCTCTGTTAGGCTCAAGGCCCATGCCCTCCCCCTCGCTCCCCCGGCTTGTCCTCGTCCTCGCCCTCGTCTGGGGCGGCGCTGTCCTGGCGCAGCCCCAGCGCCGGCAGCCCCAGGAGTTCCAGAACCGCAAGGAGTTGACCCAGGCAGAGAAGGACGCCGCCAAGGCGCGCGCCATGGGCAACAACCTCAACGGCTACGGCAAGGACGTGCAGATCAAGGAGACGCCCATTCCCTGGATGGCCATCGGCCTCGTGGGCATCGTCTTCCTCGTCGCCACGCCCTTCGCCATCCGCGCCTACCGCGGCACCGTGAAGGAGATGGCGGACACCAACACCTTCGGCGCCCGCGGCAACGCGGCCGAGGACGAGGCTTAAGCAAGAAGCCCCGTCTCACGCCTCACGCCGGGCGGACCTCCACGCTCCCGCCCGGCTCCACCTGGATGTGCACCGGCAGGAAGCGCCGCAGCACCTCCGCCTGGACCATCAGCTCGCCGGTGACGCGAGCGGCGGTGAAGCGCGTGGTGCCCGGCGTCACCGCCCCCAGCCTCCCTGACGCCAGGAGCGCCGCCGGCAAGAGCAGCTGCTCCGCCAGGTGTTCGTCGAGCGCGCCGCCCGTCTCCATGAAGCGCGTCAGGGCCTCCGCCGCCTCGCGCCCCACCCCTTCCGCGTCCAGGCCGCGCTCGCCCAGCGACGTGAAGGCCGCCACGGTGTGTTCGAACTGCGCCAGCACGAACGTCGCGGACCCCTGTGAGCGCGTCACCGCCAGCGGCCGGTTGTCCGCCTCCGCCAGGATGCCCCGCTCGCGCAGCGCGGCCACCGCGGCGCGGGACTGACGCTCCGCCACCGCGAAGGGCAGCCCGCCCACGAAGGACATCACGCGCACCTCGCGCAGCACGCCCCGCGCGGGCAGGTCCACGCGCACGGGGGGCTCCACCGGGGCGCCCACCTCCGCGGTGAACTCGCCCGCGCCCTCCGGGTGGAAGCCCGCGTGGGTGAGCGACAGCTGCACGGGAAACCCATACGCGCGCGCCACCGGCAGCCACGCCCCGACGAGCGCGTGGAAGCTGGGCCCGCCCGGCAGGTGCGTGCCCCCGCGCAGCGTGAGCCGTCCGCCGCCCGCGAGCGCCAGCGGATACACCAGGCACTGGAAGAGCCGGGGCGTGCTGCCGGAAGCGCCGGCCTCCAGCAGGTAGTCCCCCGCGCGCACGGGCCCCGGGGTGAAGCGCAGCTCGGTGGCGCCCACGACGGCGCCCTCGCTGGTGCCGCCACACAGCGCCTCCGCGCCGCGCACGTAGGCCAGGTGCTGGGGACGCAGGCCCGCCGGCTCGCGGTGCTCGCGCAGCCCGGTGAGCTGGAAGGGACGGCCGGTGATGAGCGACAGGGACAGCGCCGAGCGGAGGACGTGGCCGCCCCCCTCCCCCAGGCTTCCGTCGAGCAGCACCCGCCCGGCGTCGGGCCGGTCGTGACCGGTCATGTCCCTCCCGTCATGGCGTGGCGACGCGCGCGGCCCGGCAAGGGGCCGCGCGCTTTGGTGGCGGGCGCGCAGCCTAGCAGACCGCGCGCGGGGGGACCGGGGAACTACTCGTCCAGTCCAGGCAGGACGTTCACCTTCAGCGCACTGGGCCAGGCCGCCGTGTGGTGCAGCCGGTGCATCGCGCGCACGAAGTCCGCCGGCTTCGCCTCGTAGATGCTGGGCACGAAGGTCTGCGGGTTGCGGTCGATGAACGGGAACCAGCTGGACTGCACCTGCACCATCAGCCGGTGGCCGCGCTGGAAGGTGTGGAACACGTCGTTGATGACGAACTTCACCTTCGTCACCTCGTTGGGCGTGAAGGGCTTGGGCTGGGAATAGCTGTCGCGGAAGCGGCCGCGGAACGGCTCCCCGCGCACCAGCGTCTGCTGCGCGCCCCGGTTGCGCTCGCCGGACTGCTCCTGCTCCTTGGTCCAGCCGGGCAGCTTCCCGGGGTTCACGTCCACCACCTTCACCACCCAGTCCGCGTCGCTGCCGGTGGTGGACACCCACAGCTCCGCCTCCAGCGGGCCCGCGAGCGTGAGGTCCTGGGTCAGCGGCGCCGTCTGGTAGGTGAGCACGTCCGGCCGGCGCGAGGCGAAGCGCTGATCCTCCGTCATGTACGTCTTGGACCAGCCGGGGCTCAGGTCCTGCGTGTACGGCACGGGCTTGGCCGGGTCGCTCACGTATTCGTCGAAGGAAGCCTGCGCCGCCGTGGGCGCCTGGAACGTCAGCGCGCCCTGGGGCTGGAAGTACAGGCGCGTCTCCTTCGTGCCCTTGGGCGGCCACGCGTCCAGCTTGCGCCAGCGGTTGGCGCCGCCCTCGAAGACGAGCGCCTCCGGCACGGCCGCGTCCGGGCCGCCCTTCAGGTGCTGCTTGAAGAAGGCCAGCACCAGGTCCTGGTACGTGGTGCTGGTGGGGAAGCCGAACTCCGCGTCCCCCAGCGACGAGCCCTCCCCGCGCATCCAGCCGCCGTGGGGCCAGGGGCCCATCACCAGCGTGTTGGAGATGCCGGGGTTCTGCTTCTCGATGGCGGCGTACGTGCGCAGCGGCCCGTAGAGGTCCTCCGTGTCGTACCAGCCGCCCACCACCAGCACCGCCGCCTTGATGTTCTTCAGGTGCGGCAGCAGGTTCCGCGCTTGCCAGAAGGCGTCGTAGTTGGGGTGCGCGACGATGTCCTTCCAGAACGCGACGTCGCCCTTGAAGTGCTGGGGCTCCACGTTGGCCACCGGGCCCAGGTCCAGGAAGAACTGGTAGGCGTCCGGGGTGCCGAAGTCATAGGGCTTCCACTCCGTGTCGTCGGTGGGCGTGGGGCGCGGCCTGCCGAAGCTGGCGAAGAAGCTGAAGGTCAGCTGCAGGTTGAGGGCGCCATGCCGGTGCATGTCGTCCCAGAACCAGTCCGCGATGGGCGCCTGCGGTGACACCGCCTTGAGCGCGGGGTGCGAATCGATGGCGCCCGCGGACGAGTAGAAGCCCGGATAGGAGATGCCCCAGATGCCCACCTTGCCGTTGTTGTTCGGCACGCGCTTCACCAGCCAGTCGATGGTGTCGTACGTGTCGCTGCTCTCGTCCACGTCCTTGCCGCGCTTGCCGTCGCGGTGGGGGCGCACGTTGACGAACTCGCCTTCCGACAGGTAGCGCCCGCGCACGTCCTGGAAGGCGAAGATGAAGCCGTCCTTCTCGAAGGCCTGGTTGGCCAGGGTGCGGGGGTAGCGGCCGACGCCGTACGGGCCCACCGAGTACGGCGTGCGCGTGAGCAGCACGGGGTAGCGCTTCTGGGGGCTCGCGTCGTTGGGGACGTAGAAGGACGTGAAGAGCTTCACGCCGTCGCGCATGGGGATGCGCACCTCGTACTTCGTGTAGTGCGCCCGGACGTACGCGGCGCGTTCCGCGTCCGGATCCGCGGGAGGCTTGGGCGGGGTGGCCTGGGCCTGCGCGAGGGCGGGACCGGCCAGGGTGAACAGCGCGAGCGCGGCCACGAGGCCACGGCGGTGGAAGGTCATGCTCCCCTCCTCTTTGCGGAAGAAATGCGGGGGGAAATGCGGGGGAAATGCATCTTGGGGGAAGCCGCCGGGGCAAGGAAGCTGGAACGCCCGCCGCATCGCGCCGCGCGCGGGGCGTGCAAGGTTTGCACAGCCTCCTCGCGTGCGTGGCCCTGCAACGATTGCATCCACGGCAAGGTTTGCACGAACGGCACAAGAACAGACTTTCGTCGGCATCGTCATCCGCGCGGCGCGTTCCTTCTGTATCGGGGACGCGCTGGTGCGCCCCCACGGAGTCGAAGGCCTGTGGGAGACGGACACATGAAGTTGAATGACAGGACGTGGACGCGGTGGTGCCTGGTGATGGGGATGCTGACGGCCCTGGGCGCGGAGGCGGATCCGCCGCCGGTGAACGGCGCGCAGGGCTCGCGGCTGCACGGCACGGAGCGCTTCGAGACGGTGAACATCCCGCTGGAGTCCTTCGAGCCCGCCGCTTCGCCCTTGGGGATTGCGTGCACGAAGTCCGCGCTGATGATGGGCGGGCGGCTTGTGGGCAGCCAGTCCTGCTCGGGCGCCAACCCGCCGGTGTGGTTCCTGGAGGGGGCCGACCTCGTGGGCACGTCCTTCCGCGCGCCCTTCGAGGGACGTTCGGTGAAGCTCACCATCGAGGAGGTCCGCTGCCACGTCGACATCACGGGGCCCGCCGTTGCGTGTACCGCGCAGAACCTGACGGACGGCAAGGCGTTCTGGGAGTACCGCGTGACGGCGGCGACGGAGGACAGCCCGTCCCAGCCGCTGTGCCCCACGGGCAGCGGCTTCGCGCTCGCGTCGCCCCACGCCTGGTCCACCGGCGGCGAGCTGCTCCCGAACCCCGAGTACTTCACCTTCGCCTGCGCGGCGAAGAACGAGGGCACCGCGAGCCAGCCGTTCTTCGTGGGCGGCGGCGTCATCGCCAAGTGCATCGACTGGGGCTATGCGCCCTGGGCCACGACGTTCCCGCAGGCCGTCGCGCTGGACTACCACCAGCTGTGCACGCGCATGGCCATGGCGGACTACTGCGGCGAGGGCCGGAGCAACACGCTGGACGGGACGCCGCTGAAGTTCATGAACACGCAGGAGGCCAACCAGCTGATCACGGGGGACCTGCCGGCCACGCTGGATGGCTACTCCCTGGAGGCCGTGTGGAAGGTGGATGACTGCGGCGGCGTGCGGCCGCTGTGCCTGGGCAAGAAGCGCTGGGACACGCTGCCCCTGGAGGCCACGTGCGTGAACCGCAAGCTCGTCCTGGCTCCGCGTCCGACGCGGCCCTGTGAATCGATGGACCTGTCGTTCCATGCCACCGAGACGCTGCTCGTGTCCTATTCGCTCTTCATCGACCGGTCGCTGGTGACGTTCATGGACGCCGCCACCAACCGCTACGTGACGACCACCGCGGTGACGGTGGAGCCGCTGACCGTCGAAGGCGGCTCCAGCGTGACCGGCGTCCACCTGGACCTGGATGCGAACGGGGTGGCGGACGTGACGCCGTTCACCGCGCAGCGCAAGGAGGGGCCCATCCTCTCCCCGAAGCTGCCCGTCGACATCCGGACGCGCATGGGCAGCTTCATCAAGCCGCTGTACCGGTGCGAGAGCACCAGCGGGGACTCCCTGCTCACGGACGATTCGCAGTGTGAGCGCCTTCCCAGCTACGTCCTCAAGGCCCTCAACGGGGACCAGGGCATCGAGGGCTTCGTGTACAGCTCCGTGAGCGTCACCAGCACGGGCCAGCGCCGGCCGCTGAAGCTGTGGCGGTCGTTGCGTACGCCGGTTGTCTATGTCACGTCCACGCAGGCTCCGCCGGGGTTCCTCTTCGTCCGGGACCTGGGCTACCTGCCGGCGGTGGGACAGCTGCCGGGGCGCGACCTCTGATTCATGGAGTCACGGAACGGACGCGCACACGCGCATCCCGATGAAGGGGAAGCGTGTGCGCGGTTCGCCGTCGCCGTGGTTGAGGGAGCGGGCGGTGAGCGCGTCCTGGTAGAACGAGCCGCCGCCATACGCGGCCGCGCCGTTCGTGTCCGTCACCAGCCACTCCCACACGTTGCCGGACAGGTCCGCCACGCCGAAGGGGCTGTCCGACGCGGGATGCGTTCCCACCACGTCGGGCCCGAAGGCGCGCGGCTTGCGCCCGTAGGTGGCGTCGAAGTTGGCGTCATCTGGCGCGAGCGTCGGGCCGTGCGGATAGTCGCGGCCGTCCGCGCCCCGGGCCGCGCGCTCCCATTCGCGTTCGGTGCACAGGCGCGCGCGGGGCAGGCGACCGGTGGCATCCAGCCAGGCGACGTACGCGCGGGCGTCCTCCCAGGAGATGCCGGACACGGGGAAGCGGCGCCAGTCCTGTTCGGCGCGCTGGGTGCGGTCCTGGTAGCGCAGCGGCTCCCCTTCCCTCGCCAGGTACGTGATGCCTTCGTGTTCCAGGTGGAAGGTCCAGAGGCCGTCCCTGCCCGGAAGCAGCTCGATGGTGCCGAAGTAGTTGGTGCCTCGGGGCCTGCGCGCGGCGCGCTCGGAGGTGGGCAGCGCTCGCAGCCACGCGAGCCAGTCCGCGTACGTGACTTCGTGGCGGGCGATGAAGAAGGCGCCGGTGGTGAGCCGGTGCATCGGGCGCGTGCGGATGACGGTGCGGCGGATGGTCTCCGCGTCGCCGCTGCCGTAGAGGAAGCGGCCGGGGGGCACGTAGACGTAGCCGTCCGGGACGTGTTCGGGGAGGGAGACCTTCGCGCGGAAGGTCTCTCCCCGCGTGAGCATCACCGGGTATTGTACGGGCGGCCGGTCCGGGAGCGTGAAGGTCAGTCGGTGCGAGCCGGGATCCAGCGTGAGGCCGGCGGTCATGGGCGTCTTGTCGAAGGTCCTGGGCTCGGACCAGCGCGGCGGGCCACCGGGGCGGGACTCGAAGGTTTCGACCTGGATGACGGCGCCGGGGGGATTGCTGTCCAGCTCCATCCGGACGGGGGCGGTCAGCTTCCGGCTCGTGGCGGCGTTCGGGTCCAACTCAGCCAGGTGCTGCGTGAGGGCGGTCTGGACGTCAAGGTCGCGGTCCCGTTCCGCGAGGAGGATGCGCTGAAGCAGGACGTCGGCGACGCGTTGGTCCAGGGTGGGGTTCGAGCCCCGGCCCACGCGCGTCTGCGCGGCTTCGAGGACGGTGCTGGCGTCCTGGGAGCGGCGGGCCTGCTTCGCGCCCAGCTCCAGGGCCTGGGCCCAGAGGGGTTCCGCCTCCGCGGAGCGGTCCGTGTCGAACGCGGTGAAGGCCTCCGTGCGCAGGGTGTCGATGCGGGTGTCCAGGGCGCGGACTTCGTCGAGGATGGCGGCGGCGGAGGCCATGGCCTGCTCCGCGTCCATGCGCCGGGAACGTTCGCCCCACCAGTTGCCGCCGAGGAGGATGGCCACCGCGATCCCCGGGAGCGCGAGCACGCGGGTGATGCGCAGCCACCGTGGACGCGGTGTCGCGAGGGTCGGTGAGCCACGGCGCGAGGCGATGGACTCCAGCGCTTCGCGCAGGGCATCCGCGGATTCGAAGCGCGCGAACGGATCATGCGCGAGGCAGCGCGCGAGGATGGCGGCGAACGTGGCATCGACGCCGGGCACCGCGGCGTCCAGTGGCTCGAAGGTCCGTGGACGGTGCGGGGCTTCCGCGAGCGGTCCGGGTGTCGGACCTCCGCACAGCTCGTAGAGGAGCACGCCCAGCGAGAAGAGATCGCTGCGGACCGTGGCGGGTTCACCGCGCCAGACCTCGGGCGCCATGTAGAGCGGCGTCCCGATGCGGCCCGTGGACAGCAGGTCCGCGGGACCGAGGAGCCGCTCCGGCGGAAGCGGAGTCGACGTCGCGGTCCGTTGCGCCACCTCCGCGGGACGCTGTGAGTCTCCAGTGTCGGAGCTCACGAGCAGGGGTGGCGAGGCCTCCGGGCTGGCACCGTGGTTGACGCCCACGGTCGCGGTGCGGCGCGAATCCTCCACCGTGCCCGGCACATCCACCGTGGCATCACCCTCCACGGGCACGGCTCGGGGTTCCTCCTGCAAGCGCACGGGTTCGACGGACGCCATCGCCACGTCGAGCAGCTTCGCCACCCCGAAGTCGAGCAGCTTCACCTGCCCGTCCTCGGTCAGCAGCGCGTTCGCCGGCTTGAGGTCCCGGTGCAACACCCCCTGCCGGTGCGCCGCCGCGAGCCCCCTCGCCAGTCCGACTCCAATCTCCAGCACGCGCGTCCACGGCACCGGCCGGGACAACCGGTCCAGGCTGTCGCCTCGCAGGAACTCGGAGACGAGATAGGGCCGGTCCTTCACCTCTCCGACGCGGTGGATGCCCACCACGTTCGGGTGCTGCACCCGGGCAATCGCTCGCGCCTCCGTGCGGAAGCGCTCACGCTGCACCTCATCCGGTGCGACGCCCGCGATGAACTTCACCGCCACCAGCCGGTCCAGCACCGTGTCGTGCGCGAGGTACACCTCCCCCATCGCGCCGCGTCCCAGCGGCTGCAACAGGCGGTACTCCCCGAACGTCGCGGGCGGCTGCCACACTGGAAGCGGCTCGCTCCTCATTCACCCGCCGCGCCCCGGCCTCGCGAGGGCGCGATTCGGTGCTGCTTCAGCTTGAACGCGAAGGTGCGCAGCGGCATCCCGATGAGCTGCGCCGCCCGCGTCTGCACCCCGCCCGTCGCCTCCAGCGCTTCCTGCATCCGCTGCCGCTCCAGCGTCCGCAGTTCCTCCGCCAGATTCTGGAACACCTTCGGTGTCTCCGCGCCGCCCGCTGTCCGCGCCGCCTCCGGCTCCGGAGGCGCGTCCACGTTTGAGCGCAACGACTCCGGCAGGTGTGAAGGCTCCACCACCGGCCCCGGCGACGTGGCCACCGCGTACTCCACCGCGTTCTTCAGCTCGCGCACGTTCCCCGGCCACGGGTGCGCTCCCAGCACCTCCATGGTCGCGGCGGACAGGTGCAGCGGCGGACGACCTGCCCTCGCGCACGCGTCGTCCATGAACGCTCGCGCCAGCAGCGGCAGCTCCCGGGGCCTGTCTCGCAACGGCGGCAACACCACCACCGCCGCGGACAGGCGGAAGAACAGGTCCTGCCGGAACCGTCCCGCCTTCACCTCGTCCGCCAGCACCCGGTGCGTGGCCGCCACCACGCGCAGGTCCACGGGCCGCTCGCGCGAATCCCCCAGCCGGGTGATGACCTGTTGATCCAACGCGCGCAGCAGCTTGGCCTGGATGGGCAGCGACAGCTCCGCCACCTCATCCAGGAACAGCGTCCCGCCGCTCGCCCGCTCCAGCAGGCCCGCCCGAGCCCGGTCCGCGCCGGAGAACGCGCCCCGCTCGTGGCCGAACAGCTCCGCTTCCACCAGGCTCTCCGGCAGCGCCGCGCAGTTGAGCGGCACGAACGGCTGCGCCGAGCGCGACGACCAGTGATGCACCGCCCACGCCGCGTTCTCCTTCCCCGCCCCCGTCTCGCCGTGGATGAGCACCGGCAGCGGGCTCACCGCCAGCCTGCGCAGCAATTCGAACAGCCGCATCAGCGCCGCGTCCGCCACCACCACCGACCGCTCGCCCAGCGCCAGCCGGTACATGGCCGGCCCGCTGACCCGCGTCTCTCCCGGCGCCGCCGCCAGCGCCGCGGCCCTCGCGGCGCCCAGCAGCGCGTCCCCCTGCATCCCGTCCCCCGGCGCCGAAGCCAGCCCCGCCCGCACCCGCCCGGCCAGCGGCGTGAGCACCGACACCAGGTGCGCCGCGGCGGCCTCCGCCTCCTCGCCAGACAGGTCCGGCAGCACCCCCACCAGCGTGCCCCCCACCTGTCCCACCGCGTCCATCAACCGCAGCGCGCCGTACAGCGCCCGCACCAGCTCCACCTGCGGCACCCGGGCCGACTCCACCTCCAGCGCGAGCACGCTCACCGCCAGGCCCGAGCCGCGCACCCGGTCCAGCTCCTCGGAGAGCCGCGCGCGCAGCCCTTCCGCCTCCAGCGCCCGCCGCTCCGGCAGGGGCCGCTCGCCCTGGTGGAACACCAGCGTCACGTTGCCCAGCGTCACCACGTCGCCGCCGTCCAGCGGCCGGGTGCCCTGGACCCGCTCGCCGTTGACGCGCACGCCGTTGTGGCTGCCCAGGTCCGCGATGAAGGCCTCGCCCTGCGCCACCCCCACCCGCGCGTGCTGGCGGCTTACCGACGCGTCGTCCACCAGGAGGTCCGCCCCCGCCGCGCGGCCAATCACCACCGACCCCTCCCGGGGCAGCGGCACCAGCGTGGAGGTGTTGCCCAGCAACAGCAGCAGGTACAGCCGGTCCGCCGGGGCGGCGCGGGAGGCCCCCTTGCGGGAGTCCTCGGTGTCCACAAGGTCGCGTGACGCCATTCCCTGACAGAATGCCCAGGCCCATGAATTCCGGGCAACCCGGAAGCCCGATTGATTTGCGGGTCAGGCCATGCGCGGTCCATGCTCCCCCCGGGAGGAGAGGGACTTTCATGGCCAAGATGCTGAAAGAAGGGGATTCGGTTCCGGACGTCACACTGCGGGGGCCGGGCGACGTGCCGGTGCGCCTGCGCGACCTGCTGGGTGACAAGGCGATGGTCATCTACTTCTACCCTCGGGACGACTCCCCGGGATGTACGGTCCAGGCCTGCACCCTGAGGGATCAGTACCAGGACTTCACCGACGCGGGCGCGGACGTGGTGGGCATCAGCAGCGACTCCGCCGAGTCCCACGAGAAGTTCGTCGCCAAGCACCGGCTCCCCTTCCGCCTCCTCAGCGACCCGGATGGCGCGGCGCGCAAGGCCTTCGGGGTGGGCACCAACTTCCTGGGGCTCCTGCCCGGGCGGGTGACGTTCGTCGCCGACAAGGGCGGCACCATCCGCTACGCGTTCGACTCGCAGATCCAGGTGAAGAAGCACGCCGAACTGGCGTTGGATGTCGTCCGGTCGCTCACGGGCCAGGGAGCCGCTCCCACCCGTCCTGCCTGACACACGCGTTTGCCCCGCGTTTCCCGTTAGACTGATTCACGACGTCCCGGCGGTGGGAGCCAGGACGTCGCACCCCCGTCACGAGCAACATTGGGACACATCGGGTGGGCCGGAGATCACGTCATGCGGTTTCACTGGTTGCTGGGACTGTCGTTGTGCGTCGGCGGCTGCGCGAGCCTGACGAAGGACCTCCATGACGAGGGCCCGGGGGACGAAGAGGTGCCCACGGAGGAGACGGTGTACCTGGTGCCGCTGGACGAGGCGCTCTTCACCATGCGGCGCGTCTTCGAGGAGCAGCGCTACGACGTCTTCGAGCGCGCGGACCACCACGAGCTCTACACCTCCGCGCACGAGCCCGGGATGAACCTCCCCGGCAACCGCACCTTCGAGCGCTACTTCGTGAAGGGCGCTGCGGTGGGCCCGCGCCAGTCCATCATCCGCGTCTTCCGCCTGCGCTACCGCGAGCAGGACACCAACATCGAGGTGAAGCCCAAGTGGCTCAACGAGCGCATCCAGGACGAGGAGAAGTACCTCTCCCGGAAGACGTTCGAGCGCTTCACCTTCGACGGCGTGCCGGACATGGAGGGCTTCAAGATGGTGCGCGGCACGCGCGACCTGCCGCTGGAGCGCAAGCTGCTGACGAAGCTGGAGATGGTGCCGTCGCTGGAGTTGGTGGGCGGCAGGACGACCGCGCCCGTGCGCTCCGTGCAGGTGGAGGGCTGGGACGACGACACGGCCCAGCCGCCGCCAGTGAAGTGCGGCGAGCCGCTGGAGGGCGTGGAGCCGCTGCTCGCCGCCGGGCACACGGTGCTGGTGGGAGATCCGCTGGGCACGCGCGAGCTGCCGGAGGTGGCCACGCGGATGCTCTGCGACGCGGTGGAGAAGAAGCTGCCGGTGGCGCTGGCGCTGTCGATGCCGTCGGAGGACCAGGGCGCGCTGGATGACTACCTGGCCAGCGAGGGCCACGGCCCGGACCTGGAGCGGCTCCTGGTGGTCAGCTCCTTCTGGCGCCGCGTGTACCAGGACGGCCGCAGCAGCGGCGCCCTCCTGCGCCTCATCGAACAGGCGCGCCGGCTGCGAGCGCAGGGCAACTCCGTCACGGTGCTGGCGTTCGACTCCAACAACGCCTCCGGCAACGCGCGCGAGGAGGAGATGGCGAAGAACCTCATCGCCTGGCGTCAGGCGAACCCGGACACGTGGCTGCTGGCACTCGCGGGCGACGTGCACGTGCGCACGAAGCCGGTGAGCTGGAACAAGGACTTCGAGCCGCTGGGCTCGCGGCTGACGAAGGCCCTGCCCTCCTCGCCGGTGAAGGCGCTGGAGGTGGGCTTCGCGCGAGGCTCGCAGTTCTCCTGCCGCTTCAACGTCTGGGAGCAGGTGGACTGCAACGTGTTCGCGCTGAGCCCCACGCCGGAGCTGCGCCAGGAGCCGGGCACGCCGCGCAAGGTGGCGATGTTCGACGCACCCAGCGACAAGGGCTTCCACGGCCGGCTCTGGGTGGGGACGCTCAACGCCTCCCCGCCGGTCATCCAGCGCGCCGTCCCGCCCGTGGCCCAGCAGCAGCAAGGCGCCGCGAAGCCCGCGGACGCCGGGCACTGACACCGGGAGGGTAAGCCCCTTGCCGGAGGGCGAGGGGCTATCCCTGAGAGCATCCTGCGCGAGTTCCCAGGGCAAAATCAGCAATGACTAGCTACGGGTAACTACCGTGTCCTGAGCGGTATTTACCTGGCTACCCTCTCGAGAAATCCCGCGAAGTTCCGCAGCAACGTGATGTCGTCGTCCTCAAGCGGGTCCGGGTCGAAGTGCATGATGTCGTTCCGGAGGTCACGTACTTCTTTCATCTTCGCGATGAAGGAGTCCCTCTCAAAGGACACCTTCAGTTTTGGCCACGCCTCGCGGTGCTCTAGGAGATTCACGTACTCGCCGAAGGTCAAATCGGAAACATCGTCAACCTTACGGGATGTGTCGGCCTCATGTTTCGCCTTACGCATCTCCTCGACTGTGAAGCATTCGCGGATCAGGGAGCGGAGGAGGTTCTCGATCTGCTCAAGCAGGAGGAATGGCTCGCTGAGCGCACGGAACTGGAGGCTTAGGTCCACGACCGTCACAATCCCTTGAAAGCGCCTGTCCAGTCCTCGAACGAGCGCGAACTCCTTCGCGGCGACTTTCTGAATAGCCTCCAACAGGGACGCATTCGAAGCGACCTCTTCGCAAGGCACCATGCAGTCATTCACCGTTCTACATTCCTTGCCCATTGCTGTCGCCGTAGCGATGCTCTGCCACGTCACAGCTCCCTTACAATCGCGCTCGTTCTGAATTACCGGCAGCTGGGAGAAGTCGTTGAGCATCATGATTGTCGTCGCCGCCTTGAGTGACGTGTTCGGCGGAACGGAAACGACCGTTTTGTTCGCGGCGCGCAACAGACTGATCCGACGGATTGGATCAGTCGCTTTCTGCTTCGGTAGCGTCTGAGCTACAGGTGCGGACCCAGTTGCGCCCGGCCCGACGGTGACTGGCCCAGCACCCTGCGTCGACCCAGAGGGAGATGAGACTGCCGTCGTACTCTGCGCCCGTTTGACTAGCAGCGGGACATCGACCCACACCTCGTCAAAATCCGGCTCTGTCACCAAGCTTCGCGCGAAGAGTTCGTCACGAATCCAGGCGACAACCCGCCAGCCACGACGCTTAGCTCCGAACAGCGTTAATAATTCACGTCCGGTAGTCGATGGCACCTCGCCACGCGAGAGCATCGCGTTCCAAATATCGAGCCTCTGGGAGATGGGAGACACGGGCGACTCCTCCGAAGGTGCATCAGTCGCTGGAGGTACCGGGAAGTCCATGGCGCCAAGATACATGAGCACGCATGTCGATGAGCGCACTTTGAAGCGACCGCGATCTTTTCCACGGTCTGTCTTCTGCGGTAGCTATTGAGAGGATCATGAGCGGTCAGCCCCTGTCATGTTGGGGACGGCGAACCTTTCCGCTCCCACTTCACCGCGACGTTACCCCCTACCCCTCCTGTTTCCTGACCACTCGCGTGCTCAGAGGCGAGGGGTACTTGGAGTCTTGACGTCATCCACGCAAAAGGGCGGTTCACCTTTCATTCTCCGTCGGCAGACACCCCCTGGAAGCCCTCCCAGCCGCCGGGAGGCACCGGAACTCCTAGCGCGTCCAAGCACTCGCGGGCCTGGGCGTTCCAGCCGGAGTCCATGAGGCTACCGGAGGGAGCAGCTGCCAGGGACTCCGCGAGCATCCGCACCCGGGGGGCCGCGGACCGGAAGCGCTCCGCATCCGGGCTCCCCCACGCCTTTTCACAGAAGGCCGAGAGCGCCGCCATGCGGGACTGGAGCACGGTGCGCAGTTCCTCGGCCGGGGCCTGGGTGCACCACCGTTCGAAGAGACGAGGTACGGCCAGGACGGTCAGGAGGTTGAGTGCCTCGGCCACCCGGGCGGCGTCCCGTGCCCACGAGTCCTCAGCCACAGAAGGGCCCCAGGCGCGCGTTGAAGGGCGCCGTGTTGAACAGCAGCGCCCTGTCCGTCACGGCATCTCCGGTCGTGCACGTGTGGACCGCCCAGCCTGTGAAGACGAGGTTCTCCAGGCTCGTGATGAAGCAGTAGGGACACTTTCCTTCGCCACAGCTCGAGACGAAGCACGGGGTGCTTCCGCAGGTGACGGTCGCGGGCCAGCCACGCTTGGCGCATCCCGGGGCCCTTGTGAGGGGTGGCTCCGCATGGGCTGTTGATAGCTGTAAGACGCCAAGTATTGCGAGTCCCAGTCGCAGACATTCATGTCGCGGCACGCGGCCCCCCGTCACCCGAGCAAATATCCGGAGCGTGGAGTGTTCCTTTCACGGTGGGCGGACGCAATCGCTTCACCCGGAGTGTTAGGCTCAGACGTCCGGGGATGGCGCCTGACTGGACCGTCCCCGGCCACGAAAGGGGCAGGACCATGCGGTGGCACTGGACGCTGGGGCTTCTGTGCATGACGGGCTGCGCGAGCCTCTCGCGCGGGCTGGACGGGGACAAGCTGGACACGGAGCCCATCCCCACCGTGGAGCGCGTGTACCTGGTGCCACTGGACGAGGCGATGTTCGTCGCGCGCCGCCTGCTGGAGGAGCAGCGCCTGGACATCTTCGAGAACAACACCACGCACGAGCTGTACTCCCAGTCCTGGGAGATCGGCGTGAACGTGCGCGGCAACCGCACCTTCGAACGCTACCTGGTGCGCCCCGAAGCCGTGGGCCCGCGCCAGTCCATCGTGCGCATCTTCCGGCTCCAGTACCGCGAGGCGGATGACGCGGTCGAGGAGCAGGTGCCCGAGCCGGGCAGCATGAGGACGAACGACCACACCTACAACCACTTCCGCGAGGTGTTCGCCCACGAGACCTTCGAGGGCATCCCGCAGATGGAGGGCTTCAAGCTGCGCCGCGGCTTCCGCGACATGCCCCAGGAGCGCAAGCTGCTCATGCGCCTGGAGATGGTGCCGTCGCTGGAGCTGGTGGGCGGCAAGGCGTCCATCCCCGTGCGCGACGTGAAGGTCGCGGGCTGGACCGCCGAGACACCGGACGCGGCGCCTCGCTGCGGTGACCCCGTGGAGGGCGTGGACCCGCTGCTCGCCTCGGGCGGCACGGTGCTGGTCGCGGACCCCATGGGCACGCGCGAGCTGCCGGACGCCGCCGCGCGGATGCTCTGCGACGCCACGGCGAAGAAGCTGCCGGTGGCGCTGGCCCTGTCCGTGCCGTCGGTGGATCAGGCCGCGCTGGACGAGTACGTGTCGAGCGCAGGCACGGACGCGGACCTGGAGCGGCTGCTGGTGCTGAGCGACTTCTTCCGCCGCGTGGATCAGGACGGCCGCAGCAGCGCGGGCGTCATCCACCTGCTGGAGGCCGCGCGGCGCCTGCGGGCCCAGGGCCACGCCGTGTCCGTGGTGGCGTTCGACTCGAAGGGGGCCGCGGGCAACGCGCGCGAGGCGGAGATGGCGGAGAACCTGCTGGCCTTCCGGCAGGAACATCCGGACGCGTGGATGCTGGTGCTCGCGGGCGACGTGCACGTGCGAACTGGCGGCGTGGGCTGGGATTCGAAGTTCGAACCCATGGGCCACCGGCTGGCGGCCGCCCTGCCCTCCTCGCCCGTGCGGGCGCTGGACGTGGGCTTCGCGCGCGGGGCCCACTTTGCCTGCCGATTCAACGTCTGGCAGCAGGTGGACTGCGACGTGCACGGCATCAACCCGGCGGCGGACGCGCGCCAGGAGCCGGGCACGCCGCGCAAGGTGGCGCTCTTCGCCGCGCCGGGTGAGACGGGCTTCCACGGCCGGCTCTACCTGGGCACGTTGAGCCCGTCCCTGCCCGTCCTCCAGCGCGCCGCGAAGCCCGTGGCCCAGCAGGAGGGCGCCGCGAAGCCCGCGGCCCCTACTCCCTGAGAGTACGGCGCGGGCCCCGGACCTCCCGGAGCCCGCGCGGGGTGCGCAGGAGGGAAAAACGCCTACGGCACCTTCGCGGTGAGCTGCACGCCGCTCACCACCAGGGCGTAGTCGGCGTCCACCGCCGTGGTCTCCGTGCGAGCGTCCTGGACCAGCTCGTCCGCCAGGACCTCCACCTTCCACGTGCCCGCGGCGGGGTTCGCGAGGAAGACGTTCTCCACGGTGTCGACCTTGTTGGACACGCCTCCGGCCGTGGACACGTTGCCCGCCGTCAGCCCGTTGTTGCCCCAGTACACGGTGCCGTTGGGCGCCGTCACGCGCAGGGACAGGTCGTTGATGCGCGCCCGGGCCGCGCCCACAGTGCCCATGGGGTCCGTGTAGGCCATCGTGACGTTGAGCTCCGGCTCACCGCTGGCCACGGTGAAGGTGTACGTCTTGGTGGCGAGCGGCGTGAGGACGTCCGTCTCGTCGACGACGAACGTCTTCGCGGCGCGGTCGTACAGGCGCTTCAGGTCGGACGTTCCCCAGCCCTGCTTGTTGCGGTCGATGTCCGCGTTGGCGCCGCCCGCCAGCCAGTTGTACCTGGCCGCGCCGTTGATCATCAGCGCCTTGGCGGTGGCCATCTGCGGGCGGCTGGTGAAGACGTCCGCCTTGCCGCCGTGGCCGGCCCACACCCCCTGGTGCCACATCTGGTGCAAGAGGCCGAAGTGGCCGGACGTCTGGGGCGTCGCGGAGCTGGTGCCGCTGAACTCCGTGTAGCTGCTGTCGGAGGAGCCGGACGCGCCCCGGATGCTGTCGTAGTAGAAGGCCAGGTCCGGCTTGATGCGGCCGTCCGCCGCCGGGCCGATGCTCGCGCCCGAGGACCAGCTGTCATCCGTGCGGGTCTGCGTGTTGTAGTGCCGGATGCCGCCCACGGAGACGATGTTCTTCGCCCACGCCTGCGGACGCGAGTTGCGCGTGCCGCTGTTGCTCTGCGACTGCGTGCTCAGGAGCGGCGCCTTGAAGAGGTAGTCGTCCACCTCCGCGGAGATGGTCGTGTACGACGTCGTCAGCGTGCTGCCCACGCTGGAGGTCTGGAACACCGCGCGGTAGGGGCCGCTCGGGTTGATCAGCTCCTGGTTCGCCGTGTAGCGGGACTTGGTGCCGCCGAACTGCGTGGACTCCGAGTAGAGGAAGAAGATGCCCTGCCCGCCCGGCAGCAGGCCCCTGGCCAGCGGATCCACGCCACTGGCGAAGTTGTGGCTGTAGCAGCTCGTGCCGTGCAGCGAACCGGAGGACGTGCCCACGCTGTGGATGATGGGCGCGGTGGGCCACTCGCGGTGGGTGGTGCGCAGCTCGGTGTCGAAGACCTCACCGCGCACGCCCTGCCCGTTCCAGCCCCTGAGCGTCTCGATGTAGTTGGCGCCGCCCGTCGCGCGCACGATGTCCATGTCCACCTCGCCGGGGCCACCCCAGCGGTCGATGAACTGCACCTCGTTGGCGCGCACCAGCTGCGCCAGCTGCGCTTGGTCGAGCGTCGCCTCCACGCGCAGGCCGCCCGGCTCCACCAGGTCCACCTTGCCGCCCAGCCGCTCCACCAGCGCCGTCACGCGGGCCTGCCGCGCCGCGCCGCGCTCGCCCAGCATGATGGAGTAGCGCTGGGGCGCGAGCGCCGCCGAGCGTCCGAGCAGCGCGTCGCGCAGCACCGGCTCCAGGCGCCATTCCGGGTGGTAGTCCCCCACCCAGCGCACGGCGGGGAGCTGGGCCACGCGCGCGCGAACCTCCGCCGGCATCTCCACCAGGTACGTGTGGTCCGACAGGAAGCGCAGCACCTTGCCGCCCGCGTTCTCGATGGTCTCCTGGTACTCCGGCAGCGGCGTGGCGTGGAACTGCACCAGCGACAGCGTGTTGTCCCGGTCCGCCACCAGCGCGTTGCCCAGCAGCGGCGCGGTGCGCGCCAGCGGGTCGAACGACGCCTCCGCCAGCCGGATGAGGTACTCCTCCTGCTGCACGCGGCCCAGCTGCTCCGTGCCGCCGCGCGTGTACGCGGAGAAGGCGCGCTCCGTGCCGTCCGCCTGGCGCTCACGCCAGACGTGCAGCTGCACGCCGCTACCCTGCACCACGTCCAGCGTACGCAGGGCGCTGACCGGCCGCGCCGTCTGGTGGAACACCAGCCCCGCCGGCGTCGCCAGCGTGGTGCCCCCCGCCTGGAGCGCCTTCGCCACCGCCGCGCCCGGCGCCGCCGGAGCCCGCGTGGCCACTGAAGGGGTGCGCTCCGCAGCGAGCGCTCCGGCCGGAACCGCCAGGGTGCAGCCCAGCACCAGCGCCGTCACCGGCCGCCAGCCACCACGAGACGTCGAGAACCGCTTCCGCATGTTCTGCATTTCGGGCACTCCCTTCAAAGTGAGAATAACCTGTAATACGTATTAAGGCAGTATTTCAAGTCCTTGCCACTCAGTTGCAACAGGGCGTGCTTTTTGCGGCGTGGGTGTCCTTTATGGGTGGGCTCAGGTGGTTTGAGCTGTGTGGAAGTGGCCGGAAACGCTCAGGTTTCAGGAATGCGAGTGCCACACCCCGAGTGGAAACAAACCACCGGCATGGCCGATAACCCCAGTACCCATGACTTCCATCAATCCGAACCGTCCCACCCCGACGTTCCAGCCGACGACCTCGACGGTTCCCGCCAGCCGCCCGGCGAGCGCGCCGCAGACGCAGGTGCCGCCGACGCAGGCCCCCGCCTCGCAGGCCGCCACGGAGCGCAACCGCGACACCTTCTCGCCCGGCGCCGCGCTGCGCCCCACGGGCCGGGCCCGGGTGACGACGCAGGGGGACAACTTCGTCCTGGAGGCCCAGGGCCAGGTGGGCAACCGCGGCTCGACGCCCCGGGGCGGCGTGCCCACGCGGCTGGGGCCGGTGAGCGCGGGCGGTTCGTTCGGGCTGCAGGGCAGCCTGCGCGTGGAGGTGCCGCGCCAGGCCGCCACGGACGCCATCCGCAACGGTGAGCTGCCCAACCCCGCCGCCCCGGAGACGTGGCCGGTGGGCACCCGCGCCCGGGCGGAGGTCCAGGGCCAGGCGGGCTTCAACGTCGGCCTGCGCGCGGGCCCGGGCAGGCTGGGCGAGCGGCTGGGGCTGAGCACGTCGTACGACCGCACCCAGACGCAGCGCTACGAGGTGCAGCGCACGTCGGAGGACACGGTGCGCGCCACGGTGACCAGCCAGGGCCGCCAGCAGGACGCCACCAACATCCGCGGCCTGGAGGGCCGGCAGGATCAGCGTCTGGGGAACACCCAGTCCGCGGACTTCAACATCCGCACGCAGGAGGGCCGCGCGGCCTACGACGCGTTCATGCGCACCGGCCAGCTGCCCCGTGAGAACGGCCCGGGCGTGAGCAACGTGCAGCGCACGGACTCGCTGGATCAGAACCGCGAGGGGCGCGTGCTGGGTCAGCGCGTGGCCACCTCCGAGCGGCACACGACGCTCGGCGCGGACGGCGCGGGTGAGCAGACCGTGCGCCAGACGGACCGCAACGTGGCGGGCAGCACCCAGTCCACGGAGATGCAGGTGGGCGCGGACGGCAACGGCCGGGCGCGCACGGCCATCAACGACTCCGTGGTGGCGACCACCACCACGCGTCCCGGCCAGCCCGCCGAGACGAGCTACGAGCTGACCTTCACGGACCCCAACGCGGCGGCCATCGCGCGCGGCGCCTTCTCCAATGACGACGCGGCGGCGTCCAACACCGCCCCGTTCTCCGTGCGCCTCAACGAGCAGCAGGCGCGCGCGCTGGTGGAGCGCACCATGGGCCAGGGCCTGCAGGGCGGACAGCAGGCGCTGGACCGCGCCTTCCGCACGTTGTCCACGGGCGGGCAGCAGACCTTCGCCACGACGCTCTACAACTCGACCGTGGACACCCGGAACCCCAACGCCCCGCGCCGCGCGCTCGAGTCCTCGCCGGCCGAGGCCCCGGCGCAGCCCCGCCCCCCGGCGGAGACCGCGCCGATGTCGTAGTCCCGCCGTCCCGGACGGGGTATGGGGACCTCCCGTCGATGAGGTCCCCTCCCCGCCCCGCCGGTCCGCATGCATGACCTGAACGCGTTGGTCGGCACGCACGACCTGCTCTTCCTCACGCTGGACACGCTCCGCTACGACGTGGCCCGCGAAGCGCTGGAGGCGGGCCGCACCCCCACCCTGGCCGCGCTGCTGCCCGGCGGCCGGTGGGAGGAGCGCCACAGCCCGGCGAGCTTCACCTACGCCGCGCATCAGGCCTTCTTCGCGGGCTTCCTCCCCACCCCCGTCACCCCGGGCCGCCATCCGCGCCCCTTCGCCCTGCGCTTCGAGGGCAGCGAGACGACCGGCCCCGGCACCTGCGTGCTGGACGCGCCGGACCTCGTCACCGGGCTGGCCGGGCGCGGCTATCACACGGTGTGCATTGGCGGGACGGGCTTCTTCAACCAGAGAAACCCCCTGGGCCGCGTGCTCCCGGGCCTCTTCTCCGAGGCGCACTGGGCCCCGGAGCTGGGCGTCACCGACCCCCAATCCACGGAAAATCAGGCATCACTGGCAGTGAAAATCCTGGGCGCGCTGCCCCGGGAGCAGCGGGTGTTCCTGTTCATCAACGTCTCCGCGCTGCACCAGCCCAACCGGCACTACGTGCCCGGGGCGACGGAGGACTCGAAGGCGACGCAGGCGGCGGCCCTGGCGTACGTGGACGGCCAGCTGGGGCCCCTGTTCCAGGCGCTGCGCCGGCGCGGTCCGGCCTTCTGCATCGTGTGCTCGGACCATGGGACGGCGTACGGCGAGGACGGCTACACGGGGCACCGGCTGGGGCACCCGGTGGTGTGGACGGTGCCCTATGGCCAGTTCGTGCTGCCGGTAGACTCCGCGCCATGACGCGCCTGGAGTCGATGCTCGAAGGGACGCCGTACGTGGCGTACCTCTACGGCTACCCGCACAAGACGGCCTACCGCCCGCTCACGCCCGCGCTGCCGCTGGAGGACGTCTGGGCGAAGGAGCGGCGGGACGCGCTGTTCCTCTACCTGCACGTGCCCTTCTGCGAGATGCGCTGCGGGTTCTGCAACCTCTTCACCGCCGCGGGCCCCAGGGAGGACGTCGTCGCAGCGTGGCTCGCCGCGCTGAAGCGGGAGGCCCGCAGGGTGAAGGACGCGCTGGGGCCGTCCACGTTCGCGCGCGCCGCCATCGGTGGCGGCACCCCCACCCTGCTGGACGTCGCGGGGCTGGAGACGGTGTTCGACCTGGCGGCGGAGCTGGGCGTGGACCCGCGCGACGTGCCCATGTCCGTGGAGGTGTCGCCGGAGACGGTGGACGCGGCCAAGGTCGCGCTCTTGAAGGCCCGGGGCGTGGACCGGGTGAGCATGGGCGTGCAGAGCTTCCTGGAGGCGGAGGTCGCCGCGGTGAAGCGGCCGCAGAAGACGGCGCAGGTGGAGGCCACGCTGGACCTGCTGCGGAGCGCGGGCTTCCCCACGCTCAACCTGGACCTCATCTACGGCATCGAGGGCCAGACGGTGGAGACGTTCCAGCACTCGCTGGAGGCCGCGCTGCGGTACGCGCCGGAGGAGCTGTACCTCTACCCGCTCTACGTGCGGCCCCTCACCTTCCTGGGCAAGAAGTCGCGCGCGTGGGACGACCTGCGGCTGTCGCTCTACCGGACCGGCCGGGACTTCCTCCTGTCGCGCGGCTACACGCAGGTGTCCATGCGGATGTTCCGCGCGGCGCACGCCCCGGCCGCTCGCGGCGCGGTGTACCGCTGCCAGGAGGACGGCATGGTGGGCCTGGGCGTGGGGGCGCGCTCCTACGCGGGCGCGGTGCACTACTCGTCCGAGTACGCCGTGGCCTCGCGCGAGGTGCGCGGCATCATCCAGGCCTACGTCGAACGGGACGCGGCCTCGTTCGGCGAGGTGCGCTACGGCTTCGTGCTGGACGCGGCCGAGCAGCGGCACCGGCACCTGGTGCTGTCGCTGCTCGCCGAGGGCGTGGACCCGGGCGTGTACCGCCAGCGCTTCGGCACGGAGGCGAAGGCGGACTTCCCGATGCTCGCGGAGCTGGAGGCGCACGGGCTGGCGCGCGACGTGGACGGCGTGTTCCAGCTCACGGCGGCGGGCGTGGAGCGCTCGGACCTGATCGGCCCGTGGCTGGACTCCGAGGCCGTGCGCGCGCGCATGGCGGAGTACGCCTGGCGATGAAGCTCACCGTGCTCTACCGGGGCCCGCTGTCCGGCTGCAACTACGGCTGCGAGTACTGCCCCTTCGGCAAGTGGAAGCAGAGCGAGGAGGAGCTCACGAAGGACCGCGCGGACCTGGAGCGGTTCCTCCAGTGGGTGGAGTCGCGCACCCAGGACACCGTGTCCGTGTTCTTCACGCCGTGGGGCGAGGCGCTCATCTGGCCCTGGTACCAGCAGGCCCTGGCGCGGCTGACGCACCTGCCCCACGTGGAGCGCGCGGCGGTGCAGACGAACCTCTCCTGCCGGCTGGACTGGCTCACCGACTGCCGCACGGAGAAGCTGGGCATCTGGGCCACGTACCATCCGGAGTGGATGAAGCGCTCGCGCTTCCTGGCGCAGTGCGAGCGGCTGTCGGAGCACGGCGTGCGCCACAGCGCGGGCATGGTGGGCTTCCGGCGCTTCGCGGACGAGGCGGAGGCCCTGCGCCGCGAGCTCCCCGAGGACACGTACCTGTGGATCAACGCGGTGAAGGACGGCCTGGACGCGTACACGCCCGAGGACGTGGAGCGCTTCACGCGCATCGACCCGCTGTTCCCGGTGAACAACACCCGCCATCCCAGCCGGGGCCGCGCCTGCCGTGGCGGCGAGTCCGTGCTGTCCGTGGACGGTGACGGCACCGCGTACCGGTGCCACTTCATCAAGGAGCCGCTGGGCAACCTCTACGCGCCGGACTTCGACGCGGCGCTCAAGCCGCGCCCGTGCTCGAAGGACACGTGCGGCTGCCACATCGGCTACGTGCACCTGGAGTACCTGGAGCTGGATCGCGTGTTCGGCTCCGGGCTGCTGGAGCGCGTGCCGGCGACGCGGCTGTGGACCGGCGGAGCTCAGCGCAGCGCTTCGCGGAGCTCCCAGTCGTAGACGGACAGGCCGTCGCGCGTGAGGCCGGGGAGCAGGTCCCCGAAGGCGTTCGCCTCCAACACGCGGTGGCCGTGGAAGAAGTCCTCGAACATCAGGTCGATGCCCACGTGGAGGCAGTCGTGCGCGCGGGCCACGGCGCGGCAACTCTCCATCGCGGCCTCCAGCTCGCGCGGTGGCACCGCCGCGTGGAACGCGTCCAGGTCTCCCCGGTAGCCGCCCAGGTGCAGGTTGGTGATGGGCAGGCGGCTCTGGCGCACGACGGTGAAGGCGGGCTCGCCGCGCACGGTGAGGACGCGGCAGTCGAACACGTCCCCTCCCAGCCGCGCCTTGGGCCGGGACTCCTCCACCTGCGAGCCCTCCCGCAGGAGGAAGGCCAGCACCGCGTCCACCTCGCGCGCGTCCGTCACGCGGCGCACCTTGAGGGAGTTGAACCAGCCGGTGGCGCCCCGGTGCAGGCTGGTGAGCAGCGAGCCCCCGGCGCCCTCCGTCCGGCCCGGGCGGTACACCGCGAGGCAGGACGCGGAGGAGCCGCAGGACAGCTTCACGAAGGCCTCGCGGAAGCCGGCTTCGCGCAGGGCGTGGCGCAGGGCCTCCGGCGTGGTGCCCGGGGCCACGTCCAGGAACGGCGGCACGGGGATGCCCAGGCCCGCGTACCGGCGCGACGTGGTCCGCTTGTCGAACAGGTCCGCGATGGCGCCCGGTGCGGACAGCACGCGCCAGCGGGGACGCAGGGCGAACCGGGCGGACAGGTCCTCCAGCACGCGCAGGAAGCCCAGGTGGTGCTGCCGGGGGCACAGCACGCGGCCATGTTCATCCGGCAGCGCGTCCAGCGCCTCGGGCGTCACGGTGTCGCAGCCGGTGCCGAGCGCATCCGAGTAACCGCGCTGGAGGAAGGCCCGCTCCACGGCCGCGTCCTCCCCCGCCGCGTCGATGCGGACGAGGCGCTCCGTGTCGGGCAGCTCCAGGAGGACGTCCGGGGCGCGGGCCACCTGCTCCCACGCCACCACGTGCGCGGCGGGAAGGCCCGCGCGGACCAGGGCCTCCTGGAAGAGCGTGATGCGCCGGTTCCCGGGGTTGCCGATGATCAGGAACGGCGGCGCGGCGGACGGCATGGGGACGGGCTACTCCCCCACGGCGGCGTAGCGCGACTCCTCGTCGTACGGCGTGCGCTGGTTGCCGCTCGCCACGGCCTGGGCGACCTTCGCCACGGCCTTCTGCCCTTCCTTCGTGAGGAAGTTCTGGGTGACGTCCAGGGCCTTGAGATGCGCGAAGGCCTTGGCGTTTTCAGCCAGCGTCTGCGCGCCCGCGTCGGACATCGTGCCCATGGACAGGTCCAGCTCCTCGAGCTGGGCCAGGATCTTCGACTTGGGCAGCGCCGCGCACAGCTCGTCCGTGAACTCTGCGTTGCGCAGCCCCAGCTTGCGCAACGCCGGCACGCCCTCCGCGTCGAGCAGCGGCTTGAGGTCCTTCACCCCGCCGCTCGCGCCGTAGTTCTCCTGGCCGAACCAGACCTCCAGCGACTCCAGCTTCGGCCACTTCGCCTTCACGATGTCCTTCACCGAGCCCTGGTGGAGACCGCCCGTCTCCACGGTGAACGAGCGCAGCTCCGGCAGGTCGATCTTCCCCAGCCCGATCTCGCCGCCTCGCACGCGCAGCTCCTGGAGCTGGGGGTAGACCTTGTAGAGCGGCTTGAGGTCGCCCACCTGCGTCCAGGAGATCTCCGTCTCGTCCGGGAACTCGAAGTCGCCGATGAACAGCGAGCGCAGCGGCGGCGCGGGCTTCGCCTTCGCGAGCACCGCCAGCGTGTCGTCGTAATCGTTCTCGCCGTCGAAGCTGGCCATGCCGAGGGTCAGACGGCTCAGGAACCGCGCGGACGGATGGGCCAGCAGCTCGGCCAGCAGGTCCGGGATGTCCGCCGTGGAGTCGTAGTCCACCTGACCCAGGCGGGCCTCGCGGATGAAGCCCAGGTGCCATTCCAGCTTGAGGGTCTCGTCGGAGACGGCCTCCGCCAGTGACTCGCCCAGGAGCTCTTGCGCATGCGCTTCGATGAACTTCGCCGCCTTCTTGCCCACGGCCGTCGCCGTCGCCGCGGGGACATCCATCGCGGAGTGCTGGAGCAGGATGAGCTCCGCGCGCGGATCGCCCTCGCCCTTGAGCCACTCGGCGTACGCGAGGTAGCCCTTCACGTCGTCGGGCTTCGTGAGGATGGCGGCCTCCAGGTCCGGGTTGACGGCGGACTCGGCGGTGGCCTCGCCCCCGTCGCCGTCCGCGCTCCCGGCGAGCGTGTAGCCCTTGCGCTCCTTCTCGCGGACCTGCGCTTCGTATTCCTTTTTGGCCTCGGCCTTGGAGTCGAACTCCTCGACCTTCTCCTGGCCGTCGGTGCCGATGCGGCCCCAGCGCTTGGTCAGCGTGGTGCCCTCCAGGGTGATCTCCCAGAACTTGCTGGAGCTGCCTTCCGTGAACTCGTAGCGAGGCATCGCGCGGCCCTTTGGCGAAGAACGCCCGGGACGCTAGAGGAGCCCCCCGGCAAGCTCAAGCCGCGCGGGGACGGCTCAGGGGCGCAGCAGCACCAGCTCCACGCGGCGGTTGAGCTCACGGCCGCGGGGGATGAGGTTCGGGGCCTTGGGGCTGCGGTCGCCCAGGCCCACGGCCTCCACGCGGGACGGGGCCACGCCGGCGCGGACCAGCATGTCCGCCACGGCGCGGGCGCGGGCGTCGGAGAGGCTCTGACGGGCCGGCTCGGGGACTTCCTTCGAGTCGGTGTGGCCCTCGATGCGCAGGCGGGCCTTCGGGTCTCGTACGAGCAGGTCCACCAGCAGGTCCAGGCCCGCGAGCGCGGCCTTGTTGGTGGGCACGGGCTTCTTCTCGTCGAAGCTCAGGGGCTCGGGCAGCTCGATGCGGCCCTCCTTCACCGTGGCGGCCTTGGCGGCCTTGGGCGCGGGCACCAGCGCGAAGGCCAGCGACGCTTCGGCGCCCGCGCTCAGCTCCACCTGGCGCGTCTGCGCGAGGAACCCGTCTGCGATGAGGTCCACCGTGTACGCGCCCGCGGACAGCGGCACGTCCTGCGGCTTGCGGCCCTTGGCCGTGGCGAGCGTGAGCTTCAGGGGCTCGCCGTTGCCGCGCACGAAGGCGGTGGCCTTGGTGGGCTTCTTGGACGTCACCTCCAGGCGAAGGCGGCTGGGGGCCACGGGCGTGCGCTCCACGGGCGGCGTCACGGAGACGACGGTCGTCGTGGGCTTCACGCCCGCGTCCGGCGCCGTGGTGGGCTGGGCGACCTTCACTGGGACGCCTGCGTCCACCGGGGCCGGCTTCACGGGCGGAGGCGCGGTGGCGACGGTGGGCTCGTCCTTCAGCGGCTGGATCATCTCCGCGGTGACGGCGTGGGTGAGCTTGAGCTTGAGGCGCGGATCCGGCGCGTTGGGGACGACGGCCGGGGACGCCTTCACCACGACGCGCAGGCCGCGCTGGGTCTGGAAGCCGACGGACGCGGTGATCTTCCAGAGGAAGCCGTTGGTCTCGCTGAACAGGCTCCAGGAGCCGTTGGTGTACGTGACGCGCGAGACGAGGGTGTGCTCGCCGGGTTCGACCTTCAGGTTCGCGAGCCGGTGCACGCCGGGCGCGTTGAGCTCCTCCAGCGACGGGACGGCGAGCGGTTCGCCATCGAGGAGGAAGTCGGTCTCCACGAGCCGATAGCCGTCCTCGGGCTTGAAGCCCGCGAAGAGCACCTGCACTTCCGAGGGGGACTCGGGGACCAGGTCGCGCAGCTGGCGCTCCAGCTCCGCGCGCGCCTGGTCCTCGCGCGTCGTTTCGGCCGCGAGCGCACCCGGGGCAAGGAGTCCGGCGAGGACCAGTGACCCGATCTTGAGGAAGGAGGAATCCACGAGGCGCCACGCAGCATGGCACAAGGCGCCCCGGGACGATGCAGGGATACAGTCCTGTAGAGGGAGCAGGCGGGCGCGACGGGCCTGTACCGCGGGGCAGGTTGAAGGCTTCGCGGTGAATCCCCCGTTCCAACCAGTCCTGGCGCGGGGAGGCGGGGATGGATCATCCTCGCTGGCGCATGGATCCGCGGCCTGCCTCCCCTCCGACGCCTGTCCCCCCCGCTCCCAAGGTGGCCTCCCGCTTTTCACGGCGGGCATGGGCCTGGAGCGCGGTGGGAGCGGTGGTGACGCTGGGGATGCTGGCGGGGATGGTGCGGGTGGAGCGCTCGGCGCGAGGGTCGGTGCTGCTCGAACAGGGCGAGTGGGTGGACGTCCCGGCGCCGGCCGCGGGGCGAGTGGTGTCGGTGGACGTGGGGCTGAGCGAGACGGTCCAGGCCGGGCAGGTGGTGGCGCGGCTGGAGACGGCGGCGGGGAGCTCGGAGGTGGTGGCGCCGCTGTCGGCGATGGTGGGCCGGGTGACGGTGACGAAGGGGGCGCGGGTGGAGGCGGGGCAGCCGGTGGCGGCGCTGGTGGACCCGGACGCGCTGCCGTCGCTCCATGTCGTGTTTCCGGGGGAGTACCGGCCGGAGCTGGCCCCGGGGATGACGCTGGAGTACCAACTGGCGGGGATGCCGGTCCCCTTCGAGGCGGTCATCGAGAAGGTGGAGGGCCCGGAGGCGTCGCTCCAGTACGCGAAGGCGCAGCTGCCGGGCAGCGACGCGTTCGGGCAAGGGGCGGTGCTGGTCCAGGCGCATGTGCCGTCCCGCAACTACAAACGGGACGGCAAGCAGCGCATCTACAAGGACGGCATGAAGGGCCGGGCCCGGGTGAAGCTGGGAACGCAGCGGCTGATCGTCGCGTGGTTCCCGGGCCTGCGTGATGCGCTGCCGTGAGACGGGGCTGGGCAGTGTCACTGCTGGGGCTCACCGCCGTCGGGTGTGCTCGCGCGTTCGTGGCGGGCGCTGCCCCAGTGGAAGATGAACGTTCGATTGTCTTCCCCCAGTTCTTCGAACAGGCACCGATCCAGGTCGGCATCGCTGCACAGCCCGTCGTGCTGGATGGAGCCGTGCTCAGGGGCCTGACCCTGGCGGCCGATGACTTCCTGCCTCCGGAGCGACCTGACACGCCGTGCACTGAGCGACGCGCCTCTCATGCCTTCAGGATCATCCAGCGCGAAGACATCCTCTTCATCCGCATCGATATGGACCCTGCGGCTTGCGGCGGAACACGGCCGGGACTCGATTCTGGGGTCCGGTACGCCATCCGCCGCGATGGCCGCATCCTTCGGCGTGTCCCGGATGGGATGGAGCCGTACATCCCATCCGCGGATGGCGGTGTCCTGGAGAAGGCCGCTCCTGGAGTCTCGCCCTCCTTCGACCCGGAACACCCGCGCCCCCTGCCCTTCCTGGACTCCTCCCGGGACGCTGGGATTCCTGACGCGTCAGCTCCCGCTCCGGACGTGGTTCCCGGACCTGCGCGATGCGCTGCCGTGTGGGCTGCGGCCCTGGGTAGGTGGGCCCTCACCCGGACGAGGGATTGCGAGTGCTGTTCCGGACGCCGCAGCATGGCCTGAACTCGCAAGTGAGCCCCCACCGCAAGGAGCGTCGATGCCGCTTCCACTCATTCCTGTCGCGATCGGACTCGTCACCCTCCTCGGATACGGAGCGAAGAAGGGCTACGACGGTGTCGATGCCATGCGTGACGCCGAGGCGTTGGGCGAGGCCGCGGAGGCGAAGCATCGGAAGTGGATTGGCAAGCTCGACGAAGCACGGAGCGGTCTTCAGGGACAGCTCGCCGCTCTGGACGCGCAGCGGTCCCAGGTGGTGTCCACCACCTTCCGGCGCCTCTTCGATTTTCTTGAGCAGATGGAGCAGCAGGCCCGCCTCGCGGCCCTGGAGAGCCTGGGCACGTTGGGGGTGAATCGCGAGGAGGTGCGCCAGTTCACCGTGCAGTATGTCGAAGCAGGAGGCACTGTCTCCGGCGCCGTCGCAGCGGCGATGACGGGAGCCGGAGCAAGCGCCATGACGACAGGGCTCGTCACCAGCTTCGCCACTGCGGGCACTGGCGTGGCCATGTCGGGCCTTTCAGGCGCTGCGGCGAACAGCGCGCTTCTCGCCTGGCTGGGGGGAGGCTCCCTCGCCGCAGGAGGCTTCGGCATGGCAGGTGGCGCGGTGGTCCTGGGCGGCATCGCGGTAGCGCCCGCCGTGGCGGTCGCGGGCTTCGTCATCGCCCGGGAGGGAGAAAAGGCGAAGACGAAGGCGGAGGCCTACTCCAGGAAGGTGAGGCGGCAGGTGGCCAAGATCAAAGCCGCCATTGCACTGCTGGGCCGAGCGGAGCTTCGCGTTGGCGAGCTGAGCGGCGTCCTCGAGCAGCTTGACCAGCGGGCCAAGGCCGCTATCGACGCGCTCTGGGCGTTGTCGGGAGGCTTCGACACCGGCAATGAAGAGCACCTGTCACGTTTCGCGATTGCCATGCAGTTGGCCAAGGCAGAGAGCGAATTGATGCGTGTACCGCTGTTCACCGAAGGCGGCGACATCAACACCCAGGTCGACGCGTTGCTCGAGCAGGGACGCCGCCTCGCGCTTCCGGAGGCGTCATGACCTCGAAAAAGGTCTCCCTTCCGGCGAAGGTGTCGATCGAGGGAGTCAGCAACGTCCTGCAGGGCATCCGGACCATCGCCGAGTGCGTGCGCGACATCGAAAAGGAGCACACCGAGCAGACCCGGCTGAGAGAGAGCGCCCGGGTGGAGGTTGAGCAGATCCACGCCATGCGCGAGGTGCTCATGGACTACCTCGACCGCAGCTTCGATGAGCGCAAGGAGAACTTCCGGCAGCTCTTCGAGAGGCTCGACGGTGCCATCCAGGGCAACAACGTGCAGATGGCTTCGGCTGTCCTGGACTCCGTGGTGAAGCTCGCGGATGCCTCGCCCTTCAAAGCCCTGAGGGATGTGGCGGCAACGCGGGCCGCCCTCGGGCAGAAGGGCAAGGAGTGGCAGTTCTAGTCACGCCCCCTGACGCGACAGCCGGCGCTCAAGCCGTTCCAGCCGGAGCTGGTGGTCGGCGGGCAGCTCCACGGGGGCGGCCAACCTGGCGTGGTACAGGGCCCGGGGCAGGTCCTTGAGGGAGTGCTCGTAGAGCTTCGTCAGCGACAGGTGCAGCACCGCGCCCTGGCCGGGCTTCGCGAACGTGAGCGCCCGTTGCAGGTGCGCCACCGCCGCCTCGCAGTCACCCGAGCGGCGGCAGAGGCGCGAGGCCAGCACCAGCGCTTCGATTCCCACCGGGCCTCCGCTCTCCGCTGCGGCATTGGCGAAGGTCAGCGCGCGCTCCGCGTCCCCTGCCCGCTCCGCCACCTGCGCAAAGCCGAGCAGGTCCCTCGGGTCCTGCCGCTCCGTGCCTTCCGACTGGAAGCGGCGCACCAGGTCGCCCAGCAGCGCCGCCAGGAGCAACAGGTCCTTCTGGTTGTGCTCCAGCACCGGCACCAGCTCCGAGCCGTCCGTCCCTCGTAGGAAGCGGAAGTACAGCTCCGGGATCAGTGAACCGTCCACGTCCCCCACCCGGTGATGCCCCAGCACCTTCGACTCCAGGTGCACGAGCCGCGCGCCTTCACCCCGGTGCTTGAACACGCGCCGCGCGCAGTGCAGCAGGTCCAGGTGCGGCAGCTCCTTCGGCACCGGCACCCGGTTGAGCACGAAGCGCGTGCGCAACAACGGCCAGTCGAAGCTCTTGCCGTTGTACGTGACGAGGCAGGACGACGACGCCATGCGCTCGGCCAGCAGGCGCAGCATGGGCGCCTCTTCGCCCATGCGCCGCAGGAAGAGCTGCTGCACGCGCAGCGAGCGGTCCTCGAACCAGCCGAGGCCCACCAGGAACGGCACCGTGCCCGTGCCGCCCGCGAGCCCCGTCGTCTCCGTGTCCAGCAGCAGCATCCGCGTGAAGTCCACCGACTCCAGATCCGGATGCAGCGCCAGCCCCGCCACCAGCCGCGACTCCACATCGAGCGCCGCCGCGACTGGAGCCGTGCCGTGCCGATGATCCGGCGGGTACAGCTGCTCGGCCACGTGCACCGTGCCGTGCGGCGTCGACCGCGCCTCCACCGGCAACGCCCGGGGTTCAGGGAGCGGCTCCACCGCCTTCCGCGCGGACGCCGTGCCCTGGCGCTCCGCCCAGAACGCCAGCATCTGGCGCAGCGCTTCGACTCGTGGATCCGCAACACCGTCCGCCGCGCCGCTCCGCTTCGCCGCGAACCGCCGCCGCGCCTCCTCGCGCAGATCCACGAGCCCGTCCGCGCGGGTCCGTGCCCCTTCGTCCGCGAGGCCGGACTCGCGCGCCCGCGCATCCTGCGGAGCCCCTGCCCCGACCTCCACGTCGAGAGAAGGCGCACCCTCCCCGTCCATCGACAGGCGCTTGCGCAGCGCCTGCACCAGCACCTCCGCGACGGTGGTCGTGCCCGCCTCTTCCACCGGAGGAACCCGAGCCCCCACCTCATCCCGCGCGAGCGCCTCCACCGCAGGTGTCTCCACCACCGGAGCCACGGTGTTCACGGGCGCCCGGGCCTGACTGCCGGGGCCCGCGCTGCTGAGTCGGGACAGCTTGCGCTTCAGGTCCATGCCGCGCCCGTGCTCCTCACTGCACCCCGGCGACGCCGAGCGCCGCCAGCAGGTCCAATGCCAACCGCTTGCGCGGATGCGCTCCCGACGGCGCGCTCCCCGGCTGGCCACCCGCCGCCGGTCCGATGCACGCCGGACACCCGTCCTCGCACGGGCAGGACTCCAGCAACTTGCGCCCTCGCAGCAGCAGCTCCTCGCGTTGATCGTACAGCCGCGCCGCCAGCCCCACGCCGCCGGGCACGTTGTCGTAGAGGAACAGCGTCGGATCGAAGCCCACGCCCCCTTCCTTGCGCGGCGGACCGTCCGGTTCGTCCTTGCTGCCCAGCGTCCGGCCCAGGTCGCGCGGGTCGCTCATCAACCCCACGCACGCCACCGTGCGCAGCGCGGAGCCCAGGCCCCGCAGCGCGTCGATGACCGCGGGCCTCGGGGCGTCCATCGCGCGCACCACCGCCTCCGGCACCGTCAGCCACAGCGCCGACGTGTGCATCTGCATCTCCGGCAGACGCACGTCGCCGTAGCCCACGTTCTCGTGCGTGTGGAACTTGATCTTCTTGTAGCCCACCACCTTCTCGATGACGGACACCTCGCCCAGCCCCGCGTGCAGCGACGGCCCCAGCGGCGCGCCCTGGTCCTCCTGGATGACGCTCACGCGCACGTTCGTCATCGCGTCCGTGAAGTAGTCCGGCGCCACCTTGCGCACGAAGGCCTTGTGGTTCTCCAGGTCCAGCTGCTCCACCTGGTACTGCTCGGAGTCGTGCTGGTAGATGGCCTGCTCGTGCAGCTGCGTGTGCGCGGAGCGGAAGTCCATCTCCGCCAGCGTCTTGTCCGTGCCGCGCTCGATGACCACCACGTTGTCCCAGCCCACGCTGCGCAGCGACACGTGGTGCGCCGGGTACGCGTCCGACGACCAGTGGAACATCCGCCGCCCGCCCTCCGGCGCCTGCGACGGGTGCACCACCTGGTGCTGCGTGAGGAAGTCCAGCGCCTCCGTGGTGTTCTCCACCGGCACGTCGCCGAACGAGTCCCCTTCCTCGAAGGGCAGCTCGAACGCCGCGCACTTCAGGTGCTGGACCAATATCTCCACGTTGTCCGGATCAATGCGCGCGTGCTCCACCGGAGCGCCCGTGAGCGCGCGAGGATCCGCCGCGAAGTACTGATCCAGCGGCGCGCTGGACGTCACCAGCAGCGCCAGGCTCCCCATGCCGCGCCGGCCCGCTCGGCCGAAGCGCTGCGCCAGCGCCGCCACGGAGCCCGGGTAGCCCGCGCACACGACGGCATCCAGCGACCCGATGTCGATGCCCAGCTCCAGCGCGTTGGTGGCCACCACGCAGCGCACCTCGCCCGCGCGCATCGCGGCCTCCGTCGCGCGCCGGGTGCCCGGCAGGTAGCCGCCGCGGTAGCCCTGGATGAGCGACGGATCCAGCTTCTCCTCCACGAACCGGTCGCGGAGGTACTTGAGCATCACCTCCACGTTGTTGCGCGACTGACCGAACAGCAGCGTGGACACCCCCGCCCGCACCAGGTCCGAGGTGAGCCGCACCGCGCTCTTGAGGTAGCTGGCGCGGATGCCCAGCTCCGCGTTCACCACGGGCGGGTTGTAGACCATCACCCGGCGCTCACCGGAGGGCGCCCCGCTCTCCGACACGAGCGCCACCTCGCGCCCCAGCATCCGCTCCGCGTGCGCCTTCGGGTTGCCGATGGTCGCCGACGCCAGGATGAACGTGGGCGACGCGCCGTGGAACCGCGCCACCCGCTGCAACCGGCGCAGCACGTTCGCCAGGTGCGAACCGAAGACGCCCCGGTACGTGTGCAGCTCGTCGATGACGACGTAGCGCAGGTTCGCGAACAGCCGCGCCCAGTTCGCGTGGTGCGGCAGGATGCCCGTGTGCAGCATGTCCGGGTTGGTGAGCACCACGCCCGCGCGCTCCCGGGCCGCCCGGCGCGCGTCCCCCGGCGTGTCGCCGTCGAAGGTGATGGCGCCGTGGCCCAGGCCCGCCTCGCGCATGAAGGCACGCAGCGACTCTTCCTGGTCGCGCGACAGCGCCTTCGTGGGGAACAGGTAGAGCGCGCGCGCATCCGGCTCACGCGCGAAGCGGTCCAGCAGCGGCAGGTTGTAGCAGAGGCTCTTGCCGGACGCGGTCGGCGTGGCGATGACCAGGCTCTCCCCGTCGCGGGCCCGCTCGAAGGCCTCCGCCTGGTGGGAGAACAGCTGCTCCACGCCTCGGCGCTTGAGCGCGTCCCGGACCTGGGGGGACAGGTCCTCCGGCAGCGGCGCGAACACGCCAGCGCGGGCCGGCGTCACGGCGTCGTGGACGATGTTCGGCCACACCTGTCGGTCCGTGCGCCAACCCTGGAGGACGGCGTCCAGCCCGCGAGCCCCCGACCACGGCGTGCGGCGCGGGCCGGAGAAGGCCTCGGTTTCCTTCTCGGGCTTCATAGGGCCGGGCACTGTACAGACGTGTACCCGGAAGGACAACGCGCGTCAGGACCTGTCGCGCCGGTCCCCCAGGGACCGACCACCCACGTTCCAGCCGGGCGGTAGCAGAGGGGTGGACTCCTACCTGGACCGACGGCACCACGAGCCTCGACGCACGGCATGGGCAAGGACACTCCGTCCCGCCGGGCAGCGCGGTCCAGGGTCAAACTGTCACACGCCATGTGCTCTCAGGGGGCCTCCGTGAGCGTCGCTCCATGGTGCACTGCTTGCAGAGCCCCCATGAAGGAGGCGCACCGATGCGATTTCAATGGGGGCTGGGACTCACCTGTCTGTTGTTTGGAGCGAGCGCGGGGGCGGCGGATCCCGACATCCGCGCGAGCTTCAAGACCGATTACCGGGAACAGGGCTTCGAACAGATGGTCTCCGCCAGTGCCTATGACCGGGATGACCTTCCGGCCGAAGGACACCTGGAGGGGCCCTACGTTCGGCTGATCCACCAGGTCGCTCGGCCCAAGAACAACTTCAAGTTCATCACCTGGGTGCTCTGCGTGTCGCCCACGAGCGAGGAGGATGGCACCGACCTCATCATCGACTCCGTCCAGTACATCCCGAAACCGGAGAAGGACGGTCCGGATCTGATCGTCAACTACCGGCGGGTGAAGGCCCCCGGCAATCACACGACGAGCCGGGGCTGGCCCTATGCACTCCTGGTCGCACGAGGCTTGCACGAGAAGGTTCGCTGTCAGGCCGTGCCGGAATGACACAGCCCTTCGAGTGACACGCTCCGGACCGGCAGGACGGCCGTGCTCACCGTGATAGTGTCCCGCGCCCGTGGCGCTCGCGATCTTCCTCTTCACGTACATCTTCATCGCCGGGGCGAGGCTGCCCTTCGTCAAGCTGGACCGTCCCGGAGGCGCGCTGCTGGGCGCCACGCTGATGGTCGTCGCCGGGGTCGTCACGCCCGCGGAGGTCTTCGGCCACAGCGCGGACCGGGGCCGGCAGGCCATCGACATGGACACGCTCGTCCTCTTGCTGGGGATGATGCTGCTGGCCGTGTACCTGGCGCAGGCGAACTTCTTCCGCGCCGCCGGAGCGAAGGCCCTCAAGGTCGCGCACACGCCCCGGCTGCTGCTGGTGGCGGTGACGTTCGTGAGCGCGTTCCTGTCCGCGTTCCTCGTGAACGACACCGTGTGCCTGTTCCTCACGCCGCTGGTGCTGGTGGTGGTGGAGGACGCGCGCCTGCCGCCCGTGCCGTACCTGCTGGCGGTGTGCATGGGCAGCAACAGCGGCTCCGTGGCCACCTTCACCGGCAACCCGCAGAACATGCTGATTCAGGGCGCGTCCGGCCTGGGCTACGCGCGGTTCGCCGCGTACATGGCCCTGCCCGCGGTGATCTCCACCGCCATCGTCGCCGTGGCGCTGCTGTACCTCTTCCGCAAGGAGCTGCCGACCGCGCGCTTCGACACGCACCCGCCCCCGCTGGAGGTGGATCGCCGGCTGCTCGCGCTGGGGCTGGGGAGCCTGCTGGGCGTGGTGGTGGCGTTCTTCGTGGGCCTGCCCATGAGCTGGAGCGCGCTCGCGGGCGGCGTGCTGGTGATGTCGCTGTCCGGGCACGAATCGCGCGACGCGCTGGAGCGCGTGGACTGGGTGCTGCTGCTCTTCTTCGCCAGCCTCTTCGTCGTCGTGCACGGGGTGAACAAGGCGGGCTGGGCGGAGCAGATCCGCCAGCTGTTCTCCCCGCTGATGGCCGGGCCGCCGTGGCGCGAGACGCTGGGCTTCGCGGGCCTCACGCTCGTGGCCTCCAACCTCTTCAGCAACGTGCCCTTCGTGATGCTCGCGCGAGCGTGGGTGCCGGCCATGCAGGAGCCGGAGCTGGCGTGGCACGTGCTCGCGCTGGGCTCCACGCTGGCGGGCAACCTCACGCTGGTGGGCAGCGTGGCGAACCTCATCGTCTTCGAGGCCGCGCGCGGCAAGGTCCGCATGGGCTTCATGGACTACCTGCGCGTGGGCGTGCCCGTGACGCTGATCAGCTTCGTCGTGGGACTGGGCGTGCTCCTGGCCGAGCACGCCCTCTTCTAGGCTTCAGGCCGCTCAGGCGTCCGGATCCGGCAGCTCGCCCGGGGGCAGCTGGCGCTCGGGCGGGGTGGGCGCGGCAGCAGGCGCGGGCGCCGGGGTGACGGCGGAGGGCACGGTGTCCGGCGCGGTGTTGCCCGTGGGGGCCGCGCCCTTGCGGTTCTGGGGCGTCAGGTCCTTCACGAACATGTCCGCGACCTTGTCCAGCAGCTCCGTCATGGCCAGGCGGAACAGCTCCGGCTCCTTGCCCACCTTGAACGGATCCAGGTGCGGCGCCTTCTGCTCCACCGCGTCCAGGTCGAACGGCCGGCGCCACAGCTCCGAGCGCCCGTCCAGCCGGAACATGCGCCCATAACCCTTGAGGTAGGCCCCCGCGTGGCCGTCCTCGCTGCGCATGCCGAAGTCCTGGATGACGAACTCCACGACGGTGTCCGCGCCCAGCGGGGCCATCAGGTCGTAGTCCGGCGCGTTGGCGGGCACCTCCTCCACGAGGAAGCTCTCCAGCGCGGAGGCCACGCGGGCCGGGTCCACCGTGTCCGTCCACGGGGCCTCCTCCGGCAGGCGCGACAGGGTGGTGACGCGCAGGCGTTCGGAGAGCTCGAAGCGCGTCACGGCCTGCTGCAGCTTCACGGTGAGCCGGCGGTCCGCCTCCTTGGGCTCCAGCTTCTTGAGCTTGCCCGAATAGGCGTCGTCCTCCTGGAACACCCGGCTCTTGGGCCCCGCGCCATCCTCGATGCGGGAGATGAAGGCGGGCCGCTGGACCCGGTCCAGGTCCGCGCCGGACAGGCGCTGCGAGGCGCAACCGGCGGTGAAGGCGACGAGGACTGCCGCGAAAAGGAGGCTTCGGCTTCGCACCATGGGCCCAAGGCTATCCCATCCCCGGCCCCCTGGCCTGTTTGTGACCCACCGAAAGCCTGGGGGCGGCCCAGCGCTGCTATGCTGCCCGGCCGTGACTGCTCCCCCCTCTGTTCCTCCCGGCCCGGGCCCCAACCGCAAGCGGCGGCTGGGGGAGATCCTGATGGACGCCGGCCTGCTCACCGAAACCCAGCTGCGCAGCGCGCTCGCCGAGCAGCGCAAGTGGGGCGGCCGGCTGGGCCTCACGCTGGTGCAGATGGGCGTCGTGGACGAAAGCTCCATGGTGCACGCCCTGTCGCGGCAGCTGGCCATCCCCACGGTGGACCTGGACAAGCACCTCCCCGTCCCGTCCGCCCTCCAGGCGCTGCGCGTGGACATCGCCGAGCGCTACACCGTCTTCCCCATCGCCTACGAGCCCGGCACCAAGACGCTCACCGTGGCCACGTCGGATCCCACCAACGTGGAGTCCCTCCAGGAGCTGGCCTTCCACTCGGGCCAGAAGCTCCAGGTGGTGGTGGCGACGGCGTCCTCCATCGAGCGCGCCATCCGGCACCACTACCACGGGGAGGTCACCTCCACGGCCGCCACGCCGCTGAGCTTCGGCATGGACGAGGCCACCTTCGAACTGGCCCCGCCGCAGCCCGAGAGCGCCCCGCCCCCGCGCACCCCCACGCCGCCGCCCGTGGTGCGCGACGCGGAGCTGACGTCGAAGGTGGAGGCGCTCACGCAGCAGGTGGCGGACCTGGAGCGCATGGTGGCGCAGCAGGCCCGCGTGATGCGCGCGATGATGGACGCGCTGGAGGCCCGGGGCGCGTTGACCCGCGAGGAGGTCCAGGCGAAGGCCCGGTAGGCACGGCATGGCGCTCCCCTTCTCCGAAAAGCTGAAGCTGGAGCTGACCGTCACCGCGGGCGAGCAGCCGTACGCCATCCCCGGCGGACAGGTGAAGGACTTCTCGCTGCGGATGACGCCCACGGGCTTCCGCTGCACGCTGACCTTCTGGACGGCGCTGGAGAAGGCGGACGCGGCGCTGTTCACCGCGTTCAGCAAGCCGGACCTGGTGCGGGTGCGGCTGGCGCTGTCCGGCGTGTACGACCCGCCGCCCGCCCCGCTGGTGGTGCAGGGCATCGTCACGGAGAAGCGCGTCAGCGGCACCGCGCACGGCGACAAGGACAGCGTGGCGGTGGCCTTCCGCCAGTACACGGTGACCTTCGAGGACCCCGCGCGGGTGCTCTGGAAGCAGCACCGCCCGGTGGAGCTGCACACGGCGAAGAAGCTGTCGGAACTGCTGGACGCGCACAAGCCCGGCGGCCTGCTGCTCACCTACGACTGGGACGCGCTGGAAGAGAAGCACGCGATGGTGTGCCTGGGCATCGGTGATGACCACCCGGCTGCCAGCTTCTACGACTTCGTCCTCTGGTTCGTGGACACGCGCGGCGGCGTGCTCACGTACGACAGCCTCAGCGACACGTACACCTTCTCCGCGAAGAAACCGGCGGTGGGCGCCGTCACCGGGCTCAGCCGCAAGCACGTGGCGCGCGTGGACGTGGAGCTGCCGCCGGTCATCCGCCACAGCGCGCGGGTTCTGAATGGCTTCGGGGCCGGCGCGACCACGGTGGCGCTGGAGCAGTCCCAGGCGGTGGCGGGCATCCAGCACGACGTGCTGGTGCGCACACCCATCGCGGCGGAGGCTGAGCAGCGCCAGTCGCTGGAGAAGGAGCGCCTGCGCGTGCGCAAGCGGCGCCTGCGGCTGACGTTCCTCGACGTGCCGCCCATCGCGCTGCACCCGGGCGCGTTGCTCAAGCTGGACGGCGGGCGGTGGAGCCCGGGCCTCACGGGCCTGGGGGAAGACCTGCGCGTGGCGGAGCTGTCCTTCGACGGCGCGGGGCTCCAGGCCGGCCCGCACGACGGCCAGCAGGACGAGATGGAGGGCTACCAGGTCACCCTGTCCGTGCTGCTGGAGCAGAAGTCAGATCCGGTGCCGGAGCTGCCCGCGTACCGGCCGCCCCGCTACCCCATCTACGTCGAGGGCAAGGTGCACAGCCCCGGCGGCGAGGCCACGGACCGCATCTACCTCCAGGTGGATGATCAGAAGACGTCCGTGACGAACTACCGGGTGGCGATCCCGCTGTGGAACAAGACGGTGAGCGTGCCGGCGGAGCCCAACCAGTTCCCGGGGACGTTCTACTTCCCTCCGTACAAGAACGAGCGGGCGCTCATCGGGCTGCACTTCGACCGCGCGGAGCTGCACCGCTTCCTGGACTGGGGCGAAGGCGTGCGCATGCCCCAGGACAGCCAGGGCGATCAGATCCTCTTCGGCAAGAACGGCGCGAACCAGACGGCGCTGACGCACGACTTCCAGGACAACAAGCCGGTGTGGAACCTGGGGCGGGTGAACGCCAACGACACGGAGATCATCCGCCTGTCGGAAGGCCACCTCCTCATCCAGACGAAGGAGAACCCCGGCGGCGCCACCACCACGCCCACGTATGACGTGACGCCGCAGGTGGAGACGGCGAAGGGCGACCTCACCGCGGGCGTGGACGGCGCGGTGAGCGGCGCGACGGCGGCCTACAAGGAGTCCATGGCGGCGGTGAACGCGAAGCTGAACGCGGCGACGGAGGAGACGGGCGCGGCCCTCGCCGCCGCGGAGGCCCAGGTGAAGGGCAAGGCCGCCGAGTCCCGCGCCAAGCTGACCGGCGCGCTCAATGGCGTGGATGGGCAGACGGGCGCCCTCTCCGGCGCCGCCGCGGATGCCAAGGCCGCGCTCGCGGGGCTGAAATGAACGAGCTGCGCGCGACGGTGGCGAAGCACAAGTCGACCGTGGAGGGCTTCGGCTCCGGCATCACGCCGCGCCTGTCCACCGCGAAGGGCGAGGTGGAGACCCTGGTCCAGGGCGTCGTGGAGCAGGTCGCCGCGCTGCGCCCGTCCATCTCCGGGGCGCTGGGCGGACTGCTCGCGCAGGTGAACGCGGCGAACGTGACGCTGGCGGACCCCTCCCCCCGCTTCGACGCGCTGGCCACGGAGGTGCAGGGCCACCAGCAGGCGCTGACCGCCTCCAGCACGACGGCGCGCACGCAGGCGGAGGCGCTGGGCCAGGAGGCGACGGCGAAGAGCCAGGGGATGGAGGCGCAGGCGAAGTCCTCCGCCGAGTCCTCGCAAGGACAGCTCACCGCGCTCCAGCAGCAGGTGGCCCAGAAGTGCGACGCGGACAAGAAGTCCTTCGACGCGAAGCTCGCGAAGCGCAATGGCCCCAGGGAGGAGACGGAGGCCCGCCGCGCGCAGGGCTACGCGCTGATCGAGCAGACCCGCTCGCAGCTCACGCAGGACCTCACGGGCGTGGGGTCGACGATCGCGGCGGCGCTGGCGGCGGTGCTGGTGCGGCTGGCCACCTCCCGCGACGCGGCGACGGGCCGGAGCACGCAGCTCACCTCCACCCTGGACGGCGTGGTGAAGGACCCCGTGAGCGCGCTGGCGGCGCTGCACCGGGAGATCGCCAACGCGGGCAAGACGACGAAGGACGCCCACCAGCAGCAGCAGTCCACGCTGGAGGCACAGCGCAAGTCGCTGGTGGATCAGCTGATGGCCGCTGCCACGGCGGCGGCCGCCATCGTGGACCCGCTGGACACCCAGGTGGCCCCGTCGCTGACGGCGGGCAAGACGCAGGCGGACGGGGCGCTGGACACGCTGGGCAAGACGATCGCCGGGCAGGTGGCCAGCGTCACGGCGCAGCTCACGGCGGTGGAGAAGCTCATCGACCAGGTGCAGCAGCAGGTGGAGGCCGCCATCACCACGGTGAGCGGCACCATCGACGGCCTGGTGCAGGGCGCGCTCACGGCGGTGGAGACCGTCAAGGCGCCGCTGAAGGCGACGCTGGACGCGGCGTTCACCACGCTGGACACCCTGGTCGCGACGGTCAGCGCCCTCAAGCAGCAGGTGATGGCGCTGTTCGAGGTGCTGCCCCAGAAGCTGGAGCAGCTCCAGACCCTCTTCCAGCAGATCGTCGGTTCACTGGAGGCGCTGCTGGAGCGCGCCATGGGCCTGCTGGACGCCATCCCGGCCGCGGACCTGCCCAAGCCGCTGGTGAGCCCCGCGGTGCAGGGCATCACGCAGGTGGTGACGCAGATCACCACGCAGCTGGGGACGCTCTCCTCCCAGGTGGGCACGCAGCTCCAGTCGGTGCAGCAGACCATCGTCTCCCAGGTGGAGACGGTGCAGACCCAGGCGCAGACGCAGATCGACACGGCCACGACCCAGGCCGTGACGCAGATGGGCACGCTCACCGACTCCATCCTCCAGGGCATCGAGCAGGCCACCGCGCAGGTGGGGCAGATCATCGCCGCGGCCGTCACGCAGATCGGCACCGTGAAGGACCAGGGCGTGCAGCAGATTGAAGCCATGAAGCAGCAGGTGGCCGCCCGCGTGACGCCCCTGGACACGCAGGTGCCCCAGCGCCTGGAGGCCCTGGACGCGCAGGTGGGCTCCGGCATCGACGCGGCCGTGCAGGGCATGCGGACGGCGCGGGACTCGGCGGAGGGCCAGGTGACGTCCGCGAAGGGCCGGCTGGACTCGCACCTGGGCACGACGAACACGTCCGTGACGGGCGGGCTGACGTCGCTGGAGCAGGCCCGCGCGGGCGCGGAGACGTCGCTCGCCTCCCAGGCGGATCAGGCGCTCGCGGCCTTCAAGCAGCGCGCGGAGGGCCTGAAGTCGGGCGCCCAGACGCAGGTGGACTCCGTCTCCACCCAGGCCACGACGCAGAAGCCGCAGCTCCTCTCCCCGCTCGATGCGATTGGCGCCCAGCTCCAGGGCGGTGCCTTCGCGAAGCCGGTGACGGCGGCGAACGGCCGGGTGACGTCCGCGCTGAACGCGCTGGGCCCGAAGCTGGACGCGCTCGCGTCGTAGCCTACTTGGGGGAGGCCAGGGACATCGGCGGCTCGGCCTTGGGCGCGGCCGGGGCCTTGGGGGCTTCGGGCGGGGGCGGCGTGGTGGAGTCCTGCGCCGGGACGCTCTTGGGCAGGTCCGTGCGGATGCGGCTCTCCTGCAGCTCGATGTCCACCGTCTTGGGCACCGGCACGTCCAGCAGCGCCTGCCAGGCGCCGTTGGGCGTGGTGAAGAGGAAGCTCACCGCCACCGCCTGCTCCGGCGGCAGGGGGATCTTCACCTGCTTCGTGCGGCTCGGGTAGATGACCACCGTCTGGAGCACGGACTCGTCCGGGCTGATGACCTTGGCCGCGACGTCCGCGTAGCCCTCCGTCATCGTCGTCTTCGACACCGTGCGCACGAGCATGTACAGCGGCCGGCCCTGGTTGGTGCCCGCCGGCGCCTTGACGTTCACCGTCAGGCTGGGCGCCGCGCAGCTGCCCACCACCACCGCCGTCACCAGCCCCGCCGCCAGCCTCACGCCCTTCATGGCACCACCCCACGGAATGGCGCCCAAGGCTCGCCGCGCAGCCCGAAACTGATCTCCAGCACCTTCTCGTTCGCCGCCAGCCCGCGCCCCGGCAGCACCCACACCACGTTCGACTGGTCCGTCAGCGTCGCGGACTCCAGCAGGCGGAAGCAGTTCCAGGACGACTCGGACATCTCCATGGAGCGGTAGCGCTTCCCGTCCCGCGACGGCGAGCGCAGCTCCACGCCGATGGACGACGGCTGCGGGCTCCACCAGCTCAGGGGGAACTCACCCCAGGCCGGCCGCTGGTTGAAGCCGAACGACGCCGCCCCGCCGCACTTCAGGTACGACAGCGTCACGAAGCTGTCCGGCGTGGGCGCCGTCGGCAGCGGCAGCGGACGCACCTGCATCGCGAGGGGCCGCGGCTTGCCCTCGTCGTCCCACAGGAGCTTTGACAGGCGGCCCAGCTGGCCCAGCGCGGAGAGCATGCGCGGCGGCAGGAGCAGCCGCGACTTCAGCGGATAGCGGATCGACCAGTCCGACCCGCGCTCCTCCACCACCGGCGACAGCACCTGGGTGACGAACTGCCAGAAGGCCCCGTCCTTGCGGCGCAGCACCTCCAGCTCCACCGGATCCACTTCCTGCGACGCGCTGGGGTTGAACGGATAGCGCTTCACCAGCGGATCCAGCGTGCGGCGGGCCTGGTACGTCCACTGCTCCGCGATGACGCGCTCCAGCTCCGCGCGGCCCCGGTTGCGCACGACGATGAAGGGCTGGCGGAACGGCAGCCGGAACTCGCCCACCAGGCCGTGCTGATCCAGCCACGCGTCCACCCGGCGCAGGTACGAGTCCTCCTCCTCCAGCAGCATGCTCAGCGCCACCCGCCCCACCGGCGACAGCATCTCCGCCAGCTGCGAGCCCGCCGAGGACGCCGTCGCGCCAGCCGGAGCCGCGGGGTCCTTGGGCGCGGCGGGCTTCACCGGCGCGGGCTTTACCCCGGACAGCTCCTGCTGAAGCTGCGACACCAGCGTGGTGTAGGCCGCCAGCTCCGTGAGCGCGCCGGCCTTGTCCGGCGTCATCAACTGCACCACCGGCTTGAAGGGCGCCACCGCCTCGCGCATCGGCGCGTAGTACTCGCTCTCCAGCGGCCCCACGCCCGCCCGGACCGCCACGTCGCGCAGCATCGCCTCCAGCGGGGAGGACGGCTGCAGCAGCACGGACAGGTCGCTGGCCAGCGAGCCGCGCGGCGTGGTGCGGAAGCGGTAGCCCCGGTAGGTCGCGTAGAGGTCCTGGCCGTAGCGCTTCGCGAACGTCTGCACCTTGCCCTGCACGAAGGTGGCGCGCTCCACGGCCTCCTCGCGCGACAGGCTCGACTTGGCCAGCCGCTCCGTGAACTCGTCCACCAGGGGGCTCAGCTGCGCGTCGAAGGCGGCCTTGCCCAGCACGCGGCCCACCACCGGGGCCTGCCCGCTGGTGAACTCCGTGTCGTCGTCCCCCACTCCCTCGGAGGCGACCTCGGACGTCGTCTCACCCGTGCGCGGGTTGAGCGCGTTGCCGTCGAACGGCGTGCGGCCCGTCTCCTTCAGCGTGCGCAGCACCTTGTCCAGCAGCTGCCGCGACACGTCCATCGGGCGGAACTCGTAGTCGCGCCGGAGCACCTCCACCGAGTAGCGCGCGTCGCCGTCGCTGGGGGCGAAGAGGCCGTCCGCGCGGGTGAGCAGCTCCGCGGGCGTCATGCGGGCGGCGGCGCGCAGGGCGGCGTCCGCTTCGTCCTCCATGCGCAGGATGGCCTCCAGCGTCTGGCGGTTCTGGCGCAGCCAGTCGAGCGAGTCCAGCAGGCTGCCCACGCCCTTGAGCTGGCTGGCGTCCGGCTCCGCGTCCGACGCGTTGATGAGGTCCATCACCTTGCGGGCGGAGCTGTACGGCGCCGTCTCCACCAGCGAGGCGCGCAGCCGCTCGCGATCGTCGCCGAGCGCGCGCCACCGGGCCAGGTCCAGCTCCTTCGCGGCCAGCGCGTCCTGCAGCTGCGTGAAGTGGTCGCGCCACGGGCCCAGCAGGCCGTCCATCGTCAGGTAGGAGAAGGGCCAGCGCGTCCAGGGGACGTTCTCGTCGAAGGGCTTGTCGCTGGCGATGACGTAGTTGGCGATCATCGGCTCCGCCAAGCCCATCGCATCCAGCCAGTTGGGCTCCTGGTCCGTAGCCCCCGCCAGGCTCAGCCCGAAGGCCTCCGCCGTCCACCCCAGCTGCTTCTTGTGCGCGCCGTGCACGCTGCGCAGCACGAACTGGCCCAGGTCCTCGTTGCGCGAGGCGTAGAGCACGCCCAGCGTGTAGAGCACCTGCTCCGGCCGGCAGAGCGTCTCCTGGTGGCAGCCGTCATCCACGCGGGACGCCGGGGTCAGCGGCGTGGCGCGCGTGCTCCGGCTGGCGAACGCGGGCGCGGGCTGGCAGCCGGGAATCTCGCTCGCGCAGCGCCGGCACTGGTCCTGGCACTTCTCCAGCATCGGCTTCAGGTAGGACATCCGGATGCTGCGCGCGAGCCGGGCCCGCAGCTCCTCCCACTCGTCGGTGAAGCTGTGGGCCAGGGGCGGCCAGTAGCGCGTGGCGCCCCAGAGGTCCTCCATCGCCCGGACCGCGTCGTTCGTCTGGGACTCCACCACGGAGCCGGACACGCTCTGGTTGCGCTCCTCCAGCCGCTGCACCGTCACCTGGAACGCGTCCAGCTTGTCCTGCGCGCGCAAGAGCAGCCGGTAGAAGTGCGCGTAGGCCAGCAGCACCGGCAGGCAGCCCACCGCGATGATGGCCGCGCACCGGCGCAGGTGCGTCCAGCGGTAGTCCCGGACCAGCTGCTCCACCGGTTGATCCGCCTGCACCGCCAGCGCCCCGGTCGGCGGGACGTCCTTGCCCTTCGACGCCAGGTAGACGCGCTGGAGGTTCAGCGGGTACGCCAGCGAGCCGCCCTCCACCAGCGTGGACACGAAGCGCCCCAGCACCGCGAAGGCCTCGCCGCCGAGCGCGTAGAAGGACGCCAGCCGCTCGAACGCGTCCGGCGCCAGGGAGGTGAGCCCCAGCGCCAGGTACTTCTCCATGGGCTGGAGCGCGTTCGCCAGCTCCCCTTCCCTGCCGGCCGGCGGCACCGCCAGCTGCAGCGGCACGCCGTTCGCGCGCAACAGCTGCGCGAAGTCCGCGTAGCCGTCCAGCCTGTCCATGTGCGTGAGGACCAGCCGCGTCTCCACGGGCGCCTGACACACCTCCGACAGGAGGTTGATCTTGCCGCGCAGGAGCTGGGTGACGCGCTTCACCTCGTCCGGAGAGGTCTCCAGCAGCCAGTTCACCTTCAGGACGATGACGACCCGGCCCACGTGCTTGCGCCCGAAGGTGGCCCTCCACAGCCGGCGCAGCGCGCGCCGCGCGTGGTGCGAGTCGTCCTCCAGCACGGGCGCGGCCAGCTCCTGCACCACGACCTCCGGCCCCAGGAAGATCTTGAGGAGCGGGTCGTCCGTGTAGCTGGGCATGAACTGGCGCTTCTGCCGCTCCCAGTCCACCTCCGCTTCAATCAGGTCCGACTTGCCGCTGCCCGCGGGGCCCAGCACCACCAGCGTGGGGAAGTCCCGCACGGACGCGCGGAAGCGCCACGGCAGCTTCGACAGGAACTGCTTGCGGATGGCCAGCAGCTGTCCCGACGCCAGCGGCTTCTGCTCGCCCGCGAGGGACGGCCCGCGCTGCCGCTTGCGCCACCAGAGCGTCACGCCCACGCCAATGGCCGCGAGCACCACCACGATGCCCAACACGAGCACCCAGTGGGCCTTCAGTGCGGCCAGGATGGACTGGAGCGCGCCCACGGTCAGCCGCCGCTCCTTCCGGCCGGCGTCACGGCGAGCTGGAGTGCTTCCAGCACGTCCTCCGCCTCCTCCAGCGTCGCGGTGAGCTTCGCGCGCAGCTTCTCCTGCTCCAGGGGCGACGGCAGCATCCCGTCCCCGGGCGGATCCAGCGCCACCAGCCCCTCACGCACGGAGTCCAGCAGGGGCTGCACGCCCTCGCGCAAGGATCCCAACTGGGCGCCCACCTGCTGCTCCAGCGCGTCCAGCAGCGCGAGCGTCTTGGGCGGAGCCTTGGGGGCCGGCGCGGCAGGACGGCCGTCGCGTGTCGGGAAGGGCCTCAATTGGAGACCCACCACAGGAAGACCGGCAGGCCCAGGACGATGGCGGCCGTCACGGCGTAGTAGTGCACCGGGAAGTCGTAGACGGTGGGCACCGAGGCCTGCACCACCGGCGCGGGCGGCGCCATGGCGGCCGGCTGCGGGATGCGCTCAGAGATGCGGTCCTTCAGGTCGCGGATGCGCTCCGGCTGCCCCACGAGGCGGCCGGTGAAGCCCGCGGCCAGGCAGAAGCGGATCATTTCGAAGACGATGGAGGGGGTGTCGTTGCGGCGCAACTTCTCTTCCACGAAGTCGTAGAAGAGGTCTCCGCCGGAGTCGACCTGGAACAGGTTCTGCTGCAGGAGCGGCCAGAGATGTTGCTCCGCGTCCGACAGCCGCCGCAGCACCCACTCATCCAGGAAGAAGACGAAGGGGCGGATCAGATCCTCCACCTCGTCCGGGCTCATGTCCGCGCCGAACACGGCGCGCAGGCGCTCCAGCTCCACCATGAGCGCCTGCTCCAGGTGGCCCAGGGCCTCCTGCCCCACCCTGCCCTGCGGCCGGCGCGCACCCGGGGCGGGCTCGGCGGGCAGGGCCCGGTCGAGGAGCTGGCGCACGCGACGCTGCGTGGCCAGGAGAGTGTTCCAATGCTCCAGTTTCATGCGTGTGTTTGTCTATGTTGGAAGCTGTAGCGGCCCCAACCCCGCCACCGAGGCCTTGAGCTCGACGGTCGCCTCGTTGTTCCAAGCATCAAGCAGGTCCCTCAACTGCTCAAGAAAGCAGATGACGACAGGCTCGAAGCTCTGGTCGAAGGGCTCCATCACGGCCTCGTAGGCGTGCCGGAGCCCCGACCCCTTGAGCGCGCTGTCGGGCACGACACTGAACTTCAACTCCTTGAGCCACGGAAGGACGCGGCGGAACGGGCTCTCCGCCGGGGTCCCCAGGTGACCCAGCAGGGCGACCACCTCGTCCCGCCCCAGCGTGGGCTTCGCCTTCCATGCGAGGAATTGCGTCAACGCCTCCACGTCATCCCGTAGCACGCTGTCGCGGTGGGGCTGGAGGCTGCCCACGGTCTGGAACTTCAGGCCCTCGATGTGGCGGCCCGGCACGGACACCTCCACCCTGCCCGCCGCCTGCGCGGAGAACTGCGGCTGGTGCCACAGCGCCTCCAGGACGATCTTGCGCGGGGCGGTGAACGCCTCCGGCATGCGCACGATGAGGCTCTGCCGGGACGTGAGCTTCTCGTCGAAGGTCTCGTCCACCTCGTAGCTGGGCCCCTTGCCGGGCAGGAACGCGGGCCGCAGCGGGGACAGGCCCGCCTTGGTCATCTCGAAGACGCCCGTCACCGAGTGCAGGCTGAACTCGCGCCCCGCGCTCATGCTGAGGATGGGGTGCTCCGCGCGCGTGCCGTCCGCCACCACCACCTGCGCGGGCTCCGCCTTGAGGTTCACGACCGGCACGGTGAAGAGCTGGAAGAAGTCCGGGTGCAGCGAACGGCCCACCGTCCAGTCCTTGTCCAGGTCCAGGCAGAGGCAGAAGCGCATCCAGGAGTTGCCGCGCGGCGGCGGCACCTTCACGTGCACGAAGAGCTGCTGCTCCGGGAACTGGAAGAACGCGCGCAGGCGCTGGAACGGGTGCGCGTAGAGGCCGCTGTCGTCCGGCGCGGGCGGGTCCCGGTTGAAGGACACCTCGCAGGGGCTGCCCACGGAGTGCTCGTCCGCCTGTTCGTCGTAGACGACGCTCACCTGCTTCAGGTGCTTGCGCAGCGCGTGGAACACCGCCAGCGACGAGCGGTACTCGTCCAGGTGCCGCACGTGCAGGCTGAGCACGTCGATGGCGTCCTTGCGCGCGAAGCGGGACTCGAAGCGCAGGATGAGCCGGTGGCCGCTCCGCACCTGCGGCACCACGTCCGTGCCCTTGAGGAAGATGGGCAGCACGCGCAGGTCGCGCTGGAGACGGAAGGAGCCCGCGACGCCCTCCGCGGGCGTCAGGCGCAGTTCCGTGCCCCGGGTGAGGAGCACCGGCTCCACCATCTTCTCCGTGGGCACGGCCTGCGCCATGGCGGCGGCGGGCACGGGCTCCAGCAGGAAGTCGAAGAAGCCCGCGAACAGCCGGCGCCAGGTGGAGCGCAGGTTGTGCAGCGTGGCGTGCCGCGTCTGCACGGAGAAGAACGCCATCGCCTCGATGAGGCGGCGCACGTCCGGGTCCTCGCGGTCCAACGGAGCCGCCGGGTGTCGCTCCTGGAAGCGCTGACGGAAGCGCTCCAGCCCGTCCAGCTCCGACAGGAAGTCCAGGTAGATCTTCTCCGAGAAGTCCTTCACCGCCCGCTCTCCCGCCGTACGTCGATTGGTGCCATGTGTTGCGTCAGCCCAGCTTCACCAGCGTGCCGCCCACGCTGGTGATGGAGCCCTTCAGGTTCGCCATGCCGGAGCTCTCCAGGTCCAGCTTGCCGGTGCCGGACACCTTGGTCATCGCGCTGGACATCTCCGCCTGGGACTTGCCGGCGAGCTTCAGCGTCACGCCGTCCACCTTCGCCTCGCCGCCGGAGGTCACCATCTCCGCGCCCATGTTGCCCTTCATGGCCAGCTTGGACGTGGCCTCGATGTTCACGTTGGCGCTGGAGGACAGCTTCGCGTCGCTGGTGGCCGTCTGGGTGAGCTTGGCGCTCGTCTTGAGCGTCATGTCCTTGGTGCTCTCCACCGTGAACGTGTCCTGGCTGGTCCACTTGGAGACGCCCTTGGACTTCATCGTGATGGTGTCGGTGTCGAAGGTGAGGTCCTTCACCGTCACGACGATGCTGTCCTGCTTCTGCACGATGGTGCTCGTCTCCTGCTGGCCCTTCACCGTGATGGTGATGCTGGTGCCGTCCATCACGACGGTCTGGGTGATTTGATCATCCGCGTTGTCGACCTGGACGGTGATGCCCTTCACCTTGTCCAGCTCGATCTTGCAAACCAGCGTGCCCATCGGGTCCCTCCCGCCTTACGCGGACTCTTCCTTCACCAGGATGAGCAGGTTGCCTTCCTTGAGCTCGATCTTCTCCGTGTCGCTCTCGTTGGTGCGCATGAGGCGCCACAGCGGCTTGTTGTCCTCGTAGAAGTGCCTCATGGACGTGCCGCTCGTCGTGGTCTTGCCGACGAGCAGGTGCACGCCCTGCCCGTCCGAGGGCAGCCGCGCGCCCGCCCGCCAGTCCAGGTGGCGCTTGAGCCACGCGCGCAGGAAGTCCAGCGCCACCAGCACCCGGGCGCCCTTGTAGGCCGGGAAGTAGAAGTGCCCCGGCTGGAGGTTCGCGTTGAAGGGCACCTGGATGATCTGGTTCGCGAAGAGCGGCAGCTTGACCTTGTAGCTGTCCAGCGAGGTGGCCTCGTCCGTGTACGCCTGCCAGGTCTCGTCCTTCTGCTCGCCCACCTCGCTGACGATGAGCCCCTCCACGAAGCGCGGGTACACCGGCGCGGTGAAGGGCGGCAGGTCCACGTGCTTCTCGTCCTTCTTCTCCAGCCGCGTGGTGAAGGAGACGAGGTAGCGGCTCTCCGGCTTGGGCCGCCGCGCGCCCTCCTCCCCTTCCCCGTCCGGGCCCGCGTCGTCGCCGTCCACGGGCAGCGGCTCCGCGCGCAGGCTCATCCGGCGCACCCGGAAGGTTTCCGTGGACGGCACGCCCGCCGCCTTCCACCCGGCCGTGTCCGGCAGCTTCACCAGCGCGCCCGGGGCGAAGGCCACCGGCGGGAAGCGGTTCCAGTCCAGCTCCACCTCCAGGCCGCGCACCTTGAGGCGCGCGGTCTCCAGCGTCACGCGGGCCTGCACGTCGTCGGCGATGTCCGTGCGCAGCAGCACGTCCTGGCGGATGCCGGTGACGGCCTGGGCGTTGGTGATGGCCTGGTTCTTGGGGCTCTCCGCGGCGGCGTTGAGGATGGCCACGTCGTGGCGCGCCACCTCCGGGAACACCACCGCCACGCGGTCCACGTCCGCCGCGCTCAGCGTGAGCGGCGTGCCGGTGGCGTCCTTCGTCGCGCGCAGCTGGTAGCCCTGCGCCGTGTAGTCGTACGCCAGCACGCCGTCACGCGTGTGCACGAACCAGACGACGAAGTCGTAGAAGCTGGCGCCGGCCTCCGGCGTCAGGCCCAGGAAGATGAGCGGCAGCGTGGCGTCCAGCTGCGCGGCCCAGTCGTTGGCCAGGGAGATCTTGTCGCCCTTGTGCGCGTCCAGCACGTCCTGCAGCGTCTTCTGCGTGTAGAGCACGCACGGGTGGTGCTGCGACCAGAGCAGCCGCGCGGGGTCCACGAAGCGCACGGTGTAGTGCCGGTAGGTGATGCCCGCGCCCTTCACCTGGGCGACGCCCTCCTCAGTGAGGGCCTTGTCCAGCCCCAGCCCCTTCACCTTGAGCGACGTGAAGGTGGGCTTCGTCGCCGTGTCGGAGTGCACGGCCTTGAGCTCCAGCGCCACCTCCACCAGGTCCGGCTTGAGGAAGTCCGCCAGCAGCTTGTCCTGCTTCTGGCCGCCGTGCGCCGTCTCGTCGAGGACGCGGAACTCCACCCGCCCCTCGTGCCCCCAGCCGTGCAGGTCCAGCTCGAACGCGAGCACGTCCGACGAGGGGATGGCGTGCGCCGTCCCGCCGATGGTGAGCGTGAGGCCCAGGTCCAGGCGGTCGGCGAAGGCCATCAGGTGTCCTCCGCCTGCACGCGCACCCGGCCGGTGGTGGAGTGGAACATCAACGTCAGGTGGCACGGCTGTTCGTCGAACGTGCCCTTGCAGTCGAAGTACAGCCACAGCGCGCTGTCGCGGCCGCGCAGCTTCACCTCCGGCTCCGCCAGCCGGGGCTCGTGCTGGGTGATCTCCTGCTGGATCTCCGCGGTGAGCGCCTCCACCAGCTCGCGCGTGCCCAGCTTCTCCGTGTACCCGCCCAGCCCGAAGTCGTGCATGAAGAAGCCGTAGCCCTTCTTCGTGTTGAGCACGGCTTCGATGTTGCGCATCACGTGCTCCAGGCTGTCGCGCACGTTGGCGTGCTGCCTGCGGGCCGCGAACTTGTCCAGGAACGGTGCGCGCGCCATGGCGTCTAGCTCCTCCGCCAGAACAGCGACGTCTGGGCGCCCCGGAGCGCGGGCGTCACGTAGAAGGCCAGGCCGTCCTCGCGCAGCGCGTGCTGCCACTCCTCGCCGTTGCTCAGCAGGTACCAGTCAATCTCCGGCCCCAGCGCGTGCGGGAACGACGGATACGGCACGTGCTTGAAGGGCACACCCTTCAGGGCCTGCCGGCGCACCAGCGGCAGCCGCGAGGGGCTGGCCAGCTTCACGCCGTCCAGCGGCGTGCGCTCCCCGGGCTGGGTGCGCTGCACCAGCAGGTACGCCTCGCTGGCGGAGCGGATCTCCGGCGGCAGCGGCGTGAGCTGGAACTGCCCCTCCTTCGCCTGGAAGGCCTTGTGCGTGGAGCGCGTGGCCTCCGGCTGGAAGCTGCGCTGGAGCAGGCGGATCCACCCGCCCAGGGACTCGTTCAGCCCCTCGTGCTGGTAGACCGGCATCTGGTCGTCCGGGAGCATCTCCAGGTAGCAGCACGCCTCGAAGTACAGCCGGCGCAAGGCGTCGAACAGGTGGTACGGGTGCACGTACACCTGCCGGAACATGTCCCGGCGCAGCGCGATGAGGCGCTGCACCTCGAAGAGGGCCCGGCGCGCGTTGGTGAGCCGGTCCGTGCGCAGGTACGTGTCGGAGATGTTCGTGAGCAGCTGCTGGCGCACCTGATCCAGCAGGTCGTCCAGCGTGGTGAGCAGCTTCTCCAGGAAGGGGTTGGGCCCCACGAGCAGCAGCGCGGGCACCCAGTCCGTGGACGTGTGCCAGGCGCCGTCCTCGTCCTGGGACACGGCGGCCAGCCCCAGCGACGCGACGGTGCCGTCCAGCACCGGCTCCGTGGAGAGTTGCAGCTTGTGCAGCACGCGCTGGAGCACCGGCGGATCATCCGCGTACAGGCGGATGCCCTCCGCGCTGACGGTCTCCTTCATCACGTGCAGGTAGACGATGAACTCCGTCTTGCCCACGGCCTCCAGCGACATGGGCGCGATGACGGCGTTGCCCGGGACGTCCAGCAGGTCCCCGGACTTGGTGACGACGGTGAGCGCGGAGATGGACAGGCTGCCGCTCTGCAGGAGCGACTCGTTCCAGGCCATGTTCGCGACGCCGTAGGACGGCAGGCCGGACAGCGTGGAGTGGAGGCGGATCTCCGCGTCCAGCGCGTCCTCCTGCGCGACGAAATGCTCCGGAAGAAGCGTCTGGCCTACGTGCCAGCGGACCCGTGCGAGCTTGTACCGCTGCATGCGCCGTTCTTTCCTTCCACCCGCCTGACCCAGGCCGGGAGCGAGTCCTGCTCCCAGCCCGGTTTAGACGCAGACCGCGGCCGACGCTACTTGGCGGCCGCTTCGGTGATGCCCCACTTCTTGGCGATCTTCTTCGTCGACGAGGTCGCCAGGTTCAGCGACTGCTCGGACGCCTGCGGCTTGATGCCGATCTGGAACGTGAAGTTCTTGGGCGACTGGACCTCACGCGACTCGTTGTCCGCGATGGACATGTTCAGGTCGTCGCCGTTCTTCTCCAGCAGGCCTTTCATCTCCGCGTCCAGGAAGTTGGACTTGAAGTACTTCTTCCCGATGGGGTCGTACTCGTAGATGACGTACTTGAAGTTCACTTCAATGTTGCTGAAGTTGCCCAGCAGCATCTCCGCGATCTTCTGCTTGTTCGCCACCGACACCTGGCCGGAGAAGTACATGGCGTCCGTCACGCCCGTGTCCCACAGGTAGTGGTTGAGCACGGCGACGACCTTGTCCGCGATGGCCGCGTCCGGGTTCTCAGGATCCTTGATGGTCTCCTGATCCGCGCTCAGCGCCTCGCCGCCGATGGTGATGGCGGTGATGTATCCGACGGGGCTCTGCTTGTCCTTCTTGAAGTTGAAGCCCTGATACACGTCCAGGTTCCGCGAAAACTGGGGCATCTGTCACTCCAGGGTAAGCGGGGCAGGCTCTCACCTGCCCCAAGTGGGGATGCGGCCTAACCGAGCCGCGACTCGAGCATCAGCTCCACGTTGAGGCCTTCGAACTGGATGTGCGGGAGCACGGCCAGCTTGCAGTCGTACCAGCCGATCTCACCGGGGCGCGGGAAGACGGTCACGCTGCTGGCCTTGAACGGGAAGCGGCGCACGGTGAGGTCGTCCGGGTTGGCCACGGTCGTCACGTAGTTGGACAGCCACGAGTCCAGCTGGCGCTGGATGTAGGGCGCGTCCGCCGTGTTGCCGATGTTGTCGCGCATGATGCACTTCACGTAGTGCGCCAGCCGCGTGATGGAGAACGTGTAGGCCAGGTTGGTGACGAGCTGCGAGTTCTCCGAGTCCTTGGGGTCCTTGAACGTCTTGGCGACCTTGGCGGACTGGGTGCTGAAGAACGTCGCGTCGCTGGAACCCTTGCGGTACACGAGCGGGATGAAGCCGCTGCGCGCGAACTCGTACTCGCGGTAGTCCGGGATGGCGATCTCCACCGGGGCCTTGATCTCCTCCTGGCCGCGCAGGGAGAAGGTGTCCACGGGCAGGCCGGTGATGAGGCCGCCGCCCTTGGGGCCGCGGATGGACTGGCACCAGCCGGAGATCTCGAACGCCTTCACCATGTTGCGCGCGAGCAGGATGGCGGAGTTGCCCCACAGGTACTTGTCGGAGTCGCCGCGCGCCGTCTCGGTGAAGTTGAGGACGTCGCAGGGGTTCTTGTCCGGGTGCCAGGGCAGGCGCAGCACGTAGCGCGGGAAGGTCAGGCCCACGTACGCGGCCTCCTCCGTGTCGCGGAACGCGTTCCAGCGGCCGAACCGCGGGTGGGCCAGCACGCCCTCCAGGTTCTTGATGGCCTCCATCTCCTCGATGGTCTCGCAGCCGAAGAACTTGTGGTTCACGGCGGAGATGAACGGCGCGTGCGCGGCGTTGGACACCTTGGCCATGCGCTGCAGCCAGGTGAGGTCCGCGGGCGTGGAGGAGAAGTCGTACAGGCCGACGATGGCGCCGAAAGGACGGCCGCCGTACTGGTCGTACTCCTGGATGTAGACCTTGTCGAACAGCGCTCCGGCGAAGATGTTGCTGGAGTTGTTCTCGAAGTCCTCCGCCAGCTCATCCTTGGCGACGTCCAGGATGTCGATGGCGATGTTGGCCTTGAAGTTGGTGTGGCTGACCAGGTCGTCCAGGCCGCGCCACGTGGACTCCAGCTTCTGGAAGGTCTCGTTGTGGAGGATCTCGTTCATCTGCGCGTCGATCATGCGATCGATGCGGCTGATGACGTCCAGCACCTGGCCCTTGTCGAAGCGGGCGGTGTTGTCCGGGCCCTCCACGGGGGCCACGTTCTGCAGCAGCGCGGCGACGCTGGAGAGGAAGCGGCTCTCCAGGGTGACCTGCTGCTCGTCGGCGGCGGGCGCGAAGTTGGTGGTGATCATCGGCGCCGATTCCTGGGGCGGATCGAGCCGGACGCTGCTGAACAGGCGCTTCAGGTAGGTGGTCTCAGCCATGGCGGAGTCCTTTTAAGTTCGGAAAGGGAGGAAGGAAGGCGGATCAGGACGCGGCGGGCGGCTTGGCCCCGGCGGCGACGGTGGCGGCGACCGCGGCCGTGGCGGCGGCGGCACCCGTGGCGGGCTTGGCGGCGGCGGCGCCAGCGGCGGGCGCGTCCGTCTTCGCGGTCTCACCGGAGGGCAGACGCATGGTCTCGTAGCCCTTCAGCTCGTTGAGCAGCTCCTTGAGCGCGTCCGGCTTGGAGAACAGCTCGTAGAGCTCGCGGCGCAGGTCCTTGCGGTTGTCGATGTTCGACTGCATCTCCACGAGGAGCGTCTTCAGGAGCAGCAGCGCCTTGAGCTTCGGCACGTGCTTGACGATCTCATCCGGGTGGAAGGACTTCATCCGGTCGATGGGGAGCGTGACGTTCAGCTCCGACTCCACGTCCGGGTTGATGCGGTTGGCGACCTGGAAGTTGGCGGACATCTTCATGTCCTTCATCAACTCGTCCAGGTTGCGGCCATCCACGGAGCGCAGCTTGCGCGTCTCCAGGTCCGTCTTGCGGTCCTCGGAGGTGCCCAGCGAGTAGTCGCCCATCACCAGCAGGCGCAGCGGCAGGTTCACCGTCTCCTGCTCGCCGTTGATGGTGGTGCGGTACGTGAGGGTGATGCGGGATTTGGGCAACTGGTCCTGAATGGCCACGGTGACTCCCTGACAATCGCAGTGCGCTTCTTCCCCCCGTACTACTGGAGCCGCCCCGGGAGTACGCCCTGCCGAGTGAACATTTACAGCCTAGGCGCGATCAGGAATTCCCGTCAACCAGCCGACATGACAGGTCTAGCGGGCTTCCGATGATCGCAATTGTGCGGTGTCCCCCGAAAACAGGAGGACCTCCTGGGTCTGTTCCGGGCCTCCTACCAGGGGCTCGTAACCCAGATGGCTGCCGTCCTGGAGGCGGGCGAAGCTGCTCTGATCCCTCAGGCACAGGACGACGGTGAGCGCGAGCGGCGTCTCCGCGAGGCTCGGGAGGATGCGGGTGTTGAGGCGACGGCGGGCCTCCACGGCCCAGGGGATGCCGGTGCCGGAGTGCGGCTCGTTGAGGAACAGCCGCACCTCCACCCCGCCCGTGGGGACGGTGGCGAAGCCGCCCACCGCGCTGCCGTCCCCGAGCGCGGCGGCGCCCAGGCGGATGCCCTTGGCCTCGATGCGCTGGCGGCGCGTCTCACGGCGCACCAGCACCTCCGCCTCCGGAAAGACCTTCGCGAAGAGCCAGTGCAGGCTGCTGGGGCACGCGAGGCGCAACAGGCGCAGCCGGTGGGAGGTGTTGTGCTCCCAGCCGGGCAGCAGGGATTCGTCGCGATCCGGGAACTGCCCCGCGAAGCGCGTCCGCAGCAGCAGGTGGTCGAAGTAACCCAGGAAGTCCGCCATCGTGTCCTGCTCCAGGCGATCCATGGCCTGGAAGAGGAAGGACGGCAGCGGCGTCTGGACGCTGAGCAGGCCCAGGTTGACGGTGATGACCACGCGCTTGCGCGGCTGGCGGGTGAACTCGATGGCGTGCACCAGGTGCGGCTGGTGCACGGTGCTGCGGTGGCTGCGGAACTCCACCTCCGCCTCGCCGTAGCCCTCCTTGGCGAGCAGGTCCAGGAGGGCCGGCACGTCGAAGCCGCGGATGCGCTCGGTGATGCGCTCCTCGACGGTGAGCTTGCGGCCCGGCTGTTCTCGCTCCAGTGCCATGGGGGCTATTCGTCGTACTCGGAGCCGCCGCCGCGGCCCTGGCCCTGGCGCTGCTGGGCGACGAGGAACGCGTCCAGGTCCACGCGGTAGAGCTGATCCATGGCGCGGAAGGACAGCGTCTCCGTGTTGTGCAGCATGGGCTCGATGGCCTCCGCGTGCTGCGCGAGGCCGTTGAAGAAGCCGGAGAAGAGCTGCGGCAGGTACACGCGCGGGTCGAACCGCTCCACGGTGGCGAGCACGTCCACGGCGATGACGCTCGCCTTGGTGTAGTCCTCGCGCTCCACCAGCGCTTCAAACGCAGACAGCTTGCGCACCAGCTGCGCGAGCGCGGGCGACATGGGCACGCTGGGGCCGGCGTCCTGGGCGGCGTCCTGGGCCCTGGCGCGGGCGGCCTTCTTCGCGCGCGCGGGGCGGGCCTCCTCTTCCTCCTCCCCGTCGTCGTCCTCTTCCTCCTCGTCGTCGTCCTCTTCCTCCGGAGCGGCGGCGGCGGCGAGCGCGGCCGGCTTGGGCTCCTCCGGCGGGGGCAGGAAGGGCACGCCCTGGGCGTGGGAGCGCAGCGCGCCGAGCAGCGTGCGCATGGCGTCCATGCACGCGGGCTTCTGGAGGATGGCGAGCGCGGCGATGAGGGGATCGCCCAGGGCCAGGGCCTCTTCCATGGGCTCGCGGCTGCCGGGCGCGCACCAGGCCTGCCACTGCGCGTCCTTGAGGCGCGTGTGGTGCTCCAGGTGCTTGCCCATCATCTTGAGCAGCCAGCGCAGGCCGGTGTCCGCGAAGACGAGCTTCTTCTCCATCGGGCCGAAGAAGTCCCAGTTCTCCGTCAGCGTCCGCTTGAGGGAGCGGAACAGGACGGGCAGCGCCTTCATGCCGTCCGCGAAGAAGTGGCCGAAGAGGTACGGCCCCACGAGGCGCACGTCGCGCACGCCCTCGCGCAGGAGCACCGCGGCGGCGCGCGCGGCGTCCGCGTACTCGCTCTTGGCGACCAGGCCGGTGATGGCCTCCAGGCGCGGATCCGGCCCTTCCGATTCGTCCAGCGGCACGGGGGCGCTGGTGAACTCCGCGTCGAGCAGCGTGAAGTCTACGGGTTCCACCACCAGCGCCGGGCTACCCATCGATGGCCACCATCTGTCCGGGGGAGACGACCTGGATGACGCCGCCGTAGCTGCACATGCACTTGGAGTTGCTCTCCAGCGCCGGCATGTTGCCGATGAGCACCTTGGGGCACCCGGGCACCCAGGGGGCCGCGGTGGCGGGGATGCAGGGCATGGGGGTCAGGACGCCGAGGGCCGCCGCGGTGGCCGCCGCCACCATGGGGTTCGCCAGCGAGTTGCACATGCCGAAGGGCAGGATGTTCAAGAGCGGCTTGTTGTCCATGATGTTCGCCGCGGGCGTCGTGGCCATCACCCGGTTGGCGGGGAGGACCATCAGCGACGAGGGCGCCACCCCGAAGCTGCACTGGAGCATTGCTCCCATCACGACCTGGACACCCATGTGCCGCTCCTTTTCACCGCGCTGGCGACGGGACATCCTCGCCCGAAGCGGCCGCGCTTTCCAGCAGTCGTCCCCTGAGGGCGGTGAGGGCCTGGAACATCGGGTCCTTCGCCTTGCGGTGCAGCGCGCCGGTGAAGAACTGCGAAGCGCACCACGCGTCGTCGACCGCGCCCTTCACCCGGTGGGGAAAGAGCGGAAAGAACTCGATGCGGTCGGGCAGGAAATCCCCGCCCAGGAGCATCTCGATGCGTCGGTTGAGCTCCTGCTCGCCGGACGGAGGAGCAGGCGTGGCCCCGGTGAAGGCCAGGAGGATGAAGCGGGCATGGCTGGCGAGGCCGCCGGTGGACACCGGCACCACGCTGGTGCCGGCGAGGAACGGCACGTCCTCCAGCGCGGCGGTGACCTCCTTCGCGGAATAGGTGCGCCCGTCGTGCCGGAAGCCCTGCGTGCCCCCGTAGTGGTAGCGCTGGCGGATCCGCGCGAGCAGGACGTGGCCCGGCGGGCGGTCCTTGTCCGGCAGGAGCGTGAAGACGCCCACGTCCGTGGGAGCCCCCTGCCCGCTCTCGTTCGGATCCTTCAGCGTCCACGCGCGGCCCGGGACGGGGAAGACGTCCGTGTGCACGTCCGTGGTCGGCTCCGTCACGCCGCGCGACGACACCAGCACCGCGCCGCCGGCTGAAGCGTCGATGAGGATGTTGGAGGACGGCACGGCCTGGAGGCCGCACTGCTTCACCCACGTGCGCCAGGCCTGGGCGTCGTAGGGCTCCTCCGGGTTGCGGAACCAGTGCTGCACGTTGCGCAGGGAAGCCCGGTGACGCAGGAGCAGGTCGCGCAGCTTCGGTGTGACGCCCAGGGCGCGCAGCGGCTGCTCCAGGAGCGGGGCCGGGTTGAGCGCCAGGTCCGCCATCTCCAGGTGCAGGTAGGTGGCGCCGCGCAGCAGCGTGGCGAAGAGGAGCGCCGGCAGGTGCTGGAGCACCGGGAAGTCCGGCGCCGCGAAGAGGTCCCCCGGCGCAAGGCCGAAGGTGAGCATCCCGTCGCCGATGGCGCCCCTCCACGCGTTCTCCGCGGTGAGGGGCACGGGCGTGTGCGGCGGATCCACCAGCGGCGAGAAGAGCAGCCCCACCACGTCCGTGGGCTTGTACGTGTGGGACGTGAAGCCCGGTGCTCCCCTCCCCTGGCTCTTGAGCAGGAGCTGTTCGTGGCCCTTGAGGAGCGGGAGCTGGTGGGGTTCGGCGGCGATGAAGTCCGGCGTCAGGGCGTCCAGCCGCGTGGCCATGGCGCGCGGGCCCATGGGCGGCAGCAGCGTGAAGCAGCCTCCCAGCTTCAGCGTGGCCAGGAGCGACACGAGCAGCTCCTGCCCCACGCCGTGCACCAGACACACCTTCGCGCCCGGCTCGACGCCCTGATCCGCCCACTCGCTGGCGCGGCGCGAGGCCAGGTCGTGCAGCGTGCGGTAGCCCACGGCCTGCCAGCCCTGGATGCGCGCGTGCGTGCGGAACGCGGGGCGCTCCAGCGCGACGTGGCGCACGATGAGGTCGTGGAAGAAGTCGTACTGCTGGCCCGGGCGGCTCTTGGGCGGCGGGACGCCCCGGCCCGCGTGGGCCTCCGCGAGCGCGGCGGCGAACCCGTCCGGATCCTCCCAGCTCTCCTGCCACCACTTCGGGGCCCCGGACTCCGGGGCGAAGCCGGCTTCCAACTGCCGGAGGATGTCCTTCACGTCGAAAGGCATGGGTGTCTAGCGCGAGGGAAAGTCGAAGCCGACCTTCACCATGAAGCGGACCTTGGAGCGCACGTTGCTGTCCGGGGCGTAGTCGATGGGGGTCGCTCCGCGCTTCGCTGGCGTCTGCTGGGGCTTCCCGCGTTCGATGGACGTGGGCACGACGGCGCGCACCAGCGGGTGGCGGGCCTGGAGCGGCGGCACGTGCATGTCCACGTCGCGGCCGAAGAGCCACGCGCCGCAGCGCCAGAGGACGTCGTGGCGCCGGGTGAGCAGCGTCCAGAAGCGGTCGCGCGTCTCCGTCGCCTCGAAGAGCAGCGGCGAGTTCCCGGTGTCGCGGCCCTCGCCCGGGGCCGCGAGCAGGGCGCGCAGTTGCTGCGCGACGCGCTCCACCTCGTTCACGTCCTCGGGCGTGACGGGCGAGCGGCCGGCGAGCTTCGCCTCGTGCTGGCGGAACAGCGCGACGAGCCCCAGGCAGTCCCCCACCACGTCGCGGTGGCCGTCCGCGTGGGCGGCCGTCACGTCGCCAGCGGCGAGGAAGGAAGCCTCCGCGAGCGCCTCCGCCGTCTTCAACAGCTTGCGGCGCAGCTGCTGGGCACGCTCGAAGAGGGTTCCGAAGGAGCTGGCCCGCATGTCGCGCTGGACGCGCAGCGCGGCGAAGGCCAGGCCCTGGGCGAGGAGCGGCAGGTCGCGCAGTTCGGCCACGTTCACGCCGGGGAGCGTGGCGACCTCCGCCTCGCGGGCCAGCACGCTGTCCACGCCGCGCTTCGTGTTGTGGAAGGCGAGCGCGATGTTGGAGCGGCACTCCTCCACGGCGCCTTCGAGGGCTCGCGCGGGGGCCAGGAACACGTCGTAGCCGGGCTCGGAGCCAAGGGCTTCCAGCTCGGCGATGTCGTCGGGCCCCAATCCCGCTGTCGCGTGCTGGCCTCCAGCCATGCCGGGCAGGATAGCGGGCACCTCCGGGCGTCACAACCTGGCGCCCTGCCCTGCCTTCCCGGGGGCCTGCCGGGTCGTCCGGGGTGAGGCCGACCGGCGGGGATGCGCGGCGCGCCGGCCGGATGCGTCAGGTGACCTGGCGGGTGGGACGCGGGCCGTGGGACCTGAGAGGGCGCAGGCCTCAGACGAGGATGAGGTCGTCCTCATCGGTGTCCAGAGCGGCGTCCGCTCCGGTGCCCAGCACGTGCTGCGTGCGGCGCAGGCGTTCGTCGCTCAGGTCCGAGACGAGCATCAGCACCTGCGGATGGCTGGAGATGAGCGAGTCGAAGTCCTCGCGCGGCAGGCGCAGCAGCGTGGTGTGGCGGGAGGCCTCCACGGTGGCGGTGGCCGGGGTCTTCTGCAGGAGGGAGATCTCCCCGAAGAGGTCCCCTTCCTTCAGGCGCGACAGCGGCTGCCCGTTCTTGTGGACCTCCACCTCGCCGGAGAGGACGACGTAGAGGCCGTCGGTGGCGTCGCCTTCGCGGATGATGACGTCGCCGCGCTCCACGTCGCGGGCCCGGAAGCGCTCCACGAGTCCGCGCCGGTCCTTGCGATTGAACGGGCGGAACAGCGCGGAGCTGTTCATCACGTTCGCGAGCAGGCGCTCACGGCAGAACTTCTTGATGGCCTTCGCCACGGGCGGGTGGCTGCGCGACAGCGCGGCGAGCACGGAGGCGGAGATTTCGAGCACCTGCGTGTCGTCGGAGAGGGACTCCACGGAGGCGGCGCGCGGGGCCCCGGACAAGAGCGCCATCTCGCCGAAGAAGGCTCCGCCCTCCAGCGTGGCCAGGTCCTGACGGCGGCCGTCCTCCTCGCGGAAGACGCGCACGCTGCCCTCGCAGATGACGTAGAAGGCGTCGCCGTGCGTGCCCTGCGCGAGGATGCGCTCACCGGGGCCGAAGCGGCGCAGCGGGCAGCGTTCAAAGAGCTGGATGAACGCGTCGCGCGGCAGGTCGGAGAAGAGCGGGATGGCCGGCAGCGCGTCCAGGTTGCCGGAGGCGGGCCCGGCCTCCTCGGTCAGCTCGTAGACGGGCTCCTCTTCCGTCGCGTGTTCGGACAGCCCCCGCTGGGCCGCGAGCTCCACCGCGTGCAGCAGTGAGTCCGCTTCGATCTCCAGCTCCGTGAAGCTGGAGACGCGCAGGGCCGCGCGCCAGGGCTCCGGCGCTCCAGCGGCGGTGGGCACCACGGAGGCTCCGGCGGCGGGCGTGACCGTGGGCCGGGAGGGCGCGTCGGCTCGGCGCGGGCGCATGCCCGGGGGCGCGGCCTGGACGGGGGCCTTCGGCTCGGTGGGGGCCGGGGCGGCGTCGGGACCCGTGATGGGCGGCGCGAGGGCCTGCCAGCGTCCGCTGGGGGTCCGGGTCTGGGGAAGCTCGGGCATGGAGGATGGGGACGGCGGGGGGCGAGGCGGCGCTACGCGGACGGACGGGCCCGGCGGAGCGGCTTCGGCCTGCGAGGCGGAAGGTGGAGGAGGAGGCGTGGGTGCCGGGAGCGCGTTGCTCGCGGCGGAAGGCGTGGAGTCCTTGGCGGGGACTGGCGCCGGAGCCTCCGCCGCCACAGCGACGGCTTCTGGCGGATCAGACGCTTCGGGCGTCAGGTCCCAGGCGGGTTCTTCTTGCGTGGGCTCGACCTGCACCTCGACGGAGATGACCACTTCGGTGTCGTCCGCCACGGGCCTGGGGGCGCTCGCGGGCGCGTGGGTCAGGGCCAGCTCTGGCGGGAGCGAATCCGACAGGTCCACCGGCACTCCCTCCGCCTCCAGGGGGGCGGGGGGCGCGGCGGGGGCCGGAGTGGGCGGGGCTTCGCGCTGCGTGATGAGGCCCGCGGGGGGGTTCTGGGACGCGGCCTCCTTCGGCTTCACCCTGGACGTGGCCGGCGTGCCCCTTCGCGCGTACAGATCCGCGAGCATCTGCTGCACGCCCTGGTGGGCTGGATCCAGCTCGAGGATCAGCTTGCTCGCGGCGATGGCTCGCGGCAGGAAGCCCTCCTTCGCGAAGCCCTCCGCCGCGGACTGGTACGCGGAGACGGCGCGGTCACGCTGTCCGGCCTTGGCCCACGCGTCCCCCATGCGCAGCCGGCTCTGGTGGTCCTTCGGATCCGCCTGGCAGTAGTCCTCGTACAGCTCCGCGGCCTTGGCGAAGCGCCCCTTGCTGAAGGCCTCCGTCGCCTTGTCCTTGAGCGCGCGCGGCTCCATTCACTGCGCCCCGCCGGACGCCGTGCCTTCCTTCGTCGGCGAGGCTCCCGCCGCGACGCGGACCTCCCGGAAGTAGTCGCCCTTCAGCGCGTCCAGCGGCTCGGCCTCCGGCCCCGTGTTCATCTTGCGCAGCGCCGTGGCCGCCGCGGCGCGGATCTCCGGCAGGTCGTGGTACAGGTCCCGCCCCACCACCTCCGCGGACTTCACGTCGCCAATGGCGCCCAGCGCCAGCAGCACGTCGCGCCGGGCCACGCTGTTGGAGTCGTCCAGCGCCTTGAGCAGCGTGGGCACCGCGTCCTTCGCGCCCATCCGCCCCAACAGCTGCGCCGCGAGCGCCGCCTCCGCCCCGCCCTCCTTCACCACGCCCTGCAACGCCGCCGACGCGGACGCGGGCGGCGCTCCCACGCGCTTCAGCGCGTCCAGCACCACCAGCTTCTCGCTGCCCATCTTCGGCAGCGACGCCACCAGCGCCAGCTGTCCGGCTTCACCCTGCTCCGCCAGCGCCAGCGCCAGCGTCTTCTGCAGCTCGCGGTCGGGCTCCAGCAGGGCCGCGCTGGCCACCTCGATGCCTTCGGGCCCCACGGACGTGAGCCCCACCAGCGCCGCCGCGCGCAGCAGCGGGCTCGCGTCCTCCGTGTAGCCCTTGAGCACCTCCAGCGCCCCGGGCGCCTTGAGCGTGCCCAGCGCGGTCAGCAGCGTGGCCAGCGGCTGCAGCTTCGCGGGCTCCACGTCGTCGCTCAGCTCCGAGGGGACTCGCGGCTGGACCACCACGCGCCCGGCCTCCCGGGCGCGGGCCGCGTTCAGCGCCTGGAGCCGCTCGAAGAGCTGCGCGTGCTTGCTGGAGCGGTTGTCGTCCTTCATCCGCCCCGCCTCCGGACGGGGGGCCGACGGATCCAGATCCGCGCTGTATTTCTGTGGCAGCGCCTGCGTGATCCAGTCCGCGCGCAGCGCCGTGAGCCCGGCGACCTCCTGCTCGTAGAGCTTCTGGATGACGGGCACCACGGAGGGGTCGCGCACGTGGGTCACCGCCTCGACCGCGAGCGTGCGCAGCGTCACGTCCGGCTGGTTGAGCCACGGCGTCACCTTGGGCAGCAGCGCCTGCGCCGAGGGGCCCAGGCCCGTCACCGCCTGGAGCCCCGACGCCGCGGAGGCCGGGCGCGAGAGCCGCTCGGCGATGGGCTCCGCCGGGCAGCCGCCTCGCGAGCGCATGGCGCGGCCGGCGTCCAGGGCCTCGTCCCGGGCGCCGTCGAGCGCGATGGCGCACAGCGCGGCGTCCGTCGTGGGCGTGCGCGGGAAGGTCAGGATGGCTTCGGTGGCCAGGGGGCTCACCGCGCTCTTCTCCACCGCCACCGCCTGGAGCTTCGTCGCGGCCGTCGGGTCCTGCAGCTTCATCAGCGCGCCGATGGCGGACTCGCGCAGCTCCGGGAAGCTCTCGTCGAGGAGCAGCGCGATGGGGGCCACCGCGCGGGTGTCGCCCGCGTCCCCCAGCCCGCGCACGGCGGCGGCGGCGAGGATGACCTGGCTGTCGCGCACCATGGGCAGCAGCCGGTTCACGGCCTCCGCGCGGCCGCTCTTGCCCAGCTCCTCGGCGGCGCCCACGCGTTCGGGGAGCGCGCCCTCGGTGAGGGCCAGGAGGTTGCGGTCCCAGAGGCCCTTGGATTCCGCGGCGACGACGGTGGCCATGGCGCCGGGGACGTTCGCGCTCTTGAGGGCCTGGACGATGACCTGGCGCGTGGCGCGGCCTCGCCGTCCGTACTGGAGCGTGAGGTACGCCTTGGCCTTGTCGTTCTTCACCTTGGCGAGCGCCAGGGCGGCCTGCCCCTGCACGGCCTCGTCCGGATCCTCCAGGAGCTCTCCGAGCAGATCCACGACGCGCGGATCCTGGCTCTCCCCGAGCGCGCCCGCGGCCTCGCCCCGGACGAAGGCGGAGAGGTCCTTGGCGGCGCGGGTGAAGAGGACCAGGTCGTCCGGGTTGTTCTGCGCGGCCAGCTTCTTCACGGCGGCGGCGCGGGTTTCAGGACGGGGGTCCTGGATCTCCGCGAGGAGCTGATCCCGGTTGCCATTGCACCCGACGAGCAGGGTCAGGGCGAGGAAGAGGGGTCGCACGCGGATTCGCATCGTTCTCCCGGAGCGGCGGACGGTGGAGGTAGGCGGCGGTTATATCAACGCCCCCCCGGGCCGCCCACCGACGGAGCGACCCAGGAGGACGGATGCTTCAGCGGGAGCGGCCACCGCGAGGGGGCGGACGGCCTGCCCCTCCCCGAGGCGCCTTGCTGCCCTCACCCGGGGGGCCCTTCCTCACGCCAGCGCGGACGATGCGCTCGCCGGAGCTGCTGGACGCGGACTCACCGCCGCCGCGAGACCGGCTGCCGGAGTCCTCGCCGCGGGGCTTGAAATCCCGGCGCTCGGGACGGCCCGCGGACTCGCCGCGCGGCTTCCATTCACGGCGCTCCGGACGGTCGCCACGAGGGGCGCCGCCCGCACCGGCGGGCTTGCCGAAGCGGCTGCCACCACGAGGCGCGCCACCCTCGGAACCGAAGCGGCCGGCCGGCTTGCCGAAGCGGGCGCCGCCACGAGGGGCACCGCCCTCCGCACCGAAGCGACCGGCGGGCTTGCCAAAGCTACGGCCGCGAGGGGCACCGCCCTCCGCACCGAAGGAGCGACCCCGAGGGGCGCGTTCGTCACCGCCACGGCCCGCACCGGCCGGCTTGCCGAAGCTGCGGCCGCGAGGCGCACCACCCTCATCACCGAAGCGGCCCGCGGGCTTGCCGAAGCTACGACCGCGAGGAGCACCGCCCTCTTCGCCACCGAAACGGCTGCCACCGGCGGGCTTGCCGAAGCTACGGCCGCGAGGAGCACCGCCTTCATCGCCGAAGCGGCCCGCGGGCTTGCCGAAGCTGCGGCCGCGAGGCGCGCCGCCCTCATCACCGAAGCGGCCCGCGGGCTTGCCAAAGCTGCGACCGCGAGGAGCACCACCCTCATCACCGAAGCGGCTCGCGGGCTTGCCGAAGCTGCGACCGCGCGGAGCTTCGTCACCGCCACGGCCCGCACCGGCCGGCTTGCCGAAGCTACGGCCGCGAGGAGCACCACCCTCATCACCGAAGCGACCGGCGGGCTTGCCGAAGCTGCGGCCGCGAGGAGCACCGCCCTCTTCGCCACCGAACCGGCTGCCACCGCGCGAAGCACCGCCCTCGGAACGGCCTGCACCGGCCGGCTTGCCGAAGCTGCGGCCGCGCGGAGCACCACCCTCATCGCCGAAGCGACCGGCCGGCTTGCCGAAGCTGCGGCCGCGAGGGGCACCGCCCTCTTCGCCACCGAAGCGGCTGCCACCGGCGGGCTTGCCGAAGCTGCGGCCGCGAGGAGCGCCGCCTTCGTCTCCGAAGGAGCGACCCCGAGGGGCGCGTTCGTCACCGCCACGACCGGCACCGGCCGGCTTGCCGAAGCTACGGCCGCGAGGAGCACCGCCCTCATCGCCGAAGCGGCCCGCCGGCTTGCCGAAACGGCCAGCCGCGCGCGGCGCACCACCCTCGTCGCCACCACGGCCCGCCGGCTTGCCGAAACGTCCGCGCGGCGCATCGTCACCGCCCGCCGGCTTGCCGAAACGACCCCCGCCCTCGGCGCCCGCACGGGCCGGCTTGCCGAACTTCGCGGCGCCGCGAGGCGCACGCTCACCGTCGGGCTTACCGGTACGGCCCGCGCCCCGCGCGGCCTTGCCGTAGGTGGCGCCTTCCGCGGCGTCGGACTCCGTCACTTCCTCACCGTCGTCATCGAACGACGGCACGCCCTCCAGATCCACGTCCGCGGCCGCGTCATCGTCCGCGTCCAGCGTCGCTCCGCGCTTCGCGAACTTCGGCGGACGCGTGCCACCGTCCTGCACGCCCTTCCACTCCTTGCGCTCCGGACGCGCCTCGCGGGTCTTCGGCCCCGTCGCGGCCTTCTTGGCGGCCGCGCGCTCCGTCTTGCGCGGCGCCACCGGCGCGTCGTCGTCCATGGACAGCTCGACATCGTCGTCGTCCGGCCCGTTGAAGCCCGGCGCGGAACGGCCGTGACGGCGCGGCGGCAGCTTCAGCTCCGAGGCGCTCGGCTGCGCGCGGCCCTCCGCCACCTCCGTGAGCTGGTGGACCTCGGAGACCTTCAGCGGCCGCAGCTCGCCGGGGCGCAGCCCCTCCACGCCCACGCCCGCGTAGTTCGGGCGGAACAGGCGCACCACCGGGTGCCCCACCGCCGCGCACAGGCGCTTGATGAGGTGCGGACGGCCTTCCGCCACGACGATCTTCAGCCAGGTGTTGCGCTCGGCCTTCTCGAAGATGTCCACCGACACCGGCGTGGCCATGCCGTCTTCCAGGCGGACGCCTCCGCGCAGCTTCTCCAGCGTGGGCATGTCCGGCACGCCCTTCACCTTCGCCAGGTACGAGCGCGGCACCTGGAAGCTGGGGTGCGTGAGCTTGTGCGCCAACGCGCCGTCATCCGTGAAGAGCAGCGCGCCTTCGGCGTCGTAATCCAGACGGCCCACGGGGAACAGGCGGCGGCCCGTCTCTTCCACATAGCTGGCCACCGTGGGCCGGCCCTGCGGATCCGACAGCGTCGTCACGACGCCCACGGGCTTGTAGAGCAGGTAGTACGACGATTCTTCCGGCGGCGTGACGAGCTTCCCATCGACGGTCACCAGGTCCGTGCCGGGCTCCACCCGGCTGCCCAGCTCCGTCACCGTCTCGTTGTTCACTCCGACGCGACCGGAGGTGATGAGTTCTTCCGCGTGCCGGCGCGAAGCCACTCCCGCGCGAGCCAGGTACTTCTGCAAACGTTCCGCCGCCATGCCTTGCCTTCTTCCAGTTGTTGCCGCCCGTCACTCGGGCTTGGGCCCCTCGCTATCACCCTTCTCGGGCGAAGGGGGGCTTTCCAGGATGCTGGCACTGACCTTCTGGCTCCGCTCCGCGGCGGCCATGGCCTCCTCCAGCTCCTCCAAAGCAGCCTCACTGGCCGCCTCGTTCTTCTCCATCCGCTTCGTGAAGTTCGGGTCCGACAGCGCCGCCACCGTCCCCTCCGCCTTCGGAGGAGGCGGCGCCGCTTCCTTCTCCACGATGTCCCGGTGCTCCTGGGTCAATTCATGGAATTCCCGGAGCGTGGGCAGCGCGGACAGGTCCTTCAGCGCGAAGAACTCCAGGAACTCGCGCGTGGTTCCATAAAGAATGGGGCGGCCGACTTCTTCCCGCTTGCCCAGGATTTTCACCAGCTTGCGGTCCATCAGCGCCTTGAGCACCGCGCCGCAGTCCACGCCGCGGATGTCCTCCAGCTCCGGCCGGGTGACGGGCTGGCGGTACGCGATGATGGCCAGCGTCTCCACCGCCGCGCGGGTGAGCCGCTGCGGCTTCACCCGCAGGTAGCGCCGGACGTACTCCGCGGAGTGGGGGTCCGTGCGGAACTGCCACCCGCCCGCCACCTCGTAGAGCACCACGCCGCTGATGCCCTCGCGGTGGATGCCGGAGAGCTGATCCAGCGCCTGGAGGATGGGCTCCCTCGGGATGCCGGTGGCCTGGTACAGCTCGTCCACGGACAGGGGGCGCTCGGCGACGAAGAGCACGCTCTCCAGCACCGTGCGGATGCGGTCCGGGGAGAGGTTGCGGCTCTTGGCGAGCAGCTTCTCGAAGGAGGACTGGAGGTCCGGGACGTTCTCGTCGTCGTCCGAGCCCTCCTCGATGGCGGCCGCCTCCACCCCGTCCAGCTCCGCGTCGTCGGGGCCAGGGCCCGTGACGGAGGCGATCTCCTCCTCGGAGAACTGTCCGGGGCCGCCGGGCGTGCCGGGGGCGGGCGTCTCGTCACCGTCGTCGGGACCGTTACCGGTAGTCACTCTCGTCGACCTCCGTGGGGAGCAGCTTCTCCAGCGCGTCCCCGTTGGGCGTCACCTGGATGGGGCCCAGGGGCTCCTCCTGGAAGACCTTGATGAGGCGGCGCTTCACCATCTCCAGCATGGCGATGAAGGTGATGACCACCTCCTGGCGCGTGGCCGCCTCCGTGAACAGCGCCTCGAACACCACCTGCCCGTCCTTGCGCACGCGCTCCGCCATCCGGAGGATGGCCTCCGACAGGCTCACGCGCTCCAGCACCACCTCGTGCTGCACCTTGGGCGTCAGCCGCTCGAGCACCCGGTCGAGCGCCTCCACGAGCTTGAGGACGGAAATCTCCTGAAGGCCGACCTCGTCCTCGGGGATGGGGACGGCCTCCACGGGCACCTTCCGGGCGAACACGTCCCGGTCCAGGATGTCCTGCTTGGCCAGGTGCTCCGCGGCGTCCTTGTACTTCTGGTACTCCAGGAGCCTTCGCACCAGCTCCGCGCGAGGGTCCTGCGCCTCCTCCACCGCCGCGAGCGCGTCCGCCCCTTCCGGCACCTGGGCCGCGTCCTGCCGGGGCAGGAGCATGCGGCTCTTCAGGTGGGCGAGCGTGGAGGCCATCACCAGGAACTCGCCGGCGATGTCCAGGTTCAGCTCCCGCATCCGCTCCAGGTACTCGAGGTACTTGGCGGTGATGAGTGCCAGCGGGATGTCGAAGATGTCGACCCGGTGCTCCTTGATGAGATGGAGCAGCAGGTCCAGGGGACCCTCGAAGTTGGGCAGCGCCACCCGGAAGGCGTCTCCGGGCGTGCGCGGCAATCCCTCCCCGTCGGGGTCCGGCGGGAGGTCGTCGGGCGGTGGGGGCTTGCGACCTTCGCTCACCGGCCGGCGTCCTTCTGGGGGGATGGGAACTTCGTCATGCGAAAGGGTCCGAATTTCCGGCCTTTAGCGAGCGCCGGGGGGACAGACCTCCTTAGCAATGCCTCCCAGGTGGGTCAAACATTTGAACAGGAACGGGCGTTCAGGGGATTCCCACGGCCCGTCTCACCTGGTCCATCAGGCGGGTGGCTTCCGCCCGGGCGCGCTGGGCGCCGTCCTGGAGGATGCGCTCCAACTCACCGGGGTCGTTGAGCAGCTCCTGCCGGCGCTGGCGGGCGGGGCCGAAGGTGGCGTGGAAGGCCTCCAGCAGCTTCTTCTTGTAGTCGCCGTAGCCCTTGCCGCCGGCCTTCCAGGACGCGTCCACGTCGGAGAACTCGCCGGCCGGGAGCATCAGCTTGAGCAGGTCATAGAGCGGCGCGTCCGTGGTGGGCTTGGGGGCGTCCACCGCTGTGGAGTCCGTCTTGATGGACATGATGCGCTTCTTGATGTCCTTCTCCTCGCCGAACAGCTCCAGCGTGTTGCCGTAGGACTTGGACATCTTGCGCCCGTCGATGCCGGGCACCGTGGCGGAGTGCTCCTGCACGAACGCGGAGGGGAGCTTGAGGATGCCGGGGGCGTGGCCCCGCTCCTTGCCTTCCGGATCCGCCGGGTCGTAGCCGGGGACGTACTGGGTGTTGAACTTCACGGCCCAGTCGCGCGCGAACTCGATGTGCTGAATCTGGTCCTTGCCCACGGGGACCTGATCCGCGCTGTAGAGCAGGATGTCCGCCGCCATGAGCACCGGGTAGGCGAACAGGCCGAAGTCCGGGCTGATGTTGTTGGCGATCTTGTCCTTGTAGCTGTGGGCGCGCTCCAGGTGGGCCTGGGGCACCACGGTGCCGAGGATCCAGTTGAGCTCCAGGACCTCCTTCACGTCGCTCTGGCGAAAGAGGACGGCCTTCTTCGGATCCAATCCCAGCGACAGGTACGTGAGCGCCGCGTCGCGCGTCAGGTCCAGGGCCAGCTTCGGATCCCGAACGGTGGTGAGCGCGTGGTAGTTGGCGATGAAGTAGTAGGCCTCGCCCTGATCCTGGAGCTGCACGAACTGCCGCATCGCCCCGTAATAGTTGCCGATGTGCAGCCTTCCGGACGACTGGACGCCTGAGAGAATCCGCATCGCGATTCGCGCTCCGAATGACGGGTGGAGGACACGGCTCGTTCGCACACCCGCCGTCATGCTGCAACCTTCCGTTGGGACAGGTGGGCCCTTTCAACGCCTGACATTCGCGTGCCCTGCCCTCCTGGAACATTTCGCCCTGGCAGGAAAAGCCCAGCAGTTTCGAGGGGTTGAGGGGGCTCGGGTCTGCCGCTACCCTGGCGGCCGGCGTAGCACGTGGCCCGCCTTGGAGGGCGCCAACGGATGGAAGCGTTCACGGGAAACCTGGCCAGCTATCGGCTCCAGCTGGTGTTGCCTCCGCTGTTCACGACGCCCGGGCTGGAGGGGACGCTGCGGGTGGAGCGGGGCGCGGTGCGGCGGGAGTTCTACCTGCGGGACGGGCACCTGGTGGGGGTGGCCTCCACGGATCCGAGGGAGCACCTGGCGCAGGTGCTGGTGAACCTACGCATCCTGGACGCACCCCGGGCGGCGGCGGCGTTCGAGTCGGCGGAAGGGGCGAACCTGCCCTACGGCACGTTCCTGGTGCAGCGCTGCTTCGTGGAGCTGTCGCAGCTGACGGAGGCGATGGAGCACAAGGCGCGCGAGGCGCTGTTCGACTGCTACGCGTGGGAGTCGGGCGAGGTGGAGTTCACGCCGGGGCTGCCGTTGTCGGGGCGCGCGGTGGGGTTGCGGCTGCCGTTGAGCACGTTGCACCGGGACGCGGTGGCGCGGGTGCAGGAGTGGGCGCAGTTCCGGGACATCTTCCCGCGCCTGGACACGACGTTCCGCGTGTTCCGCGAGTTCGCGGTGGAGACGTTCTCCGAGGAGGAGGACGTGCTCCTGGACCTGGCGGCGGGCGGCGCGACGCTGGGAGAGTTGCTGGCGAGCGCGCGGGAGGCCCCGCTGTTCGCGGCGCGCTGGGTGCTGCACCTGTATCGGCGGGGAGCACTGGCGCCGCACCGGGCCACGGGGCTGACGGTGGGCGAGTCCACGGAGTTCACGGAGCTGTTGGCGCTGGTGAGAGCGTTCCTGTCGTCGCGCAAGTACGACCTGGCGGTGGCGCTGGCGGCGCAGGTGCTGGAGCGCGGGCCGGTGCCGGAGGCGCACGCGCTGTACCGCGAGGCGGAGGTGGGGCTGACGCTGGCGTTGAGTGACGCGCTGTTCGCGCTGGACGGGAGGCTGGTGTTCGAGCCCATCCCCCGCCCTGCCCCGCCGGACCTGACGGCGGACGACCTGTATCTGTATTCGAAGCTCAGGGGCAGCCGGAGCATCCGTCAGGCGCTTCGCACGGCGGCCATGGGAGAGCTGGCAGCGTCCCGGTCCGTGGAGCGACTGAGGGCCGCGGGGTTGATCCGCGTGGCGCCGCTGGCACCGGGAGCGGTGGAGCCCGCAACGAGGCGGACGACCACGGATCCGTACGGGTTGAACCTGGCGGACCTGGGCGGGAGCTGAAGGTCGGAGGGGCGCTCAGGGGAACTTGAGCGTGCCCTCTCGCCAGGCCTTGAGCGCGTAGTGCGCGGCGAGCCCATTGCGTCCCGGACGCTTCTCGATCCAGAGCAATACCGGTTCACCGAACTCGGGAGCGAACTCCAGGGCATGGGCGGCGACGTTGGTTCGGAGGGTTTCGTTCTCGTGCTGGAGAAGGGGAAGGAGCTGTGACGTCGCGTCACGGCTCCGAAGCTCCCGGTATGCTCCCGAGATCTTGTCGGCGGCGCGATTGGCGGACCGTGAGTCAGCGGCTTCCAGGGCCTGTCCGTATGCGATGGAACTCTCCGCGTACCACTGGACGAGCTCTTCGATGCTGGCCTTCTGGAACCTTCGGGTGCTCAAGGGACAGCTCCAAAGCGAATGAGGGTCGTCATGCCGAAGTCACGTTGGGCCTGGAAGGACTGGCTGCTCAGCCATTGCCGCACGGTCTTTGCTCCCGTGAGGGCGACTTCTTTCGATGAGTAGTACGCACTGATCCGCTGGTGGATGGCTTCGTCGATGGCGATCACGTTCTCGGTGTTGTGCAGGGCCTGGGGGCCGAAGCGCTGCACGTTTCCATCCGTCTGCTCGACGATGTGGTGCCACTGCTTCCCTGGCCCCGCGGGGCCTCGTGCCCGTTTGAGGGCGCTGAAGGAGTTCCAGGAGCGCACACCGCTGGCCGGAGGTGTCCCACTCCCCTTGGCCACCATGGCGACGGCCGTGGACGGAAGGGAGAGCGTGATGACTCCGCCCGAAACGGACACCGCCCGCACCTGCTCAAGGCTCGCGATATGGACGCCAATGCGTGAGGCCCCCGCCGCGCCTCCCGGGAAGTTCGGCAGTGTCGACAGCCGGGCCGCCAGCAACGAGGCGCCACCGGTCATGCCATGGCTCACGGCGACCGTGACAGCGAGGACCAGGACTCGCGCGATGGACGGGCCTACCCGGGCCGCGAAGCGCTGTCCGGACGCATCCAGCTCCTCCCAGGTGGTGGCCTGGTCCGTCGCGAGCTTCAGGTCCTGACTCGCCTCCACCAACTCCAGGAACGTCTCCGCCCCCAGGTAGAGCAGGAGCAGGGCCGAGATGAGCGCAGCACCCTTGGTGAAGGCAGGCTCGGGATTGGCGGCCAGCGCCGCCCAGGTCACGAGGCTCGTGGCAATCAGCGAGTAGAAGAGCTGGGGCGCCAGGGTGTCCTCCACGGCCCTGGAGATGCTCGCCTTGAGGGGCTCGAGGGACAGGGCGAGCGCCACGCCCAGCTTGTCCCAGTCACTCAGCCCCATCACGTCTTCGAGCAACGAGATGCAGTCACCCCGCCGAGGCCCCGGTTCGCAGAAGCCGCCGAACCCACGATTCGTCACCCGCTGCCATCGGGACTCAGCCTCGCTCGTGGGATAGGAGGCGCGCACCCAGTTGCCCGGCTGCGGCGCCTGGAGGCGCAGGGGCGCGGCCAGAACCAGCTCGGTCAGCGCCTTCTCGAAGGCCCCCGCCCCGACGGCCACGGCCCGGACGGGAGAAGGAGGGCTGTACTCGATGGGCGGTCCCTCCCCCGTATCCAGCCGAACCCTCCCCCTCGGCGTGGCACACGCACTGAGCAAGGCAAGGAGCAGGACGGCGAGCTGGACTCGAAAGGCCATGAGTCCCTCTCCCTAGCGCGGGGCTTGAGGCAAGGGGAAGACGGGGCGGGAGCTGAGCGACAGGCCCATCGGATGGAGCGACGGTTTCCTAAACCGCAGGCCATGGGTATCCAGAAGGGAACTCCCGATGAGGGGGCGTGGACGCTGTTCCGGGAGACATTTCCGCGCCTGGACACGACGTTCCGCGAGTTCTCGGTGGAGACCTTCTCCGAGGAGGAGGACGTGCTCCTGGACCTAGCGGCGGGCGGCGCGACGCTGGGCGAGCTGCTGGCAAGCACGCGAGAGGCCCCGCTGTTCGCGTTGGATGGAAGGCCGGTGTTCGAGCCGATCCCCCGCCCTGCCCCGCCGGACCTGACGGCGGATGACTTGTATCTGTATTCCAAGCTCAGCGGCAGCCAGAGCATCCGTCAGGCGCTGCGCACAGCGGCGATGGGAGAGCTGGCGCCGTCCCGGTCCGTGGAGCGGTGGAGCCCACAACGAGGCGGACGACCCCGGAGGGTGCGCTCAGGGGAACTTGAGCGTGCCCTCGCGCCAGGCCTTGAGTGCGTAGTGAGCACCAATCCCGACGAACCCGGGACGCTTCGCGAGCCAGAGCAATACAGGCTCGCCAAGGTCCGGAGCGAATTCCAGGGCATGGGCCGCGACGTGGGAACGTACGGTTTCGTCCTTGCTCTGAAGTAAAGGAAGGAGCTGGGAAGTCGCGCCTCGACTCCGAAGCTCCCGGTAGGCCCCCGAGATTTTGTCGGCGGCGCGATTGGCGGAACGTGAGTCCGCGGCATCCAAGGCTTGCCCGTGTGCGATGGCGCCCTCCTCGTACCACTGGACGAGTTCCTCGATGCTGGCCTTCTGAAACTTGCGAGTGCTCACGGAAGCGCTCCAAACCACCCGAGGACGGTCATGCCGAAGTCGCGTTGGGCCTGGAAGGATTGGCCGCTCAGCCATTGTCGCACGGTCTGCGTTGCTGAGAAGCGGACGTCCTTGGACGAGTAGAACGCACTGATCCGCTGGTGGATGGCTTCGTCGATGGCGATCACGTTCTCGGTGTTGTGCAGGGCCTGGGGGCCGAAGCGCTGCACGTTTCCATCCGTCTGCTCGACGATGTGGTGCCACTGCTTCCCTGGCCCCGCGGGGCCTCGTGCCCGTTTGAGGGCGCTGAAGGAGTTCCAGGAGCGCACACCGCTGGCCGGAGGTGTCCCACTCCCCTTGGCCACCATGGCGACGGCCGTGGACGGAAGGGAGAGCGTGATGACTCCGCCCGAAACGGACACCGCCCGCACCTGCTCAAGGCTCGCGATATGGACGCCAATGCGTGAGGCCCCCGCCGCGCCTCCCGGGAAGTTCGGCAGTGTCGACAGCCGGGCCGCGAGCAGCGACGCGCCACCGGTCATGCTGTGGCTCACGGCGACCGTGACCGCTAGGACGAGAACCCGCGCGATGGGCGGACCTATCCGTGCGGCGAAGCGTTGACCGGACTGATCCAGCTCCTTCCAGGTGGTGGCCTGGTCCGTCGCGAGCTTCAGGTCCTGACTCGCCTCCACCAACTCCAGGAACGTCTCCGCACCCAGGTAGATTAGGAGCAGGGCCGAGATGATCGCCGCGGCCTTGGTGAAGGCGGGCTCGGGATTGGCGGCCAGCGCCGCCCAGGTCACGAGGCCCGTGGCGATGACCGAGTAGAAAAGCTGGGGCGCCAGGGTGTCCTCCACGGCCCTGGAGATGCTCGCCTTGAGGGGCTCGAGGGACAGGGCGAGCGCCACGCCCAGCTTTTCCCAGTCACTCAGCCCCATCACGTCTTCGAGCAGCGAGATGCAGTCACCCCGCCGAGGCCCCGGTTCGCAGAAGCCGCCAAAGCCACGGTCCGTCACCCGCTGCCATCGGGAGTCGGCATCGCTCGTGGGATAGGACGCGCGCACCCAGTTGCCCGGCCGCGAAGTCCGGAGGCGCATGGGCGCATTCAGAATCAGCTCGGTCAGCGCCTTCTCGAAGGCCCCCGCCCCTACCGCCACGGCCTGGACGGGAGAAGGCGGGCTGTACTCGATGGGTGGCCCTTCCCCCGTATCCAGCCGCACCCTGCCCCGTGGGGTGGCGCACGCACCCAGCAGGAACAGAATCAGGACTGCGAGGTGAACTCGAAAGGTCATGAGGCTCTTTGTGCGACGCTGGGCGGACGACGCTGGATTCCTGCGGTTTGAATCGGGCGAACTTGGGTGGAAACTGAGGCCATGCGCTTCCGACCCTTTCTGAAGATATCCTCCGCGGGTGATGCGCGGGGGCAGGCCAGTCCTTCAGGGAGCTGGGTGGCGCTGGAGAAGCTCCATGGCGCGCAGCTCGTCCTGGGCGTACAGGACGAGGCGGTCCACTTCGGTAAGCGCAAGGCCTGGCTCGAGGAGGGGGATTCTTTCTTTGGATGGCAGCTGTTGCGCGTGTCCTTGAGCAACGCAGCACGGGGCGCCGTTCGGGCTCTGGGGCTCACCGACGCGCGCGTCTACCTCTACGGAGAGCTGCTGGGGGGCCGCTATCCACATCCGGAGGTGCCCGTTGTGCCGGGGATGATGCCGGTCCAGACGGGCATCTGGTACGCGCCGGACCTGCATTGGGTGTTGTTCGATGTCCTCGTGGCCCGGTCGGACGAGGACGAGGGCGTGATGCTCTCGCATCGCGACGTGGAGACGGCCGCGAAGGCCGCCGGGGTGCTGACGCCTCCCGTCGTGGCGCGAGGAACCCGGGCGCAGATGGAAGCCGCTCCCACGCGGGCGCCGACACGGCTCCCCGAGGTGCTCGGCCTGCCCCCACTGGCCGACAACTGGGCGGAGGGGCTCGTCATCAAGAGTGAGCAACCCATGGCACCCGGGCAGCGCGTGGCTTTCAAGCGGAAGATCGAGGAGTTCAACGAGGCCCGCTTCGACGAAAGCACGGCCTGGGATGCCCACCAGCGGCTGTCGTTCGCCGAGCTCCGGGACTGGTCCTCACGGCTGGTGAATCCCGCGCGGATCGCCAGCGCCCTCTCGAAGTGCGGGCGCGACGACGCGGAGGCCGTGGTGAGCGAGGTGGAGCTGGATGTCCGGGTGGATCTGGAGTTGGCGTTCCCAACCGCGTGTCAGTCCCTGGATCCGGCGAGCGAGGAGCGGCTGTCTTCGCACGTTCGCGACCTTGCCCGGCCTCTCATCCGACAGGCGTTGGATGTAGCCGGGAGCTGAGCCTGATCAAGGGAACTTGAGCGCGCGAATGGACCCAGCAGCCCGTGAGCGGATCACCCTGGTGGAGGTGCTCGAACGGACGGCGCCCTTCGACGTCTTCACCGCGACCCTTCAGGCCGCGGTGCGGCGGCTGGAAACAGAGGGCGTGAGCAGCCTGCTCAGCATCCAGTTCCACGCCCGGCCGGAGGATCCGGAGGTTGGCGCGGTCATCACGTTCGCGGACTCGCGCCAGGTCATGGAGCACATCCGGAGGATCTCCGGCTGGCCGGAGTTCAAGGCGCTCCTCGGCGTCGCGAGGCCCGTGGACGTGCGCGTCTACGGGCGGCTGGGCGAGGAGGCGCAGGCCTGGCTCCGGACGATGAACGTCGTGAGCAAGGTCTTCGAAAGCCCCGTGGCGGGCTTCGTGCGCTGAAGGCGGATCAGCGCTCGCCGGGCATCACCTTGTCGGACACCAGCACCCAGACCGAGTCCGTCTTGTCGCTGTAGAACAGCGTGATGGCCACGTGGCGCGCGCCGTGCGCGAAGCGGAAGACGAAGCCGAACGTCTGGTAGAGCTTCTTCGCCCGGACGCCCTCCTGGAACAGGCCGAAGAACTGCCGCACGCGGGTGCACGGCGCCACGTCGTAGAAGAAGTTCTTGCCGATCTGCTCGCGAGCCTGGATGCGCGCCAGCGAAGCCTCGGTCCGGTTGAACTTGAGGATCCGGCCCTGGGAGTCCAGTTGGATCATCCCCAGGGGGAGGTGATCCAGCTCCACTTCCGACATGTTGTCGACCCGCTGGATGAGCGCGTCGAGCGACTCCATCGAGGCCGATTGAAGCGGAACAGGTTCACCAGTGGGGGGCGTGTGGGGGAGCGGGTTCATGCGCGCACCGTAACGAGGTCCGCACCGACATGCCCGTCAGATGACGCTGTCCAATGTTTGATCGTTAGTTGGTGTGCTTCAACGCGCGCACAACCCTTCGCTATCCGACGGAAGTGCGTGCACGGTGTTCGTGCGGCAACGCCCTTCCGGACCGCCCTGCCCCTTCCTGTGTCTGGACGTCCACGGTCATCCGCACCTGGTGTGTTCCCCTCCTGCTGTCGGCGCTGATGTCGCTGCCCTTCGTTGCCCGGGGACAGGAAATCTCCCTGCCTCCGGAAAGCCCTGCTGCCGCGCCGGAGCTGACGCGGGACTACACCCTCGGCGCGCACCTCGCCCTCGGCGCGTCGCTGGGGCTGCTGGGGACCCTGAGCGGGGGAAGCTGGGTAAGACCACCGCCAACGCGCTGGGGCCCGAGTGCTCGAACTTCACGTGCCGGGACCGCCTCAAGATCTCCCTCCTCGCGGGCGTAGGCGGCACGCTCGGAGCCGCCCTGCCCATCTACCTGACCGGCTTCCTGTTCGATGGCCAGGGCAGCTTCGGCTACACCCTGCTGGGCGCCGCGTTGGGGGCCATGCCCTCCGCGCTGTTCGCCTACGAGGCAGTGGGGAATGCCGACGTGATTGGCGGCGTCTGCTTCCTCGTGACGCCCATCGTGGGCGGGTTCCTGGGCTACGGGCTCTCCCATCGCTCCACTGCCGCACGGCCTCCCACGAAGCTGTTCCTTCCGGGGGCGCGGGTGGTACCGGTCCTCGGGATGTCCCGGGAGGGAGGCGTCGTGAGCGGTCTGGCGGGCCAGTTCTGACAGACCACCGCCTCAGCTCGCGGCCCGCAGGGGGACGCTGACGGTGCGGGTCGCCGCGTCCACCCGCCCCAGCCACGCGCTCAGCCGCGGGCGCCGGTCCACCTCCGCGCCCTGCCAGGGCGTGAGCGGCGTCCGCAGGCTGTGCAGCTGCGAGAACAGGGCGAGGTCCGCCACGCTGAGCGGACCGGACAGCCAGAAGCCATGCTCCGGGGCCCGCGCATCCAGCTGATCCAACAGCGCCCCGAACCGGCGCCAGCACGCCTCCGGGCCCGCGCGCCAGACGTCGCGCGCCACCAGCTTCCCCACCTGCTTGCGCCGCAGCAGCGCGGGCACGACGGCGCGCACCGGCGCCGGCATGGCGTGGAAGAAGGCGGTGCGGGTCGCGGGCCAGTTGCGGTCATCCGCCCACCGGGCCGCGACGAGGAAGCCGTTGACGGAGGTGTCCGCGAGCTCCTCCCAGAGCAGCGCCTCCGGAGACCGGGCGATGCGGCCGGGGGCCAGCTGCTCGATGCGCGCGAGGATGTCCGTGGAGTCCGGCACTGCCTCCGCCCCCACCAGCAACACCGGCACCTGACCCGTGGGGCTGTGGGGACGGTGCGCCGCGGGGTTGTCCGCGCGGACGCACGCGTAGGACAGCCCCGCGTACTTCAGCGCGCGGTGGGCCTTGAGGCAGAAGGGAGAGTAGCTCTCGAAGCCGGGGAGGCCCGGGTCGACGAGCTCCAGCAGGGTCAGGGGACGCGAGGCGTTCAGGTTCATGACGCGACGATGCGCCCGGCCTGTGACAGCCTTCTGTCAGGATAGTGGAGCGCGAGGGGGGCGATTCACCGCCCTCCCCCGCGCTCCCGGGTGTCACCGGCCTACTGGCCGTTGTACTTGAGGTCGCGCGGGTTGACGGGCGACTGGCCGCGGACGGCGTCGAGGGCCTCGAAGGCCTTCATGCCGCTGTTGCCCTGCGTCGCCGCCTGCCACGCGGGCAGCGACTTGAAGGCGAACACCATGTCGAAGTCCATGGGCACCGTCCCGGGATCCAGCGGCACGTTGCCCGGGTTGTCCTGGAACCACTTCATCCAGGCCTGCGAGCCCGGCTGCTCCAAGACGAGGGCGTTCTTGTCCGGGCCCCCCACCGTCGGCGGCATCGTGGTGGTGGGCAGGAGGAACGTCTTCATGGGCCACTCGGCCACGCTGTGGCAGCTCATGCACGACGAGGCCTGCACGTTGCGCACGAGCTTGCCGTTGACGATCGCGGGATCCACCACCGCGCCGTCGTTCGGGCCGGACAGGCGGCCGCCCCACCCCAGCGTCGCCGTGGAGTACTCGGGCGCCGCGGGGTTGATCACCGTCTCCTGCAGCGGCGCGCCCGGGTTCTGCGTGGAGTTGACGTTCGGGTCATCCCCCCACATCGCGCCCAGGGGGATCATCTTGTCCCACGCGCTGCCGGGCACGCGCATGTCGTAGACGAGCGTGGAGAACACCCAGCCTGTCTTGGGCGCCGTCTTGGTGTCCTTGACGATGATGTCGAACTGCATCACCGACGCGTTCATCACCTGCGGCGGCGCGTTCGAGGGGCCGTTGGGCGGCGGAACGTAGACGGGCCACAGGGTCGCGCCCTGCATCACCGGCCAGTCCTTGGCCAGCGCGCTGGTCAGCGCCACCTTGATGACGATGGACCCTTCCGGGAACTGCGCGGACGTGTTGGTGAGCGTGGGGTTCATGGCCGTCTTGCCCCACACCTGCCCCAGCGCGTACGCCGCCACCTTGTCGTAGTAGGTCAGCACGTACGTCGTCATGTCGACCTTGAGGCCGGACGCGGCGAAGGTGGCCGCGGGGAACTCGGAGCCCACGTACGTGCCGTGGATGCTCTCCCGGATGGAGGCGAGCCACGGCTCGTTGTACCAGCCCGCCTTCGCCGCATCCCACTGGGGATAGTTGTAGAGCAGCGTCTGCATGGACGGCGCGATGTACGCCTTCAGCGCGTTGACGTACGCGAGCGCGTTGGCCTTCGAGATGGGCTGCCCCTTGAGCGCGGCGATCCACGGCGGGTTGGCCGGCGGCGCGACGGGCGACTGCGGATAGTCATGGCTCAGGCTGAACAGCGGGCCCTGGTACTGCGAGGACGGCGGGATGTTGCCGTTGTTGTCCGCGAAGGGGTTCGCGTTCACGGAGTTGCGCTCGAACGCCTCGCGGGCCGCGGCGAACGGCGTCCGGACCTTGGCGTCCGAGGGCGCGGTGGCGGAGGCCGGCACCACGTTGGAGGCGGGGGCCTTCCTGGGCGGCGGCTTCGCTTCGGCCGCGTCGGCCTCCGGCACCTTGCAGCCGGAGAGGGACAGCGCCAGGCAGCCGGTGAGGCCCAGGACGCCAGACATCAGGGATTGGCGGGAACGCTTCATGGACGAGCAGTCCTTCGTGGGCCACACCGCGCCCGAGTGGGGTGGAACGCGCGGCGGTACTGCACACGGCGATCCAACTGCCCGGAATGCCTCGCTTGCTCTGGGAATGGCTCGCGGCGTCGCGAGCGCGAGGCCCTCGGCGCGTCTTCACCGCAAGCGATTGCGTTCGCGCGCGACGCACGCACCCCCGGCCCCTCCCCCAGGGCCAGGGTCCCCCTTACCCCGGCGTGGGCGGGCGCTTTCGCGCGGCGGGCTTCGGCTTGAAGGCGTCGCTGCGCGGGTGGAACTCGTCGTACACCTTGCGCAGCCGCGCGCTGTTGACGTGCGTGTAGATCTGCGTCGTCGCCAGGTCCGCGTGGCCCAGCATCTGCTGCACCGCGCGCAGGTCCGCGCCGCGCTCCACCAGGTGCGTGGCGAACGAGTGCCGCAGCTTGTGCGGCGACAGCGGCTTCAGGATGCCGGCCTTCAGCGCGTAGCGCTTGAGCAGCTTCCAGAAGCCCTGCCGCGTGAAGCCCTCGCCGCGCGGCGTGACGAACAGCGCCTTCGCCTCGCGCTTGCCCAGCATCTCCGGCCGCGACAGGGACAGGTACGCCTGGACCTTTTCAATGGCCACGCGCCCCAGCGGGACGATGCGCTCCTTGGCGCCCTTGCCCCGGGTGACGAGGTAGCCGGACGTCAGCTGCACGTTGTTGAGCTCCAGCGTGCACAGCTCCGTCACGCGCAGGCCGGTGGCGTAGAGCACCTCCAGCATGGCCTTGTCGCGCAGGCCCGTGACGGTGCGCTCGTCGGGCGCGGCGAGCAGCTGCTCCACCTCCTCCAGCGTGAGGAACACGGGCAGCTTGCGGGGCGACTTCGGCGTGTCCACGTCCTCCGTGGGGTCCTTGTCCGCCAGCCGCTCCGCGACGAGGAAGCGATGGAAGACGCGGATGGCGGCCAGGTGCCGCGCCTGGCTGCGGCGTCCCAGGCCCTGCTTGCCCAGCGTCACCAGGTGCGCGAGCACGTCCTCCTGGGTGACCCGGGCCACGTCCTCGCGGCCGCGCGAGCGCAGGTCCTCGAAGTACACGGTGAGGTCCGCCGCGTAGGCGTCCACCGTCTTGCCGGACAGGCCCCGCTCCGCGCGGATGAAGGCGATGAACGCGTCGAGCAGTCCTTCCATGGTCTTTTGGAGGGTACCGGACGCGCCCCCGGGGGCAACTCCCTGACGTGCCCCCCGCCGCGTGGCCTCAGGCGTGGGGGCCGGCGGCATCCTGCGCGTGCGCGCGCTCCAGCGCCTCCACCACCCAGGGCCAGCCCACCAGGATGTTGCCCGGCGAGCGCAGGCACGCGTCCGCCACCGCCAGCACCTCCGCCGGCCGCGAGCGCACCGCCAGCGCCAGGTGCCGGCCCAGGAACGGGTGCGGCAGGTAGCTCAGGTTGTGGTGCCGCACCGGCACCCAGCGCAGCGTGGGCTTCCCGGTGAAGCGCTCCACCGCGTACGCCACCGCCTGCGCCAGCACCTCCAGCGCGTAGAACGGCAGCCGGAACGCGCACGTCAGGAAGGCCACCAGCGCGCTCGCCGCCACCGCGCCCGCGAAGGACACCGACGAGGCGCTGCTCCACACCAGCATGGGGACCAGGCTCGTCGCGATGGCCGCCACCTGTACGTTGCGCACGGACGGACCGCGCCCGCTCGCCAGGCCGCCAATGCTCCCCGCGGACAGGCCGGACACGATGCCCAGGCACAGCCCCACCGTCACCGCCGCCGCGCCCCCGGACTCCGGACCGAAGGCACCGCCCGCCGTGGCGTGCAGCCCCGCCAGCATCGACACGCTCGCCAGCGAGCCCAGCAACACCCCCGACGCGAGCCCCGACACCAGCGCCACCACCAGCCCCACCGCGCTGCACAGCGCCGCGGAGACCAGGTACACGCCGCGCATCGGCACGCCCGCCAGCCGCAGCCCCAGCCCCGCGAGCACCGTGAGGCCCGGTGACAGCACCACGAGCAGCAGCAGCATCCGCGCCACGAAGGCCCCCGCGGCGCGGCCCCCTTCGGCCTGCTCCCGCCACAGCTGCCCGATGCGGCCCGCCGGCGAACGGATGCCTGCCTCGCGCAGCCGGTAATGCAGATCAATGGGACGGAACACCAGGAGGCCGAGCAGCGCGAGCGCCCCCGGCACACGCTCCGGTGAGTCGACGACAGGCTTCGCGGACGGGTCGCCCTCGGCCAAGACTTCCCCCTCTGGAAAGGATTTCAGGCCTCCAGACTACCCTTGCCCTGCCTCAGGACTTCAAGCGTATCGCCTATGAGTGAAACCACCGTGGACGGCTCGTTCAATGTCACGCCACCGTCAAGAATCAGGTCCAGGCCATGGCCCAGCGCCGTCTTGATGTCCCGCGCGTCCGAGAGGACCGTACCGTCCGTGTGGGTCGCGGAGGTGGTGATGAGCGGGCGGCCGAGCGCCTTCGCCAGCTCCCTGGGCAGGGCGGCGTCCGGCACGCGCAGGCCCACCTGCTTCTGCTTGGTCATCATCACCTCCGGCACCAGGCGCGTGGCCTCCAGGATGAAGGTGAAGGCGCCGGGGGTGAGGCCCTTCATGGCGCGGTAGGCGAAGTTGCTCACGTGCGCGTAGCGGGCCACGTCCGACAGGTCCGGGCACAAGAGCGACAGCGGCTTCTTCCGGTCGCGGCCCTTGAGCTGGTACAGCCGCTCAATTGCTTTCTTGGAATTCAAATCACAGCCGAGCCCGTAGTACGTGTCCGTGGGATAGGCGATGACGCCGCCCTTCTCCAGCACCTCCACCGCCCGTGCGACCTGGCGGGGCGAGGGATGATCCACGTCCACCTCGAGGATGGGAGCGGCGGCGGCGGGCATGGGGGGAGCTCCTGGGCAGAGGCCACCCGATGAGGGGTGTTGCCCCCACTATGCGCCGCCGCCCGCCTCTTCCGCACGGATTTCGCCACTGCCCAGCAGGGCGCGCCGCGTGAGCACCGGCCCCACCAGTTCGTGCGCGGTGATCATCGCGACGATGAGCACCTCCACCTGCGGCCCGAAGGACGGGAAGGTGCGCGACACCAGCGCCGCCAGGCCGAACGTCACGCCCGCCTGGGAGATGAGCCCCATCCACAGGTAGCGCTTCAAGCGCGGGTCCTCCGCGGGCGCGAACCTGCGGCACGCGCCCCAGATGGCCAGGCCGCGCAGCGCCACGAGCAGCAGCGCCGCCGGCCCCACCGTCACCAGCGCGTCCAGCTTCAGCCCCGCCCCCGCCGCGGCGAAGAAGAGCGCGAACACCGGCAGGCCCGCCTGGTTGATGGCGTGGTGGATGCGCCGGCCCTCGCGCTCGTCCAGGTTGGCGATGAGCGCCCCGGCCGCCAGCGACACCAGCAGCGGCGACAGGTGCAGCCGCGCCCCGCCCTCCGCCGCCGCGAACGACAGGCCGACGAGGAACAGCGGCAGCTCGCGGTTGACGCCCCGCATGTACAGGAGCATCGCCACCGCCAGCAGGCACCCCACCGCCACGGAGCCGAACAGCTCCCACCCCACCCCGCCCACCAGCGCGGGCAGGTCCAGGCCGTTGCCGAACGTCGCGCGGGTGACGCCCGCCGCCAGGCCGAAGGCCACCATCACGAACAGGTCCCCGATGATGACCAGCGCCATCAGGAACTCCGTGAACGGGCCGCGCGCGGCCGTCTCCTGCACGATGGCGATGGTCACCGTGGGAGAGAACGACACCACCACCGTGGACAAGAGCGCGCTCACCGCCAGCGCCTGCGGCACCGTCATGGGGGACAGGAACGGCAGCACGGGCTTGAGCGCGAACGTGGCCCCGAAGCACACCGCGAACGTCACCCCGCACACCGCCGCGCAGAGCAGCGCCACGCGCGCGCCGACCCGGCGGATGAGCCCCAGGTGCAGCTCCGTCCCCGCGACGAGCGCGATGAGGCTCACCGCCAGCCCCTTCACCAGCTCCAGCCCCTTCACGCCCGCGTTCGGGATGAAGCCCAGCGCGTACGGCCCCACCGCCACGCCCACCAGCAGGTAGCCGGTGAGCCGCGGCAGGCCCAGGCCCTTGGCCACCTTGCCCGCGAACAGGCCGCACAAGAGCAGCGCGCCCGCCGCCAGCAGCACGGGTGTGCCCGCGTCCACGCGCACCGCCTGCGCCTGGGTGATGGCCGCGAGCAGCACCATGAGCAGCAGCAGCCGGAAGATGGACCCCTTCACGCGGCCACCCCCGCGTCACCGGTGGGGGGCGTGTCCCGCATGGGCGTGGCCCGGGGCTCCGCGGCCAGCACGTGCCGGAAGGCCCCGTGCGCGAGCATCTCGTTGACGACCGCGCCCACCGCCACCACGTCCAGCACCCGCTGCGACAGCGAGCCCGGCACCAGCATCACGTACTCCGCCACCAGGCACAGCGCCAGGCCTCCCTGGGAGATGAGCGCGTAGCCAAAGCGCGGCGGCAGGTCCAAAACGCCCTGCGTGAGCCGCTGCGCGAACGTGCCGCCCAGCACCTTGCCCAGGAAGCGCAGCCCCACGAACGCGGGCAACAGCGCCCACGCGGACAGGTCGCGCGCGTGGATCTGACTGCCCACCAGGAACACCAGCACCAGGTACGTGGGCCGCTCGACCCGCGAGAGCGCCCGCGACACCCGCTCCGCCGTGCGCCCGCCCATGAGCGCCAGCGTCGCGCCGCACGCCACGCCGGCCAGGAGCGACGACAGCCGCAGGTACGCCGCCGCGCCGCCCACCAGCGCCACCATGCCCAGCGTCACCGTGGTCTGCTCCGCCAGGTCCTTCAGCGAATACGTGAGGAACGCCAGGAGCGCGCCGCACGCCACGCCCAGCAGCAGCGCCAGCGCCAGGAGGCCCAGCCCTTCCGCCGCGTTGCCGGTGACGCCCAGCACCAGCCCCAGCGCGAGCACGCCCAGGCCCACCGCGTCGTCCATCATCGTGAGCAGCGCCACGCCCAGGCCGCGCGCGCGCTCCAGCCGCCCGTTGCGGTAGCCCAGCACCGCGAAGTGGCCGGAGGACAGGCTCGCCGCCGCGCCCAGGAGCGCCGCCGCGCCCACCGCCACCAGGGGCCGCAGGCCCATGGACAGGAGCAGCGGGACGGACAGCGGCAGCGCGACGAAGAGGAACGCCGTGCCCGCGTGCGCGAGCGCCGCCGCGTAGACGGGCCGGGGCAACAGCCGCAGCAGGCGCGGCTCCAGGTTGAGGCCCAACAGCACGCCCCCCGTCCCCAGCCCCAGCGCCATCAACGGGCGGAGCGAGTCCAGGTTGCGCGGGCTGAGCACCCCCAGCACGGACGGGCCCAGCAGGGCTCCGAAGATGAGGAACAGCAAGCCGCTGGCCGCCAGCTGCGCCAGCGCCGGGAACCGGCCCGGATCCAGGAGCGACCGGCTGGACGCGAGCAGCGACAACGCCGCGACGATGAGGAAGACGAGCAGCGCTTGCACGCAGCGTGCTTACACCCGCGCGCCCCCGCGCGTCATCAACGCCGGTGCGTGGGCGCCGCCATGACAGGCAGGGCCACCAGGCGGCCCATGGGCGGGTCGTCCGCGTCCATCTCCAGCTGCACGCGCTGGAGCATGCGGTCCATCTCCTCCTGCGGGAGGGCCGGCAGCACGCTCACGAGCACGACGCGGTCCTCGTCCGCGCCCAACGCGAGGCTGCGCAGGCCGGCGAACACCGGCACCTCCGCGGACAAGGCCGCGGCGGCGCTGCGCGCCCGGATGACCAGCGGTTCCGGGATGCCGAACTCCCGGAGCCGGCGGATCGCCCGCTCGGTCGTCTCCACCTGCTCGAGGAACGTGATGACCAGGTACACGCGGCCGTCATACCGGAAGACCGCGCATCCTGTCCCCCGTTACTCGTTGCCACCCGGCTGAGCGGGCTCTTCCGGCGTGGCGGCCGGAGCGGAGGTGCCCTCGGCCGCGGGCGCGGCCCCGGCCTGGGCATCCATGGCGGCGCGAGCAGCGCGCTTGCCCTCCTCAATCAGCTTCTTGACCTTCTGCCCGCCCTTGCGGCCAATCTCCTCGTAGAAGTTCGGACCGCGGGTGGCCTTGACGCGATCGCCACCCTTCTTGCCGATCTCCTCGTAGAACTTGGCGCCGCGCTCGGCCTTCACGGTCTCGCCGCCCTTGCGGCCGATCTCCTCGTAGAAGGAGCGACCGCGCTCGGCCTTCACCGTGGCGCCGCCCTTGCGGCCGATGGTCTCGTAGAACTCGCGGCCGCGCTCGTTGCGGACAGTCTCGCCGCCCTTACGCCCCGCTTCAGCCACCGTCATGCTGCCCTTGTTGTCCTTGTCCGACATGTCCGTGTCTCCTCTCGTGACTGCCCAACCCCGTCCGCGCCTTGGTGTCCCTTGCCTGAAACCTTGGGACGGAAGCGCCCCGATGCAAGCAAGCTCCGTACACCGCCAGCCGTTCTCTCCTGACATTGCATGCATAATCCCCAAGGATTTCGCGCGCTTGTCAGGGTCGCTAGGCATCCGGACGGGACGGGTGATTGCCCGGCAGGACGCTCTCGTTGTTCACAACAATTCACGTCACGTTGCCGATTCCCTGCTCGGTTCCCACCTTGTGCGCAGCGCCTGACACATGGGTCTGGTGGGCGATGGGGGAGGTTTCCTTGGCGAGCAGCAGCGGTCTGAAGACCTGGTTGCGCATCCTGGCGCCCATGGTCGTGTCCATCGGTGGGCTGGTGATGCTCCGGCTGTTGGGGCCGGACTTCATCGACCAGCGCACCATCCGGGAGCTGTTGCTCCCCCTGGGCGACTACGCCCCCCTGGCCTACGTGGCCTTCCTGGCCGTGAGGCCGCTGACGCTCCTGCCGGGGCAGGTCCTCACCGCGGTCGGCGGGATGATGTTCGGGACCCTCGCCGCGACCCTCTATTCACTAACGGGCAGCTTCCTGTCCGCCACCCTGCTCTACTTCGTTGCTCGCAAGCTGGGCACGCGGCCCATGCAGCGGCTGTGTGGCAGCAAGTACCCGGCGATAGCGAAGGCGGCGCGGCGGCACGACTTCCAGTTCACGTTCCTGGCGTGCCTCAACCCGCTGTGCCCCACGGACATCATGCTGATCGCCGGCGCGGCCAGCGGCGCGCGCTTCTGGCCGTCCGTCCTGGGCGTCGTGCTGGGCACCATCCCGGGCACCTTCCTGACCGCGCAGTTCGGCAGCGGGCTCGCGCAGGGCCGCACCGTGATGACGGCTGTCTCCGCGGTGGGCATGGTGGTGTCGCTGGTGCTGGGCGTCATCTTCGGCCGGCGGTTCTACAAAGAGGTCAACGAGGCGCCAGTGGAGGTCTCCGTGCCCGAAGCGGAAGGCGCGCGCGCCCTCCCCGACGCGAAGGTGCCGCTCACCACGCCGTGACGGCGCGCGGCTCCTCCACCAGGTGCTGGAGGAGCGCGCGGACGCGGGGCACGGACTGGCGCCTCGGCAGGCACAGCGCGTGGACCGGCGGCCCCTCCGCCGCGTACTCCGCCAGCACCTCCACCAGGGCGCCCTCGCGCAGCCGGGCGTCGCTCATGAAGTCCAGCACCTGGCAGAGCCCGGCCCCCGCGGCGGCCAGGTCCAGCAGCGCGGGGCCGTGATCCACGTCGATGGCCGCGCGCGTGCGCACCACCGCGGGCTCGCCGCCGGGTGATTCCCGGAAGTGCCACTCGCGGGTGAGGCCGCGCGGGTCCACGAACTTCAGGCACGCGTGGCGTTCCAAACGCGACGGATGGTCCGGCGTCCCGTGCCGGGCCAGGTACGCCGGCGACGCGAGCGTCATCCAGCGCGTGGAGAACAGCCGCCGCGCCACGAGGCTGGAGTCCTCCAGCCCGCCCAGCCGGATGGCCACGTCCACCTGCTCCTCCACCAGCTTGCTCAGCCGGTCGCTCATGCGCACGTGCAGCGTGAGTTGCGGGTGCCGGGCCTGGAGCCGCGCCAGCCGGGGCAGCAGCACGGGGCCCAGGATGAACGGCAGGGACACCGTGAGCGGTCCACTGGGGGCGCGGTGCGCCTGGGCCACCGTCTCGCGCGCGGCGCGGATCTGCGCCACGGCCTCGCGCGCCCGCTCCAGGAAGGCGGTGCCCTCGGACGTGAGGGCCACCTGCCGGCTGGTGCGCTCCAGCAGCCTCGCGCCCAGCTCCTCCTCCAGCTTGCGCACCGCCTTGCTCACCGCCGCCACGGTGACGCCCAGCCGCTCCGCCGCCTTCCGGAAGCTCCGCTCCTCCGCCACGTGGAGGAACGGCAACACGCCCGTGAACAGGTCCATGGGGCGGGATTGTCAACCCAGGGTTGACGATGGTTCAACCTGGACGTGCTGCCTGGCGCTCCGGTTGACGATTAGGGTTCACCCCACACGAAAGGGAGTCCTCATGAAGATCGCGATCCTGGGCACGGGCATGGTGGGTGAGACGCTGGGCAGCAAGCTGGTGGCGCTGGGCCATGAGGTGCGCATGGGCTCGCGCACGCCGGACAACGCGAAGGCGGCCGCCTGGGTGAAGAAGGCCGGGGGAAAGGCGTCGCAGGGCACGTTCCGGGACGCCGCCCTGTTCGCGGAGCTGCTCTTCAACTGCACGCTGGGCAATGCGTCGCTGGAGGTCCTGAAGTCCGCGGGCGAGGACGCCCTGCGCGGCAAGGTGCTGGTGGACGTGTCCAACCCGCTCGACTTCACCAAGGGGATGCCGCCGGTGCTCTCCACGCCCCCGGATGACTCGCTGGGCGAGCAGCTCCAGCGCGCCTTCCCGTCGCTGAAGGTGGTGAAGACGCTCAACACGATGAACTGCGAGGTGATGGTGGAGCCCTCGCGCGTGCCCGGAGACCACGACGTCTTCGTGTCCGGCAACGACGTGGACGCGAAGGCCCGCGTGAAGCAGCTCCTGACGGAGGGCTTCGGCTGGAAGCACGTCATCGACCTGGGGGACATCACCACCGCGCGTGGCACCGAGGCCTTCCTCCCGCTGTGGCTGCGCCTGTGGGGCACCCTGCGCACCGGCGACTTCAACATCCACGTTGTGAAGCGCTGAGAGCCATGACGCGGGGGGACGCAACTTCCACCGCCAGCTTCAGATAACCTACCCAGACCCACTTCCCCCGGTGGTTGGAGGTTCTCATGAGCACGATCGACCGCACCCGTTCCCTCGCCGTGCCCTCCTCCACCGCGAAGACGGCCGCGGAGCCGCTCGCGAAGAAGCCCGCGCCGCACCAGCCCGCGTTCCAGAAGTCCTCCTTCGAGCAGGCCGCGCCGGCGCAGAAGAACACGCTGCTGGGCGGTCTCATCGACGCGGCGGTGGGCGGCATCAAGGACATCCCCCGCTTCGTGGAGATGGGCGCGAACGTCTTCAACGCCACGACGGTGAGGGAGATCACCAGCCTCTTCGGCGGCGCGAAGCCGGACCGCGCGCAGGACGGCATGTTCGTGGGCGCGGGCGGCAAGGTGCTCCCGGCGACGACGAAGCTGGGCGACGTTCCGGGCGTCACGCCGAAGAACAACCCGAACCCGGACAAGACGATCCTCTACGTCAACGGCATCATGACGCCGACGGACGGCCAGCTGCATGAGATGCAGGCGCTGGCGGACAGCTCCGGCGCGAAGGTGGTGGGCATCCACAACGCGACCGAGGGCCTGGTGAAGGACCTGGCCCAGTGCGTGACGGACAAGCTGGCCAAGGGCAAGAACCCCGCCGTGGACACGCTGGCGGACACGCTCTACTCGGAGCTGAAGGCCGGCCGCGACGTGCACCTCGTGGGCTACAGCCAGGGCGGGCTCATCACGGCGCGCGCGCTGAACGACGTGGCGAAGCGGCTGCGTGTGGAGGACGGGCTGTCCCCCGCGCAGGTGGAGGCGAAGATGAGCCACCTGGAGGTGGAGACCTTCGGCGCCGCGTCCACGAAGTACCCGAACGGCCCCCAGTACGTGCACTACGTCAACAACGCGGACCCGGTGCCCACGCTCACGGGCCTGGGCGGCGACGTGGATCCGCTGGCCTTCCTCAAGGACGCGGGCAAGGGCGCGGTGGTGCACCGCTTCACCGACGGCAACCTGAACCCCATCAGCAACCACATGCTGGACACGCTCTACCTGAAGCACCGCGTGGACTTCGACCAGGCCCGGCAGAACCAGTTCTAGTTCCAGGGCCCGTGGCGACGGGCCGCGGCTAGGATGCCGCGCCCATGAAGCCCTTCCCTGTCGCAACCGCCCTCACCATCGCCGGCTCGGACAGCGGCGGTGGCGCCGGCATCCAGGCCGACCTCCGCACCTTCTCCTTCCACCGCGTCCACGGCACCAGCGCCGTGACGGCCATCACCGCGCAGAACACGCGCGGGGTGACGCGCGTGGACCTGCTGCCCCCTGAGTCCGTCACCGCGCAGGTGGACGCCGTGGCGTCGGACATGCGCGTGGACGCGGTGAAGGTGGGGATGCTCGCCCAGCGAGAGCTCATCGAGGCCGTGGCGGATCAGCTCGCCCGCGTGTCGCTGGGCCCCATCGTGGTGGACCCGGTCATGGTGTCCCGCGCGGGCTCGCAGCTCATCGACGATGAGGCGGTGGGTGCGCTGCGCGCGCGCATGCTGCCCCTGGCCGCGATCCTCACGCCCAACCGCCACGAGGCGAAGCTGCTCGCGGGCATGGACATCCAGACGCTGGAGGACATGCGCGAGGCGGCCCGGCGCATCCATGCCCTGGGCTCGCGCGTGGTGCTCGTGAAGGGCGGCGGCATGCCGGGCGCGCTGCGCGGCACGGACGTGTGGTTCGACGGGACGCGGATGGAGACGCTGTCCGTCGCGCCCGTGGACACGCCGAACACGCACGGCACCGGCTGCACGCTCTCCGCCGCGATCGCCGCGCGGCTGGCGCTGGGCACCCCACCGCTGGAGGCCGTTCGGCTGGCGAAGGAGTACGTCACCTCCGCCCTGCGCTACCCGCTCGCCGTGGGCCACGGAAACGGCCCGATCGGGCACTTCTTTCCACTGATTCATGACTAAAACACATGCACAAAATGCAATTGATTGCATTTGATTACATGCAATATCGCAAATGAAACATGTATTTAATTGATACATGTTTCATTTGGGTGGTCGCCGACCCACTGAAATCATGAGCATGTGGGCATGGCGATTCTGATCGGTGGGTGATCGCAGGCGCCGACGCGGGATGTTCGGCGACAAACGGCGCCCCCTGCTCACCTGATCAGGGTTTCATGTAGGCACGGCGGATCAGGAACTCAGGACTGCTCGACTGTTCAGTCCGGGTCATGAATGAACTGGCTAAAAGTCTGTTCAGTGCCTGTTCAGGCGCACGAAAGGCGCGGTCAAAAACCACGGAAAGAGCGTTCAGTGCTTCGGAGCGTCGGAATCCAGTCCGTCGACGTCCGGCAGCCGCCGCGCGAGCAGGCCCAGCAGCTCCTGGGTGGACAGGCGCGCGGCGGCGTCCTTGCCCTCCAGCACGCCGGCCACCAGGGCCCGCTTCTGCTCATGGAGCGAGAGCATCTGCTCCTCGATCGTCCCGCGCGACACCAGCCGGTAGACCGTGACCGGGCGCTGCTGGCCGATACGGTGCGCGCGATCGGAGGCCTGATCCTCCACGGCCGGGTTCCACCAGGGGTCCAGGTGGATGACGCTGGTGGCGGCCGTCAGGTTGAGCCCGAAGCCACCCGCCTTGAGTGAAATCAAGAACAGGGGCGCGTCGCCCTCCTGGAAGGCTCGCACGCGGTCGGCACGCGCCGCGGCGGGTGTCTGCCCATCCAGGTACTCGTAGGCAATGCCCTGCGCGTCCAGCACCTCGCGCACCAGCGCCAGGTGGGACGTGAACTGGCTGAACACCAGTGCACGGTGGCCCTCCTCGCGCAGTTCCTGGATGAGCTCCAGGAAGCGCTCCAGCTTGGAGGACTCCAGCTTGGACGCCTCGTCGTACAGCCGCGGGTGCGACGCGAGCAGCCGCAGCCGCGTCAGCGCCGCCAGCACCTCGATGCGGCGCTCCTGGTCCTTCATCTTCGACCTGCGCGTCTCCAGGTCGGACAGGGCCGCCAGGCGCGCGTCCTCGTAGAGCGTCCACTCCGGCGGCGACAGCACGACGGGCACGTGCACGTCCGTGCGCGGCGGCAGCTGCGCCTCCACCTGGGACTTGGTGCGGCGCAGGAGGAAGGGCTGGAGCACCCGGGCCAGCGCGGGCGCGGCCGTGGGGTCCACCTGCTTCTCAATTGGCGCGGCGAAGCGGTTGCGGAACGCCTCCAGGCTGCCCAGCAGCCCCGGGAAGACGACGGCGAAGAGGGCCCATAGCTCGCCCAGGTGGTTCTCCAGCGGCGTGCCGGACAGCGCGAACTTGAAGTCGCCCTGGAGCGCCCTCGCCGCGCGGAAGCGCTGCGTGGCCGCGTTCTTCAGCTGCTGGGCCTCGTCGAAGACGATGGTGGAGAAGCGCAGCGCGGCCAGCCGCTCGATGTCCCGCACCAGCAGGCCGTAGCTGAGCACCAGCACGTCGCGAGGCCCCAGCCGCTCCAGCGTGCCGCCCCGGTCCTCCGCGTCGGAGAAGATCGTCACCTTGAGCGACGGCGCGAAGCGCTTTGCTTCATCCCGCCAGTTGAAGGCCACGGACGTGGGCGCCAGCACCAGCGCGGGCCCCTGCTTCGCGCGATCCAGCAGCACGGCCAGGGCCTGCACCGTCTTGCCCAGGCCCATGTCGTCCGCCAGCACCCCACCCGCGTTCCACGACGCCAGCCGCGTGAGCCAGCGGAAGCCCTCGAGCTGGTAGTCGCGCAGCTCCGTCTTGAGCGTCGCGGGCACCCGGGGCTTCAGCTCCTTCGCCGCGAAGATGCGCTCGACCAGCGCCTTCCAGGACGCGTCCGCGTCGATGATGGCGCCCGCGGTGCCCAGCCCCGCCAGGGCCTCCGCCGCGGACGGGCCCACCTCCAGCCCGTGGCGCGACAGGTAGGCGTGATCCGCCAGCTTCTCCAACTGCTCGCGCAGCGCCGCTTCGATCTCCACCCAGGTGCGCGCGTCCACCTGGACGAAGCGCTCCTTGCGCCGGGCCGCGTCCAGGAGGCGCGCCAGCTCCACCCGCTCGCCCTCCACGGACAGGCTGCCCAGCACGCCGAACCACTCGCGCTTGCGCTCCAGGACGACCTTCAGGTCCCCCGCGCCCCGCTTCGGCACGAGCCGCATGGACGTGCCCACCCACTCCAGCTCCGGCCGGGGCTCCATCTCCGCGCACGCGGCCAGCACCGCCAGCCCGCCCTGCGCGCTGTGGAAGAGGAAGCAGAACGGCAGCTCCTGCGGCTCCGCCGTCTGCAAGGGCAGCCGGGCCTGGAGCGCCGCGGCCGCAGTCAGCTCGCGGCCAAAGTCGCGCACCGCGTGGAAGGAGCGCGTCTCCCGCCGCACGTACACGTCGCGAGGGCCCTCGCCCGGCAGGAACGCGGCGCTGTCCGGCATCGCGCGCAGCCGCAGCTCCAGCCGCACCGCGCCCCCGGGCTGCCCCTCCAACCGGAGCACCGGGAGCTGCTGCGGCGCGATGGACTCGCCCATCACGCTGCGGGGCATGGCCACCGGCAGGCGCACGGAGAACTTCGACAGCTGCTCCAGCAATGCCCCGTGGCTCTCCGGCGGAAACGCGTTGCCGTGCCGCTGGAGCACCGTGGCCAGCGCGCGCACCTCCGGGCTCACGTCCAGCACGGTGAGCACGTGCGCGCCCTCGTCCCAGAGGAACACCGCGTCCTCCGGCTTCGCCTTGCGCACGCGCTCCAGGAGCGGCGCGGGCAGCACGGTGCCGTCCACGCCCGCGTTCACCAGCACGGTGCCGCCCCGGTCCTCGGCGACCAGGCCCACCTTCTCGCGCTCGATGCGCACGGGGATGTCCTGCGTGCCCTCCAATGACAGACGCGGATGGTCGATCAGCTCGAACAGCAGCGCGCGCGACGCGGGCGCGGCGCTGTCCGTGAGCAGCGCGGCGATGCGCGAGTCCGCGGGGCTCAGCTGCGAGCCGTACTCCTGGAGCAGCTTGCGCCGGCCGACCTTCGCGCCCGTCGTGCGCTGGCCCTTCTTCGTGCGCCGGTGCACGTACGGCGCGACCTCCACGCCGTAGCCTTCGATGACGTCCAGGCGCCAGGAGATCTCCACGCCCCCGCCCCCGCCCGGGCTCTCCTCCACCGCCCGCTCCAGCGCGCGCAGCGTCCGCGCCCACGCGGGCCGCACCAGCTCCTCCAGCGTCTCGCCGAAGCCTTCCGTCCAGCGCTGCCGGAGCCACAGGAGCGTGGTGTCCACCGCCGCCAGCTGGTGCACGCAGAACGTCGCGCCGCAGGAGCAGTCCACCGTCACGCCCGACGGACTGAACGTCAGCCGCGCGTCCGGCAGGATGAAGCCCGAGCCCGGCGGGGACACTGGCGCCTCGGAGATGCGCGTCTCCTTGAGGCGGAAGCCCGGCAGGTCCGGCTCCTCCACCAGCGCCTCCAGCGACAGCGCCCGCTCCGGACGGGGCGCGATGCCCGGCGGCACGCGGGCACGCCACGCGAGCAGCATCCCGTGGACCGTGTGCGTGCGCTTGTCGGGCGGGGGCGCGAGCCGCTGCGCGACGGAGGCCCGCGCCTCGATGGCGCCCTGCCGCTCGTCCTCCACGTAGCGCCAGGCGAGCTTCGGCAGCAGGTCCCGCATGCGCGGCGTGGGCAGCACCTCCGCCGTCCAGCGGTCGAGCGTGTCCTGTGCCAGCACCTCCACCAGCCGGCGGCGTGAAATCACGGCGCGCACCTGCGGCAGGTACGCGGCCTCCACGCGCGGGGTGAGCAGCGCCAGGCTCAGGCGGGTCAGGTGCTCCAGCCCCTCGGCCCTCAGCCACGCGCGCAGGTCCGCCTCCGTCTGGAACGGGGGCGCGTGGGGGTCCTGCGCGGGCTTGGGACTGGACGGGGGGGACTGCTCGGCCATGGGGACTGACGACGAAAGCGTCAGTCTACCTTGGCCACGCGGCGGCGATCACCGAGGAACTCTTCCACTCCCAGCACGATGTTCTTCGCCACCTCGTCCTGGTAGCGCTCGGACGCCAGGCGCTTCTCGTCCTCCGCGTGCGACAGGAAGGACGTCTCCACCAGGATGGCGGGCATCTTCGCGCCCAGGAGCACGTAGAACAGCGCCTCCTTGTGGCCCAGGTCCTTGATGCCGTCGTACCGGGTGGACAGGCCCGTCACCAGGTTGTGCTGCACGGCGTTCGCCAGCCGCGACGACTCCTCCGTGTTCGCCTTGGTGGCCAGGTCCGCCAGGATGAACTGCAGGTCGCTGATGCCCTTCTCGGACGACGCGTTCTCACGCGCGGCCAGGCGGATGGAGTAGCGGTCCGCGGAGGTGTTGAGCGTGTACGTCTCGATGCCGCGCAGCTTGTGCGTCGCCGCCGAGTTGCAGTGCACCGAGATGAACAGGTCGCCGTGCGCCTCGTTGGCCAGCTTCGCGCGGTCCTCCAGGCGGATGAAGGTATCGTCGTCGCGGGTGAGCACCACCTCCAGGCCCTTCTCCCGCAGGCCGTCCGCGACCTTCTTGGAGATGGCCAGCGCCACCTCCTTCTCCTTCGTCCCCGCCTTGCCCACCGCGCCGGAGTCGTGGCCACCGTGGCCCGGGTCGATGACCACGCGCCGCACCTTCAGGCCCAACTGCTCCGCCAGCGTCAGCTCCGCGTGGCGCGACTGCTTCGCCACGGCCTTGAGCCGCGCCTGCGCCACCTGGGCATCCACCGGCGCCGTCACCGGGCGCGGAGCCTCCGGCACGGGCGACACCTGCGGCACCGAGCGAGGCGGCTTCGACGCCACGACCTCGGGCTGCGTCGGCTTCGCGGCCGTCTCCACCAGCGCGGGCGCCTTCGACGCCACGGCCGGGACCTCCACGCGGGCCTCCGGCTTCTCGGGCTGCGGCGTCCCGTGCGAGGACGCCACCGCCTCCGGAGCCTTCGTGTCGGCCTTCGCGGCGTCCTTCACGTCCGAGGCCCGATCGGCCACGGTGGGCGCGTCCACGATGTTCGCCGCCGCGTCCTTCGCGCTGTCCGTGCCGGAGGCAGTGGCGTTCGGATCCAGGCGGGGCAGCACGGGGGACGGCTCGCGGGCGAGCTTGCTGATCGCATCCACCAGCGGCGAGCTGGGGTTCGCGGCGGCGACGGCGGTGTCCGGCGTGGACTTCACCACGGGGGGCAGCGGCTTCACCGTGGGCTTCGCGGGGGGCGTCCGGCTGGGCGGGGGCAGCGAGGCCAGGAGCGCCTTGAGCTCCTTGCCCTGGTCGCCCTTGGGGTTGGTGGCCAGCGACTCGTTGAGGATCTTCCGGGCCGCCTCCGGCTTGTCCAGGCGGTTGACGTGGATGCGCGCCAGCGCCAGCGCCGCGTCGTCCGCGAGCCGGTGCTTCGGGTGCGCCTCCACCAGCTTCGAGTAGTCCGCGATGGCCGACTGCAGGTCCTCCTCCACGAAGGAGATGCGGCTCAGCTCCTGGAGCAGGTCGCCCGCGGTGAAGAGGGCGTCGGGGGCGCGGTCGCTCTTGGGGAAGCGCGTGGCCACGGCCTCGAAGCGGTGCACCACGTTGAGCCAGTGGTGGCGCAGCTTGCGGCGGGACGCGTCGTCCTTCAGCGCGTAGTAGGAGCGGCGGGCCTGCTGGTACGCCTCCTCGGCTTCGTTGCGCTTGCTGGCTCCGACGGCGCTCGGGGCCGTGAAGAGCAGCACGGGCAGCACGAAGTGGGAGAAGCGTACGCGCATGGAAGCCTCCGGACGTTGCAGCTACAGGCGTGTGTCACACGGCCTCTGGGGGCCAGCAACTTTTCAACCCCACCTGCCCGTCCGTCAGCGCACCCAGCCCAGCGTCCGCGCCAGCTCCTCGTCGATGACGCGGCACCAGCCCGGCTCGCCAGGCACCACGGCCGCCAGCACCTTGCCGCCGTTGCGCACCGGGGCCCGCTGGGGACGGCAGCGCGCACGCACGGAGTGTTTCACGTCCTGGCGGAAGAAGTGCGCGGGGAACACCGCCTCGCCCTTCCCTTCCGGCAGATAGCCGTCGTCCGGGGTGAGCCACACCAGCGCGCCCAGGCGCAGGGGCACCACCTCCCGGCGCCACAGCCGCCGCACCTCCCACGCGAAGCCGGTGAGCGCCACCAGCGCGCCCAGCCCCAGGCCCCAGGGCAAGAGGCCCACCCGGGCCGCCCGGGCCCGAGCATGGGTCGCCTCGCGAGGGCGTCCCGGCTGGGAGGGATCCACCAGCAGCTGCACCCGGGCGCCGTGGCCCAGGCCCGCCGCGAGGTCCGCGTCCGTGCGCACCCCCGACACGGAGTGCTCCTCGCCCGCGAACGTGTAGAGGACGTCCAGCGTGCCCTCCGCGTCCTCGCGCTGGTTCAGGGGTGGCGCGTGGCTCGCGCCCACCCGAGCGTCCACGAGCTCCGCGCGGGACGTGAAGCGCTGCTCCTCCACGAAGTAGCGCCCCAGGTAGCCAGCGCCCAGGCCCAGCACGGCGATGACCGCCACGCCCAGCACCACCCCACGCACCAGCCGCGCCACCGCCCCGGGCACCTGGGCGAGTCGGACAGCGCGGGGAGCATGGGGGATGGCGAGCTGCATGGCGGGCGCGAAGCCTACTTCACGACCATGGCTCACGCTCCATTCGCGCTCGCCGTAGCGCATCCGTCGCTGCCTTCCGGGTCAGCGACTCTGATCCGGTGATGTGCTGGTGGGAGTTGGGACATCATCCCCGTCGTCCATGCCCGGGTGGCCTCCCGGACGAGACGCCGCGGTGACTTGCCCAGGGACGCAGCCATGCCGACAGCCTCCATCAAGGTGATTCCTGACAACAACTTGCGGCTGGAGATTGACGGCCAGGTCTACTGCTTCAACCCGATGACAGAAGAAGAAGTGCGAGAGGAGGCCGAGGCGGACACCATCTTCATTCTCGAGGGTGGTGCGCTGACGCAAAAGCATGATCCGGCACAGCTGAGCGGAGAGGCATATGAGCTGGAAAACGGGATCAAGCTTCTTCAAAAACCGTCCGCGGAGATCTGGTGCTCCCGATCATTCAAGCAACATCTCGAGCAACGCATCGACGATGCCAGGGCGGGGCGATGCCGGTTTCCGGGCCAGAAGGAGTTCTATTCGAGCCTGGCGGGCAAGATTCATTGGCTCCACCCGCAGCACATGATTGTCAGAGAAGGCGTCACCCTCCGCCTGCTTGAGTTCACCCAGCAACCGCTCTTCCCCGCGCAGAAGTCGGGCGTCCTGATCACGGTCGGGGAGAAGAACCTTCTTGTCGCGAACGGCTCCGCCTGCAATGCCGACTACACCACGTCAGCTGTCCCCAGGCTGGAGATGCTGATCCTGGATGCCGATGTTCCGAAAGAACAGGCGACTCCGCTGGTGGACTTCATCCGGTTCCTGAGCCCGAGAAGGCTCTTCCTCAAGCCCCAGAGCGTCAGGAAGAAGCTGCACACGGAGCTGCTCGAACAGCTCAAGTCCCGAGCCCCGGAGATCGAGGTCGTCAGCCAGAAGAAGTTCCAGCTGTCCCTTTTGCCAGGGTAGCCCTGAGAAAGACCGTACGCCATGAGCCCGATCCGGTGTCGCCCGCCCGATGCCGGCGCGAGGGCTCCGACTTCCCGGGCGGCGTGCCGGGTGGGTCCGAGGACGAAGGCTTCGAGGAATCAGGCCTTCAGGTGTGGGAGGGATGTTCAAATCCTGTCACTCACACGGCATCGAATCTCAATCCCAGACGCTGACGCCGTGTGAGCGGACCTGCCTCATACAGTATGAAGATTGCTTCAATCAGTCGACGTCGCCCGAGCAGGACGCCGTCTGCGCGGCGGAGAGCAACGTCTGCTACGAAAAGTGCCAACCCTGGGTGGCCAGCCCGGTGCAGGCCATGCGCCCGCCGCCGTGCGAGTACGCGTGCGACCTCGCCTACACCTATTGCCTGCGCAACTCCCCGACGCCGGACCAGTGCGCGCCGGAGCGTGAGGACTGCTACAGCACCTGCCCCAGCCCGGCGGCGCGGTAAGGATTTCTCTACCGGGGGCCGCCGGGTTCAGCGGCGGTCCCCGGGATTCGGTCTCTCGGTCCGGCGCACCACGCCCCCGGCGATCCCCAGCACCCTGCACCCGAGGCCGACCCTCCAGGCCCTGCGCGTGATGCTGCGAGCCTCCGACGGGGAACTGCTCGGCCTGGACGAGCGCCTCCGGGGCGACGCGCGAGTTGGGGCCGGCGAGGTCGTCGTGTCCTGGGACGTGGCGTGGAAGGTCGACCGGCCGCGACATGCCCGTGAACTCAGGGGCCGGCGTGGTCCCAGGCTGGCTCCTCCGCCGCGAACTCTTGGATCCACCCTCGCACGGTGAGTCCCGCGCCGTTCGCGGCGTCCGGTTGGGCCAGGAGCACGTGAGCGTTGCCCGGCAGGTAGAAGGTCTTCACGTTCGGCGCCGCGGAAGCGCGGGCCGCCTCCAGGCCGGACTGCACCTGCGCGCCCTCCAGTCCGAAGTAGAGGGAGATGGTGCCGTCCTGGAGGTACCCGAGCATCCCGTAGCGCCGGGGCGTGGTGAGCAGCCGCGCGGATGCGCCCAGCACCGCCGACAGGCCCGTGTCGCACCCGGTGCAGCCAGGAGGGAACTCCATGCCCCAGTTCGCGCGCATCGTGCCGTAGCGGCCATCCCCCTTTGTGTCGATGATGAGCCCCGAATCGTTCAGCACGTCCACCCGCGCCCAGGGCAGGGCCTTCTGCACGCGCCACGCATGGAACGTCGCCCCGTAGCCGCCCGCGCTGATGCCGGTGAGCCAGACGCGGTCGGCCTGGGGGAAGGTCGGCTGGAGCCGGCGCAGGTACGCATCCATGTTCCGGGCGCCAACGTGCTCGACCTTCTTGGGGCCGAACCAGTCATACGTCTGGACGCGGGTACCCGCGTGGAGGTCGCCGGTGCAGTAGGGGATGTAGACGAAGCTCGCGTCGCGGAAGGGATTGCGGACGTCATCGCGGTCGAAGAGCACCGCGAGCTCCGGCGCGCGGGCCTCGGCCAGCACCGGATCCGCGCCCATCGTGTCGGTGATGTGGGTGGCCGTGCCCAACGCGCAAGCGGCGGCCTCCCAGCACGCGCCACCCCCCGCGAGGAAGACGACGACCCGCTTGGAGCGGTCCGTGAGGTTGACGGCCATGCCCGTGGACGTCCCGTTCGCGCAGTGGGCGTCGGGAACGGGCACGAACGTCCAGGATTCACGGAGCGCGTCGATGGGGGTACCCGCGTCCACCGTGTAGGGGATGGACGGGAGATCGTAGTCGCCCGTTCCCGCGTCCGGAGCGCCACCGCTGGCTCCAGGAGGATTCGCGCAGGAGGAAAGGACCAGGATGCCCAGGAGTGTTACGAGGCGTGTCTTCATGTATTTCCAATAACACACATGCCGTTTGTTTCCGCGAGCGCTCAAGGGAACGTCACGTTGCCGAGCGTGATGCTCCGGGGCCCTTCTGCCTCCCAGAGCTTGAGCGAGAAGGGACCCTGGACAGCAGCCGCCGGAGCCTCGGCCTCGACAATCACGCGCGCGCCTGGGCCGTTTGGCGGTATTGGCGTTAATTGCCACACACGCAGGATCTTCAACTCCTCGCCTGGCCTGCCTTTGAGCGTCGCACCCTCCGCCGTCCACGGTCGCGTTCCAGTCTTCACATCAATCCAGACATCCACGGCCACCAGCTTTCTGGAGTGATAGCTGGTGATGATGGATGCCCCGAGCCCGTTGGCCGCCGTTATCGCGACAGCCTTGGTCAGGATTTGCCCCGCCACACCGCTCGGATCCAATCCGCCATTGAAAAGGATGCCCGTCAATCCACCAGGTGCCTTGTGCTCGGATATCAGGCGCGCCAGCTCCTCCTGGCAACGGAAGGTCTCCGCGCGCGCATCCCGGGCTTCTTGCTGATACGTCTCGATCGTCCGCTGTGCCCGATAGACTTCGATGGTGGCCTCCGCCTTCGCCGGATGCACCTTCAGCAGGAACACCGCGCTCGATGGCGCCGCACCGTCCCGAAAGCGCACCACCAGCTTGAACCGTTCGCCCGGCGTGGCGCTCACTGAAGGCACGAGCTTGAGGGTGGCCTGCCCCACATCCACCAGGGAAAAGCGGTGGCGGTTCTCCAGTTCAACGCTCTCGCGCTGCAGCTCTGAGTCGAAGAGGAGCACCGTCGAAAGGCCCGGGCTGACCACCACTTCACTGGCGCTCCCAGCTTCCTCCGGGCTCAATTCGATGCGCCTTGCCCCTGGCACTGAAGACGACATCTCCAGCTGTGCAGTCGCCGAACTCCCAACGAGAAGCAGTCCCAGCAGAACGACAAGCGATGAAGAAGGCACTCGACAGTCTTTCCGTAGGAGTCGTTACTCGAACTCAGTGACCGCCTTCACATAGGCAGTCGTCCAGATACGCGCTCGGGAGGGGGAGTCATCGCCTGCTTCTCGCGCCATCCCTCGCGGCCCCTCTTCGGCATGGACATCAAAACAAACAGGGAAGCTGTCTCCCTCTGCCGTTGTCGCCCAGGTGAGGCGAGCAAAGACACGGTCACGCACGATGGTCCGCCCTGACAAAACGGAGCCGCCCGGCAGATCTTTCCAGCTACCCAAGAGGTGGACTTCCACCGGGCCCTCTCCAATGGAAATGATCCGAGCGTTTCCCTTCGCGAAGAGCGCCGGCTGCTTGTCTCCGATGTCCACCCCCCGCTTCTCCATGGCCTTCACCGCGCCCACCGGACACGGCTCTGGCGGCGGAGCCGGGCGCACCTGCGGACCCGGGCACGCGAGCGCGGTGCAGGCCGCCGCCGTACTCACCGCACGGGCCATGACGCCCATGCCCGTCTTCACGGGCTTCGAGGGGAGCTGAAGGGGCTGCGTGTCTTTCGGCGGCGTCGTCACGGTGGCTGAGTCCTCCTGGATCGTCGCGGGGAGCGCGACGGCCGCGGCGGTGGCCTCCGGCCTGATGGGAGCCGCGGCGTGGTCAGCTTGAGGCGCCTTGCCAGAGGCCGCTACTTCCTGACGGGCGGGATCCACTCCAGCGCCTCGCGACGTCCAAAGCCTCAGCGTGGCCGGCGCCGCGATCAGCACCAGGGCCAGCGCCACCATCGCCCAGGTCCGCGCGCGTTGACGCGGTTGCGGCGCCGCCTTCACGGTGGTCCCGGGTGCCGTCGTCTCCGCTTCGGCAGCGGGCGGCGGTGCCCGCTTGCCCCGACGAGGACGGTGCATCAGCGCACGCAGCCACTGGTCCATGCTGTCCCGGCCCCCTTGCGTCGTCGCGGTGTCCTCGCCAAAGGCATCACAGAGCGGCACGTCCCACGCCGTGTCCGCACCCGCCAGCGCCCGCTCCAGCTCCGTCACGGCGGCCAGGGCGCTCAACGTACGCGTCTCCGGTGTCTTCGCCAGGAGTCGCATGCACACGTCGCTCAGCGCTCGAGGCGCCCGTGCATTCTCCTCGTGGGGCGGCGTTGGCTCGCGGGCCATGACGTCCTCGATGAAGCTGGCGTCGTCGGCCCCATCGAAAGGCTTGCGCGCCGTCAGCAGCGCGTAGAGGACCAGGCCCAGCGCCCACAAATCATCCGAGGGGCCCGCGCTGTACTGAGCTCCGGGCGAGTGCGCGTGCCGCCGGAAGAACCGCCACGCCTCCGGGGCGCGGTACTCCGGTGTCCCCGGCGGGAGGATGTCCGGCGTCAGCCCCCGCGCGCCCTCGTAGTCGCCGATGCCGAAGTCCACCAGCTTGGCCAGGCCGTCCGAGGCCCGCACCATGACGTTGGCCTCCTTCACGTCCCGGTGAAGCACCTCCGCCGCGTGCGAAGCCGCCAGCGCCCGGGCCACGTCCACCGCCACGCGAGCCACCTGCCGCGCCGTGGGGTTCTCCTCGTCCGCCCAGACGTCCAGCCGGCGTCCGTCCACGTACTCCATGACGATGACCGCGAATTGCGGCGCCCCCGGCGGCCACAGGCCGTAGCCCTGGAGGCCCACGACGTTGGCGTGGCGAAGCTTCAAGAGGATGGAGACTTCGCGCTCCACCCGCTCGCCCACGCGCGGCAGGTGCAGCAGCTTCAAGGCGAAGGACTGCCCCGCGTTGCGCGCGAGGTACACCGTGCCGAAGCCCCCCTGCCCCAGCTGGCGCTCCACCGTGTAGCCCAGCACCTCGGCCCCGGGCGTCAGGATGGCGGGCGGTGGCCTCATGGCGTCCTCCCTCGGGGACTTCGGGCCACTCGCATGCGACGTCCTCCCAGCGGGGACGCGCAAGCTACCAGAAGCACCAGAAGCCCGGGAATCCATCCTCGTGCGCTCGCCGCGATGGGTTCACTGTTCTGGCCCTGCGAAGTACATAGGGTCCATGAACGAAGACCTGGCCATCACCATCGGCAGGGCGGCCCGCGCCGCCCGCGAGGAGCAGGGCCTGACCCAGGCGGAGGTGGGCCCTCGCGTCGGCCTCCTCTCCGCCGTCTACAGCCGCCTGGAGCGCGGGAAGATGCTGCCCAGCGTCCCGACGCTCTACCGCCTCTGCACGGAGCTGAGGGTGTCCCCGGAGGACATGCTGGGCCTCACCGCCCTGGTGCGAGGCCGCAAGGGCCAGCGCCCACGCGCGCGTGAGGACGAGGCCCCCGCGTTGCGCCGCCTGCTCTACCTCGCGCGCAAGCTGGACGCGGAGAAGCTCGAAGCCCTCCTCCACGTCGCCACGGCGCTGACCCGCTGACGGCCACCGCGCAACCGCGCCGGCACCTGGGCGGCGGCGAGCGCCCGCGTCAGCGCTTCAGCCGCTCCAGGAAGATGGCCGCGTTGCGGGGACCCAGGCCGTCGTAGGAGCCCGTGCGGTTGCCCATCTCCCGCAGGAAGTGGATCCATTGCTCCTTCTTCGACAGGCCCTGCGGCATCGTGATGCCCACGGTGTTCTTCGGGTAGTTGCGCACGGCCTCCGCGAACTTGTTCAGCGCGTCCGCGCTGCCCTTGGCCTTCGCGACGCCGGTCGAGCCAATCTCAAGGAGCATCCGAAAGCGCTGATCCGGCGTGAGGCCGAAGTCATTGGCCACCTTGTCCAGCTGGGGCAGCGTCGACGCCGCGCCGGCGAAGAAGTCCGGGAACGTCTTGCCCAGGCCGAGCACCTGGTCCCGCGTCCACCCGGTGGACTTCACCAGTGACTCCACCTGCTCGGGTGACGAGTACTTCTCCAGGTTGGTGACCTGCTCCGCGTCCGCCCCGGCCCGGCTCAGCAACGTGCGCTGCTCCGAGCGCAGCTGCTCCGCGGCCTCGTACTCCTGCCGGGACAGGATGCTCATGCTGACCAGCTCGCCCATGATGTAGACCGCCGCGCCCACCGCCGCCAGCGGGGCTCCCACGCCCGTGGAGCCCACCGCGACCAGGGCCCCGCCGACGATGCCCATCACGTCCCCCGCGATGGACAGGCCGGTGCCCGCGTTGCCCTGCCCCGCCGCGATCTCCTTCCCCTGCACCACCAGGTCCAGCGCGGCGCCGAAGGCGCCCAGGCCTCCCGCGACCCTCGTGGCCACCAGCGCGCCGCCGGACTTGTTCACCGCGGTCAGCGCGGTGCTCGTGAGGCTGGCGACCTGCTGGGCCGTGAAGGTCTTCGCCCACAGCGTGCCCAGCGCATCCTGAGCCTTCGCGGACTGATTCGACTGGAGGATGCCCAGCACGATCCCCGCCGCCGCGAACGGTGCGCCCCACCGCGACGAGCCGGACTCCAGCCCCTTCAGCGTGTTCAACCCCGCCTGGGTCCTCCCCGCGGCCAGGTCCCGCAGGCCCGCGAGCCCCGTGCGCATCGCCTGCGGCAGGTTGTTGACCTGGACGTCCGCCTTCGCGCCCCCCATCTGCTGCAACAGGTACCCGTCGACCAGCAGCTGCTGGATGTGGTCCACCGCCTGCGTGGGCGTGGCCTTCGGGAACTTCTCGTAGAAGCTCACCAGCGCGCCGGAGACGGCCTTCTCGCGCACGGTGTCCAGCGGCAGTGACGCCATGAAGGGCGCGAACGCGGAGCCGGGCGCCTCCATCTTCGCGGCCCACTTGAGCGCCTCGCCCGCGCTCTTCGACTGGGCCAGCGCGGTGTACGCGGCCTGGATGGACCGGGCGTGCGCGGAGCCGTCCGGCCCCCGCAGGGCCTGCTCCAGCTGGGGTGCGTTCTTCGCGAGCGCGGTCTCCAGCGTCTTCGCCTTCGTGTCGAAGCGGGCATAGTCGCCCCCGTGCAGCTTGCGGAACTCCTCGATGTACGCGCGCTGCTGGTTGTCGGTGAGGAACGGCCCGAAGGACGCGATGTCGCCCGCCAGCCGCTGCTCCAGCGCGTCACGCTCGGCCAGGGCCGCCGTGTACGCCAGCTCCGCGGCGTGCACCTCGGCCACCGCCGAGTCCAGCTTCGCGTCCACGGCCGGGCTGCCCACGCAGGACACCAGCACGTCGCGGTCCGCGGGCAGCAGGTGGCCCTGCTTCGCCGCCGCCTCCAGCGCGGGCTTCAGCGTCGAAGGGCTCCCCTGCCTCGCCACCGCCTCCAGCGCGCAGTCCGCCACGCGCTGCGTGCCCACGGAGGTGATGCCCGGGGGACGGGGCGGCGGGTTGGGCACCGCCTCCTTCACGCCGTGGGCGAAGTCCTTCGACAGCGCGTCCTCAAGCGTGCGCGAGGGCGTCGCCTGCAACAAATCAATGAGCTTCGCCTGGAGCGCCGGGTTGCCCGCAGCCTTCTGCAGCGCCGCGTTCGCCGCGCCGGTGAGGCTGCGCGCCTGCGAATACCCCTGCGTCAGCAGGGTCCACGCCTCCGCCACGTTCACCGTGGGCGCGCTGTCCGCCACGGCCTGCGTTGTCTGCGTGGCCGACACCTCCGCTGCCTGTGGAGAAGCCGGAGGCGTGAAGCCATGGCCCAGGAGGTCCGGCCCCCTGCGCGGAGCGGCCACGACGAAGGCATCCCTTGGCTCGGGCGGGGGTGGCGGCGGCGGGGGCGGAACATACGGCTCCGGCTCCCACGTCGTGTTCACCTGTGACACGCCAGACGACGAACCCGCACTCGAAATGGTGCTCATGCGCAGCCCTCCCCCAGGGCAAGCGGACGGAAGCACCGTTGTGGAAGCAGCCCCCTTGCTTCCGTCCTGTTCCCATTATCGAACCAGGGCGGAAACAATTGCGTGCGACCGCCCTGCCCCTCAGGACGAACCGAGCTCCTGCTTCAGCTTCGCCAGCAGGTTGAGCGCGTCCAGCGGGGTCATCCTGTCGATGCTCGCGGTGCGGAGCAGCTCCAGCACCTCCGCGTGCGCGGGCGGCACGGGCGGCGCGGCCACGGCGGCCGGCGGTGGCGCGGCCCCGAACAGCCCCAGCTGCCCCGCGTTCGCGACCGCCGCGCGCTTCGTGGAGCGCACCGCCACGCGGGGACGGCCCGCGTCGTCCAGCTCGCCGGACTCCAGGTTCTGCAGCAGCTCGCGGGCGCGCGACACCACCTCCGGCGGCAGGCCCGCGAGCTTCGCGACCTCGATGCCGTAGGAGCGGCTGGCCCCGCCGGGCACCAGCTTGCGCAGGAAGATGACCTTGCCGCCCTGCTCCTTCACCGCGATGCACAGGTTCTTCACCCGGGGCCGCTCGCGCGCCAGGTCCACCAGCTCGTGGTAGTGCGTGGCGAAGAGCGCCCGCGCGCCCACCTTGTCGTGGATGTGTTCCGCCACCGCCCACGCGATGGAGAGGCCGTCGAACGTGGACGTGCCACGGCCAATCTCATCCAGGATGACCAGGCTCTTGTTCGTGGCGTGGTGGAGGATGTGGCTGGTCTCCGTCATCTCCACCATGAACGTGGACTGCCCGCGCGCCAGGTTGTCCGCCGCGCCCACGCGCGTGAAGATGCGGTCGCACAGGCCGATGCGCGCCGCCTTCGCCGGCACGAACGAGCCCGCCTGCGCCATCAGCGCCGTCAGCGCCACCTGCCGCATCACCGTGCTCTTGCCCGCCATGTTCGGGCCGGTGATGACCAACAGCTGCGCGTCCTCTGGATCCAACCGCACGTCGTTGGGGACGAAGGACTCACCCGAGCCCAGCATCCGCTCCACCACCGGGTGCCGGCCGCCGGTGATGGTCAGCCCCTGCCCCGCGTCCACCTGCGGCCGCGTGTAGCCGTACTCCGCCGCGCACCGCGCGAAGGACACCAGCGCGTCCGCCGTGGCCACGGCCTCCGCCGCGGAGCGGATGCCCGGCGCCGCGGCGATGACCTTCGTGCGCAGCTCCTCGAACAGCTGGAGCTCCAGCACCACGCGGCGCTCCTCCGCGGTGAGGACCTTCTCCTCGTACTCCTTCAGCTCCTCGGTGACGAAGCGCTCCGCGCCCACCGTGGTCTGCTTGCGGATGTAGTCCTTGGGCACCGCGTGGAGGTTCGCCTTCGTCACCTCCAGGTAGTAGCCGAAGACCTTGTTGTAGCGGATCTTCAGCGAGGAGATGCCCGTGCGGTCCTTCTCCCGCTGCTCCAGCTTGAGCAGGTAGTCCTTGCCCGTGGTCGACAGCGCCACCAGGTCGTCCAGCTCCGCGTGGAAGCCCGGCCGGATGAAGCCGCCCTCGCGGATGACCACCGGCGGCTCGTCCAGCACCGCGCGCATCAGCAGGTCCGCCAGCTCCGGCAGCGCGCCCAGCGGCCCGGAAAGCGACTTCAGGAGCGCCGAGTCACACCGCGACAGCGCCGCGCCCAGCCTGGGCAGCTGCGACAGCGACAGCCCCAGCGCGCGCAAATCCCTCGCGTTGCCCGCGCCCAGCGACAGCCGGCCGCACAGCCGCTCCAGGTCGCCCACCTCCTTGAGCGTGGCCACCAGCTCCTCGCGCCACACGCTCTTGCCGGACAGCTCCTCCACCGCGTCCAGCCGCGCTTCGATCTCCGGCAGCGAGCACAGCGGCGCGGACAGCCAGCGCGCCAGCTTCCGCGCGCCCAGGCCCGTGGCCGTGCGGTCCAGCACGCCCAGCAGCGACCCCTTGCGCCCGCCGTCGCGCAGGCTCTTGAGCACCTCCAGGTTGCCCCGCGAGGACTCGTCCATCACCAGGCAGCCCGCGCGCTCCTGGCGCGACAGCCGGTCCACGTGCGCCGCGGGCGTCTTCTGCGTGTCCTTGAGGTAGCGCAGCGCCGCCCCGGCCGCCCCGGTGGCCAGCGGCGAGCCGTCCAGCCCGAACGCGGACAGCGACTGCACGTTGAAGTGCGAGCGCAGGAACGCGGAGGCCCGGGTGGGCTCGAAGGCCGCGCCCTCGCCCTCCGCCACGGCCGGCGCGCGCGACAGCCGCTGGCACACCTGCGCCACCTCCGGCGCGTCGCGCATGCCCGCGGGCACCAGCAATTCGCGCGGCTCCACGCGCGACAGGCCCTCCACCAGCTCCGACAGCCCCTGCGCCTCGAAGGTGTAGAACTCGCCGGTGGACGCCTCCAGCAGCGCCGCGCCGAAGCCCGCCTCGCCCCAGCACACGGCCGCGAGGAAGTTGCTGGCCTGTGGCTCCAGCACCTCGTCGTCCAGCACCATGCCGGGGGTGATGACCCGCGTCACCTCGCGCTGCACGATGCCCGGCCCCGCGCCCGGCTCCGTCACCTGCTCGCAGATGGCGACCTTGAGGCCGTGCTCCACCAGCTTCGCGATGTACCGGCGCGAGGAGTGGTACGGCACCCCGCACATCGGGATCTTGTCCGCGCCCTTGGCCCGGGCCGTGAGGGTGATCTGCAGGAGCTCCGAGGCCTTCACCGCGTCCTCGAAGAACATCTCGTAGAAGTCACCCAGCCGGAAGAAGAGCACCGTGTCCGGATGGAGCGCCTTCACCTCCAGGTACTGGCGCATCATCGGCGTCAGGGAGGCGATCTCCCGCGCTCCCGCGGGCGCCTCACCCGTTCCGACGTCCGGGGTCGTGTCCTCGTCGGGCGGCGCCACGGCCGCCGCCTTGCCTGTCTTGGTCTGCTGCGTCAACGCCATCCCCGGCCTTCTCTCACGACCTTACCCCCGGATCAACGAACCGGCGTCCCTACCTGCCGCGTATGCCTACCACCGCCGTCCGACATTTCGGCGGGCCCTTTTCCGAAAACGGTTTCCAGGCCCCCTGCCCCCCGGCAGGCTGCCCGCAGACATGGCGACCTCTCCTACAACGAACCGTCCTCCCGTCCCCGCCCTGTTCAAGGTAGCGCTCGCGCCCGTGCAGGCCTTCTTCCGGCTGGAGGCCAGCAGCGGCATCCTCCTGGCGCTCTGCGCGGTGGCCGCGCTCGCGTGGGCCAACTCCCCGTGGAGCGCCAGCTACGCCGCCGTGTTCGACGCGCCCCTGCGCCTGGAGGTCGTGGGCCACGGCGGCCACTTCACCTTCCGCGAGCTCATCAACGACGGGCTGATGACGCTCTTCTTCTTCCTCGTGGGGATGGAGATCAAGCGCGAGCTGTCCGCGGGTGAGCTGCGCACCTTCTCCCGCGCCCTGTTGCCGCTCATCGCCGCGCTGGGCGGCATGGTGGTGCCCGCGGGGCTCTACTTCGCCTTCACCCACGGCACGCCCGCGCAGGGCGGCTGGGCCATCCCCATGGCCACGGACATCGCGTTCGCCATCGGCTGTCTCACGCTGGTGAAGGCGCGCGTGGGCCACGGCCTGGTCGTGTTCCTCACCGCGCTCGCCATCTTCGACGACATCGGCGGCATCCTCGTCATCGCGCTCTTCTACGGCACGGGCCTGCACGTGGAGTGGCTGGCCGTCGCCGCGGCCCTGGTCGCGGTGCTCTGGGGGCTCAACCGCTTCTACGTGCGCAACGGCCTGTTCTATGCCGTCGTGGGCGTGGCGCTCTGGTACGCCATGCACCACGGCGGCATCCACGCGACGCTGTCCGGCGTGGTGCTGGGGCTGGCCATCCCCGCGCTCCCCAGCCGTCCGGGGCGCGAGGTGCTGGAGGAGCTGGCGGCGTACGTCCAGGGGCTCGTGTCCCAGCCGGACGACGAGAGCGCGCGGGGCGCGCAGCTGCTGCACATCGAGGAGGCGCTGGAGGACATCGAGCCGCCGCTCAACCGCTTCGTGCACCTGTGGCACGGGTACGTGGCCTACGGCATCGTGCCCCTGTTCGCGCTGGCCAACTCCGGCGTGGACGTGTCCGGCATGTCGCCTTCGGACCTGCTCAAGCCCCTGCCCCTGGGCATCATCGTGGGCCTGTTCGTGGGCAAGCAGCTGGGCATCTTCCTGTTCACCTGGGCGGCGGTGAAGGCGGGCGTGTCCCCGCTGCCCGCGGGCGGCAGCCTCGCGCAGCTGCATGGGGTGGCGGTGGTGGCGGGCATCGGCTTCACCGTGGCCCTCTTCGTGGGCGGGCTGGCCTTCGCCGGACAGCCGGCCCTGCTGGCGGAGGCCAAGCTGGGCATCCTGACGGGCTCGCTCGTCTCCGCCGTCGTGGGCTACGTCCTCTTGCGCTACGTGGCCCGCCCGGCCCAGGCTGTCCTCCAGACCCCGTCATGAACCTCCAGGACCTCAACCGCATCCGGCAGATCGCCCTCATCGCCGCCCGTCACGGCTTCGGCGAGGTCACCGAGCGCGCCGGGGTCTGGCGCCTGCTCGGGGGGCGCAAGGAGAAGGTGGAGGTCTCCGACGAGGCCCGCCGCGAGTCCACCGCGCGCCGCTTCCGCCTCTTCCTGGCGGAGCTGGGTCCCACGTTCATCAAGCTGGGTCAGGTGCTCTCCACCCGCGCGGACCTCCTGCCCGCGGAGTTCGTGGACGAGCTGGCCACGCTCCAGGACGACGTGGAGGCCATCCCGCTGGAGGCCGTCCACGCGCAGATCCGCGACGCGCTGGGCAAGGAGGTGCAGGAGCTGTTCGCCCAGGTGGATCCGGAGCCGCTCGCCGCCGCGTCCATCGCCCAGGTGCACCGCGCGGTGACGCTGGAGGGCGAGGAGGTCGTCATCAAGGTGCAGCGCCCCGGCATCGCCCAGCGCATCGACGCGGACCTGGGCGTGCTGCGCTCGCTGGCGCGCCTGCTGGAGGCCGTGGTGGAGGAGACGGGCATCTACACGCCCTCCGGCATCGTGGACGAGTTCGACCGGGCCATCCACGAGGAGCTGGACTTCATCAACGAGGCCACCAACATCCGCGCGTTCCTGGAGAACCACAAGGACCGCCCGTACCTCAAGATTCCGCGCGTGCACGCGGCGCTCTCCAGCCGCACCGTGCTCACCATGGAGTTCATCCGCGGGGAGAAGATCAACCCCGCCGCGCTGGCGGAGCCGGACCGCAAGCAGATCGCCCAGCACATCCTGGAGGCCAGCTTCCGCCAGCTCTTCGACGACGGCCTCTTCCACGGCGACCCCCACCCCGGCAACGTGCTGCTGATGGAGGGCAACCGGCTGGCGCTGCTGGACTTCGGCGTGGTGGGCCGGCTCACCCGCCCCATGCAGGAGACGCTGGTGATGCTGTGCCTGGCGGTGGCGCTCAAGGACAGCGACTCCGTGGCGCGCATCCTCTACCGGGTGGGCGTGCCGGACGCGAGAGCCAACCTGATGGGCTTCCGCAACGACATCGAGTCCATCCTGGGCCAGCACCTGCCCACCACGCTGGGCCAGGTGGACGCGCGCACGCTCCTGCGCGACCTGCTGGACCTGGCGGTGAAGTACCGCATCCGCATCCCCAAGGAGTACGCGCTGCTGTCGCGCGCCTCCATCTCCACGGAGGGGATGCTGCGCGGGCTCTACCCGGAGCTGAACATCCTGGAGGTCGCGCTGCCTTACGCCAAGGAGCTGATGGCGGGCCGGTATGATCCGACGCAGCTCCAGGGCGGCCTGATGCGCACGCTCTTGCGCTTCCAGTCCATGGCGCAGGACCTGCCCACGCAGCTGTCGCAAATCCTCCTGGACCTGGAGACGGGCAAGTTCAGCGTCACGGTGCGCGCGGAGCAGTTCGACAAGCTCAACGAGAACCTGCGCAGCGTGGCCGTCATCGCCTTCCTGGGCCTGTGCGCGTGCGGCTTCATCGTGGGCGCCTTCATCGCGTTCGCGCCCCGGCCGCCCATGTACGGGAACACGCCGGTGCTGGGCATCGTCGGCATCGCGCTGGCGGCGGCCCTCTTCGGCGCGGTGCTCACCTGGTACCTGTTCGGCGGCCGCTTCGGGAAGGTCAGCGTGACCCGCTTCCTCAAGAAGCGCCGGTAGCCGGGGTATGACACCGGCCCACCCGGGGTATGGGCAGGCGGCCGAAGGGAGCGCGTGTCACGCGAGCGCGAACGGATCCGTTGAGGGGTGCACAGTCACGCGCGGGCCGGGTAGTCTGCGGGGCTTGTCGTTCCCCCCTCTTGCCCCCGTGCTCGACTTGTCCGCGAACCCATTTGCCGCCGCCCGTCGTCCGTCCCGCGCCCCGCTGGCCACGCTGTTCGCGGCCGCGCTCCTCGCCACCACCGCCGGCTGTGCTGGCGGGCTCGATGAACCCGAGCGCTTCACCGGGGCCAGCTCCTGCGCCCCCGGCACCACCGCCTCGAGCATCCTCCAGGCGCAGTGCTTCGCGTGCCACTCCACGGAGACCAAGGCCACGGGCGCGAACCTGGACCTGCAGGCGGCCGGCCTGCCCGGGCGGCTCTACACCACCAACGCCGCGTGCAACAGCCAGCCGATGGCGGACAGCGCCAACCCGTCCCAGTCCTTCTTCCTGAAGAAGCTGACGGCGTCGCCGGGCTGCGGCGCGCGGATGCCGCAGGGCGGAGCGCTGAACGCCGCGGACACCGCGTGCCTCACCGAGTGGCTCGTCGCCGGAAAGCCCAACCCGTGATGACCCGCACCCGTCATGTCACCGCCGCCGCCCTGCTGGGCGCGGCCCTCCTGCTCGTTCCCGCCGCGGACGCCGCGCCCAGGAAGGCGTCCGCGAAGACGGCGCAGTCCGCGACGAAGAAGTCCAAGGCCGCGAAGGTGACGGAGGCGCGCCGCGTGGCGGTGCTCGCCTCCGGTCCGCACGCGGACGCCGCGCGCGACGTGCTGGAGGCGGAGCTCAACCGCCGTCCGGCCCGCTACGAAGTCGTCCCGGAGTCCGCGGTGCGCGCCGCCGCCTCGCGCCGGGGGGTGGATCCCACGCAGCCCGCGGGCGCCGCCGCCGTCGCGAGCGAGCTGGGCCTGAGCGCGGTGCTGGTGGCGGACACGGCCACCGTGGGCAAGAAGCAGCAGGTGCGCATCACCGTGCGCAACGGCCGGGACGGCAAGGCGCTGGCCTCCCCCGCCGCCGCGAAGCCCGCCACGGCGAAGCTGGTGCCTCCCGCGGTGAAGCGCCAGTGGACGGCGCTGGAGCGCGGCCTGCAGAAGTCCCGCGCGCCGGAGGCCGCCCCGGTGGCGCCCACCCCGCCCACCCCCGTGGAGCCGGAGCCGGTGAAGCCCGCGACGCCCATCGCGGAGACGCCGCCGCCGGCCAAGGCTCCGGAGCCCAAGACGCCCGACCCGGAGCCCATCCGCAAGCCGGTGGCCGCCGCCCCCAGGAAGGAGGACAAGGCGCCGGAGAAGCAGGACGACGCGGTCTCCACGCAGCAGGAGTCGCGCTCCGCGCCGCTCGTGGAGGGCGCGCTGGGCCTGAAGCTCCTCGGCCGGTCGCTGCGCTACAAGGACGACGTGTTCGGGGTGCTGCGGCCGTACACGCTGGGCAAGGACGTGGCCGGCGTCGCGCTGCCGGGCGCGCCCCAGTTCGCGGGCGACGTGACGGTGTATCCGCTGGCGCCCTTCCAGAAGGGCGCGCTGGCGCGGCTGGGCCTCACGGGTTCGATTGATCAGTCCTTCGGCCTGAAGTCCACCGGCTCCACGGGGGCGGTCTCCTACCCCACCACGGCGCGCGAGTGGCAGGCGGGCCTGCGCTACGTGATGCCCTTCGGCCAGGCGCAGCGCTACGGCTTCGAGGTCACCGGCACGTACGGGATGAGCACGTTCCGCATCGACGCGGTGGACGGCGAGCGGCCGTTGGACCTGCCCAACGTGGAGTACAAGACGGCGGGCCTGGGGCTGGGCCTGCGGGCGGCGCTGTCGGAGAAGTTCGACTTCAACTTCCGGCTTGGCTACCAGCACCCGCTGGACTCCGGAGAGCTGTCCTCGGACGCGTGGTTCCCGCGCATGTCCGCGGGCGCCGTCACGGGCAGCGCGACGCTGGCGTACCGGCTCAACCGCATCCTGGACGTGCGCTTGAAGGCGGACCTGCGCCGCTACTTCTTCAAGTTCAACCCGGAGCCGGGCGACCCCTACGTCGCGGGTGGCGCGGTGGACCAGTACCCCGGCCTGTCGCTCCAGGTGGGCTTCCGCTACTGAGCCGCCGCTGAAGGCTCCGCCGGTCCGTGTCGCGTGACGGACCGGCGGGACGCCCGGGCCCTCAGCCGCGCTCCGGGGCGTGGCGTCGCAGCCAGTCAATCACCGTGGGCCAGAGCGTGGCGGCGTGGTGCTCGCGGAAGAAGCCCAGGTGGCAGATGCCCTGGCCCGCGGTGTCCGCGGGGGAGAGCTGCCGGCGCTCCACGGCGCAGCCGGTGAGGTGCTCGCAGACCAGGTCGATGGCCTCGGGCGGCGCCCAGGGGTCGTCATCCAGGCCGATGGACAGCACCGGCATGTGGGGCCGGCGCAAGCGGGCCGCGGCGTCCACCCGCAGGTCGTCGAAGTAGAAGCGGGGCAGCGACGCCCAGCGGCTCCACTCCAGCGCCGCCTGGGCGGGCACGTCCTCGCCAAGCCCCAGCCGCGCATAGGGCATGTAGCCCAGGAACCGCGCGCACAGCGGCCCGAGGATCTTCAAGTACAGCGCGACCAGCATCCGCTCCCGCCACGAGCGGATGAACCGCAGGCTCCCGGCCTGGGTCGCCACCATCACCGCCCCGGTGAGGCGCTCGCTGCTCGCGCTCAACGCGATGGCGTGGCCCCCGAAGCTGTGCCCCACGGCGAGCAGTGGCAGCCCCGGGTATCGCTCCGCCGCCCAGCGGGTCACCGCGTCCACGTCCTGGTCGGCCCAGGTGAGGAATCCGGCACGTGTCCGCTTCGCCACGCCCGACGGGTGCACGCCCCGGTAGTTGTAGGTCACCACGGCGAAACCGTCGTCCGTCAGCCGCGCGGCGAACGCGAAGTACATGCTCGCGGACATGGCGGTGGCGGGATGCATCAGCACCACGCCCCGGACCGGGCCCTCGGAGGTGTGCAGCGTGGAATGCAGCTCGAAGCCATCCGCGCAGGGGATGACGTGTGGAGTCGTGCGTGCCATGGCCCTCAGGCGGTGCTTCGCTTGAAAACCTATCGGCTAGCATGTGGCTCCAGGCCGGGCAAGGGCGCGCAGGCCCGCGGTGGACACGCGCAGCTTCGAGTCCGTGCCCCGGGGCATCCCGCTGGAGCACATGGACTGAGCCGCGTTCACTTCGCCAGAGCCCGCGCCTCCAGCAGGCCCCGCACGAACGCCGCGACCGGACCGGCCAGCTCCGAGAGCCGGTCCACGCGGTCCTCTTCCACGGCCTCCAGGATGAGCTCGTTGATGCCGCCGACGAGCGCCATGGCCAGCGCGGGCGACAGCGTGTCCCCGGTGCCCGCCGCCTCGAACTCCCGCCGCATCAGCTCCGCGAAGCCGCGCATCACCTGGCGGCGCAGCTCGAAGCCCTTCGGGCCCACGTGCAATATCTCCACGAGCAGCGTCCGCGCCAGCCCCGGCTGGCGCTGGAGGCTCGCGAGGTACACGGCCGCGCCGATGCTGGCCCGCATCTCTCCGGGAGGCGCGTGCTGGATGGCCGCCTGGATCTCCGCCAGGAGCCGGGCGCTCTGCGCCGCGTAGAGCGCCAGCAGGCACGCGTCCTTGTCCTCGAAGTGCTCGTAGAACGTGCGCTTCGACACGCGCGCGTGCCGCACGATGTCCGCGAGCGTCACCCGGGCGTAGCCCACCTCGATGATGGCCTGCGCCAGGCCCGCGACGAGCCGTTCCCGGGGGCCTTCGCTCGCCTGGTCGGATGGGGAGGTCATGAGGCTCCTGGCGCTGGTACTTGACGGTACCAGACCTCACTGCTACCTCTCATCAACAGTCTCATAGGCTGGGTACCTTCCTGTACCACGAGGAGTCCCATGATGCCCCTGTCCTCCGACGCGCAGCCCTCGCATGTGGATGTGTTGATCATCGGTGCGGGGCTGTCGGGCATCGGCGCCGCGTACCACCTGCAGACGCGTTGCCCCACCCTGAGCTACGCCATCCTGGAGGGGCGCGCGGCCATGGGGGGGACGTGGGACCTGTTCCGTTATCCGGGCGTCCGCTCGGACTCGGACATGTACACGCTCGGGTACCGGTTCCGGCCGTGGCATGGCGGCAAGGCCATCGCGGATGGGCCGTCCATCAAGGCGTACATCGAGGAGACCGCGGCGGAGTACGGCATCGACCAGCGGATCCGCTACCACCACCGGGTGACGCGGGCCGAGTGGTCCTCCGAGCACGCGCGCTGGACGGTGGACGCCGAGGTGGGACCGGAGCGCGTGCCGGTCCGCATGACGTGCGGCTTCCTCTACACCTGCACCGGCTACTACGACTACGCGAGCGGCTACACGCCCACGTGGCCCGGCACGGAGCGCTTCAGGGGCCGCGTCGTGCACCCGCAGCACTGGCCCGAGGACCTGGACTACAGCGGCAAGCGCGTGGTCGTCATTGGCAGTGGCGCGACGGCGGTGACGCTGGTCCCCGCGATGGCCGGCCGCGCCGCGCACGTCACGATGCTGCAGCGCTCGCCCACGTACATCGCGGATCAGCCGGCCGAGGACAGCGTCGCCCGGGCGCTGGGACGCGTCCTCCCCCGGGGCGCGGCGTACGCGGTCGCGCGCTGGAAGAACGTGCTGCGCGGCATGTTCTTCTACAACCTCGCGCGCGGCCGGCCGGGCCTCATGAAGTGGCTCCTGCGCCTGGGGGTGCGCCGCGCGCTCGGCAAGACGTTCGACGTCGATACGCACTTCGCGCCCCGCTACAACCCCTGGGACGAGCGGCTGTGCGTCGCGCCGGATGGAGACCTCTTCCGCGCCATCCGTGAGGGACACGCCTCCGTGGTGACGGACCACATCGAGTCCTTCACGGAGACGGGCCTCCAGCTGCGCTCGGGGAAGCACCTGGACGCGGACCTGGTGGTCACCGCGACGGGGCTGAACGTGAAGATCCTGAGCGGCATCGCGCTGACCGTGGACGGCGAGCCCGTCCAGCTGTCGCGGACCCTGGCGTACAAGGGGATGATGTTCAGCGACGTCCCCAACCTCGTCGCGGCCTTCGGGTACACCAACGCGTCGTGGACGCTGAAATGCGACCTGGTGGCGGAGTACTCCTGCCGCCTGCTCAACCACATGAAGCAGCACGGCTACACGCAATGCGTGCCCCGCGTGCGCGGCCCGGGCATGACGCCGGAGCCCGTGCTCGACTTCAGCTCCGGGTACGTGCAGCGCGCGCTCGACTCGCTGCCGCGCCAGGGCACGCGCGCCCCGTGGCGCCTGTACCAGAACTACGTGCGGGACCTGCTGCTGATGCGCTACGGCCGGGTGGACGACGACGCCATGGAGTTCCGGCGGTCCGGAGACGCCGCCGCGCCGCAGGCCTTGCTTCCGGAGGGCAGCGCCGGTGCTGGCCCGGAAGTGGCGCGCGGCTGAGCGAAGGCGGCTTCAGCGCAGGACGGCGGTCGTCATCGGCGCGGCGAGCGGCATCGGCCGCGGGCTGCTCGCCCGCCGCCGCCCCGAGTCGTACCAGAAGCGGCTCGCCTCGCGCCTGCGTGCGTGAAGCCGTACGACCCTCAGACAGGCCTGCGGAACAGGTCGCCCAGGTCCGCGGGCAGCTGTGACGCCACGGCGTGGACCTCGTCCTCGGGGATGCGGTCGCGCACGGCGGTGAACACCGCGGTGACGACGCGGAAGGCCTGGTCCGGCTTGATGTTCAGGTGGTCGGCCACGTCGGTGATGAACTCATCGCGGCCAATGCGCTTCGCGCGCGAGGGCCCCCGGTGCACCGAGCAGGCGCCCAGGATGGCGCCGATGCCGCCCTTCAGCGCACGGAAGAGCTTCACGTCCTCGCCATCCGACAGCCGCCGGGCAAGCGAGCAGAACACCGCGCTGGCGGCCTCCCGGGCCTCCAGGCCCTGGGTGTGCATGACCGCGTCGCCCTGGATTTCGTCCAGGAACGGCTGCAGGTCGAGTGACTCGTCGCGCTCCTTGACGGGCACGGCGTGGGTGTCGGGAGGAACAGTCGAGGCCATGGCAGCGTCTCCGAAGGTTCAGGGCCCAGGTCTGGGCCGTGGTTCCGAAGACGCTGCGCATGTGCCCATGCGCCTGCATCGTCCAGGGGCGCCGGGGGCGCACGGGCAATCAGGCCACCGCCGCGCCTACCCGTGCGGCACCGGCCGGGGCTCGTCGGGGAGAACGTTCGAGTCGTCGTCTCCGCCCTTCCCCCTGCGCAGCCGGTTGCCCAGACGCGTCTTGAGGCGGTCCGCGACGACGTAGAACGCGGGCACCACGAGCAGGCTGAGCACGGTGGACACCGACAGGCCACCCAGCACCGCGATGGACATGGGCGCGCGCGTCTCGCTGCCCGCGCCCAGGGCCAGCGCGGCCGGCACCGCGGACATCATCGTCGCGGTGGACGTCATCAGGATGGGCCGCAGGCGCACCGGCCCCGCGCGCAGCATGGCCTGCATCGCGTCCGCGCCCTGCTCGCGCTGCTGGAGCGCGTAGTCCACCAGGATGATGGAGTTCTTCTTCACGATGCCCATCAAGAGCAGCAGGCCAATCATGCTGAAGATGTTCAGCGTGTTCCCCGTGACGAGCAGCGCGAACGACGCGCCCGCCACCGACAGGGGAAGGATCGTCAGCACCGTCACCGGGTGCAGGAACGAATTGAACTGCGCGCCCAGCACCATGTACGCGACGGCGATGCCCAGGAAGAGCGCGAAGAGGAGGCTGCTCATCGAGTCGCGGAACGCGACGCTCGCGCCGCCCGCCACCACGCGGATGCCGCCGGGCAGGTCCTTGCCCAGCGACTCCACCGTGGCCAGCGCCTCCTCCTGGTTGGACCCCGGCGCCACGTTGGCGAAGAGGCTGATGGCGCGCTCACGGTCGCGCCGGGTGATGGCCTGGAGCGCGGGCAGCTCCTCCTGCGTCACCAGCGACGACAGGGGCACCAGCGCGTTGTTCGCCGTGCGGACCTTGAGCAGCGACAGGTCCTCCGGTCGCGAGCGCTGACTCGCGAGCAGCCGCATGCGCACGTCGATGCGCCGCCCGCCGCTGCTGTACTTGCCCACGCGCACACCGCCCACCAGCGCGTTCACCGTGGACGCCACCGACTGGATGGGCACGCCCAGGTCCGCGGCGCGCGCCCGGTCCGGCGTGATGCGCAGCTCCGGCTGGCCCAGCTGGTAGTCCGTGTCCAGGTCCACCACCTTGCCGGACGCCTGGAGCTGCTCTCGCAGGGTCTGGCTCGCCTCCACCAGCTTGTCCCAGTCCGACCCGCGCACGCTGAACTCCACCGGGAAGCCGCGCTGCGCGGTGAAGCCCGCCTGCGACAGGTCCTGCACCACCGCGCGCAGGCCCGGGTAGCTGTTCAGCTCCTTGCGCAACACCTGCGCGAACTCCGCCTGCGTCATGCGCTGATCCGCCGGCACCAGCGTCAGGTTCATGTTGCCCGCGTTGACGGAGGAACCGCCGCCGCCTCCGCCCACCACCACGAACACGCGCGTCACCTCCGGACGGCTGGCGACGAACGCCTCCGCGCGCTTGAAGAGGCGGTTGGTCTCCTCCAGGCTGCTGCCCACCGCCGTCTGCAGGCGCACGGACATGCGGCCCTGGTCCTGCGACGGGACGAACTCGCCCGGCAGCGCCTTGAACGCGAACGCGCTCAGGATGAGCATGGCCACCGCGACCAGCAGCACGCGCCAGGGCCGCACCAGCCCCCAGCCCAGCGCCCGCGCGTACAGCGCCTCCAGCTTGGAGAAGGCCCTGTCCACCACCACGCCCACCCGGCTGCGGTGCTCGCGCGACGTCTTGAGCAACTGCGCGCATCTGGCGGGCGCCAGGGTGATGGCCTCCACGTAGGACAGGAGCACCGCCACGCACAGCGTGACGCCGAACTGGAGGAAGAACCGGCCGATGATGCCCTTCATGAAGACGACGGGCAGGAAGATGGCCACCACCGCCAGCGTCGCCGCCAGGGCCGCGAAGGTGATCTCCGCGGTGCCCTCGCGCGCGGCGCGCACCCGGTCCTTCCCCTCCTCCGCGTGCCGGAAGATGTTCTCCAGCACCATGATGGCGTCGTCCACCACGATGCCCACGGCCAGCGCCAGGCCCAGCAACGTGAACGTGTTGAGGGTGAAGCCCAGGAAGTAGATGACCGCCACCGTGCCCAGCAGCGACATGGGGATGGCGAGCACGACGTTGAGCGTGCTGGAGAGCGACCCCAGGAACACCCAGCACACGAACGCGGTGAGGATGCACGCGAGCAAGAGCTCGAATTCAATCTCGTGCACGCTCTCCTCGATGAACTGCGTCGAGTCGAAGTTGATGGTCGCGCTCATGCCCTCCGGCAGCTCCTTCTGGAGCTGGGCGAGCTGGGCGCGCACCTCCTGGGCCACCGCCACCGCGTTCGCGCCGCGCTGCTTCTTGATGCCCATGGCCTGCGCGGGCTCGCCGTTCACCCGGGCCAGGCGCCGCTCGTCCTCGAAGCCGTCCTCCACGATGGCCACGTCGTGCAGGTACACCGGGCGGCCGCCCTCCTCGCGCACCACCACGTTCGCCAGCGTCTCCAGGTCCAGCGCCTCGCCCATGAAGCGCACGTTCACCTCGCGCCCCTGCGTCTCGATGCGGCCGGCGGGCAGCTCCACGTGCTCGCGCTGGAGCGCGGTGATGAGGTCGTTGACCGTGAGCGCGTGCGCGTCCAGCTTCCGCGCGTCCACCCAGATGCGCACGTTGCGCTCCAGCAGGCCGCCCAGGATGACCTCGCCCACGCCGGGCACCGTCTGCAGGCGCTCCTTCACGCGGTAGCGCGCGAAGTCGCTCACCACCTGCTGGGAGAAGGGCCCGGACACGCCCAGCCACATGATGGGCTGATCCTCCGGGTTGGACTTGGAGACGACGGGCGGGTCGATGTCCAGCGGCAGCCGGCGCTGGGCCTGGCTCACCTTGGTCTGCACGTCCTGCAGCGCCAGGTCCACGTTGCGCGACAGGTCCAGCTCCACCGTGATGTTGGCGCTGCCCTGGCGCGCGGAGGACGTGATGCTCTTGACGCCCTCCACCTGCGTCACGGCCTCTTCGATGAACTCGACGACGTCCGACTCCACCGCCTCCGGGTTGGCGCCTTCCCACGACACGGAGATGTTGATGGTGGGGAAGTCCACGTCCGGGAACTGGCTGATGCCGATGCGCTGGGCCGCCACCAGTCCGAAGATGATGGTCGCCGCCATGATCATCCAGGCGAACACCGGCTTCTTGATGCAGACGTCGGTGATGCTCATGGGCGGCCCTCCGAGCCCGCGCCGCCTCGGCCCTCGGTCGGAGGCTGCTCGCCCCCCACCTTCGGCTTGGGGCGATCCTCTTCCACGCGCACCGCCACGCCGTCGCGCAGGGCCTCCGCGCCGCGCACCACCAGCGTCTCACCGGCCTTGAGCCCCTCCTTCACCTCCACCTTCCCATCCGACGTGCGCAGCCCCAGCTCCAGGATGCGCTCGCGCGCCTTGTTGTCCGCCACCACGAACGCCAGGAACCCGCGCTCGCTGGGGCGGATGGCCGTCTGCGGAATCACCGGGCTGCCCCCGCGCGACTCCACCGGCACGCTCACCGTGGCGAAGGCGCCCGGGCGCAGCTTGCGCGCGTCCTCGCCCGTCACCTCCGCGGTCACCGCCACCATGCGGCTCTGCGCGTCCGCGCTCGCGGACACGTAGGTGATCTTCGCCTCGTACGTGCCCCCTTCCGAGCGCACCGTGAAGCGCGCGGGCATCCCCGGGGTGATGCGCGCCACGTCCGCCGCGGGCACGTTGAAGCGCAACAGCAGCGGCTCCCGGCGCAGCAGCGTGGCCAGCACCACGCCCGGCTGCACGTACTGGCCCGTCTGCACCGTGCGCGTCTGGAGGACGCCGTCCATGGGGGCGCGCACGTACGCGTCGCGCTGGTTGAGCTGCGCCTGATCCAGCGCCGCCTTCGCGGCCGCCACGTCCGCCTGGGCGGTGGCGGCGCGGGCCTGGTACGTCTCCAGCTGTTCGGCGGGCAGGAGGCCCGGGCTCTGCGCGTTGACCTCCGCGCGGCGCTGGGCACCGGCCTTCGCCTCCACCAGCGCGGCCTGGGCCTTCTGCAGCGCGGCCTCCGCGGCGCGCACGGCGATGGCGTAGCGCGCGGGTTCGATCTCCGCGAGCGTGTCGCCCTTCTTCACCACCTGACCCTCGGAGAAGGTCACGCGCTCCAGGGCGCCCGGCACGCGCGCGGTGATCTGCACGCTCTCGAAGGCCTCCACCGCGCCCACGGCGCTGACCGCGTACTCCACGTCGCGCGCCTCCACGGTCGCGACCTCCACGGGGAACTGGGTGGGACCCCGGCCCGCGCCCTTGCCGCCCTGCGCGGGCGCGTCCTTCTTGCAGCCAGGGGCCAGGGACAGCATGGCCAGCGACAGGGCCAGCACTCCAGTGCGTTGCATTGCCTTCACGGTTCCTTCCCCAGGGGATTGAGTCCGACCGCGGCCCGCAGCCCCAGCAGGGCCACGCCCAGTCCATAGCGGTTCTGCGCCAGCGCGACCTCCGCCTCGAAGAGGCTGAGCGACGCGTCCGCCAGGGTGAGCGCGGTGGACAGGCCCTGGCGGTAGAGGATGCCTGTCTCCACGGCGTTCTTGCGCGCCGCCTTCGCCGCCTGCTCGCTCTGCGCGAGCGCGGCCCGGGCCGTCTCCAGGTTGACCCGCGCCTGCTCGATGTCCACCGGCACGCGGCGCGTGGCGGCCTGCGTGTTCAGCTCCGCGGCGTTGGCGATGGCCACGCGCTCGTCGCGATCCGCGTAGCGGGCACCGCCGTCGAAGAGGGTCCAGGTGAGGTCCACCGCGAGGAAACCGTCGCCGACGTTGCCGTTGAGGCCCGCCTCGTTGGTGAGGCGGTACTGGGCGCTCGCTCCCAGGGACGGCAGCAGGCGCGCCAGGGGCTCCTTCGCGCTCTCCCGCAGCGAGCGCACGCGCAGGCGCGCGGAGAGGATGTCCGGACGGCGGTCCGGGGCCCCTTGCGTGAGCAGCTCCAGGGCCGGCGCGGGACGCACGGCGTCCGCGAGCAGCGGCTCCGGCGGCGCGAGCTCTCCCTGCACCCGCTCCACGAGGAGGTAGCCCAGCTCCAGGCGGCTCGTCTCCGCGTTGCCCAGGGCCGCGGCGAGGTTGGACTCGGCGGTGGCCAACTCCAGCTCCGCGCGAGTGACGTCGTTGGTGCTGGCGAGCCCCGCGTTGGCGCGGGCCTGGGCGTCCGTCAGGCTCTGCTTCGCGTAGGCCAGCCGCTGCTCGGCGGCCTGGTACACCTGCTGGTTGGCCAGCGTGACGAGGAAGGCGTTGGCGGCGCTGAAGGCCACCTGGCGGCGCGTCTCCAGGGCGTCCAGCTTGGAGGCCTCGCTCTCCAGCTTCGCGGCCTTGTAGAGCGGGAAGCCGCGCGCGTCGAAGAGCGTGAGCCGGCCGGCGAAGACGGCGCCCAGCGCGTTGTACTTCTGGAGCACGACGGTCTGTCCGCCGACCTCGCGCGTGGACTCGCGCAGGCGGCGCGTGTAGGTGCCGGTGGCCGCGACGGTGGGCAGGAAGAAGGCGCGGGCGCGGGCGACGCGGGCCTGGGCGGCCTCGGCCGTCTGTCCCGCGGCGAGCACGGCCTCGTTCTTCTGTGAGGCGAGCTCCACGGCGCGTTCCAGCGTCAGCGGAGCGGCGCCGGAGTCCTGCTCCGGAGGCTTGGGGAAGTCGCTGGCGGGGGACGCGGCGGAGGGCGCCGGGGACGCGGCCGGAGGCGTCGTCTGGGCGAGCGCGTCCGGGGCCAGCGCGCAGAGGCAGGCACCCAGGGGCGCGGCGAGGAGTGCACGGCGGACGGTGGGCATAAGGCGGGCGGTGGAGCGGGCCAGTGTTGAAAGGTCAGCGGCCCCTATACACGGAAGCCGTCATCGCGGGGGTGATGAGCGGGGCGTGGCTGGACGATGCCTCGCGAGGAGGACTAAGGGTCGGGAAGAAGACTCTCGGGTTGAAATGCCGACGGTGGCGCCGACCGTCCCACTCCGGGTGTGGGACGCGCCCCAGAATGCGTGTCCCATGCGTTTATTCCTGCTCGCCGTGCTCGCCGGTGTCCTCGCGGGCTGCTCCAAGGGGGATGACCTCAAGTCCGCCGCTCTGAAGGTCCAGCTTCATTACGAAGGATTTCGGCCGGGGTGCGTCACGCTGACGGTCACGGATCTGGCGGACCCTTCCCGGCAGGCCACGACGACCGTGAGCGTGCCCGAGGGTCCCCCACCCGGCACCCTGTCCGTGGCGGTGTTCCGCCAGACGGGCTGGAGCAACGACCTGAAGCTCCTGGCCGCGGCGAAGGAACAGTCCTGTGACGGAGCGCAGGTGGCCACGGCGCAGACCGACGCGAGCCTCGCGAAGGACGGCATCACGCCGGTGGACCTGTCCCTGAGCGCCACGGACTCCGATGGGGACGGGTTCGTGCGCACGGAGGACCAGGGCACGGACTGCAACGACCGGGATGCGAACCAGGGCGGTCCCATGTCGTGGTACCCGGATGACGACAATGACGGGTACGGCAACAGCCAGCTGCCCGCGATGGTGAAGGCATGCGAGGGGCCCGCGCTGACCGCGTCACGGACCGGTGACTGCAACGACCGGGACCCGAGCGTCCACCCGGGGCAGGCGGAGTTCCGCTGCGATGGCCAGGACGACAACTGCGATGACGTGAAGGACGAGTCGTTCGACCTGGGCGGGACCTGCCTCAACGACTTCCAATGCGCGGGCGCGAAGGTCTGTACGGGGACGGATGGCGGCGTCGCATGTAACAGCACCCTCACGCCCACGGCCTACTTCCGGGACGAGGACGGAGATGGGATGGCGGGAGCGGATGGGGGTGTGACCTGCGCTCCCCAACCGGAGGGCACGCCGACGCAGGCCCGGGACTGCGACGAGAGTTCCATTCATGTCTCGTCGAATCTGACGGAGGTCTGCGACCGGCTGGACAACAACTGCGATGGGCGGGTGGATGAAGGCTCCTCGTGCAACCTCGCCTGGCAGAGCGTGCCGGAGGCCGCCGGCACCACGTCGTGGCGTGCCATCGCCGTCGGAAAGGACCTGGCCTGGCTCGCCGGGCCAGGCACGGTGAACAACGTGGTGAAGATCGAGGCCACCGCCCGGACACTCTCCTCCTGTGTTGGAGACTGGAACGCCGCCTGGATCAGCTCCGAGGGGCAGCTGTTCCTCGCGGGGAAAGACGGAAAGCTGGCGAGCAAGATGCCTGGGGAAGCCGGCTGTACCGCCGCCGCCACGCCGGGCCCCTCCGTGGACCTCTCGGGCATCGTGGGCTTCAACTCGACGGGTGGCGCCAAGCCCACGCTCTACGCCGTGTCGGGCGGTGGCCGCGTCTTCAAGTGGGCGTTCCCCGCGGCCCCGGTCGAGCTCGCGGTCACGGGCATCAACCTGATGGCGGTGACGGGAACCACCGCCGGCGCGCCGCTGATCGCGGTGGGCGCTCGGGACTACATGCTCCCGGCACCCCAACCCCAGGTCATCAGTATCAACACCGAGACTGGGAACTGGGTGGCTGAACCCCTTCCCCCAGCCGTCCCCGCCGTCTACCTGACGGGAGTGAGCGCGGTGAACGCCAACTACGTCTATGTCGTGGGGCACAAGGGCGTGATCCTGGAGCGGAACCACGGGGTGTGGCGCACACTGCCGTCCCCGGCATCGGAGCCGGACCTCACCGACGTGCTGGCTTTCAGTCAGAATGGGCTCTACGTGACGACAGGAACGGGCACCGTGCAGTTCTTCAACGGAAAGACCTGGGACCCGGTCTACTCGAACCCGAAAGCCATGCGTGCCCTCGACGGACCCTTGCCCACGACGTTGGGAGCGTCGGGCGACCTGGGCGCGAACCAGTTCTTCAACCGCTAGCCATGGACCTGCGCGCCGAAGCCCTGGGCATCCGCTACGGCGCACGGACCGTGCTGGAGCCCACGGACTGCCACGTCCCGCCCGGCACGCAGGCGCTGGTGCTGGGGCGTTCAGGCTCGGGCAAGACGACGCTGCTCAAGGCCTTCGCGGGGCTGCTGCTCCCCTCCTCCGGTCGGGTGACATGGGACGGGCAGGACGTCGCCCGGCTCTCGGCGCCAGAGCGGCGCAGGCAGCAGGCATCGTTCGGCTTCGTGTTCCAGACGGACGCGCTCTTCGACTCGCTGACGGTGCGGCAGAACGTGATGCAGCCGCTGCTGCGCCGGCGCGTGCCGGAAGCGGAGGCCCGCGAGCGCACGGACGCGGTGCTGCGCTCGGTGGGCCTGGCGGACGCGGCGGACACGCTGCCGGAGCGCCTGTCCGGAGGCATGAAGAAGCGCGCGGGGCTCGCGAGGGCCATCGCGGCGAGGCCCGCGGTGCTGCTGGCGGATGATCCGTTCGCGGGCCTGGATCCGGGCACGGCGCGGCAGGTGGCGAGGGTGCTGCTGGAGGTCGCCGGCAAGGGGACGCTGCTGGTGGCGGCGCCGGAAGCGCCGGTGGACCTCCCCCTGCCCCGCTGGCTGTACCTGCGAGGCGGCCGACTGGTGCACGATGGGGCCCCGGCGCCGGAACTGGAGCGCGCGCCGGACGAGGCCCTCGCATGACCCTGCCGTGTCATCACCCGTGAGCACCACCGCCCTGGCCTGGCTGGGACGCTCGGCGATGCGGGCGGTGGGCGGCGTGGGCGCGCTGGCCCTGGTCGCGGGCCGCACGGCCTGGGGCCTGCGCAGGCTGGAGCGCCGCGAGCTGACGCGGGGGCTGGTGCAGTTCGGCTACGGCTCGTTGCCGCTGGCGTTGGCGACGGCGGCGCTGGCGGGCGTCATCGTGGTGGTGCAGGCGGCGCTCTACATCCAGCGCTTCGGGGCGCGGGCGTTCCTGGGCTGGGCCGCGGGCTACGGCGTGCTGTGGGAGTTCGGTCCGCTCTTGCTGGGGCTGATCATGTCCGCGCGCATCGGCGCGAGGAACGCGGCGGAGCTGGCCACGCTGAAGGTGGGCGGACAGATTGAAGGCCTGAGAGGCATTGGCCTGGATCCGTTCGCGCTGCTGGTGGCGCCCCGGGTGGTGGCGATGGAGGTGAGCATGCTGGCGCTGAGCACGTTCACGTTCCTGGTGTCCATCCTCTGCGAGGCGGTGGCGGCGAAGCTCACGTTGGACCTGCCGGTGCGGGTGTTCTTCGGGACGTTCGCGCAGATGCTGAGCCCGTCCGACCTGCTGGGAGGCGTGGTGAAGACGGGGGCGTTCGGGCTGGCCATCTCGCTGGTGTCCACGGCGGTGGGCCTGAGGGCGAAGGGAGGAGCCCGCGCCGTGGGAGAGGCCGCAGCGAGCGCGGTGGTGCTGGGCTGCGCGGCCATCTTCCTGTTGGACTTCCTGCTGACGACGCTGCTGTCGAGGGTGCTCGCATGAAGCGGGTGCTGACCTTCTTCGGGGCGCCGGGAGTGATGCTGGCGCGCACGGTCCGCGCGGGCGCCAGGGAGGGAATCCCCTGGAGGGAGACGCTGGCGCAGGTGCACGAGCTGGGCGGGCGCAGCGTATGGCTGGTGATGTCGGGCATGGCCTTCTTCGGCGCGGTGCTGGTGATGATCGCCAACGCGCAGGCGAAGAAGCTGATTGGCAACGTGGCGGTGCTGGGCCCGGCCTACTTCGAGATGCTGGTGCGCGAGCTGGGGCCGGCGGTGTCGGCGCTGCTGACGGCGTCACGAGCCGGGGCCAGCCACTCCGCGGAGCTGGCCACGATGAGCGTGAACGAGCAGGTGGAGGCGCTGGAGATGTCGGCGGGGGATCCGTACGCGGACCTCGTGGCGCCCCGGTTGGTGGCGGGCGTGGTGGGCGTGCCGCTCCTGAGCGTGCTGGGGACGGTGGCGGCGACGGCGTCGGCGGTGCTGGTGGCGAGCGTGGCGTTGGACATCGACGGCCGGGCGTTCATGGACGCAAGGTATGTGGATGGCTGGGACCTGCTGGTGGGAGGTCTGAAGGTGCTGGGCTGCGGGCTATACATCCCGCTCGCGGCGGCAGTGGCGGGCTTGAATGCCAGGGGCGGCGCGGAGGCGGTGGGCGAGGCGACGACGGAAGGCGTGGTGGCGGCCAGTCTGGGGTGTCTGTTGATTGACCTGACGGTGTCGCTTGCGTTCCAGTTCGTGCGCCTGTGAATGACACCGGTCCGGACACGCTGGTCTTCGAGGACGTGGCCATTGCCTTCGAGCAGGGCCGCCGCGTGCTGGACGGCCTGAGCGCGCAGGTCTCCACGCGGGAGCTGACGTTCATCGCGGGAGCGAGCGGCTCCGGAAAGAGCGTGCTGTGCCGGCTGGCGGTGGGCCTGCTGAGGCCCGAGGCGGGCAAGGTGACGTTGTTCGGGGAGCGCGTGGACACGCAGGCGGAGCGGACGCTGGTGAACCTCCGCCGCCGGGCGCCCTACCTGGTGCAGGGCCCCGCGCTGCTGGACTGGAGGACGCTGCGGGAGAACGTGCGCCTCGCGGATCCGAGCGCCCCGGAGGAAGCGGTGGAGACGGCGCTGGAGAAGGTGGGCCTGAAGGAGTGGGCGGACCGGCTGCCGCCGGAGCTGGGGCCCGGGGCGAAGAAGCGGGCGGCCATCGCGAGGGCGCTGGTGCTCAAGCCGCGCTACCTGCTGCTGGACGAGCCGACGACGGGGCTGGACCGGAGGGCGGCGATGCAGGTGGAGGCGGTGTTGGCGTCGTTGAAGGAGCAGGGCCTGGGTGCGCTGGTGGTGTCCCACGACTACCGGCAGTTGAGAGGGATTGCGGACCGGGTGCTGGTGGTGGCGAAGGGGCGCAGCGCGTACCTGGGGAGCCCGGAGGGCTTCCTGGAGTCCCCTGCCCCGGAGCTGCGGACGCTGACGGCGCCGTTCATGGAGGGCGCGACGGATGGATGAGCAACGGCTGGAGTTGAAGGTCGGGGCGCTGGTGCTCGCGACGCTGGTGGGAGTGCTGGTGTTGCTCTGGTTGATGGGAGAGCTGACGCTGGGCCGGGGCGCCAGGCTGGAGGTGGACTTCGCGCATACGGGCAACGTGGTGCAGGGAGCCCCGGTGAAGCTGGGAGGCGTCCAGGTGGGCAAGGTGGACACCATCCACCTGCTCGCGGACCGAAGGGACGCGAAGGGCCTCCCCCTCCCCGTCCGCATGGACCTGTCCGTGGAGCCTGCGGCGAGGGGCGCCCTGCGCAAGGACGCGAGGGTGACGGTGGGGACAGTGGGCCTGCTGGGGGAGCCCTATCTGGAGTTGAACCCGGGCAACGCGGAAGCGCCGCTGCCGGAGACCGAGGCGCTGAGAGGCGTGGACGCGCCGCGCCTGGACCTGCTGTCGGAACAGCTCTCCAAGTTCGTGACGTTGCTGTCGGACATGTTGGAGAAGGATCCGGAGGCCGTGACGGGCCTGGCCGCCAACGTGTCGCGACTGGCGAGGACGCTGGACGAGGTCCTGACGGAGAACAAAGGCGACGTGAAGGTCCTGGCCTCGGAGCTGGCGGCGGCGTCCAAGGACCTGCGGCAGCTGGCGCAGCTGGCGAAGGAATCCATGCAGCCCGGAGGCAAGGGAGCCCGACTCCTGGATGACGCCTCCGCCGTGGCGGCGGTGATGCGGAAGGACCTCCCCGGCCTGACGAAGTCCGCAGGAACGACCCTGGACGGCCTGGCGGCGGTGACAGGACCGCTCACGCCCGAGGACGGCCAGCAGGTGAAGCTGGCCCTCCAGCGCTTCACCGCGGCGGCGGGTCAGCTGGAGCAGATCGCCACCAAGGCGGACCGGATCCTCGGACAGCTCGACGCCGGAGAAGGCACCGGCGGCGCGCTGCTCAAGGATCCAGCCCTCTATGACGAGCTGAAGACCCTGGTCACGGACCTGCGCAAGCATCCGTGGAAGATGCTCTGGAAAGACTGAGGTCCGGCGTCAGTTGTTGGGCTTTGGCAGCGGTGCACCGGTGTACTGGTTGTATTTCATTGCACCTTGCGGCTGCCGGACCAGCTCCAGCTGCGGTGCCGCCTCCTTGGCCGGATTGGTCGCCGTCCACCACAGCTTCAGTGCCTTGTACGAGAACACCTCGTCGAAGTCCGTGGCGAACGACCCGGGGTCCATCGCCTGCGTGCCGCGACGATTCTGGAACCACTTCATCCATTCCTTGGAGCCAGGAGCCGGCGAGCAGATGAGCTTTCCGTCCGGATTGGGCTTTCCATCATCGCCGCACGTCTGGAAGCCGGGCCCGCTGTTTGTCGAGAAGGACGGCAGCAGGAACGACGTCATCCGGTGCTGCGCGACGTTCCACTGCGCCGTGCTGTGGCAGCTCATGCAGCTCGAATCAGGGGCGTTGCGCATGACCTTTCCGTTCACGGCGATGTCGTTGCGCGCACCGTCGTTCGGACCAGACAAGCGGCCACCCCAGCCCAGCGTCTGCGTGGAGTACAGCGGCGCGGCCGGGTTGTTCCAGTTCTCCACCAGTGGCATCCCCTCGCGGACCGCCTGCGGGTCATTGCCCCACTGCACGCCCAGCGGCACCATCTTGTCCCAGACGTCGCCCTGCAGGCTGGCGTCATAGACGAGCGTCATGAACACCCAGCCCGTCTTCGGCGATGACTTCGTGTCCTTCACGATGATGTCGAACTGGGCCACGTACCCCGACCACATCTGCGGCTGTGCGCTCTCATTGTTGGGATCCACCGCCACGTAGAGCGGCCACTCCTGGGCGCCGCGCATCGCGTCCCACCAGTCGCGTTGCACTTTCGCGTCGGTGGAACTGAACACCGCAGCCTTGACGATGATGGCGCCCTCGTCGAACTGCGAGGCCTGCGTGGTGAGCGTGGGCTTCATCGCGGTTTCGCCCCAGAACTTCTGGACGGTCCATGCCGCGCGCGCGTCGTAATAGGTGAGCACGTGGGTCTGGAACGGCACCTTGAGCCCCGTGTTTGGGAAGATGCCCGGGCCGAACAGACCGGCTGGATACGTGCCGTGGATCGCCTCACGCAAGCTGCCGAGCCATGGCTCGTTGTACCAACCGGCCTTGGCGGCGTCCCAGGTGTCGTAGTTCATGATGAGGTTGCGCGCGTTGGTCGCCACCGCATCCTTCAGCGCCTTCGCATAAAGGCTGGCGTTCTTCGTGTTGATCGTGCCGTTACCAATCGCTACCCGCCAGGGCGGGTTGACCAGCGGCGGCTGCTGCCGGGGCCAGTCATGGTTGAGCTTGAACAGGGGGCCGGAATACACGCCCGACGGTGGAAGCGCTCCGTTGTTGTCCTGGAAGGGTGTCGCCGCCATCAGCTTCTCCAGCGCTGGCAAGGGCCTGCCCCTGAAGGCGGGCTGCGATGGCGTGTCGGCGGCTGAGGCGGAGAGCAGCGGCAAGGCGGCAGCGACGATCAAGGCAGACACCGGCGTGGCACGGCGTACAAAGCCTCTCATGAACACCCCCTGAAAATGGGGAATCGATTTCCCCCGCCAGTCAGCTAATCGACTCTTTCAAATCTTGTCCAGATGGCCTGCCTTTGTCCCACCTGAGTCATTCGGCAGGCATGGCAGTCAATCCTGACTCTTTGCCTGGGCTGCTCGGGTGGCTTCCATCGAGCCCGTGGGCAGCCCCATTCCGCCTGACAAGCCTGTACGATGAGGCCGTCGTTCCCAGAAGGAAGGCCGCATGACGCAGCAGGGGGAGTCTGGACCGCCACCCCGGCGGACCGCGGGCTGGCAGTTGGTGCTGGTGGCGTTGGCACTCGCCATCTTCTCGGTCAACGTCGTCATCCCCGGCGTTTTCGTGGGCATCGGCGCCACGGGACTCCTGGGGTTCGCGGGCGCGGCGGTCATCCTGGAGCGCATCGGCGCACTCACGTCCGGCATCTTCGAGGGCGCGGCCCAACTCTCCATCGTCTTCCTGGGCATGGCGCTGATCGCGTTCGTGGCCATTACCGGGTGGAATGGCTTCCGGCGGCTGGCTGGCAGGGCTGGTCCCCCTCCCCTCCTGCTGCGCTGGCCCTGGGCCCTGCTGGGACTGCTGCTGTTCGTGGCGTGCCAGCTGGCCCTTCCGGAACGAAATCTGCGCAGTGCATTGCCCGTGCTGCCCGGCGCGCTCGTCATCGCCTTCTCCGTCTGGACGATTGTCGCCGTCAGCGCGCTCCTGGTCCGGACGAGCGTCGGGATGATCCGGCTCTCCTGGCGCATCGCACAGGCCTCGCCTTTCGGGGCCGGGATGTTGACCCTGGCGGCACTCGCGGCCACGGGCCTGACGCTCGTCGTGGGCTCCCTTGCGGAGGCACTCCAGACTCGCGCCCAGACCGTGGTGTCCGCACGGCCATCACGCTGCGATGCCCTGTCGTGGGAGTGCTCAAGGCAAGCGCTTCTCGCGGCGCAGCCCTCACACCCCTCGCCCGTCCTTGCGGCAACGGATGACGGCTTCGCGGATGTCAGCGCGGCGTCCTTCAACGCCTCCGCGGAATCCGGCGTCGAGCTCAACACCCGATCCTGCATGGAACGGCAGTTCCTGCAGCGGGATTTGATGTCCAAGGCACGCCGGATTGCCCAGAACCTCGTCAATAGCGAGGTGGACGCCGACGACCTGGTCCACGCCATCCTCCTGAACATCTGCCTCAGGAAGAAGCCTCCCGCTGAGTTCGAACGGTATTTCCTCCGCTCCGTGGAGTACGGCGCCCAGAACCAGTTCAGGCGCATGGCCCGGACCTGCTCGCTGGATGAGGCTCCTGACCCTCCGTGCCTTCTCAGGCCAGACGAACAGTACGTGGAACAGGAATCCCACGCGGCGCTCCATGCCGCGCTCTGCGCCCTTCCCGACAAGCAGCGAGAAGTCCTCGAAATGCACTACTTCGACGAGCTGCCCGACACCGAGATCGGCGTTCGGCTCGGCATCGACCCCGCGACCGCGCGCAAGCGGGTCCAGCGGGCCCGGGATCAATTACGGACCATTTTTCTCCAACGATGTCAGTAGCTTACGATTTCGGGTCACACTTAATTCGCTGAAGAGAGTGGAGCACCAGACCGCCTGACTCGGGCGGTTTTCTGGAGGCTTCATGGACCCGCTGTCTGCCACCCCCTTCTCGGCCACCGCCCAGGTGATGCCGCCGTCGGTCAACTTCCACCTGTGGGAGCCGTGCAACATGCGTTGCCGGTTCTGCTTCGCCACCTTCCAGGACGTCCGCAGGGACGTGCTCCCCAAGGGGCATCTTCCGGCGAAGGAGGCGCTGAGGCTGGTGGAGCTGTTGTCACTCCGCTTCCAGAAGATCACCTTCGCGGGAGGAGAGCCCCTGCTCTGCCCGTGGTTACCGGAGCTGGCGGCAGCCGCCAAGGCGCGGGGGACCACCACGATGCTGGTGACCAATGGCAGCAGGCTGGATGCGGACACCCTCGCGCGCCTGCGCGGCGTGGTGGATTGGGTGACCCTCAGCATCGACAGTGTGTCACCCCAGACGCATGCCGCACTGGGGCGGGCCGTTCATGGCAAAGCCCTGCCGCCCGAGCACTACCTGTCCATCGCCGAGCAGATCCGCGGGGCGGGAATGCGCCTCAAGGTCAACACGGTCGTCACGAACCTGAACGCGGGCGAGGACCAGACGGCATTCATCCGCGAGCTGCGGCCTGAACGCTGGAAGCTGTTGCGCGTCCTCGACGTCGAAGGTCAGAACACCGGCAAGGTGGAAGCGCTGTACTGCCCCCGGGAGGACTTCGAAGCGTTCGTCGCCCGCCATCGTCTCCTGGAGCGCGAAGGCATCGTCCTGGTGCCTGAAGACAATGAGGACATGCGCGGCAGCTACGCGATGGTCGACCCCGCGGGCCGCTTCTTCGACAACGCGGAGGGAGGCCATCGCTACAGCGACCCCATCCTCCAGCGGGGCTTGGACACCGCTTGGTCACAGGTCCAGTTCTCCCTCACTCGCTTCATCGATCGTGGCGGCATCTACCCGTTCGGAGGTGAGTCGTGAGCGCGTCCACCAGCCTGGTCTGCCTCGCGGGCGTTTCCGGGGCGGGGAAGGACACGTTGGGTGGCTTCCTGGCGAAGCAGTATGGCTTCGAGCGGGTTGCACTCGCGGATCCGATCAAGGCGGCATTGATGGGCCTGCTCCAGCTCGACCCGGCGCAGCTCTGGGGCGAGCGGCGCAATGAAGTGGACCCACGCTTCGGCCGGGCGCCCCGAGAGCTCTATCAGCGCTTCGGACAGGCTTGCCTGGAGCTGGATCCCGAAGTCTGGCTGCGGCCCTTCCGGCTCCGGGTCGACGCCATCCGGCGCGCGGGAGGACGCGTCGTCTGCACCGACTTGCGCACTCAGGCGGAGTGGCGGGCGGCGCGGGAAATGGGCGCCGCCATCTGGTTGATTGAACGACCGGGCGCGGGCGCACCGGGTGCATTGGCACGACACGCTACGGAGATGGAGCTCCTCGGGCTCGAACGGAGTTCCTTCGACGCCGTCCTGAGGAACGACAGCTCACCCGAGGCCCTGTATCTCACCGTGAAGCGAATGCTCGAAGGGTCTGCCGACGCACAGGTCACTTGAACGAAGTCATAGATCGCCCTGGAAGAACGGCCCATCGACGCATGCGATGGGCCGTCACCCGGTGCGATTGACGCCTCTGCTCAAAGTGTCGTCGGGACCGGCACTTCCTCCGCAGGCGCCAGAGCAGGAACCTCGTCCTGGGCAACCGGCGAGTTCAGGACCCACGAGTACCCGTACCTCGCCCCGAGCAGCCGGTACGTCGCGCGCTTTCCGCAGCCCGCGACTCCTTCCGTGACGCGATCCAGCCTGGACGTCTGGAGCTCCGACTTCGCACAGCCCAGGTCGAACTCCGCTCGGAGCCTCACGTCCGGAATCCAGGCGCACTGACCCATGATGCAGCGCAGCTCGTAGATGCCCTCGGTGTTGCAGCCGATCATCTGATACCGGTTCTCACCCAGGTACTGCGGCGTCAGCTCCACGTCGCACTTGAGATCCCTGGCGGCGATCCTCTCCAGGTTCGCGTAGCGCTTGGAATTGATGGACGGCCCCATCTGGGAGAAGTCCACCTTGGAGTTGCTCCGGCGCCCACCGCAGCCCGCCACCAGGAACGCCACGCCAAGGCCCACGACCGACAGTCGAGTGAGGTTCATGGGCGCCCATCTAGCATGCCTTTCAGGCCTCAGTGCAGAGGCGCTTCCGTGCTCTCGGATAGCAAGTCCGACAGGAGCATCTGCTCCTCACTCGGGGAGAGGTCGAAGTGGCGGGCAGCCTCCGTGATGATCTGGACCAGGGGCGTGTCCGGCTCCTCGGCCCTCCGCACCGCGATCCTGCGGGCCGCGCTGCGCAGCGCCTCTCCCCTGGGTCGAAGACTTTCACGCATGACGGAGCCTCACTTGAGAGCGCGACCGCGCCATGCGGCCTCTCTCAACTGTTCGGATTCACTCGTGCCGAGAAAACGGAAGAGGGAGCAGGCGCTTCCCGTCATCCCCCGCCGGCGGGAAGCGGGCGGCTCGCAGGGCGGCGTGTGCCTTCCCCTGACCTCGCGAGCACTTCAGCTTCGGGGTTGGATCCCACTTCGAGCATCGAGGAGACGGACATGGCAGACCCAAACATCCCCAGAGCGGGGCAGCAGGTAGAGAGCCACACGCATCGCGGGACGGCCGTCCCGCTCGACGAGCGCCGCCGCATGCGCCACGAGTCCCGCACGTCGCAGACCTACAAGGCCTTCCTCAAATACCTGTGCGACGTGGGCTCGTTCCCGGACGAGCAGGCCGCCCAGGAAGCCGCCGTCTCCGTGCTGTGCGTGCTCGAGCAACGCCTCTTCGGCGAGGAGGACAACGACCTGGAGGCGCAGCTGCCGCACAAGCTCCGCGAGCTGTTGGTGCGGTGTGATCGCCACGAGGCCGGGCCGCCGCCCCACAAGTTCGGCCGGGATGAGATGCTGGCGATGGTCTCCACGGACCTGGACGTGGAGCCCGAGGACGCTGAAGCCATCGTCCGCGCGGTCTTCAGCGCCGTCCAGGCACAGATCTCCACCGGGGAGAGCGACGACATCTCCGGAGAACTGCCGCCAGACCTCCGCGACCTGTGGACCCACCCCAGCTGACGCCAGGGTGCTCGTCCGCATGGGCGCGTCTTGTGGGCGGCGGCTCATGAGCTTGGGCGTGTGCTAGCTTCTGTCCAGACAGGCAGGAGGGGGCCCATGGCCAAGTGTCCGAAGTGCACTGGCAAGAAGAACGACACCATCTCGGCGGACATCAAGCTGTGCGTCACGCATTACGTCGAGGAGTACGTCAAGCCCCGGCAGCAGGCCCTGCCCGCCAACCAGCGCTTCTCCCGGCTGGGCAACAAACAGAACGAGGCGGGCCAGTTGCTTGCGCAGAAGCTGCAAGGCACCGGCGCGCCCCTTCAAGCCAGCACGAATCAATACGATGACTTCTGGTACGGCCCGGGGTTCGACAAGGTCGCGGAGGCGAACGAGTTCGGGACGTGCGTGGCCTTCTGTGCCTTTGGCACGGAGCTCATCATGGCCACCAACGACGACAGCACCTTCAACGCCGGAATGCGGATGGAGAAGCTCGTCAAGATCGCCAGTGCCGTGTCGGGCAGCCAGGACCTGATCACCGCGCCCACTTCATTCGTCTTCCTGAGCCAGGCCGCCCCGGTGCAATACCAGTGGGGCCCGAACGCGACGCTTCAGCCCGTGGTGGGCTGGGCCCCGGCCTTCAACTGTGACACCCGGAACACGGTCCACGCGGAGATGCGCATCCTGGAGTACCTGCACCAGGCGAACGCGGGCAATGCCAGGGCGGATGTCTACATCGCCATCAGCAAGCCCTGCTGCGTGAAGTGCGAGTCCATCATGGCCGCGTACAACGCCTGGGGCCTGGGCGTGGTGACGGTCGCGCGCCAGGGAAGCCTCACCGGCATCTTCGGCCAGTGGAAGATCCCCGCCGCCCTGAAGAATCTCACCCAGACCATTCCGTACTGGCGGACGCTCAAGAACGCCAACATGTAGGCCCGTTCGCGCCCCCGTCAGGCCGCGGAGACCACCGTGCCCTGCGCAATGGCACACAGCGTCTCCACGCCATCCTTCACGGCGAACACCTCGCATTGACAGACGGCCTGCCGCTTGCCGGCGGCCTTCGCCTGGGCCCGGGCGATGAGCAACGTCCCCACGGCGGGCTTCAGGTAGTTGATCTTGTACTCGGAGGTCAGCGCGTTGCCGCCCAGCGCCAGCCCTCCGGCGAACGTGATGGAGTTGTCCGCGAGGTAGCTGAGCACGCCCCCGTGGACGAAGCCGTGCTGCTGCTTCAGCTGGTCCACGATGGGCAGCCGCAGCTCCGCGGTCCCAGGCCCGGAACTGGCGAGCTGTGCCCCGAGGAACTGGCTGAAGGGCTGCGACGCGAACACCTGACGCGCGAACTCCTGAAGGTCATCCACTTCATTTCTCCTGACGTAAGTCGGGCCTGTCGAGCGCCCAGGTGCCGTCTTCCCACCGCTTCAAGGCCTGCTGGGCACAGAACGGAATCATCCCCTCGCCCTTCGCCGCCTCCTCCAGGATCGCCTTGGCTTCGGCCGTGCGGTATCGGAGCAGGTGCGCGGCGGCCATGACCCGAACGTCCATCCGCTCATGCTGGAGCAGGACGAGGAGTGCATCCCGTCCTGCATCTCCATGAGCCAACAGCTTGTCGACCGCAGCCCCGTACTTCCTGGCGTGCTTGTTCGCGCTCCTGGCATCGCTTCGCCAGGTGGCCTCGGTCTGAGCGGCCACGTTCAGCGCGAACTGTTCGACCAGCGCCTCCAGCTTCATCGCCAGATTCCCTTGCTGAACTTCTCGATGGCCTGCAACCCGAATTCGCGCTGCGCCTCGTACGACTGCGTGCTCAGCCACTGTCGCACAGTCAAGGACGAGCCCGTCAGTTCGCGCCGGATCGTCGAGTAGAACGAGCTGATACGAGAGTGAAGGGCCTTTTCCAACGGAATGACATTGCCGGGGTTGTGAACCGCCTGAGGCCCGAAGCGTTTCACGTTACCCGGCGTCTGCTCGACGATGTGGTGCCACTCCTGGCCCGGGCCGGCCGGGCCCATGGCCTTCTTGAACCCGCTGAACGAAGCCCAGGCCCTGGTGCCACCCGCGCGTCCTCCATTGGCCGCCATGGCCACCGCTCCAGGCGCCATCGCGATGGTGATGGACTCCGCGCTCACCGCGACCGTCTCCACGCCCCCGATCGCCGCGAGCCGGACTCCCAGTTGAGACTCGGCCTGTACGGCGGCAAGGGCAGCCCCTGGGAACTGGGGGAGCCTCGCCGCCAGCCCTGGCGCCGTGCCGCCAATCGCAGCGGTGGCCAGCAAGGCGAAAGCACGTGCCGCATTGCGGCCCATGACCTTGCCATACCGCTCCCCTTCCACGCGCAGCTCGTCGAACGTGGTGGCCCGGTCCGCGGCTTCCACCAATTGTTTGAACCCGACGATGAGGCTCCAGAAGGTGTCGACGCCTACGTACGCAATGAGCGTGGCGGTCATCACGGCGGCGATCCCCTTCGAGACCGGCTCAGGCACCGCCAGCAAGATCATGTACGTGGTCCACGTCCACAGGACGGCCGCCAGCAGGGACTCCGGATTGGCCATGCCCTTGAACGCATCCATCATCTCGTCCCGCACGACTCCTTGCGCGAGGGCCATGGCCAGGGCGTAACGGCCATCGCCTGTGACAGTGGGACCGTCGACCAACAGGCGCAGGCAGTCGCCGTCCCTGGAGGTCCGCTCGCACCAACGCAGGTATGCACGCGTCAGCTCAACGTCCGCCTGTGGCCCTTCTCCCTCCAGGTGCTCGCCCGGCCCCAGTGCGGTGACGCGACGCGTGCGCGGGTCGTACAGGTACGAGCCGCTACGCGGTCCGACCTCGAACAGCCGACGTGCGGCTTCCTGGGGGCGAGCGGACGGACGTGCGACGCGAGCCAGCGCCTTGACGCCTTCCTTGAAGTCAGCCGCATCCAGGGCGACCGGCTGCGTGCTGGAGCGAGGAGTGAACACGCTGGAAGCACCAGTCCCCAAATCCAGGCGGACCGTTCGCGTGGCGCTTCCGCATCCGGACAAGAGGGTGAGCAGCAGCGGAATCAGCCAGCGTGACCGCATGCGAAGTCCTCCTGGAGCGAACGCATCCAGGAAGACCTGACATCAAGGAATCGCGGATAAACCCGCCTACCCTACCCCTCCGCCGGAGCCGGTGCGTTCACGGGCTCTGGCGGCTCCACCGCTGGCTTGACGATGAGCTGATCCAGCGTGGGCCGCTTCGGCTTCTCGAACGGAGCCAGCTTCACGGGCTTGTTCGTGCGCGCGGACTCCTGGAGCGCGACGATGACGCGCACGTCCGCCAGACCTTCGATGCCGTTGGGCTCCGGCTCCCGGTCCTCCAGGATGCACTGGGAGAAGTAGACGAGCTCCGGCGCGAACTGGTCGCTGTTCTTGAACGTCCGCGTCTCCGTCTCCCCGCCCACCGTGAGCACGTGCTCGAGGTCCGTGCCGTAGCCGAAGCCGTGCTTCACCTGGAGGTCGCCTTCCGTGCCCACCAGCCGGTAGCTCGACACCGCGGAGGCCTCGTGGCTGATGGCGAACTGCGCCACCCGCCCGTTCGGGAAGCGCAGCAACGCGAACGCCGACGCGTCCACCCCGTGGAACCGCCCGTCCCGTCCACCGGCCGTGAACGCGAACACCTCGCGCGGCTCGTCGCGGAACAGGTAGCGCGCGGCGTTGATGGGATACGGCCCCTCGTCCAGCAGCGCCCCGCCCCCCACGTCCTCGCGCGTCCGGATGTCCCCTCCGCGCACCTGCTGCGTGAGCGTCCCCGTGAACACCAGCGGATCCCCCAGCCGCCCGGAGCGCACCAGCTCGATGGCGCGGAGGTTCGCCTCCTCGAAGTGCAACCGGTACGCGACCATCAGCTTCACGTCGTTCTCGTTCGTGACGCGGATCATCGCCTCGCAGTCCTCCACCGACGTCGCCATCGGCTTCTCGCAGAGGACGTGCACCCCGATGCGCGCCGCACGCTCCGTGAAGGCCCGGTGCAGCGTGTTGGGCAACACGATGTAGACCGCGTCCGCCTTCGACTCGCGCAGCACCTGTTCGAACTGGTCGTAGCTGCCCACGTGCTCCACGCCGTACTTCTTCTGGAGCACGTCCCGCTTCTCCGCGTCGGAGGAGATGAGGGCCACCAGCTCCGAGTTCTCCTCCGCGTGCTGGAACGCCGGGAGGATGGCCACCTGCGTGAGGTTGCCCGCCCCCACCACCGCGTACCGCACCCGCCTGGACGTCCCCTGGGCCATCGCGCACCTCTCCCGTGGTGAGGCTCTACGCTGGTGACGCGCCGGGCCACCCCGCAAGCCGCGCCCGTCCCTCCGGTACAGGGGCCGCATGAAGGGCAGGCAGCCGGGCACACGGGCTTTCGCGAAGCCTCCATCCGGCCTATGCCGTGACGCCATGCCCTTCATGAAGATGCTCGCCCGCCTCGGGATTGGCAGCGCGCGCGTGGACACCCGCCTGGAGCACGACACCGCGCGCGCGGGCGGCGACCTGCGCGGGCTCGTCCACGTGCAGGGCGGCCACACGCCCCAGCGGATCGACCGCATCGACCTGCACCTGATGGCGCAGTACCTCCAGCGCGACAACGACCGCCGCAGCGCGCTCAACGCCGTCGTGCGCACCTGGCGCATCTCCAACCCCTTCACCCTCCAGCCCCGCGAGGAGCGCGAGCTCCCCTTCTCCCTGCGCCTCCCCGCCCACACGCCCATCACCGAGCGCGGCACGCCCGTGTGGATCAAGACGGCGCTCGACATCGACAACGCCCTCAACCCCGAGGACAGCGACCGCATCCACGTCCTGCCCCACCCGTCCCTCCAGACCGTGCTCGACGCCGTGCTGCACCTGGGCTTCCAGTGGCGCAACGCCTACTGCGAAGCCGGCTCCCCGCTGGGACGCGACGAGCCCTTCGTCCAGGAACTGGAGTTCCACTCCGGCCCGGCATGGCAGGGCCCGCCGCGCACGCTCTGCCTCCTGCCGTTCCCCCAGGAGGACGGGCTGGAGCTGATCCTCGACCTGGACCGGGGCCCCCGGGGCCTCACGTCCCTCCTGGAGGGCACGGCGCTGGAGGGGGGCCGACGCCAGCGACTGGTCCTGTCCTCCACGGACCTGTCCGCGGGGACAGGGGCCGTCGCGGCGCGGCTGGCGTCGCACCTGCGCGGCGGGGCCTGAAAGCCCGAAAGGCCCGGGTCTTCGTACAGGCCTGGACGCACGTGACTTCCCAAGTCCTCCGCCCGGCGCGGAAGTGGTACAAGCCGCCGTGTGAAAGCTCCCCCGCCTCCTGCTGCCCCCGAAACCCCCACCTTCGACTCCCTCGGACTCAAGCCCGAGCTCGTCGAGGCGCTGACGTCGCTCGGCTACGAAGAGCCGACCCCCATCCAGGCCGCCGCGCTCCCGCCGCTGCTCGCCCAGAAGGACCTGCTGGGCATCGCCGCCACGGGCACCGGCAAGACGGCCGCGTTCTCGCTGCCGCTGCTCCAGCACCTGAAGCCGGGCGCCGCCGGGCCGCACAGCACCTCCGCGCTGGTGCTGGTGCCCACGCGTGAACTGGCCATGCAGGTCTCCGAGGCCATCCACCGCTACGGCCAGAAGCTGGGCGTCAGCGTGCTCCCGCTCTACGGCGGCCAGGAGATTGGCCGGCAGCTGCGCGTGCTCAAGCGCGGCGTGGACGTCATCGTCGCCACGCCGGGCCGCGCGCTGGATCACCTGCGCCGCAAGACGATGAAGCTGAACCAGGTGCGCACGGTGGTCCTGGACGAAGCGGACGAGATGCTCGACATGGGCTTCGCGGACGACCTGGAGGCCATCCTCTCCGAGACGCCCGAGGAGCGGCAGACGGCGCTGTTCTCCGCCACCCTGCCCCCGCGCATCGCCAGCATCGCGGAGCGCCACCTGCACGAGCCGGTGCGCGTGCGCATCGAGAAGGAGAAGCTGGAGGCCGGGGAGATGCCCCGCGTCCGGCAGACGGCCTACATCGTGCCGCGCGCGTTCAAGATCGCCACGCTGGGGCGCGTGCTGGACCTGGAGTCCCCCACCGCCGCCATCGTGTTCTGCCGCACGCGCACGGAGGTGGATGAGCTCACCACGTCCCTCAACGGCCGGGGCTGGCGCGCGCACGCGTTGCACGGCGGCATGAGCCAGGAGCAGCGCGACCGCGTCATCAAGCAGTTCAAGTCGCAGGCGGCGGACCTGCTCATCGCCACCGACGTGGCGGCGCGAGGCCTGGACATCCCCCGGCTGACGCACGTGGTGAACTTCGACGTGCCCAACGCGCCGGAGGCCTACGTGCACCGCATCGGCCGCACGGGCCGCGCGGGCCGCGAGGGCGTGGCCATCACCCTGCTGGAGCCCCGTGAGCACCGGCTCCTGCGCAACATCGAGCGGCTCACCGGCCAGCGCATCGAGGTCACCGCGGTCCCCACCGTGTCCGACCTGCGCGCGCGCAGGCTGGAGATGATCCGCTCGTCGCTGCGCGAGACGCTGGTGGGCGGCGAATTGGATGGGTTCCGCGGCATCGCGGAGGACCTGTCCAGCGAGTTCAGCGTCATGGACGTGGCCGCCGCCGCCATCAAGCTCCTCCAGGAGAAGGAGGACGAGGGCAAGGAGTCCACCGAGCAGGACATCCCCCAGGTGTCCGCGCCGACGGAGCGGAAGTTCCCGCGTCCGGAGCGCTCCGGGCCTCCGGGCCGCGGCGGTGAGCGCTCCGAGCGCCCGGCGCGCGCCCCCCGCCAGGACCGGGAAGAGCGCGGCGGCGACCGGGCAGCCCCCGCGCGGCCGCAGCGCGCGCCGGAGTGGAACGTCACGCGCCTGTTCATCGGCGCGGGCCGCACCGCGGGCATGCGGCCGGCGGACCTCGTGGGCGCCATCGCGGGCGAGGCGGGGCTCGAGTCCTCGCGCATCGGCGCGATCCACATCGCGGACATGTACTCCATCGTGGAGGTGCCGGAGCCGGATGCCGCGCGCATCATCTCCGCGCTGAAGGGCTCCACGCTGCGCGGCCGCAAGGTGACCGTGCGCCGCGACACCCGCGACTGATGCCCCCTGTGTGTCACCGGCCCCGCCAGGAGCGGGCCGGTGACGCACGCACGCCTCAGGGCGCGTCCGGGTCCATGTCCGGCGCGCGTCCCAGCAACAGCGGCGACACGAGCCGGCTCTCCGGGTGCATGCGCAGGAGCGTGTGGATGACGCCGCCCAGCCCCGCCATCAGCCCGGGGGAGAAGGCGTCGCGCGCGAGCCCCGCCACCGGACCGCGCGCCTCCAGGCCGGAGATGAGCTCCGCGTCCAGCACCTCCCGGTCCGGCCCCAGCGGCGCCGAGGACAGCCGCCGCGCCGTCTCCAGCAGCTCCCACAGCCCCAGGTCGCCGTGGCACAGGGTGTGGGTCCAGCCGAAGCCCTCACGCACGGCCGCGGCGCGGGCCCGCTGGAACAGGTCCCCGTAGCGCGCGGCCCCGGTGCGGGCGAAGAGGTCCGCCGCCGCCAGGCCGATGCCCGTGCTCCCGTGGCACCAGGTCGTGAGCTGATCCGTGGCCTCCGGGCGGCGGAGGTCCGTCCAGTTGCCCAGGTCCGGCCGGTAGAGGCCGTCCACGAAGTCGAAGGCGCGCTCGGACAGGCTGCGCCACCGCCGCCGGTCCGCCGCCGTCCCCGCCGCGCTCAGGCCCAGCCGCGCCAGCGCCCAGGCGATGCCCGCCGTGCCGTGCGCGAAGCCGCCGATGGGCTCCGGGAACATCGACGTGGACCAGCGCGCGTCGCCCGCCACGCTGCGCGCCGTGTCCTCCAGCCGCCGGCCCGCGTGCGCCGCGACGTCCAGCCACTTCGGCTCGCCGGTCTGGTCCACCAGGTTGAGCAGCGGGACGATGACGCCCGCCACGCCGCCCAGCACCTCCAGCAGGCCGTCCGCGTCCAGCACCTGGGGCGTCAGCGCCGCCGCGCGCTCACGGGCCCGGTCCAGCGCGCCGGGGACCGTGCCCAGGTCGTGCAGCGTGGACCAGATCCACACCTGCGACGCCAGCCCGGAGAAGCCGCCCGGATTCTTCACCGGCACCCGGTCCTCCGTGGCGCGCAGCACCGCGAGCGCACCGTCCAGCAGCTCCGGCAGGCCGTCCACCGCATCCGCGCGGCCGTGGTCGACCTCGCGCAGGTACTGGGCCAGCACCACCGCGACGCCGCCCTGCCCGCTGTAGTGCTCGGCGGAGAGCGGGCGCACCGCCCAGCCGTGCTCGGCGAGCACCGGGCTGATCCACGTCGCCGTCCCGTCCGGGCCCCGCACGGCCGCGTCACGCACGCGGCGGACCAGTTTGGACAGCTGGGCCCGGCGCCGCGCATCCAGGTGCTCGCGGCGCGCGGGCGTGGCCGGCGCGAGGACGCGAGGCGGCACGGTCTTCTCGTTGAGGTAGGCGCTGATCAGCGTGCTCTGGATGGTCATCTCCTCCAGCGACTCGTCCACCGAACGCCAAGCCTCCAGCGCGGCGTCGAGCACGCTCCGGGTCACGGGCTGGGTGAACACGGGGATGTCCCCCACGCACAGGTCCGCCAGCTCCTCGTCGATGACGGGCGTGGCGGAGGGCGCGCCGGGGGACACGTCGGCGTTCTTGCGCATCACGTCCCGCGCCCGCGCGTGGGCCCTGGGCGCGTCGTACAACGAGGCCGGGTGCCAGAGCATGCGCAGCAGCTCCGCGTACGTCTGCGTGGGCCGCAGGATGCGCCGGACCATCGCGCCCGTGAACGGCTCCAGCAGCGGGCGCAGCCCTCCGTCCGCGTCCAGCGCCTTCATCCGCGCGGTCAGCTCATGAAAGCCCTCCACGACCTGGTCCCAGTGCCGCGCGAGCACGGGGTCCGGGCTGGGGTGGTTCTTCGCGTGCGGGCGCTCCATCAGCGCCATGCCCAGGTGGGCCCCGTCCGTGCCACCGCCGACGATGAGGGGCGCCGGGATGCGCGGCTGCTGGCCCGGAAGCGAACCCGCCGCGGAGATGTCCAGACCGCCCAGGCCCGGGCCGCCGCTGCGCACGGGGAGCAGGCCCGTGCGCAGGACGGTGCCGCGGATGGCCTTCGCGGCCAGGTCCACCGCCAGCCCGCGCTCCGCCGGAGGCACGGGCGGATCCGGGGTGAAGAGGCTCTCCACGTCCACCACCACGGGCACCGGCCCGTGCGCGATGAGGTTCTCCGAGTGCAGGTCCGTGCCGCCCAAGAGGCGCATCACCGCGAGCCAGTGGCCCAGGTTCCGGTAGAAGCGCGCGAGCTCGGCGTCGTTCGCGCAGAAGCGGTGCTCCACGAACTCCGCCCAGCCGTAGCCCGCGCGCACCAGCACGGACGGCACGCGGATCCGCGAGGCTTCCTCGTCCGGCGCCAGCACGCGCGCGAGCAGCCCGTCCAGCGCGCGATCCACGCGCATGCAGCGGGGCTTGTAGAGCACCGTGCCCGCTTCCAGCTCCAGCAGCGCCACCGTCTGACCGCCCCGGTGTGCATCCCCCTCCCCCAGCCGCAGGCGCTTCAGCGCGCCGCGAGGACGGCCGGGCAGCTCCGTCAGTGATTCGCGGTCCGCGACGAACCGTTCCGCCAGCCGCAGCACCGCCTGGGTCTGGAGCCGGCCCAGCGTCGCCAGCCTGTCCAGGAGCGGCGGGTAGCGTCCGCGCAGGTGCGTGTGGAAGTCGGAGGTGCAGGCCTGCTCCAGGAACTGGGCCCACCGTCCCGGCGGGTCCGCGGCGTCGAGCCGTCCCTCCAGCGACGCGGCGTGCAGCTCCAGCAGGAGCACGCGGTTGAGTTTGAGCTGGGCGCTGAAGCCCAGCGCCTCCCGGACGGCGGCCTCCACCACGCCGCGCTCCGCCGGGGAGAGGCCCTCCATCCGCGCCAGCCGCTCCGCGAGCGAGTCCAGATGCGGCGCCAGCAGGACTTTCACGGGGCGCGCGAGCCATCCCTCGGGAGGGACCTCGGCAGCCATCGACGCTTCCTCGTGGACCATGAGGGGGGCTCCCTGGGGGTGGGGACCGGAGATGGGGACGGCGGGAAACCCTCCGGCACCGCGCACGGAGACCGGAGGGGGGATTCATGCGGACGGGGGTCCGCGATGGATCAACAGCAGAACGCGGTGGTGGAGGCGGTGCAGCTGCTGCAGCCCGTGTCCGCCACCAGGTTGGACTCCGTGAGCGCCTGTTCCGTGCGCGCACCTCCCACGAACACCGGGCCCGCCGGGTTCGTCATGCCATGGGACTCCTCATCACCGGACAGCCAGCCCTGCACCACATCCTGGACCGAGGCCTTCTTCGTCATGAGTGCTCTCCCTTGCGGCCGGACCCGCATGGCGAGGGGTGCCAGACGTGCCGGACGCGGAGCGAACGTGAACACAGACACGCCCTGCAATGCCAGACGCGACAAGTCAAAGTCAGACACAACACAGAGGCATGCGTCCGCACGCCACAAGTCCAGTCCGGCTCGAATGAGACGTAAGGGATTGCCACGACGCCGCGGCCGGTCCCTGCCCGAGAGGACGAGGGGGCTGTGGACCAGAGGACACGTCAGCCCTGGGGTCGGAATGCGAGCCCGCCACGCGACACCACCTGCTCACGAACGCCGAGGGCCGGACAGCCGAGCCCCTGTCGGCTCTTTCCAGGTCGGCGGGGAGGCCTAGGATGGAGGCGAGGAGGTGAACGTGGAGCGCCCCATCCCCAGCCCGGAAGATCCGCTGATCCTCAACGGCATCGACGGCGTCACCGGGCAGTACCTGGTGCCGCCCATCGAGCTGCCGGCGGCCGCGGAGGTGGCGGAGCCCCGGGGCGAGGCCGCGTACTTCGAGGCGTGGAAGAAGTGGCTCGAGTTCCTCCCCATGCGCGTCTCCTTCGGCCTGCCGCCGGACGCGCCGCCGGAGGACTACACCCAGGCCGGCTGGGGCGTGGTGTTCGCTGCCTCCGCCTCCGACGAGCTGCGCAAGAGCCTGGAGCCCCTCATCGCCCACCGGCGCGCGCGCGCGGAGACGGACCGGCTCCACGTCCTCACCTACCAGGCCGGCGAGACGGCGCATCAGTTCCTGGAGCGGTACGGGGCGCCCATCGGCGACGTGGAGCCGACCGCCGTGCCCTACTACCTGCTGCTCGTGGGCGGGCCGGACGTCATCCCGTTCGACGTGCAGCACTCGCTCTCCCTCTCCTACGCCGTGGGCCGGCTCTCCTTCGACACGCCCGCGGAGTACGCGCGCTATGCGGACAGCGTGGTGGCGTATGAGACGGGCGACTCCGCGCCCAACCACCGGCAGGTGAGCTGGTGGGGACCCAAGCACCCCGGGGACCGCTCCACGGAGCTCAGCGCGGACAGCCTCGTCACCGCGCTGGCCCGGGGCGCCACCGCGGATCAGGCACCGCAGCCGGCGAAGACGGTCGCCGCGAAGCTCCGCTACGCCAGCCGTGACGCCATCGAGGACGACGCGACCCGCGAGTGGCTGCTCTCCGCGCTCCACGGCCAGGAGGTGCGCCCGGCGGTGCTCTTCACCGCGTCCCATGGCGTGGGCTTCAAGGCGAATGATCCGCTCCAGCTCACGAAGCAGGGCGCCCTGCTGAGCCAGGACTGGAGCGGCTTTGGCGCGATGGCGCCCGCGCACTACGTGGCGGCGTCGGACATCCAGGACGACGCCCGGCTCCATGGCCTGGTGGCGTTCTTCTTCGCCTGCTTCGGCATGGGTACGCCCGCGCATGACGAGTTTCCGATGAACGCCACCCGGAGCGGCGAGGCGCTCGCGAGCGCGCCCTTCGTCGCGGCCCTACCCCGGCGGCTGCTGGCCCATCCCAACGGCGGCGCGCTGGCAGTGATTGGCCACGTGGAGCGGGCCTGGGGCTTCTCCATCCGGCCCCTGCAGATGACGCAGACGACCCTCCACCCGTTCCGCAACACGCTCTGGAAGATCATGGCGGGCATGCCGGTGGGCCACGCGCTGCGCGACTTCCGCGACCGCTTCTCCGCCGCCAACAACATCCTGCTGACGCACCTGGACGCCAACACGTCCAACGGCAAGCTTCAGCCGCGCGAACTGCTGCACCGGTGGATTGAACGCAACGACGCTCGCAACTACGTGGTGCTCGGCGATCCCGCCGTGAGCATCCGGCACAACGACCTGCAGGCGCTTCCCTGAAAGGAGCATGGACCGATGCGAACGCTCATCCTCAGCGACCTTCACCTCGGCAACGGAGGCCCCTACGACATCTTCGCGGGCGCCGCCGAGCTGCCCGCCCTCTTCGACTCCTTCACGGGCACGCCCACCCATGTCGTCCTCAACGGGGACAGCTTCGACTTCCTGCTCAACGACGACCCGCTGGCGGTGGATCCGCGGCGGACGCTGGAGCAGGCCCGGGCGCTGGTGACGTCCGCGGCGACCGCGCCCGCGCTGAAGGCGCTCGGGCGGGTGCTGGCCGCGGGAGGCCAGGCGACGATGGTGGTGGGCAACCATGACCTGGAGCTGGCGCTGCCGGACGTCCAGGGGGTGATCCGCTCGGCGCTCGGGCAGCCGCCGGACGTGGCTTCGCGGTTGGAGTTCCGGGACGGCACCGCGCCCCTGCGACTGGAGGTCGGCGGGTCGCACGTGCTCGTCACGCACGGCGAGCACACCGACGTGGCGAACCGCATCGACTACGACTCGCTCCTGTCGCCGGAGCGGGCGAACCGCTTCCGGTATCCGCCGGGCTCGGTGCTGGTGAAGACGCTGCTCAACCCGCTCAAGCACCAGCACCGCATGCGGTACATGGACCTGCTCAAGCCGGACTTCCAGGGCGCGGTGATGGTGGCGCTCGGCGTGAAGCCGGACGCGCTCAAGGTCCTGTTCAACGCCGGGACGCTCACGCTCATCCGGCGCCTGCTGGAGAACCGGAGCCTCGCGCCGGCCTTCGCGCTCGAGCCGATGGACGCGGTGGGCGCGTCGGACGCGGACGCGCACCTGGCGCGCGGTCTGGCGCGGGTGGACCTGAAGGACGACGAGGTGGAGGCGTTGCTGTCGGTGATCGACCCGGAGAAGCTCAACGCCTTCGACAACCCGGAGGCCCTGGGCCGCGCGCGGCTGAAGCTGGCCAAGGCGGGCTTCGCGCTCTACGCGCGCCTGCACCGCGCGGTCGCCGGCAGGAGCGGTACGGACTACTTCGCGCTGGAGCCTGGGAAGGACGAGCTCGCGGAGACCGCGCGGCTGGGCAAGAAGTACAACCCCCAGGCGGTGGTGATGGGCCACACGCACGCGGCCCGCTGGCACGAGGGCGACGGGCCGCTCTACGCCAACACCGGCACGTGGATCTCGCTGCTCCAGCTCCCCGCCCCGGAGGCCTCCGACGAGGAGTGGGGCGAATACCTCGCGGAGCTCCAGGGCAATCCATCGCTGGACCCGGCGAAGCAGAAGCACGCGAAGCTGGAGCAGCGCTTCACCTTCGTGGAGGTGGAGCCCCACGCCTCCGCGAAGGGCGCGACCCTGCGGCTGTCACAGTGGACCGCGCAGGGCCCGAAGACCCTTCGCAGCGCGGAGCTTCCGTCCGCGAGCTGAAGCTCAGCGGGAGAGCTGGGGACGGTCCGCCACGGCGGACAGCACGCCGTGCACCACGGTCAGCAGCACGGCCACCGCGAGCATGTAGGGGGCGATGAACTGGAGCCCCCAGCGCTCCGCGATGATGCCCGCGAGGCTCGGCAGGGCCGCCACGCCCGTGGTCGCCGCGCTGACCTGGAAGCCCACTGCGTGATGGGAGACGTCCAGCCCCACGCGGCGCGGCGTCTCCGACATCAGGACCGGGAAGATGGGCGCCAGCGCGAGCCCCAACAACACCAGCCCGAGCGCGGGCGGTAGCGACGGAATCGCGAACAGGAGCGCGCCCACCACCGCCAGCACCGTGCTCCCGCGCAGCATCCGCACGGGTCCGATGTGCTCGACGACGAAGCCGGAGAGGATGCGCCCCGCCAGCAGGCTGCCCCAGTAGAGGCTCACGAAGGTGCCCGCCGCGGCGGTGTGCAGGCCCCGGCCTTCGGTCAGCACCGTGAAGCTCCACTGGCCCGCCGTCACCTCCAGGCCCGTGTAGAAGAAGAACGTCAGGATCTGGAGCCACACGCGGGGACGGCGCACGGCCTCCATCGCGGACGCGGCAGGCACATCCGCTCGTGGCGCCTCTCCCGGCGTCGCCTCCGGCGCGCTCCACATCCGGCGCATCACCAGGAACGTCAGGGCCAGCGCGCCCAGCACTCCCGCGATGACCGCATAGCCCGTCCGCCAGCTGGCCCCCCGCGCGAGCAGCGCGGTCATCAACACCGGACCCAGCGCGGCACCGACGCTGTAGGCCGCGTGCAGCCAGCTCATGTGCCTGGGACCGAAGTTCTGGGCCGCGTAGTTGTTGAGCGCGGAGTCGATGGCGCCCGAGCCGAAGCCGATGAAGCAGGCGGCGGCCAGGAACAGCACGAACAGGGGCACCGTCGCGTAGCCCGTGAGCCCGAGCACCACCGAGCCGGTGCTCAGCGCCAACAGCAGCCCCAGGTTCATCGCCCGCATCAGCCGGCCCGCGAGCAACCCGGAGATGAAGTACGTGACGGCCGCCGTCCCGAGGATGGAGCCCATCATCGCCTGCGACAGCCCGAACGTGCTCCGCAGCGACGGCCACGCGACCCCCAGCACCGCGTCCGGCAACCCCAGGCTGACGAACGCCAGGTAGGCAAGCGTGAGAAGCGCGGGACGCGGACGGGGCACGGGCGGGGACAGGCTCACGCGGCGCACCCTAGAACGCGGTCACGCATCTCGTCGGTCACATTCGCCCGCCCGGTCTTGACCTTGACACCAGTGTCAGGCCCTAGCGTCCGGCTTCAGGAGAGCAGGATGAACATCGGAGAACTCGCCCGGCGCACGGGCAGCAGCGCACGCTCCATCCGCCACTACGACAAGGCCGGGCTGCTCGCCTCCCACCGCCGCGACAACGGCTACCGCGACTTCGACGAAGCCGCCGTGCCCCAGGTGATGCAGGTGGCCCGGATGATCCGCCTGGGCTTTTCCCTGGAGGAGATCGCCACCTTCCCGCGCTGCATGCTCCAGCAGGTCACGGACGCCATCTGCCCGGACGCGCTCGCGGCCCACCGGGAGCGTCTGGCGGAAGTGGAGCGGCAGCTCTTCGACCTCGCGCGTCTGCGCGAGCGCCTCCTTGCCGTGCTTCCCCCCAACGAAGGAGTCCCCCATGAACCGTCGTGACGTGATGAAGACCGCCCTGCTGGGCGCGGGCCTGCTGCCAGGAGTCGGGCTCGCGGTCACGCCCGTGAAGGCTCCGCGCAAGGCCAGGACGTTCCTCCTGATCCACGGCGCGTGGCACAACGCCCTGCACTGGACGCGCGTCTCGGAGGCCCTCTCCGCGAAGGGGCACCAGGTGGTGGCCATCGACCTGCCCGGCCACGGCCTCAACGCGCGCTTCCCCGCGTCCTATCTCACGGGCGACACGGCGCGCTTCAAGGAGGAGCGCTCGCCCCAGGCGGACCTCACGCTGGACGACTGCGCGGACGCGGTGGTCGCCGCATTGGAGAAGCTCCAGGGTGGTCCCAGCAAGCCCGTGCTCGTGGGCCACAGCGCGGGAGGCACCGTCATCACCCGAGCGGCGGAGAAGGCCCCGCACCTCATCGGGCGGCTGGTGTACCTGAGCGCCTACGTCCCGCTGCGACTCCAGAGCGCCAGCGGCTACGGCGCCCTGCCCGAGGCCCACACGCCCTACAGCGAAGCCCTCTTCATCGGCGACGCCGCGAAGGTGGGCGCGGTGCGGATCAACCCGCGTGGCGACGCGGCCTACCGGGAGGCCCTGCGCGCGGGCTTCTACCACGACGTGGATGAAGCAGCCTTCCTGCCCTTCGCGCTCACGCTCACGCCCGACATCCCCCTGTCGCTGTGGACGGGCAAGGTCGGCGCCACGAAGGAGCGCTGGGGCCGCATCCCGCGCAGCTACCTTCGCTGCGCCCAGGACCGCGCCCTGGCCCCCGCGCTCCAGGACCTGATGATCCGCGAGGCGGACGCCTTCACGCCCGGCAACGCCTTCACCGTGGACACGCTGGACTCGTCACACTCGCCCTTCGCGTCCCAGCCCCAGAAGCTGGCCGCGCTACTGAACGGCCTGCGCTGAAGCGGGTGTGTCGGTGCCGGCCGGTACCGTGCCCAGCATGACAAAGGCTGCGTCTGGCTCGCGGACGTGAAGATGGACTTCGACGGCAACATGTTCCGAGCGGGGAGCCGGTTCGGCATCGCCAACTGCTGCTGTAACTACCCAGCGCTGAGCGTCAGCCAGAACGCAACGGCACGGAGCCGATGGGAGTCCATCCGGGATGGGTTCCGCGAGCGATGGGCGGAGAAGTTCGGCCAGTGGCCGACTGACGCCAGTGGGAACAACTACCCAGCCCACCACATCCGCGACCTCAAGCACGGTGGCAACCCGACCGACTGGGACAACATCATCCCCTTTCCCGCCGACCTCCATTCCGGCCTGAATCAGCTCTACAACCAGTGCTACGCAGGACAACCCCCGTGGACGAGCGTCGGGGTCAGCCATCCCTACGGAGAGTAGCCACATGCCGACGATGACCGAACTTCTCGACGCAGTGGCAGCCCAGCACTTTCCGCATCCGCCCGCGACGGAGGCAGCGGTCGATGCGTTCGAACGTCGAATGGGATGGCGCCTGGATCCGGACCTGCGCGCTTTCTACACGCGCTTTGATGGAGCGAGGCTGTTCCGCGGTTCCAACGCGCCGTACTACATCCTGCCGCTCGCGGAGGTGCGGCGTGCCCGGGTCGTCATGTCCCAATCCGACACTGACGCGGCGGGTCCTTCGGATTGGTACACGGTGTGCCAGCTCCAGGACAGCAACTATGCGCTCCTGGATGTGGGGCAACAGACGCATGGGCGCTATCCACTCCGCGACGGCTACCGCGAGGGATTTCCGGACCCCTACTACTGCCCGGTCATCGCCAGCTCGTTCGCGGAGTTCCTGGCGGGCGCATTGGCGTCCGGTGGGCGGTCCTATTGGCTGAAGGCCCTCGAAGAACAAGGCCAGTGAACCCAGGCCCGGCCGTCAGAAGATGGACAGGCCGGTCAGCGTCGTGAACCGATCCAGCGCCTCCACGCCCGCCACCGAGTTGCCCCGTGCATCCAGCCCGGGGCTCCACACGCACAGGGCGCAGCGGTTGGGGATGACGGCGATGATGCCTCCGCCCACGCCGCTCTTGCCGGGCAGCCCCACGCGGTAGGCGAACTCTCCCGCCGCGTCGTACGTGCCGCAGGTGAGCATCACCGCGTTGACCTGCTTGGCCTGGCTGCGCGTGAGCAGCCGCACACCATCCGCACGTTGCCCGTGACGCGCGAGGAAGCCGCACGCCCGCGCCAGATCCGCGCAGCTCATCGCCAGCGAGCACTGCCAGAAGTAGTGCTCCAGCACCTCCGGGACAGCGCTCTCCATGTTGCCGTAGCTCGCCATGAAGTGGGCCAGCGCGCTGTTGCGGTGGCCGTGCTCCGCCTCCGACGCGGCGATGACCGGATCGAAGTCCACCAGCGGGTTGCCGCTCTCCGCGCGGAGGAAGTCCCGCAGCGTGCCGCGCGCATCCCCGGTGAGGCGCTGGAGGCGATCCGTGATGACCAGCGCGCCCGCGTTGATGAACGGGTTGCGCGGGATGCCCTGCTCGTACTCCAGCTGCACCAGTGAGTTGAACGGATTGCCCGACGGCTCCTTGCCCACGCGCCGCCACAGCGCGTCCCCGTCCCGCGACAGCGCGAGCGCCAGGGTGAAGACCTTGGAGATGCTCTGGATGGAGAACGGCTCGCGCCAGTCCCCCACGCCGTAAACGTCCCCCTCCACCGTCGCGAGCGCCATGCCGAAGCGGTGGGGATCCACCGCCGCCAGCGCCGGGATGTACGTCGCCACGCGGCCCTGCCCCAGCACCGGCCGCACCGCGTCCCAGACCTCCGACAACACCGCCTGGTAGTCCATGTGCCGCCATCCTCGTCCGGAACGCGCGGGGTGGCTTTCAGAAAATCCGCGCCGCGGTGTCTGCTGGGGCATGCGCTTGTTTTCGACCACGCTCCTGGCCCTCTCCCTCCTGGGCACCCTCCCCACCGCGTGCTGCAGCAACCCCAGTCCGTCCACGAACTCCTGCCAGACCCCGGACGAGACGCCGACGGACCCCGGCTCCGTCCAGGTGACGCAGCTGGGCTCCGGTGAGTTGAAGGCTGTGGGCCAGACGTGGCCCTACCAGTTGCTCAAGCTGGAGGTGCCCGGCCGTGCCGCCACCTATGCGCAGTGGTTCCCGCCCCGGAAGCCCGGCGTGTCCCCCGTGGTGATGATGACCAAGCCCTATGACGGCATCGCGTGGACGGGCGAGGCCGTGGACGCGAAGTGGGCCGCTCGCGGCGCCGGCATCCACCCCGACGACAGCGAGCCGCACCACGGGCCGGGCTCGTCGCCCATCGCGTTCACGCCCACCACGCCGGAGACCATCTCGGGCGAGGCATTCGTCTACCTCTTCCATGACTTCGGCGTGCTCGCCGTCTTCGGCCGCTTCTACGCGGGCGGCGACCTCCAGAACGACCGCGACGACATGAACGCGGGCCTGCGCTTCCTGGCCCAGGCCGACAACGTGGACACCACGCGCATCGGTATCTTCGGCGGTTCGTGGGGCGGCTACGAGGCGCTCTACGCGGCTGCGGATGCTCCCGCCACGGTGGTGCCCAAGGTGGGCGTCGCGCTGTCCCCGCTGTCGGACTTCGCGCAGGAGGTGGACTACGTGAGCCGCGTCGTGCCGTCGCGCGTGAGCGACCCGACGATGCGCTCGCGCTACCAGCAGTTCTTCGAGCCCTACTTCCGCCGCATCTACGCCACCACCGGCGGCGACCCCATCACCCCCGGCACGGACTACACGCGCTGGACCGCCGCCCACCTGGCCAGCACGGTGCAGACACCGTTCCTCATCCTCCACGATGACTGGGACACCCTCATCCCCGTGGAGCACACGCGCGCGCTCGTCTCCCAGGCTCCGCAACGCTTCACGCCGATGTACTTCCAGAACCTCGCGGCCGTGGACTGGAACACCCTGTCCCCTGATCATGGGCCGCTGCTCGCCACGCACGGCAGCGTCGTCATCACCCTGGGCGTGGGACACCTCATCGTGAAGCTGGGCGCGGCGGAGCAGCTCCTGTTCATCCCCCACGCGCAGGGCACCGTGCGCGCGTGGCTCCAGGGCGTGCGCGCCGCCCAGCAGCAGGGTCGCGACGTGAGCGACGTGGCGCCCCGCCTGCTGGAGCTCACCGACCCGCGCGTGCAGATGCTGGAGGCCTCGCAGGGCACGCTTCAGCCGGGCGCCGCCTTCGTCGCCCAGGAGCTCAACGCCGTCTGGGGCACGACCTTCACGGAAGCCAACGTGCGCTCAGCGCTAGCTACTGGCGTCCCGACGCCCTGAGTCAACGCACGCCCGCTCGACTCCCACACCCCGAAAACGCCACCGTGTCGATCCGCGCGCGGCCCATTCGTCGCCAATTTGGACGGGCGGATGGACTGCCCGGAAGGGACGGATGCGACCATGGAACTGACGGTGACGGAGTTCGTGACGCTGGACGGAGTGGTGCAGTCACCGGGAGCCCCGGAGGAAGACCCGGGCGGCGGCTTCACCCACGGCGGCTGGGTACAGCCGCATTCCAGCCCGGAGTTCGGCGCGCACGTCGTCGACATCTTCAGCCGGGCGGACGCGTTCCTGCTCGGGCGCAGGACGTATGACATCTTCGCGGGCTACTGGCCGAAGGTGACGGAGCCGGGCGACCCCATCGCCGGGCCGCTCAACTCGCTGCCCAAGTACGTGGCGTCCACCACCCTGCGCAGCGTGGATTGGGCGAACTCGAAGCTGTTGGACGGAGACACGGTGGAGGCAGTGCGCCGGCTCAAGGCCCTGCCCGGCCGCGAGCTGCAGGTGCATGGCAGTGGCGGCCTGCTGCAGACCCTGCTGGAGCACGACCTGGTGGACGTGCTGCACCTGCACGTCTTCCCCGTGACGCTGGGCAGCGGCCGGCGCCTCTTCGGGACGGGAACGCAGCCCCGCACGCTGCAGCTCGCCGCGTCGCGAATCACGCCCAACGGGGTGGTGCTGCTCACCTACCGGCGCGCCGGGCCCCTGCGGACCGGCACCATCGGACAGCCGGACTGAGGCGCTCCGCGCTCACGCGTCTGCATAGCGTGAATTTCACGTTTTCCGGTCATGGTACGTTGTGCCATGCCGGACTCCCGCCCTCTCTTACGTGATGCCAGCCTTCCCGCTCCCCGCGTCTCAAGGGGCATCAGGGAAGGCATGGTGCCTTTGGTTTGGATGGCAGCGCTCACGCTGTTCGTGGCGTGCGGCGGCTACTCGTATCTCCGGGATGGTAACGGGACGTACTTCGGGGTTGAGGTCCGCGACGGCCGCGAGACTCCATGGGTTCGTGGGCCGTGGCCTGTCATCGCCTCTTCCGTCGAAGCGGATGCCATCATCGACCAACTGTGCGCCCCGCTCATGGAGTTGCCTGCCGCCGCGCCACCTCGCGGCGACTACGGCCAGGAGTACTGCGGGGTCATCTACTCCCATGAAGGCCGCTACTATGCATCCTGGCCCGCCGCGCTGGAGACGCGACGCCTCAGCGCCGAGAACAGGGACTTCAAGGACTGCCGCGTGCCCAAGAAAGTAGTGGATGAGCGGGGGCGGACAGCAATCCTCGCGGACTACCACACCCACCCGTGGCGCTACTCGCCGCTATCCATCCAAGACCGCTGGAAATCGCGCCAGCGGTACTCCTTCCGCGTGCAGATGGACGCTACGTGCGCCGTGCAGATGTATATCCCGTACCTTGAGCAGGGGCGCCCCGGGGAGGTCTACGCGCGACAGGGACGTCGCTGGGTGCTCATCGGACGCGTCGTGGACAAGGCGAGCGGCATCATCCAGCCTGTGCCGGAGGGCTCCCGATGACACGCGCGTCGCTGCTTGTTCTGTCGCTCGTTGCGTTGAGCGGGTGCTCCCTGTTCCAGCGTTCGATGCGCCCACCGCATGCGCCTCCCGAGGAGGCCCAGAAGTTCGTCTTCCCGCCCCTGCTCTTTCAGGAGGGCAGGACGACACTCCTCAGTGGGGACCTCGCGACCGCCGTCCAGCTCGCGATGGATGATTTTCTCCCCTTGGACCGCAAGCCGCCCAAGGACGCAACGCCGGTTGAACTGTGCCTCTTCCGTCGCGACATCTATCAAGTGTCGGTGGAGCAACTGCCGGATGGAATCATCCTGGTCGGCATCTACGCACACACCGAAATCTGCGACCCGAACGACACCGCCACGGGTGCCGGCGGGCTCTACGCCATCGATGTGCGACGCGGCCTCATCGTCGCTCAGCAGCGATAGGGTCTCGCCTCAGCGCAGCCCCGCGAGCTTCGCCAGCTCGCGGGCCATGGCGCGCAGCTCCTCCGCGCCCGCCGCGTTCGGGCTCACGTCGAACACCACCTCGTAGCCCAGGCCCGCCTGGTTGATGGACTCCGAGCGCGGGATGCGGGCCTTCAGCACCGGCACCGTCACGTCCTTCAGCGCCGCCTCCATCGCCTCGTTGGTCGCGGGCGTGCGCCGGTCCCACAGGTTCACGGCGGCCACCAGCTGGCCGCCCTCCTCGCGCACGTCGCGCCACGCGGTCTCAATCTCCCCCAGCCCCTGCAACGCAAACGCGCCCGTGGGCACCGGCGCCACCACCACGTCCGCGTAGGCCAGCACGGCCTCCGTGAACGCGCCGATGCTCGGCGGCGTGTCCACGACGATGACGTCCGGCGTCCACGACAGCGTCTTCAACGCGCGCGGAATCGCCTGGAGCCGGTGGCCCCACCCGAACAGCTCGCGCTCCAGCGCCGCCATGCGAGGGGCCCCTGGCGCGATGAACAACCCCGGCCGCTTCGGTGACGCCACCACGATTTCATCCAGCCGGTGCTTCGGCCGCGGCCCGAAGGCGTCCGCCACGCACGGGCCCTCGCGCGTCTCCAGGCCCAACACCAGCGACGCATGCGCCTGCGGATCCAGGTCCAACAGCAGCACCCGGCGCCCTGTGTCCGCCAGCGCCGCCGCCACGTGCGAACACAGCGTCGTCTTCCCGACGCCTCCCTTGATGGTGCAGAACGCGATGACCGGCATGGGCCCCGGATGTACCAGGAATCCGCCGCGTCGCGGGGCCGCGCCGGATTGGACCGCCCGCCCCATCCAGGGCGCTCCAGAATGGAGCGGCCCGCCCTGCCCCACTCCTGTGACCCCAATGATTCCAGCCCCTTGGCGCTGGCACCGGACGTGCTCCGTCCCCCTCCCGTCAGGGCGCCCCCAGCGGGTGTCGGAGCACCAGGAGACCCATCATGGAAATCCGCTTCTTTGGCGTTCGGGGCAGCATCGCGGTGTCGGGCTCGCGCATCGGTGGCAACACCGCGTGCGTGGAGGTGACGAGCCAGGGCGAGCGGCTGATCCTCGACGCGGGCACGGGCATCCGCACGCTGGGCGAGGTGATGATGCGCGAGGGCGCCCCCCAGAAGGCGACGATGTTCTTCTCCCACCTGCACTGGGACCACGTGCAGGGCTTCCCCTTCTTCACGCCCGCGTACCTGCCCACCACGTCGCTGACGATGTACGGCCCCGGCGCGAACGGCGCCCAGGCGCTGGAGTCCACGCTGTCGCAGCAGATGCGCCCGCCGCAGTTCCCGGTGCCGCTGTCCACCATGCGCTCGAAGATGGCCTTCGGCGCCGCGCTGCACGGCCGCACCGTCGAGGTCGGCCCCTTCAAGGTGACCCCCATCGACGTGCCGCACCCGGACGGGTGCATGGCGTACCGCGTGGAGGCGGACGGCCACTCCTTCGTGTACGCGACGGACGTGGAGCTGCCGGAGCGCCTCACGTCGGACGTGGCCCGCCACTTCGAGGGCGCGGACGCGCTGTGCCTGGACGCGCAGTACACGCCCGACGAGTACGAGGGCAGGAAGGGCATGTCCAAGAAGGGCTGGGGCCACTCGACGATGATGGACGCGGCCAAGGTGGCCAAGGACCTGCACGCCGGGCGCCTCTTCCTCTTCCACCACGACCCGTCCCACGCGGACGAGCTGCTGGAGGACATGGCGCAGGAGGCGCGCGGCCTGTTCCCCTTCACCGAGCCCGCGCGTGAGGGGCAGCGCATGCTGCTGGGCCGCGCGGCGGGCGCATGAGCGCCGCGAGCCCGGAGCCCTGCGCTGCTACAGTGCCCCCAGCGCCCTTCTCACTTCCGCCGCTGCCCGCCGCCATGCCCTCGTCCCCGCCGGATGTGTCCCAGGTCCTGCTCCCCCTTGGTGGCCTCGTCGGGCGCGAGGTGGACCTGGACGCCTTCCTCCAGACGCTCGTGGACCGCATCGCCATCACGTTGCAGGCGGACCGGGGCACGCTGTGGCTGTTGGATCCGGTGCGCCGGGAGCTGTTCAGCCGCGCGGCGCACCTGCCGGAGGTCGCGCAGATCCGCGTGAAGCTGGGCCAGGGCGTGGCGGGCTACGTCGCGGAGGCCGGCGAGCCCGTGCACGTGCCGGATCCGCGCGGTGAGCGCCGCTTCTTCGCGGACATCGACCGGATGACGGGCTACCGCACCATCAGCCTGGCCGCGGTGCCGCTGCGCGACTCGGCCGGCAGCGTGTACGGCGTGCTCCAGGTGCTCAACCGCCTGGGCGGAGGCGCCTTCACGGAGGAGGACACCCAGAAGCTCACCGACATCGCGGCCCAGGTGAGCACCGCGCTCCAGACCACCAGCCTCTACCAGGAGCTGCAGCGCGCGAAGGATCAGCCACAGGCCCCCGTGGGCTACTTCTTCAACCGCATCATCGGAGAGGCCCCGCCGCTCAAGGCCCTCTACCGCCTGGTGCAGAAGGCCGCGCCCACGGACGCCACGGTGCTGCTGCGCGGGGAGAGCGGCTGCGGCAAGGAGCTGTTCGCGCGCGCCATCCACGTCAACGGCCCCCGGCGCGACAAGCCCTTCGTGAAGGTGGACTGCGCGGCCCTGCCCGCCGCCCTCATCGAGAACGAGCTCTTCGGCCACGAGAAGGGCGCCTTCACCGGCGCCGACCACCGCGTGCCCGGCAAGTTCGAGGCGGCCGACGGCGGCACCGTCTTCATCGACGAGCTGGGCGAGCTGCCCCAGGCCGTGCAGGGCAAGCTGCTGCGCGTGTTGCAGGACCGCGAGTTCGAGCGCGTGGGCGGCACGCAGGCCGTCAAGGTGGACGTGCGCATCGTCGCGGCCACCCACCGCGACCTGCCGCGCATGGTGGAGGAAGGGAAGTTCCGCGAGGACCTCTACTACCGCATCAAGGTCGTGGAGCTGCTCCTGCCCCCGCTGCGCGAGCGCGGCGCGGAGGACATCGAGCGGCTGGCCCGCCACTTCGTCGCCACCGCCGCGAAGCGCCACCGCCTGCCCGTGCCCCGCCTGGGCGCCACGGCGCTCGCGAGGCTCAAGCGCTACCGCTGGCCCGGCAACGTGCGCGAGCTGGAGAACTGCATCGAGAGCGCCGTGGTGCTGTCCGAAGGGGAGATATTGGAGGAGCACCTGCCCCTGCCCTCCCTGGACCGGGCGCTCCCGGCGACCGACCCCTCCGCCACGCCGCGCGTGCCCGCCGCCGCGCCGGACGCGCCGCTGCTCCTGCCGCTGGCGGAGGTGGAGCGCCGCCACATCCTGCGCGTGCTGGAGGCCGTGAAGGGCAACCGCACCGCGGCGGCGCGGACGCTGGAGATCGGCCGCAACACGCTCGCCCGCAAGCTCAAGGAGTACGGCCTGGCGGACGAGGGCTGAGCCCCGGCCCGCCTCCGGCTTCGCGGCCCCGCCCTCAACGAGCGGCCCCGCGAGCGGCCGCCTGCCCGGGGGTGCCTTTTGGTGGCCACCGGGGGCACCTCTCTCCCAGGGCCGGTGTGCGTCCCGCGAGGGCCGGATCCGTGCCCGTCCGAAGAGGAGGGAGCGCGTCATGGCGGATGTCCTCGATGTCCCGACGAGGGGGCCCCCGGCGCATCGGGAGACACGGACCGGCAGGATCATTGGCATCTCCGTGGTGGCCGCCCTGGGCGGGTTCCTCTTCGGCTTCGACACCGCCGTCATCAACGGCACCGTCGCGGCCCTGAAGGCCGAGTTCGCCGCGAGCAGCCTGGGCCTGGGGCTGACGGTGTCCTCCGCGCTCGTCGGCTCCGCGGCGGGCGCCTTCGCCGCGGGGCCCTTCGCGGACCGCTACGGCCGCCGGCGCACGATGATGCTCGCGGCGGCCCTGTTCATCATCAGCGCCATCGGGTCGGGGTTCGCGTTCTCCCTGTGGGACCTGAGCATCTGGCGGCTGGTGGGCGGCCTGGGGGTGGGCTTCGCCAGCGTCGTGGCGCCCACGTACATCGCGGAGATCGCCCCCGCGTACCTGCGCGGCCGCCTGGCGTCCCTGCAGCAGCTGGCCATCGTGACCGGCATCTTCGTGGCCCTGCTGGGGGACTTCGCCATCGCGCTCTACGCGGGCTCCGCCTCCAACCCCACCTGGCTGGGCCTCACCGCGTGGCGGTGGATGTTCTTCAGCGGCCTTCCGCCCGCGCTCTTCTACGGCATCGGCGCCATTTTCATCTCGGAGTCCCCGCGCTTCCTCGTGGCCCGGGGGCGTGAAGAGGAGGCGCTGAGCGTGCTGCGCGACATCGAGGGGGACTCCGCGCCGTCCAAGGTCGTGGAGATCCGCCGCTCGGTGCGCACGAACTACACGCCGCGGCTGGCGGACCTGAAGGGCGGCCGCTTCGGGTTCCTGCCCATCGTGTGGGTCGGCATCGTGCTCGCGATGCTCCAGCAGTTCGTGGGCATCAACGTCATCTTCTACTACTCCAGCGTGCTCTGGCAGGCGGTGGGCTTCTCCGAGCACAACTCGCTGGCCATCACCGTCATCACCAGCGTCACCAACATCCTCACCACGCTCGTGGCCATCGCGTTCGTGGACAAGGTGGGCAGAAAGCCCCTGCTCCTCGTCGGCTCCGTGGGCATGGCGCTGACGCTGGGCCTGATGGCGTACCTCTTCGGCACCGCGCCGCTGGACGCCGCGGGCAAGCCCGTGCTGCAGGGCGCGGCCGGCACCACGGCGCTCATCGCCGCCAACCTCTACGTCGTCTGCTTCGGCTTCTCGTGGGGCCCCGTCGTCTGGGTGCTGTTGGGCGAGATGTTCCCCAACCGCATCCGCGCGCTCGCGCTGTCCATCGCGGCCATGGCGCAGTGGCTGGCCAACTTCCTGGTGTCCGCCACGTTCCCCGCGCTGCAGGCCGCCGGGCTGGGCTGGGCTTACGGCCTGTATGCCGCGGCCGCCGTCTTCTCCGTCTTCTTCGCCGCCAGATACATCCGCGAGACGAAGGGTCAGGAGCTGGAACAGATGTAGCCCCGTAAGGCAGGGGGATGCATGGAAGCCCGTACACCCGTACGGGCTTTCTCCATTTTTACGCACCGGCTGGGTGGAATAACACCTGATCCATTTGACACGTGGGGTCAGGCCCTTCCAGCATCCCCTTCATGCTGAAACATTCCCCCCCCGCTCGGACTCGACTCGCGAGCCTCGTGCTCGCTTCCTTCCTCCTCGCACTGACAGCCTGCCCCGGCGACGAGGGCCCTGATGACGACGGAGGCACTCCCGTCACCGACGGTGGAAGCACCGACGGCGGCAACACCGACGGCGGCGACACGCTGCCCGACGGCGGCTCGTATGATCCGGGCCCCCAGGTCTGTGGCGACGGCAAGCAGCAGCGGGGCGAGGCCTGTGACGATGGCAACAACGCGTCCGGCGACGGCTGTCGCGCCAACTGCATGGAAGTGGAGTCCGGCTACGTCTGCCCGTACCCGGGCGAAGCGTGCGTGAAGGCCGCGTCGTGCGGCAACGGCCTGCTGGAGCAGAACGAGGTTTGCGACGACCGCAACACGGAGTCCAACGACGGCTGCTCCGCGGACTGCAAGGTCGTGGAGTCGGGCTGGACGTGCCCCCTGCAGGGCCAGCGCTGCAAGGCGGCCGCGTGCGGCGACAAGGTCATCGCCGGTGAAGAGGAGTGCGAGGACGGCAACGCCGCCAAGGGCGACGGCTGCAGCGACACCTGCCGCCTGGAGCAGGGCTACAAGTGCGACGTCGTGGGCCAGGCGTGCACCCGGACGACGTGCGGCGACGGCAAGAAGGAAGGCACCGAGCAGTGCGACGACGGCAACCACGACATGGGCGACGGCTGCTCGCCGCTGTGCGTGCTGGAGCCCAAGTGCGTGAACGGCACCTGCGAGGCCCGCTGCGGCGACGGCGTCATCCTCCCGGGTGACACCACCGAGGAGTGCGACGACGGCAACGTGCGCTCCAACGACGGCTGCTCGTCCACGTGCAAGCTGGAGGCGGGCTTCGCCTGCGTCCGCATCACCGAGTCCCCGCCGAGCACGGTGGAGATCCCCGTCGTGTACCGCGACTTCTGCGGTGTGAACTCGGGCTGCAAGGCCCCCGTGGCCACGCACCCGGACTTCAATGACGCGAACGGCCCCGAGCAGGGCATCGTCGGCCCGACCTATACCGCCACGCTCACGAACGGGAAGCCCACGTACGCGAAGGATGGCGTGGCCTCCGGCACCACCCACGGCAAGACCGCCTTCGACCAGTGGTACCGCGACACGCCCAACGTCAACGTCACCGAGGTCGGCACGCTGAAGCTCAACAAGCAGGCCAACGGCTCCTACGTCTTCGACGACCAGACCTTCTTCCCGCTCGACACCAGCGGCTGGGTGGGCCTGGGCAAGGAGAACCAGCTCAACGACAACAACAGCATCAAGCGCAACTTCAGCTTCACCAGCGAGACGCGCTACTGGTTCGAGTTCAAGGGCACCGAGGTCCTGACGTTCCTGGGTGACGACGACGTCTGGGTGTTCATCAACGGCAAGCTCGCGCTGGACCTGGGCGGCGTGCACGGCGCGACGTCCGGCACGGTGTCGCTGGCGGACACCACGATCACCGGCAAGCTGGGCCTGGTGAAGGGCAAGATCTACGAGGTCGTCGTGTTCCAGGCGGAGCGCCACACGTCGCAGTCCTCGTACAAGCTGACCCTGAACAACTTCGAAACGCAGCGCACCGAGTGCAAGTCCACCTGCGGCAATGGCACCCTCGACCCGGGCGAGCAGTGCGACAAGGGCAACGACAATGGCCCGGGCTACGGCAAGTGCAGCCTGACCTGCATCTGGAACGCGCGCTGCGGCGACGGCATCATCCAGGAGGCGGACGGCGAGGACTGCGACGACGGCAACACCAACGCCCGCGACGGCTGCAGCCCCGTCTGCCGCACCGAGGTCGGCTGAGGACGTCCGCCCCGGCGCCCTCGCGGGCCGGGGCCCTTCGTCCGGACCTCACAAGGTCCGGGCGAGCATGAACGCGGCGGCCAGGGACAGCGCCCCGGCCGCCGCGAAGTGTTTCCAGGCCTGGCGGGACAACACCCCGCCGGTGCCCGCGGCCTCCTCCCCCAGCACCACCAGCGCCGGACGCCCGCCGCGCCCGCGCAGCGCGTAGGTGCCGTCGCGGGAATCGCGCATCAACTCCCCCACCACCAGGCACGCCTCCCCCGGGACGCCCACGCGCTCCCAGGACAGCGCCTGCGCGGGCGCGCCCAGCAGCTCCGCCCGGGTGAGCGCGGGCGGCGACTCGCACCGGCGCACCTCCACCGGGGCCAGCAGCGCGGACGGGGCGAAGCCCACCGCCGCCCGCGTGCGCTCGCCCTTCAGGAGCAGCACCGGCGAGTACGCGCGCTCCCGCGACAGCAGCGGCCCCTTGCGGCCATGGGCCCCCACCGCGTGCACGGCCGCGTCGTAGAAGGCGCACGGCACGCCGCCCGGTGACGTCAGCGTCTCCAGGGACTCCAGCTGGCCCTGGTACACGCCAAAGCCCGGAGGCCGCCCCTCGCGCAGGGCCGCCACCGCTTCGTCCAGGGGCATGGGCGCGGCGCCGCGCAGCGCATCCGCCCGCAGGCGCACCCGGGCGCCCCGGGCCGACACGCCCGCGGCCAGCACCAGCAGCACGCCGCCCAGCGCCTTCACCAGCACGTCCGGCGACACCGGTACCAGGGCCGTCCCGCGCATCCACGGGACGAAGAGCACCAGCCCCATGGCCAGCGCCCCGAAGCCCGCCAACATCCAGCGGGGCCGGGTGCCCGTGGGCGTCCGGCCCAGGGTGAAGGTCGCCCAGAGCAGCAGGGCCAGCCCCACGCCGCAGAGCGGCAGCAGGAGCACGCGCCCCAGGTCCAGGTCCACGGCCATGCCCCACCCCCGCCCGCGTGCCGGACGGCCCCGCGACGCACGGAGCCCGGCGGGAGCAAGGTGGGAACGGGCCGACGGGGCGGCAAGCCCCATGGGCCCTGGAGCCGCGGCGGACTACTCGCCGGTGGCGACGCGGCGCACGGGGCGCTCCTGCAGCGGCCCCACGACCTTCAGGTCATCGAAGGTGCACTGGAGGTTGCGGCAGCCCAGGGCCAGCTTGCCCACGCGGCCCTCGAAGCCCGGCAGCACCTTGGAGGCGAAGAGCTTCTTGTTGAGGAACGCGTCCACCCGCACGCCGCTCTTCTGCCGCTTGAGCTGGAGCCTCACCAGGAACGGGCCCTGCTTGGGCACCGGCATCTCGTCCTGGACGAGGTTCTTGGTGTCCTCCGCGCTGTTGCCCACCACTTCGTGCCCGTCGTCCGGGGAGAAGTAGCGCCACGACAGGCGCATGCCCGCGTCGGGGATGGCGAAGACGGACACCTGCACGTCGCGGATGCGGAACGCCAGCTCGCTGAAGTGCTGCCCGTCCTCCTCGACGGACCACTGCTTGCCCAGCGGCTTCACGTCCATCAGCACCTCGGCCGTGAAGTCGTCGCTCGTGAAGTAGCGGTGCGCCAGGTACGCGCGCGGCACCAGCTTGCCGTCGGCCTCGCGGCCGGCCTGCACGGCGCGCAGCTCGCCCTGGTCCATGGTCCAGGTGCCGCTGTGGACGTTGAGCTCCTCCTCGCCAGGCTCGAAGCCCATCTCCAGGGTGGTGTCGTCGGAGCCGGCCACGGGGGGCGTGAGCTTCAGGCCGGAGAACACCTCCCCTTCCGTGTTGGCCGGGAAGTGCACCGGGGGCGGAGGGGGCGGCGGCGTCACGGTCAGGCCCCCGAAGCCCACGAAGGCGCGCGCCGCGAAGCCCAGCACGGCCAGGCCGCCCACCACGGACAGGCCGGTGCGCACCCGGCCCCAGCCCGCGTGGAGCGCCTCCAGCACGGCGGCCTCCGGGGCGGTGATGGACTTCATCTGTGCCACGTGCGACGGCTGCGCGCGCGCCAGCGCCGATGCGGGCGCCACGTGCGGCGACGACGAGGCCGACACCAGCGCCTCCAGCGCCTCGCACACCTCCGTCGCGGTGGCGTAGCGGGCCTCGCGGTCCGTCTCCAGCAGCTTCTCCACCACCGGATCCAGGCGGGGGTCCAGGCCGCGCACGCGCTCGGACGGCAGCTTGAAGCGGCCCACGGGCAGCTCGCCCGTGAGCGCCTCGTACATCATCACGCCCAGGGAGAAGAGGTCCGCCCTGCCGTCCACGTTCTTCGCGTCCCGGCGCTGCTCCGGGGCCATGTAGTTGAGCGTGCCCATGGCCACCGCCGTCGCGGTGAGGTGCTTCTCCGAATCCGGCTCGCGGATGCCCGCCAGGCCGAAGTCCGCCACCTTCGCGTGCAGCCGCCCGTCCAGCAGGATGTTCTCCGGCTTCAGGTCGCGGTGGATGATGTTCTTGGCGTGCGCGCACTCCACGGCGCGCGCCACCTGGAGCAGCACCTTGAGCGACTGCGCGGGCGGGAGCGGATCCCGGCCGCTCAGCGCGTGGCGCAGCGACTGGCCCTCCACGTACTCCATGACGAAGTAGTAGTGCTCGCCCTGCACGCCCCGGTCGATGATCTGCACGATGTTCGGGTGGCTCAGGGCCGCGAGCGCGGTCGCCTCCTTGTCGAAGCGCGACACGAACTCCTCGTCCTTCGCCAGCCGGGGCGGCAGCACCTTCACCGCCACCGTGCGGCCCAGGGACTGCTGGCGCGCGAGCCACACCTCGCCCATGCCGCCGCGCCCCAGCACCTCCAGGAGCTCCAGGCCCGGCAGCTGGGGCTTCGCGCCCGTCAGCACCGTCTCCGCGTTCTCGATGACGCGGATGCCCGTGTCCACCACCCGCGGCACCTTCACCCCCGGCGTCCCCGCGCGCACCAGCGTGGCCCCGTCCAGCTCCGGGGCCAGCGCCTGCGCACCCGGGGCCCCGTCCGCCATGGGCACCGCCACTCCGGACGTGTGGGTGTTGCGGCCCTCCGCGACGGGCGGAACCACCCCCGCGGGAACCTCGCCCTCGTCCGTCTTCCCCACGCCATCCGGTCGCGGGCTGTTCATTTCACTGCCCCCTGGGACGGAGCCGGCCCTCATCTCCTGTCCCACCGCGTCCTCGCTGTCCGCTCCAACACCCGGAGCGACAGAAGGTGACGCTGATTCTCGCGGATTCTCCGCCGCGCGCGGCACGAACGTCACCGCGACGCCTGCTTCCCCGTCGGCCTTCGCGGCCGGACGGACGCCTGACGGCTCGCCCGTATTCGGGCGGTGGATGCCGGACACGTCCGCGCGCCGCACCTCGAACCGGATGCCGCAACGGCACGTGACCTTCTGGCCGCTCACGTACACCCGGGTGTCGTGCACCGTGCCGCAGTTGGGGCACGACTGGGTGGTCGTCATGGACGAGGGGCGCACCGTCAGCGCACCTTGCGGGAGGTGGAGGTGGTCAGCTCCGCGCCGTGCACGCGGAAGGTCTGCACGCCCTTCTCCTTGCCCTTCACCTGGAGCACCGGCAGCTCCTCCACGTCGAAGCCCGGCCCGGACTTGCGCACCGTGGCCTCCGACGCGAGCACCTCTCCGCTCTTGGCGATGCCGCACAGCCGCGACGCGGTGTTCACGGTGTCGCCGATGGCGGTGAACTCGTGCCGCTCCGCGCTGCCCATGTAGCCCACGACGGCCTGCCCGGTGTTGACGCCGATGCCCACCTCGATGGGCTTCTTGCCGTCCAGCACGCGCTGCCGGTTGAGCTCCGTGACGGCGTCCTGCATCTCCAGCGCGGCCCTCAAGGCCCGGGCCGGATCATCCGGGTGCGACGACGGCGGACCCCACACCGCCATCACGCAGTCCCCGATGAACTTGTCCAGGTTGCCCTCGTAGCGGAACACCACGTCCGCCATGGCGGTGAAGAAGCTGTTGAGCATGGACACCACCTCCTGCGGCGAGTCGCTCTCCGCCAGGGTGGTGAAGCCGCGGATGTCCGCGAACAGGCAGCTCACCTCCGCGAGCCGGCTCTGGCGCAGGTCCTCCGTGCCGCCGTTGATCACCGCGTCCGCCACCGCCTTGGACAAAAAGCGCGACAATTCCGCGCGCGTCACCGCCTCGTTGCGGATCTGCTCCGCCAGCGCCGCGTTCTCCAGCGCGATGCCCGCCTGCGCGGCGATGCCGGAGAGGATGGTCAGGTCCTTCTCCGAGAAGGCGTTGATCTGCTGGCGGCTGTCCAGGAACAGCACCGCCATGATGTCGCCGTTCACCAGCAGCGGCACCGCCATGGCGGAGCGGATGCCCTGCGCCACGATGCTCTCCGCGGCGGAGAAGCGCTCGTCGATGATGGCGTCCGCCGTGAGCACCGCCTTGCCCGTCTCCACCACGCGCTTGAGCACGGTGTCCGACAGCATGACGTTCACCTGCTTGCCCTGCCGGTGGTGCACCGCGGCCGGGATGAACTCCCCCTCCGGGCCCACCTTCAGGATGACGCCGTGGTCGGCCGCCAGCAGCTCGAAGGCCACCTTCAGGATCTGTTCGAACAGGTCGGCCTGGTTGCCCTTGAGGCTCACCTGCCGGTGGAACTCATGGGCGATGCGCAGCTTCTCGTAGTCCCGGCGCAGCGCGGCGGTGTCCGTCACCTGCTCCGCGGGGCGGAAGTTCTGCGGCACCTGGTCCATCTGCGCCAGGAAGGCCGGCATGGAGACGGCGTTGGCCACCACCGTCACGCCCGGCAGCGTGGGCGGGTTGGCCCCGCCGGGGAGCGCCTCCCCGCTGTGGAAGACGAGCCGGGAGGAGCCCAGGGCGATCTCGTCCCCGTCCTTGAGGCGCATCTCCCCCGTCACCCGGCGCCCGTTGACGAAGGTGCCGTTGGACGAGTTCAGGTCGCGCAGGACGAAGTCGCGCCCCACCTTCTCGATGGTGGCGTGCTCCTTGGAGACCTCCCGGTCCACCAGCCGCAGCGTGTTGGACGGGTGGCGGCCGAGCGACGTGGTGGCGCCCAGGGGAAACTCCCCCAGCGTCCCGTCCGCGAACCGCCCCGTCAGGTGCGGCCCGCGCGGGTGCGACCCGGACCTGGGCGGGAATGGGGCGGGTGCCTGGTTCACGCGCGAATCCTCACCGGCCCGGACACTACCAGAGCCTTCCGCCCCAAAGGAACGCTCGCGACGCTGCCCCACGGCCGGCCCGCCGCCGCCCTGCACGGCCGGTCAGTCCCCGCTCCCACCCGGCCGCTCATGTGGACGGCGGGGCCACCGTCCCCGGCGCCGCGGGAGCCACTGACGCGGGCGGACGCCGCTCCGGGGCCCGGAAGCCCAGGCCAATGGACGGCAGGAAGGTCATCCCGCCCACGTCCCGCTTCTGACCGAAGACGACGGGGTTGCAGAAGACGTAGCCCCCGGTGAGCTCCGCGTAGAAGTGCACGTACTTGTAGCCCAGGGCGAAGCCCACCGTGGAGCCCACGAAGTGGCTGTTCACGCTGGAGGGCAGGCTCACGTCGAAGCCCGTCACCGGCTTGCCCTGCTGGGAGAAGTCCACCAGCCGGGCGTCCAGGCTCGTGTGGCTGAAGACGTACTTGGGGGCGCCGTAGAGCTTGAACACGTCCCCGTACTCCGCGCTCAGGTACAGCGGCACCTCCACGTCGGTCCGGCTGAAGTCCCCCAGCTGGACCACCTCCAATACGTCCATCACCGCCCCGGAGAACAGGTGCTTGGACACCCCCAGCCCCACCGCCAGGTCATAGGAGCGGCGCGGGCCCGGACCGCCGTGGGCGAGCCGCACCTTGCCGTCGAAGCGCAGCGCGTTGCCGTTGTAGCGCCCGCCCACGTCGAACCCGTCCAACAGCCCCACCCGCACCATCAGCTCCGGGTTGACCCCCGGCGGGGCCACGGCCAGCGCCAGGCCCGCCGTGACCAGGCGCTGCTGGTCCTCCTCCGTGAGGGTGTAGGGCTCGTCGTTGTCGATGGCCCGCTTCGCCGCCCGCCCCTGGTCGATGCCCACGTCCACCACGGACCCTAGCGTGCCCACCGGGACGAACACGCCCATGCTGCCCGTCACCTGGACCTGCCCGGGCGAGAGCGTCTTCGCCGTCTGCATGGTGGACAGCGGGGTCGCGCACCCCACGGCGAGGCCAGCGAGCCCCAGCAGGAGCAGGACGGGAAGGTTTCTCATGGGGATACAGGTTATGCCCATTTCGGGCGCGAACGCTTCTATCCGCGCGTCCACGCTGGTAAGGGGGCTGTCGTGCGAATCAAGCAAAAACCCGAGGACTTCTCCGTGAAGGAGTCCTACCGCTTCGACGAAGTCGAGAGCGGCCGCCATCGCGTCTACCTCATGGACAAGCAGAAGCTGTCCACGTTCGACGCGGTCAACCGCATCCGTGACGCGTTCGGTCTGAAGCCCGGCGCCATCAGCTACTGCGGCCTCAAGGACAAGCAGGGCCGGACCGAGCAGATCATCGCCGTGGACGGCGCCGACGTGGACATGCAGGAGCCCGACCTGCGCCTGAAGTTCCTGGGCCGGACGGACAAGCCGCTGTCCGCGCGCAACATCACCTCCAACCGCTTCTCCGTCACCGTGCGCGCCCTGACGCACGACTCGCTGGCGCCGCTCAACCTGGCCGCCGCGGAGGTGAACCGGCTGGGCGTGGTGAACTACTTCGACAGCCAGCGCTTCGGCGCGCTCAAGCACGGCCAGGGCTTCATCGCCAAGGACCTCATCCGGGGCGACTTCGAGGCCGCGCTGCACAACTACTTCGCCCGCCCCTCGGACCTGGACCGCACCGAGGACGCCAAGGTGAAGGGCTTCTGGCGCGACAACTGGGGCCGCTGGGACGCGCGCGTGCCCTTCGAGGGCGCGAAGAAGTACCACCGCATCCTGCGCAGCCTGCGTGACCACCCGGGCGACTGGCTCCGCGCGTTCCTGCAGATCGACTCGGACTACCGGGCGATGATCCTCTTCGAGTACCAGAGCTTCCTCTGGAACGAGGGCGTCCGCCGCTACCTCCAGCTGATGCTGCCGCGCGAGGCCATGTTCCCCATGCGCTACCAGGCCGGCACGCTGCTGCACTACCGGGACGCGACCCCGGACGTGCTGCACACGCTGCGCGAGAAGACCTTCCCGCTCGTGGGGCCGGACACCACCTTCGAGGATCCGAAGGTGGCGGAGGCCATGGCGTGGGTGCTGGGCAAGGAGAAGCTCAAGCTCCCGGACCTGCGCATCAAGGGCGCGGAGCGGATGCTCTACTTCAAGGAGGAGCAGCGCCCGCTGGTGATGTTCCCGCACAAGCTCGTCGTGGGCCGCACGCAGAACGACGACGTGAACCGCGGCGAGATCAAGGTCAACGTGGCCTTCACGCTGCCCCCGGGCGCGTACGCCACGCTGGTCATCAAGCGCCTGTTCCACTTCGAGTACACGGAGGACACGAAGGAGGACATCCGCACCTCGCAGCGTCCCCGGCTCGTCACCACCGAGCACGAGGAGGCCCGCGTGGACGCGGCCCGCAGCGCCGCCCGCGCCTCCGAAGGCCCGTCGCGCCACCGCGACCTGGCCGACAAGCGCCCCGCCCCCCCGGCCCGCGAGCCGCGCGCCCCCAGCCGCATCGGCCGTCCGGCCCGCGCCTCCCGCGAGACCACGCCCGAACCCGTGAAGAAGGGGGTCCGGAGCGACCGCGCCGAGCGCCCGGCTGCCCGGCCCGCGCCCGTGGGCACCCTCACGGCCCCTGCCCCGCCGGAGCCGGAGATTCCGCTGGGCTTCCGGGCGAAGCAGAAGCAGCGCAAGCAGGTGAAGGCCGAGAGCCGGGCGGAAAAGGCTGAAAAGCAGCGCCTGGCTGCCGCCAAGTCCGCGAAAAAACAGAAGCGGAAGTGATGCTCGGGGGCAGCGCAATGGTCTTTTGCCCTGCTCGTAATCCAGGGCGTGACCGCTCTTGCCCTCGACTCGTTCCCCATGGCCATCGGAATGCTGATGGCTGAGGACGCCGCCCCGCTCCCCTGGAAGGCGGACGTGCAGGCCGCCCGCAAGGGGGACCCGTCCGCCTTCGAAGCGCTCGTTCGCAGCGTGCAGCGCCCGGTGTACGGCCTGGCGCTGCGCCTGTTGCAGAGCGAGGCGGAGGCCGCGGAGGTCGCGCAGGAGGCCCTCCTCCGCGCGTACCAGAACCTGCACCGCTACGACGACGCGCGCCCGTTCGATCTCTGGGTGCTCGCCATCACGCGCAACCTCTGCCTGGACCTGCTCCGCCGCCGCACCAAGGTGCGCACCGAGGAGCTGGAGCCCATGAAGGAGGTGCTCCCCAGCGCCGACGTGTCCCAGCTGGACGGGGCCATCGCGCGGGAGGAGCGGCAGTCGCTGGAGGCCGCCATGGAGACGCTCTCCGTGGACGACCGTGAGGTGCTGGCCCTCTATTACGTCCAGAAGCGCACCACGAAGGAGATCGCGCAGATCATGGGCTGCGCGCCCGGGACCATCATGGCGCGCCTGTTCCGGGCCCGTGAGAAGCTTCGCAAGAAGATGACGCCCGCCGAGGAGGAGACGCGATGAGCCCCACCCCCTGCCCCGACCTGGAAGTCCTCTTCGCGGAGCTGGAGGCCGGTGAGGGCCCCGCGCTGGATCACGCCGCGGAGTGCGAGGCGTGCGCCGCCCTGATGGAGGACCACCGCCTGCTGGAGCAGGACCTGTTCCGGCTGGCGGATCCGCTGCCCCCTCCGTCGCTGGTCGTGAACGTGATGGCCCGCGTCGCGGAGAGCCCCGTGCCCCAGCGCCGCGAGGTGTGGACGGGCCTCTGCATCCTGCTGACGTCGCTGGGCGTGGGGCTGGGCTTCCTGTTCACCAATGACAGGGCGCTCGGCCGCATGGGCACCGCGTTCGCGTCCAGCGTGACGGGCTCCCGCGCGTTCGTGGAGGGCCTGTTCAGCGGCGCGCACGCCCTGTGGAGCACCGCGGGGCTGGCGGTGGCCTGCTTCGTCGCCGTCGTCGTGTTCTCGTCGCTGTTCGGCCTGAAGCGCCTGGTCGGCTCCCCTCCCCCGTCCCTCTCCGAAGCCTGAGCGTGCCCATGAAGATCCTTCCCCGCCTGCTGCTTCCGACCCTCCTCCTCGGCGCTCCCATGGCGCTCGCGGAAGGCGCCCCGGCCCCCTCCGCCCCGGCCGCCGCCGCGCCGGTCCGCACCATCGACGTGAGCTTCCGCGGCTCCCTGCGCGACGCGCTCAAGACCATCGCGGAGAAGGGCGGCCTGAACCTGGTCGTCACCGGCGACCTGGACGTCCCTTCCGAAGTGCGGCTGCGCGGCATCAGCGCCGAGCAGGCCCTGCGCACCGTGGCCCGCGCCTACTCGCTCCACCTGGAGCAGGACGGCTCCATCTTCACCCTGCGCCCGCTCACGGCGAAGGAGAAGGAGTCCGGCGCCGGCCCCACGGCCACCCTGCCCACGCCGCCCGTTGCCCCGGTCATCGCCGCGACCCCGCCCGCGCCCCCGGCACCCGCCGAGGACCCGAACGCGACGCCGGAGGAGCTTGCCCAGGCCCGTGAAGAGGCCCGGCAGGCTCGCGAGGACGCCCGCGAGGAGGCCCGGCAGGCCCGCGAGGAGGCCATGCAGGCCGCGAAGGAAGAGGCCGAGGCCGCCAAGGAGCGCGTCCGCGAGGAGCTGCGCAACTTCCGCGACAGCTTCAAGCACAAGAAGGGCAAGCGGGGCGCCCGGGACGTGGTGGCCCGCGGACAGAACCTGGAGGTGAAGGAGGGCGAGGCCGTGGAGAGCGCCGTCGTCTATGGCGGCAACCTCATCGTGAAGGGCACCGTGGAGGACGACGCGGTCGCCTTCGGCGGCAACCTGGAGATCCATGGCCACGTGGAGGGGGACGCGCACGCCTTCGGCGGCAACGTCATCCTGGGGCCCGACGCGCAGGTGGAAGGCGACGTGTCCGCCTTCGGCGGCCAGGTGCAGAAGGCGGACGGCGCCAGGGTGGAGGGCAGCCTGGAGTCCTTCGGCGGCGCGGGCCTGGGCCGCATGGTGGCGGGTGAAATCAAGCGCGGCATGCAGGACGTGCAGAACCACAACGGGCCGGCGGAGGACTCGGACGGCGATGACGACCACGACAGCGGCGGCGGCCTGGCGTCGTTCATCCTCCAGTTCGCGCTCCTCTTCGGCCTGGGCTTCCTGGGGCAGATGTTCTTCCCGGCGCGCATGAAGGAGCTGGGTGATGAGATCCGCGCCAACCCCCGCCGCAACGCCTTCGTGGGCTTCGTCGGCGCGCTGGCCCTCATCCCGCTGACCGTCGTGCTGTGCGTCACGCTCGTGGGCATCCCGGTGGCCTTCGCCCTCCTGGTCGCCTCCATGCTGGGCACGGCGCTGGGCTACGCGGCCATCGCCAGCGAGCTGGGCACGCGGTTGCCGGTGCTGCGCGGACGCAAGACGCAGGCGGTGGTGCTCGCGCTGGGCCTGGGCCTCATCCTCCTGGTCAGCCACATCCCGGTGCTGGGCTTCCTGCTCAACCTCTTCCTCATCCCGCTGGCCTTCGGCTCGGTCATCCGCACCCGCTTCGGCTACCGGGGCGGCCGGGGAATGCCGGAGCCCATCTTCCCCCGGAGCGAGCACCCGGTTTGACGCACCCGGCCTCACGGCCGCCCGGGATTGCCACACCGCATCATGAAGCCCCGCTCCCGAGCGTACCGGGAGTGGGGCTTTTCCTTCTCCAACAAGCCCCACGCTCGCGCGCCATCACCTGGACTGTCGGGAGCGGGTGTTGACGGTGGGCGTGCGGCCGTTGACAGGCTTTGACCGCCCCCGTCGGGTGCGCCATTTTGCGCGGCACCCATGCGACGCCTCCCAGACGCAACCCCGCGCGGCAGGGCCATCACCGTGGACCTCGAGGGCGAGAGCATCCCCGCCATCGAAGGCGAGCCGGTGGCGTGCTCCCTCATCGCCGCGGGCGAGAACGTCCTCTCCCGCTCCGTGAAGTACCACCGCCCGCGCGGGCCGTACTGCTTCGCCGCGGCCTGCTCGCACTGCCTCATGCGCGTGGACGGGTTGCCCAACGTCTACACCTGCCGCACCCCCGCGAAGGAGGGCATGCGGCTGGAGCGGCAGAACGCGTACCCGTCCGCGAAGGTGGACATCTTCGAGACCATCGACTGGTTCTTCCCCAAGCGCCTGGACCACCACGAGATGTTCGCGGGCGTGCCGGTGGCGGAGGACGTGATGGCGCGCGTGGCCCGGCAGCTGGCCGGCCTGGGCCTGTTGCCCAAGGAAGCGGGCCCGGAGCCCCTGCCCCCGCGCACCCTGCACACCCCCGTCGCGGTGGTGGGCGGCGGCGCGGCGGGCCTGGAGGCGGCGCGGGTACTGGCCGGCCAGGGCGTGCCCTTCCTGCTCTTCGAGCGCGACGCGAGCCTGGGCGGACGGCTGGCCCACGGCGCCCCGGAGGACGGCGCGCCCTTCGTGCCGGAGGCCACCGCGTTCCCGCAGGGCAGCGTGGTGCGCAAGGCCACCGTCATCGGCCTGTACGACGACGAGCACGGCCGCTACCTGGCGGTCGCGTCCCAGGAGGCCGCGAACCTGCGGCTGCTCAAGGTCTACGCGAAGCGCTTCCTGCTCACGGTTGGCGGCCATCCCCCCACCCTCCCCTTCGAGAACAACGACCTGCCCGGCGTCATCGCGGGCCGCGCGGCCAGCCTGCTCTTGCGCAAGCACGACGTGGCGCCCCAGGTGGCGACGCTGGTGGGCCACGGCGCGGAGCTGCACGCGCTGGCGCACCTGTTCACCCAGCGCGGCGTGGAGGTGGCGGCGGTGGTGGACCTGAAGGGCCCGCTGCCCGCGAACGCGCACCCCAAGGCCGTCGTCGGTGACGGGCTCAAGGCGCACGGCCTGCGCGGCGTGACGGGCCTGAGCTTCACGCCCCGGGGCGGCCGCAAGCAGAAGGTGTCGTGCGACGCCGTCGTCGTGTCGGTGCCGGTGGCGCCGGGCTTCGAGCTGGCGCGCCAGGGCGGCGCGAAGGTGGAGTTCGACGTGGACGCGGGCCACTTCCGGGTCGAGGCGGACGCGGACGGCCGCACGCAGGCGGCGGACGTGTTCGTCGCGGGCGACGTGGCGAAGGTCGGCACGGCGAAGGACGCCGCGGCCATGGGCGCACGCGCGGCGCAGGCGCTGCTGGGAGGGCTGTCATGAGCAAGGCGCTCGTCTGCACCTGCGAGGACGTCACGGTCACGGACGTGGAGCACGCCATCGAGCGCGGCTACCACGACGTGGAGTCGGTGAAGCGCTACACGGGCTTCGGCACCGGCATCTGCCAGGGCAAGAGCTGCCACGCCGCGGTGGCGGCGCTGCTCAAGCAGAAGGCCCCGGCGCTCAAGCCGGACGGCGTGGTGCCCTTCACGCCCCGCCCGCCGCTGTACCCCACGGAGCTGCGCCTCTTGGCCAGCGCGCCCGTGGACGAGGCCGTCCCGCCCGTGGGCGGCGTGCCCCAGGAGCTGGAGCACTTCCCGTCCGCGCTGCGCCCGGAAGGGCCGGTGCCGCGGAAGGCGAAGGTGGTCATCATCGGCGGCGGCATCATGGGCCTGTCGCTGGCGTACAACCTGGCGCTGCGCGGGGAGACGGACGTCGTCGTGCTGGAGCGCGGCTACCTGTGCGCGGGCGCGTCCGGCCGCAACGGCGGCGGCGTGCGCATGCAGTGGGGCACCCCGGCGCTGATTGAGCTGGCCAAGCGCTCCATCGATTTGATGAAGGGCTTCGCGCGTGAGCTGGGCGTCAACGTGTGGCTGCGCCAGGGGGGCTACCTCTTCCTGGCCAAGCGCAAGGACACCGCGTACCGCCTGGACCGCAACGCCGCCCTGCACAACAAGTACGGCGTGCCCACGCGCATCATCACCGCGGACGAGGCGCGACAGATCGTCCCGGACCTCACGATGAAGGACTGCGTGACGGCGGCCTACAATCCGGAGGACGGCGTCATCTTCCCCTGGGCCTTCCTGTGGGGCTACGCGCAGGGCTGCGTGAAGCGCGGCGTGAAGGTGGAGACGTACACCAACGTCACCGGCTTCGAGACGAGCAACGGCCAGGTGCGAAAGGTGAAGACGGACCGGGGCGACATCGCCTGCGACACCGTCGTCATCGCCTCCGGCGCGTGGAGCCCGGCGGTCGCGAAGCTGGCGGACGTGTCGCTGCCCAACGAACCGCACCGCCACGAGATCCTCAGCACCGAACCGCTCAAGCCCTTCCTGTCGCCGCTGGTGTCGGTGCTCGACACGGGCCTGTACTTCAGCCAGTCCATGCGCGGCGAAATCGTGGGCGGCATGGGCGACCCGAAGGAGCCCGCCGGCCCCAACATGGGCAGCACCCTGCGCTTCGTGTCGCGCTTCGCCCGCGCCCTCACGGAGCAGCTGCCGCACGTGGGCCAGGTGAAGGTGCTGCGCCAGTGGGGCGGCCTCTACGACGTCACCCCGGACAACAACCCCATCCTCGGGCGCACCCCGGGCCTGGACAACCTGCTCCAGATGTCCGGCTTCGTGGGCCACGGCTTCATGATGGCCCCCGCCGTCGCGGAGCGGATGGCTCAGTGGATGACCTCCGGCGCCTCCGACGAGCTCTTCACCCGCTTCAACCTCCGCCGCTTCGAGGAAGGCACCCTCGAGCGCGAGGACATGATCATCGGCTGAAGAATTCCGCCCGCCCCGCCCCTGTCTCCGCCTGGGACAGGGACGGCCCCCGCATGTCCGTAAAAACGGCACTCCCGGAAATTCACGCAAGCTCCCGGGATGGCTGGGGAATCGCCGGGGAACGTGACGTTTCTTTACAAACGCAACCGGATTGCACGGAGCATCCGCGCACCACCCGTGCGGGTGGGTGACGGCGGTCCTCCTCTGGGGGCCGCCGTGGCACGCCGCGTGCCTTGGCCTCCCGCGCCGCGCAATGCCGCGCGGGGGGAGAGTCAGTGATGGCCGCGAAGAAGCTCGTGGGTGCGATGCTGGTGATGGGCCTGACGGCGTGTGGTTCCGTGGAGCCCATGGACGTGCCGGACGCGGAGCCCACCAATGAGGCGCTGGCGTCGCAGGAGTCCCACGTCATCGTGGGCACGCTGAACTGGGTGAGCGCCACGTCCCTGACGGGCACGCAGCGCACCCGGTCCCTGGCAGTGGGCTACCTCTCCATCCCCGCGGTGGGCAGCCGCTGCACGGCGTGGCTGGTGTCCAACGACGTCATCATCACCAACAACCACTGCGTCGGCAGCAGCGCGGACGCGGTGGGCGCGCGCGTGTCGTTCAACTACGAGGACGGCGTCGCGTCCGCGTCGCGCGTCTGGTACTCGTGCGCCACGTTCATCAAGACGTGGAGCAGTGACGACATGACGGCGCTGCGCTGCTCGGCCGTCAACGGCCAGCTGCCCGGCCAGGTGTACGGCTTCCTCACCGTCTCCAGCACCAACGCGGCGACGGGCTCCGCCGTGTACGTCGTGAACCAGAACTGCGACTACTACACGACGCCGTCCTGCACCCCGACGAAGAAGTCCTCGCCGGGCGCGGTGCTCAACGGCAACTACAGCACCACGGACATCTCCTACGACGCGGACACGCTGGGCGGCTCGTCCGGCTCGCCCGTCATCTCCACGTCCACGAACCAGGTGGTGGCGCTGCACCACATCGGCATCGGCGGCAACTCGCAGGGCCGCGGCACGGCCAACACCGGCGTGAAGGCCACGCGCGTGAAGGCCCGCCTCGCGGAGATCGGCCTGTAGGCCGTCACGTCACGTCGCGGAAGAGGGCTCCCCTCCGGCCAGCAGCACCGGCCGGGGGGGAGCGTTCGGTCCGGGCCCGGACGGGTTCAAGAGCAGCGTCCGCTTGAGCCCGCCCAGCGCCAGCCGCCCCAGGCCCCGCTTGAAGGAGCGCGGCAGGAGGCGCAACAGCCGCATCACCCACCGGTGCCCCAGGCCCGGGTACACCAGCGCCTCGCCCCGCTCGAAGCCCTCCAGGGCCTCGCGGGCGCACTGGCGCAGGGACAGCTCGAAGAAGGGCGTCACCTCCCCTTCTAGGTGCGGCTCCAGCGCCAGCGGCCCCGCGGCCACGAAGGTGACGGGGATGCCCGCGTCCTTCAGCTCCAGGCGCAGGGATTCGCTGAAGCCGTCCAGGAAGCGCTGCGTGGCGGCGAACGTCACCGCGCCCGGCAGGAACAGCCGCGCCGCGCCCGAGCCCACCATGAGGACGCCGCCCCGCCCGCGCTCCAGCATGGGCCCCAGCAGGCGGTGGGTGATCATGGCCGGAGCCAGCACGTTCGCCTGCACCAGCTCCTCGATGCGCTTCCAGCGCTCTTCCGCGTACAGCCCGCTGGAGGCGTGGTCCGCGTTGTTGATGAGCACGTCCACGCGGACGTAGTGGCGCTCCAGGTGTTCGAAGAGCGCGTCCACGGCGCGCGGATCATCCAGCCGGCAGGCGCGGATCATCACCCCCAGCGTTGGATTCCGGGCGAGCAGCTCCTCCCGCAGGGCCCCCAGGTCGTCCACGTCGCGCGCGACGAGCACCAGGGTCCTGACCCGGGGAGAGAGCAGCCGGGCAAGCTCGCGGCCGATGCCGCCGGCGGCGCCAATGATGAGCACGGTACCGTTGTCGATGGGAGGGCGCATATGGGGGGCAGGACCTCGCACCAGAAAGTGTCCACGCGCGGGTGGCCCTGCGCGCCCGCCCCGCTGCTCGGCCCTCCCTGAACGCCTGCTTGCCCCCACTGCGAGTGGGCGTTATGCGTTCCTTGTTCCCCCTGGAGGAGGACTCCCATGGCTGGCCCTTCACGCATCCTCGTGCCGGTGGACCTGAAGGACGGGTCCCGCTCCGTCGTGGACTACGCGCTGCAACTCGCCCGCCCCTTCGGCGCGACGGTGGACGTCATCCACGCCTGGGAGCCGCCGCAGTACGTGGCGCCGGATCTCCTGGTGGCCTCGCCCGGGTGGGACGCCACCTCCCTGGAGGCCATGGCGCGCGACACGGCAGGCAAGGATCTGGAGAAGCTGCTTCGCTCCGTGGACGGCAGCGCGCCGGTGGCGCTGTCCCACCGCGTGGTGATTGGCGAAGCGGGCAACGTGGTGCTGGAGGAGGCCGAGCGCGGGAAGTACGACCTCATCGTGATGGGTACGCACCAGCGCAAGGGGCTCACGCGCATGCTGCTGGGCAGCGTGGCGCAGAAGGTGGTGGGCCACGCGGCGTGCCCGGTGCTCACGCTGCACGTGACCACGGACTGACCGCGCCGCCCCGGGCTCTGGCGCCGGCTAGGGCTCCGCCCACTGGCGCAGGAGGTTGTGGTAGACGCCCGTGAGCATCACCAGCGCGGGGCTCTTGGGCACCTCGCGGGTGAGCTGCATGATGGACGTGTCCATGTCGAAGAGCAGCGAGCGCTGCCCCGCGTCGCGGATCATGCTCTGCACCCAGAAGAACGACGCCAGCCGCACGCCGCGCGTCACCGGCGTGACGTGGTGCAGGCTGGTGGACGGGTAGACGATGAGGTCCCCCGCGGGCAGCTTCGCCGAGTGGTTGCCGTAGGTGTCCTCCACCACCAGCTCACCGCCGTCGTAGCTGTCCGGGTCGCTCAAGAAGAGCGTGGCGGACACGTCCGTGCGGATGCGCTGGTTCGTGCCCAAGAGGGGCCGGATGGCGTTGTCCACGTGCGAGCCGAAGTCCATGCCCGGCTCGTAGCGGTTGAACAGCGGCGGGAAGACGCGCTGGGGCAGCACGGCGGAGATGAACAGCGGGCTCTTCTCCAGGCCGGCCAGCACCAGGTCCCCCAGCTCCCGCGCGGCGGGGCTGCCTTCGGGCAGCTGGAGGTTCTTCTTCACCTGCGCGGACTGCTTGCCGGCGGTGGTGCGACCGTCCTCCCACGCCGCCTTCTGGAAGACGGCGCGGCAGTGGGCCACCTGCTCGGGCGTGAGGACATGCGGGATGTGCACCATCATGATGAACGTCCTCCTACGCCCGGCAGGTGAAGCGCGCGACTAGAACCGCACGTGCGCGGACAGCAGGGCGGAAACGCCCTCCGCCGGCACGGCCTGACCGCCGTAGTACGCGTCGTAGTAGAGCTTGTCGGTCAGGTTGTAGACGTTGAGCTGCAGGTCCACCTTCTTGAGGACGGTGTAGGCCGCGAACGCGTCGAAGCGCCAGTAGTTGGGGACCTTGGAGAGCACCACCGTCGCGTTGGCCGGGTTGTTCACCGTGGCCACGTCCTGGTAGGTGGCGCCGCCGCCCACGGACAGCGAGTCCAGGATGGCGTACGTGGTCCACAGCGACAGGCTGCGCTTGGGCGTGTTCACCAGGCGCTGGCCCTCCAGGAAGTCGTTGGTGTGCTCCTGGATGCTCGCGTCCAGGAACGTGTAGTTGGCGAAGACGTTCCAGCCGCGCACCGGCGAACCGGCGACGCCGACGGCGTAGCCCTGCACGCGCTGCTTGCCCTCCAGCACGACGGGCGGGCCGTCCGGCACGGAGTTGGGCACGCGCGCGTTCTTCTTGTTGGTGCGGAAGACGGCGGCGTTGACGCTCAGGCGCTCCGTGATGAGGTCGGACTTGGCGCCGATCTCGAAGGTCTCGTTCTTCTCCGGATCCAGCGTGACGGTGTCGTTGGACAGCGTGGCCAGCTCCGCGCTGGGGTTCGTGGACGTGCCGTACATGCCGTAGACGCTGGTGTTCTCCGCGGGGTGGAGCACCAGGCCCACGCGCCAGTTGAACAGGCTGTTCTCCTGTTCGAAGGCGGCGATGTCACCGTTGGCGGCCTTGGTCTCGTAGTCGCTGTGCAGGTTGTCCAGGCGCAGGGTGCCCAGCACCTCCACGTACTTGCCCACCTGGATCTGATCCGACGCGTACGCGCCCAGGTTCCACTGGCGGCTGTAGTTGGTGGCGCCCGGGACGCGCGCCACGCCGGACAGGTCCGGGCTGTTGTCCGGATCGAACAGGTCCGCCGGCATGTTGACGCCGCCCACGGTGAGGTTGAAGCGGCCCAGCTCGCGCTGCTCGCGGGAGATGTCCAGGCCCACGTTGGTGGTGTGCTTGAGGAAGCCCGTGGTGAACGCACCGCGCACGTCCAGCTGCTCCGCGAAGTAGGTGTTGTCCGCGGTCGTCTCGAAGCGCTGGCGGCCGATGGTGGTGGGCGCCGCGACGGGCGTCAGGCCGCGCGGCGCGGTGGGCCGGGCGAAGCGGTTCACGCCGCCGTAGCGCAGCGTGTTCGTCAGGCGGAACGTGTCGCCCAGGTCCGCCAGCAGGCGCGCCGTGCCGATGTGCGCGTTCACCAGCTCCTTGTCGCTGTCCTTCACGCCGTAGAAGTTCTCGCGGGGAACGTCCAGGGTGACGGAGACGGGGTAGCCGTTGAAGTACGGCTGGCCGTAGTCCGGCACGCTGTCCTCGTGCTGGTAGAAGTAGTCCACCTCCAGGGCGACCTTCGGCGCCAGCTGGAAGCGCGCGGACGGCGCGATGCCCGCCCGGTTCTTCGTGACGACATCACGGCCGGCGACGCCCGCCAGCTGTCCCGCGGCGCTCACGCGGAACTGGATGCTGTCGGAGAACTCCTCGTTGATGTCCGCCTCGATGCGGCCGGACGGCGCCGTGCCGCCCGACAGGCGCAGGTCCTGGAAGGAGCCCTTGCGCGCCTTCTTCGTCACCAGGTTGATGGCGCCGCCCGTGGAGCCGCGGCCGAACAGCACCGACGACGGGCCGAAGTAGACCTCCACGCCCTCCAGGTTGAACGTGTCGCGCGTGAACCAGCCCAGGTCGCGCACGCCGTCGCGCAGCGTGTCCGTCTGGGCGGAGAAGCCGCGCAGCGAGAAGGAGTCACCCTGGCGGCCACCCTCGCCCGCCGTCACCGTGATGCCGGACACGTTGCGCAGGGCATCGCGCAGCGTCGTCGCCTGCTGCTCCTCCATCACGCGCTCCGGCACCACCGTGATGGTCTGCGGCGTGTCCAGCAGCGGCCGGGGCACCCGGGACAGGCTGGGCTCGGTGACGTTGTACCTGGCCGTCTCACCCTCGACGGACACCTCCGGCAACACGTAGGCGTCGGCGTCATCCTGCTTGCCGGCCTGCGCCTCCATCGTCGCCGGGGCACCCGTGGTGGGCGCGGACTCCGGCGTGCGCTCCGGGGACGGGGCGTCCTGGCCCACGGGGGGCGTCTCCACCGGCCGGGACTCCTGCACCGGCGTGGCCGTCTCACCCGTCACCGGCGTCTCCTGCGCCACCGCCCCACCCGCCGCCAGCGCGGAGGCGAGCCCCACGGCCGCCGGCCCCCAGGGCCAGAGCGCGCCGCGCACGCCTCCAGGGTTGCCATTCGATGAGCGGATTCCAGAACGACCGGGCTTGGCTGTGGACACGGGTCCCCTCGGGAAGGAGTGCTGCCTAATTGAGAATGATTCTCATATGCAGGACTAGACCTGGCGTTACAAGAAATTTCTTCCCGGGTGCGGACGGAACCTTCGCGACAGGCAGGTGTCGCGGCACTGCTTCGCATCAGCCAGGCGAATGCCACACGTCGGTGGGTGGAAAAGCGAAGGCCCGGATCCGCTCTCGCGGTCCGGGCCCTGGGGCTGCTGCTGCTGAGCCGTGTCTCAGGCTGCGTGCGTTTCCGACTCCACGGCCGGAGGCGCCGCGACCGTGGAGGCCGCCGGGGCCTGGACCCGACGGCGCGGGACGAACCGCCGCCAGGAGAGCGCGTAGCCCGTGTAGACGAGGAACACGGCGCCAAAGGACGCGAGCGCCGCGATGAGCTGGCCCAACCACCCCAAGGCCTCGCCGGTGTGGAGGAAGCGCAGCCACGTGCGCAGCTTCCGGCCGCTGTTGAAGTCCGCGTAGGTCTCCGTCTTCAGGGTCTGCGCCGTGAAGGGATCCACCGACACCGTGTTGGTGGCGAAGAGCGGCCAGCGCTCCTGCTCGCGGACGGTGAAGGCGCTGGCCTGCGGGCCCTTCGCGCCGCCCGGCCCCCCGCGCCCTTCACCCCTGGCGCCACCTTCACCGCGCGGAGCACCTTCAGCGCGGGCGCCACCTTCACCGCGCGGAGCACCCTCAGCACGGGCGCCACCCTCGCCACGGCCACCCTGGCCACCGGCGGCGGGAGGCGTGGCCAGCCGCAGGGTGATGCTCTCCCAGGCGTTGGCCTGCTTCATCACCGCCGCGAACTGCGCATCCAGCGGCTGGGGCTTCGTCCCCGGCGCGGGCGTGGGCACGGGCACGGGCGCCGCGGCCATGGGCCCCTGCGCCGCCGGCGGCTCATTGCCGGTGAGGGTGAAGATGAGGTTCGACGCCCAGCGGTACGAAATCACCGCGCCGGAGGCCGTCAGCACCACCAGCACGGGCAGCGACCAGAAGCCGATGACGTTGTGCCAGTTGAAGTCGCGCGCCTTGCCCTTGAGGCCCCGGCGGAACCACAGCGTGGGCCGCATGGAGCGCAGCGTCCACTTGCGCGGCCACCACAGGAACAGGCCCGAGATGCCCAGGAACAGGAACGCCAGGTTGCTCACGCCCGTGACGGCCTTGCCCACGGCGCGGTTGTCGCCAGAGGCCGCCAGCCACCGGTGCAGTTCCTCCATCGTGTGGAAGAACGCGCGCCAGCCCTGCGCGCCCTGCTCGCGCACCTCGCCGGTGTAGGGATGGACGTAGACCGCGGCGCCGCGGCCCAGGGCCACCGTCACCATGCTGTCCGCCTCCGGGGACACCGTCACGCCAGAAGGCTGCGCGGCCGGCTTCGCCTCCTTCGCCTTCGCGATCATCTCCTCCAGCGTCAGGCGAGGAGTCCCCTGCGCGGCAGGCGCCGCGTGGCGCGCGTCACGGTCCGCCCAGTCGACGATCTGCGACTCGAACGCGATCGCCGCGCCGGTGAACGACATCACCGCGACGACGAGCCCCACGACGAGGCCGCACACCAGGTGGATCCAGAAGAGAACCGAGCGGAGCTTGGGATTCATGAAGGCGTCTGCGCGACTGCGAAGGGACTACCTGAGAGCGAACTTCACGGGGATCACGACCTTCACGCGCACCGGTGCGCCGTCGTGTCCCAGGGCCGGCGAGAACCGCCAGCCCGCCACGGACTCGAGCGCGGCCTCGTCCAGCCCGGGCACCGAGCGCTGGATGCGGGGCGAGCCGGGCTCCACCGAGCCGTCCGTGCCGATGACCACCATCACCATCACCACGCCGGTGATGCCGTCCTCGCGCGCGCGGCGCGGGTACTCGGGCTTGCCGGACAGCAGCACCGGCAGCTTCATCACCTCTCGCGGCGAATAGATGGGCGGCGCCTTGCCCTGCCCACCGACCTTGCCGCCCACCAGCCCGCCCACCACGCCCCCGACGACGCCGCCTACCGCGCCCTCCGGCACGCCCGGGCCCGCGGGCGCCTGCGCCGCGGCCGTGGCCACCTCCGTGACGGCCGGAGTCTCCGCGACCTGCTCCACCGGCTCCGGCGTCTCCTTCACCGGCTCCGGCACCTTCGCGGGCACCACCAGCTCCTGCCGCTTCGGGCGGGGCTTGTGCGCCACCGGCTTCACGGGCTCCACGGACGCCTGCTTCAGCGCGCCACCGCCCAGCGGCGGCGGAGGGGGCGCGTACGCCATCAGCACCAGCTCCGGCTCCGACTTCACCACCGCGGGTGCCGGCCGGTTGGCCATGGTCAACCCCACCGCCAGCGCCAGCACGTGCGCCGCGGTCGCGGCCAGCAGGGCCCCGCTCCAGCGGCCCCACCCACCCTCCACCGACGCGGTCGAGGACTGGAAGAGCCCCACCGGAGCCCGCACCGCATCCACACGGGCGGTCACAGCTTGAGGCAGCGTCGGGGCAGCACCCAATCCGTCGTCGAAGTTGAGAATGGTTCTCATTTTCTGTTGCCGAAAGGGGATATCCCCTGAGGGGTGGCAACGTCAATGTCGAGGGCCGCTGAAATCATCCCGGTGCGTCGCCGCGTGACCATTTCCACGCCAAGGGCGCGATTTTCCGAGGTGCTCGATCCACCGGGTGCGTATAAAGGCGTTCCGCTGACGCAATTTTGTGTTGTCCACCGACTGTCGTATCCGGTGCGACACGCCTGGCGCCCCACCCATGACACCGGCCCTTCCCCATACCGGGCGTGAAGCCCTCCGCGAGACCCGGTTCGCCGTGGCGGCGGTGGTGTGCGCGGCGGTGGTGGCCGCGTTCCTGGGGCTGGCGGAGCCGCGGTCCGGGCTCCCCGAGGGGACCCACGCGGACGTCGCCGCGTCCCGACCCGCCGCGGCGTCGTGCAAGGCCTCCAGTCCGAAGTTGGAGTGGGAGGAAGCGGGGCTCCTGCACGGGTCCCACGTGGGCGCGCCGCGGCCGGGCCCTCGTGAACAGGTGGACCGGGGTGGCGACAGCCTCCGTCCTCCGACGCCCGTCGCTCCCCGGTGGGACACCCTGCGCGCGCTGCTCGCGCGCTACGACGCCCAGGTGCTGGCGTACGCCCAGGGCCTGCTTGCCCGCGCGCTGCCCTCCCGGCTCACGCCGCTGGCGGACCGTCCCCGGACGGTGAACTGCCCGGCCCAGGGTCCCCCCGCCCAGGGCTGAGCGGTTCGTCTTCCTCGTCTTCGTTCGAGGGCCCCGCGCCCTGACGCCCCGGTGTGAACTCCGGGTGCCAGGCGGGCAGGCCCTCCTCCCAACGCAACCCTTCCAGCACGCGGTGCGCCCATGGCGACCGCGCGAGGCCTTCTTCCATGTCTTCGTCCCCTTCCCCCGAGCCCACCCCCACCCCTTCGCCAGAGCCCCAGCAGGGCGGCGCCACCCACGACCAGTGGCAGGGCGCGCGCCTCTTGTGGAGCGGCCTGATGTGCCTGGTCATCATCGGCGGAGCCATCGCGCTCGAGCGATGCGCCTGAGCCCGCCCTAACTTCCTGTGGATCCGGCCCCGCGCACCGCGGGCGGGGCCGGGCATCGCGAGCCCCATCACCTCCAGAGGCGCCCTCCCATGCACGACGCCCACGCGTTCCTCCAAGCCCTCGCCACCGTCCTCTGTGTCGCGGCGGTCACCACGGTCCTCTTCCAGCGCCTGCGCCAACCGGTGGTGCTGGGCTACATCCTCGCGGGCTTCATCATCGGGCCGCACGTCCCCGTCCCACTGGTGGCGGACCCAGGCATCGTGCAGACGCTGTCGGAGCTGGGCGTCATCCTGCTGATGTTCTCCCTGGGGCTGGAGTTCAGCCTGCGGAAGCTGTTCCAGGTGGGGCCCACGGCGGGGCTCACCGCCGTCATCCAGTGCAGCGTGATGGTGTGGCTGGGCTTCATCACCGGCCGCGCCTTCGGCTGGACGATGCTGGAGAGCCTGTTCACCGGCTGCTGCATCGCCATCTCCAGCACCACCATCATCGCCAAGGCGTTCGACGAGCAGAACATCCGGGGCGCGCTGCGCGGCATCGTGGTGGGCATCCTCATCGTGGAGGACCTCATCGGCATCCTGCTGATGGCCATGCTCACCGCGGTGTCCACCGGCTCCGGCCTGTCCGCGTGGGACCTGGCACTGACCGTGGGCAAGCTGGCGGCGTTCCTCGTGGGGCTGGTGGCCATTGGCCTGCTCGTGGTGCCGCGAGTCATGCGCGCCATCACGAAGCTCCAGCGGCCGGAGACGACGCTCGTCACCAGCATCGGCATCTGCTTCGCCATCGCGCTCCTGGCGCAGGCGTTCGGCTACTCGGTGGCGCTGGGCGCGTTCCTGGCGGGCTCGCTGGTGGCGGAGTCCGGCGAGGGCAAGGAGATTGAACACCTGGTGCAGCCGGTGCGCGACCTGTTCGGCGCGGTGTTCTTCGTGTCGGTGGGCATGCTCATCGACCCGGCGCTCATCCGCGAGCACTGGGCGGCCATCGCGGTGCTCACCGGCGTGGTCATCGTGGGGAAGATCCTCAGCGTGTCGCTGGGCGCCTTCTTCACCGGCAACGGCACGCGCACGTCCGTGCAGGCGGGCCTGAGCCTGTCCCAGATTGGTGAGTTCTCCTTCATCATCGCGGGGCTGGGCCTGTCCTTGAAGGCCACCGGCCTGTTCCTCTACCCGGTGGCGGTGGCCGTGTCGGCCATCACCACGTTGACGACGCCGTGGCTCATCCGCGCGTCCGGCCCCATCGCCAACTGGGTGGACCGCAAGCTGCCCGCGCCGCTGCAGACGTTCGCGTCGCTGTACGGCAGCTGGGTGGAGAACCTGCGCACGTCGCCGCGCCAGAAGACGGTGGGCGCGCGCGTGCGGCGCATGGCGCTCTTGATGTTGCTGGACGCGGCGTTCGTCACCGTCATCGTCATCGGCACGTCGGTGCTGCTGCCCCGGATCACGGTGTTCATCGACGAGCGCATGGGCTGGGGCAAGACGCTGACACCCTGGGTCGTCATTGGCCTGGCCGTGGCGCTGGCCCTGCCCTTCTGCGTGGGCATCGTCCGGATGGGGCGCCGGCTGGGCGTCATCCTGGCCGAGGGCGCGCTCCCGGCGGCCGCGAACGGCAAGGTGGACCTGGCGGCGGCGCCGCGCCGGATGCTGGTGGTGGCGCTCCAGCTGGCCAGCGTCTTCATGGTGAGCGTGCCGGTGGTGGCCATCACCCAGCCGTTCCTGCCCGGCGTGCCCGGCGCGGTGCTGCTGCTGGTGTCCCTGGGGGTGATGGGCTTCGCCTTCTGGAAGAGCGCCACGCACCTGCAGGGCCACATGCGCGCGGGCGCGCAGGTCATCGTGGAGGCGCTCGCGGCGCAGTCCCACGCGAAGGGCGACGACGAGGAGCCGCCGAAAGACCTGCTGCAAGGCGTGCGTCAGCTGCTGCCTGGGATTGGCGAGCCGGAGTCGGTGGCGCTCGGCGAGGCCAGCGCGGCGGTGGGCCGCACCCTGGCGGAGCTCAACCTGCGCGGCATGACGGGGGCCACGGTGCTGGCCATCCGCCGGGGGGAGGCGGGCGTGCTCGTGCCCACCGCGCAGGAGGTGCTGCGCGCGGGCGACATCCTGGCGCTCGCGGGGACGCACGAGGCCATCGACGCGGCGAAGGGCGTGCTCGGCTGAAGCGGGGCACCGGATGCAATGGGGGGTGCGGCCGGCCGTAGGAAGGGCATGCCGCTCCCCTTCCGCGTCCTGGAGGTCTCCGCCATGCGCCGTCCGCTCCTGCCTGCCCTCGTCCTTGCCTGCTCGCTGGCCGTGCCCGCGCTGGCGGCGGAACCGGCCAAGAAGCCAGCCAAGACGCCATCCAAGACCATCTGCGTCAACGTCAAGGCCGGGAGCAAGGCGGTCCAGGGCACGAACCTGGTCATCGAGCCCGGGGAGAAGATCAAGGACGCGGTCGCGGTGGACGGCGACGTCATCGTGAAGAAGGGCGCGGTGGTGGACAACGACGTGGCCGCCATCCGGGGCCGCGTCATCCTGGAGCCCGGCGCGAAGGTGAAGGGCGACGTGGTGTCCATTGGCGGCGAGGTGCGGGTGCCCGCGGGCGCGCGCGTCGACGGGAACGCGACGGCGCTGGGCGGCAAGCTCCGCCTGGACAAGAAGGAGGACGTCGGCGGCGAGACGGTCGACTTCTCCCTGGTCTTCAACGGCGACGACCTGGTGAAGGAGTTCATCGGCAAGGCGCTCGACGAGGATGCCGGGAAGTGCCACATCCTCGATGACGACGATGACGATGAGGACGACGACAAGGACGTCTGAGCCGTCCTCCGTCGTGTCAGACGGCCCCCGTCATTTGAATTCCGGCGGGGGCTTGCGCGTGGCCCGGCGGCGCGAGCGGGGCTCCAGGTGCACCTCGTCGCCCCGGCGGACGCGCACCCTCAGGAAGCGCTGGAGCTGATCCAGGGCCAGGTCGTGGTCCTTGTCGCTCTCCGCGCAGCAGCAGTCGCTGAGCACGGTGATCTTGTACTCGTGCATGTGCGCGTCGTGGGCGCTGAAGAAGACGCACAGGTTGGTGGCGATGCCAGCGAGCAGCAGCTTCTTCGTGCCCAGGTGCTCCAGGAGCGGCACCAGCGACGTGGCGAAGAAGGCCGAGTGCTTGGGCTTGAGGATGAAGTAGTCGTCCGGCTGGGGCTTGAGCGCGCGGGCGACCCGCTGGCCGCGGCTGGCCTTCCGGGTGCAGTGTTTGTAGACGTCCGTGAAGCTGCTGCGCCACAGGTCGAAGTTGTCGTTGACGTAGATGACCGGGACGCCCGCCTTGCGCATGCGTTTGGCGAAGGGGCCCAGGCGCTCCACCATGCGCAGCGCCCAGGGCAGGACGTTCTCCCCGCCGGGGAACTCCAGGTCGTTGATGACGTCGATGATGAGCAGCGCGGTGTCATGCCGCCGCTCATGCGGCGTGCGCGTCTGCTTCCGGACCGCCTGGCGAGGCTTCGCCACGTCCACCTCCCGTTGCGGCAACGCTAATCATCCCCAGGCAGGCGGCGGAGCCCCCTCTGGAGAATTGCCAGCCCGGTTCACGACGCCCAACTTCGCTCCGGGGAGAAGCCCCGTGTGTACCGGGAAGGGAGCAGCGGAGCGGAGACCTGACGGAGCGCGCGCTCGTCACCCGGCGTCCGGGCTCCACAGGAGAAGGAGGACGGCCCGTGAGCACCGAAAGCACTCCCTCTCCAGGGGGGAGACTGAGCCTGTTCATCAAGAAGTTCGAGCGGGCCGTCGTCGTCTCGATCATCGTCATGATGATGGTGGTCCTCGCCCTCTCCACGCTGGAGCTGGGGTGGATCATCGTCAAGGACATCATCACGCCGCCCATCCTCCTGCTGGAAGTGGATGAGCTGCTGGAGATCTTCGGCTTCGTTCTCCTGATCCTCATTGGCGTGGAGTTGCTGGAGACCATCAAGGCGTACCTGCGCGACAACGTCGTTCACGTTGAGATCGTCCTGGAGGTCGCCCTCATCGCCATCGCCCGGAAGGTCATCGTGCTCGACCTGTCGAAATACGATGGCGTCAGCGTGCTCGCCATCGCCGGACTCATCGTCGCGCTCGCAGGGGCGCTCTTCCTCAGGGCGGCGCGGAGCCAACTCCACCGTTGAGAGAAGGGCCCCCCTGCCAGGGACGCGTCACCGCCGGGCGCGGCGGGGCTTCCACACGAGCCCCGCGAGCAGCCACCAGCCCAGGACGCCTGGGAGCGCCGTGGCGCCACAGCCGCAACCGCCGGACTCGTCCTCCGCGCCTTCCGAGCCCGAGCCGCCGTCGTGGCCGGTGCCCGCGTCCACAAGGGTGCCCGCGTCCACGAGGGTGCCCGCGTCCTCCACGGTCCCTGCGTCTACCTGGGTCCCCGCGTCCTCCGAGGTCCCCGCATCTTCGAGGCTGCCCGCGTCCTCCGCGGTCCCCGCATCTTCAAGGGTCCCCGCGTCCATTCCCGCACCGCCGTCGACGCCGCCGTCACTGCCAGGTTCCTCCGGGACCTCGTCCTCCTCCGTGCGGGCCTGGACGGTGACCACGGGGAAGTCCTGCGACGGCGTGAACGTGAAGGCCGCGTGCTCGACGTCCGCATCCGCGTCCTGCGCCGCGCCCAGCGTCACGAATTGCGGAACGCTCCAGTTCTCACGCGTGAAGCGAAGCGAGCCACCCTCCACCACGGACAGGTCATCCCCGCCCCCTTGTGCCTCCACCTTGACCCAGACGTCCACCATGGGCGGCATTGCCAGGGACACCATGACGGTCTTGGTTTCGCCCTCCGGGATGACAAGATCCGAGGACGACACGATCACGGCCTGACCTCCTGGCACCGGGGTGACCCGCAGAATCGCCTGGTAGTAACTCAGGATATACAAGGCTCCGTCTGGTCCCTCATTCACGTCAACGAAGCCACCCCCTGCCTCACGATTGACGATGATGTCCTCCGTGGCCACGGAGCCATCCGCCGCGAACCGGATGCGATGAAGCATCCCGCGGAAGTCCGTGTACAGGTAGTTGCCCGAGTAGCTCGCGGGAAAGCGCGTCCCTCCATAGAACATGCCTCCCATGACGAACTCGCCCTGAGGCCACCGCTTGAGCTGACCACCTCCGCTCACCGCATCCGGCTCCGGTTGGTCCACGGTGAACGACCGCGAGGAGGGATGCCCCGTGACGTAGAATTCGCCGTTGAAGCTGGGGTCCTCCACGTCGGAGATCATGAGCCGCGTTCCCTTGCGGTACGAATAGGACTCCAGGTAGTCGCCCATCATCGTGAAGGTCGCGACGCCGTTCTGCCGCACCGCGCCCGTCGGCGTGAAGGGATACTCGTCAAAGACACCCGGCAGGTATGAATACACCGGCGCGAGATAGCCTGCGGGCTGGGTATTATCGTAGTGGGGCCAGCCTCCATGATCGCCCGGGCTGACGCTGAAGATCTGGAGGGCCGCCGGGCTGGAGGCATTGGCCCAAAGGCGGCCGGTTCCCGGCTGGAAGGCCAGCCCATAGAGATTGCAGAATCCCCGCGCCCAGACACTGTCCACGTTGGGGCCCGTCCCATCGTAGAACGGGTTGTCGGTGGGCACGGAGCCATCCGGACGCACGCGGTGGATCTTGCCCGAAGGCTTCGTCAGGTCGTCTTCTTCACGGTAGCGATGGAGACTCCCTACCCCGAAGTACAGCATTCCATCCGGACCGAAGGTGAGCCCTCCGCCGTCGTAGTCGAGCGATCCCCCTGGGATGCCGTCCACGATGACCGTGCGGTTCACGCCCACGCCGCCGACGTCGGTATACCGGAAGATCTGCAACGTGTAGCCCGGCATCGCCGCGAAGAAATAGACGTAATGGTTGTTCGCGAAGTCCGGATCGAAGGCCATGCCCAAAAGGCCTTCCTGGTTGTGGCCCTGGGTGAATGACTCGGTAATAAAGGGGGTCGGTTGCACCGCCCCGTTCATCACGACGAGGACTTTTCCAGACATCGTCGAGACAAACAGTCGGCCCGAGCCGTCCGGAACCCACGCCATCCGGGTCGCGTCTGGGACTGAATCGATGTACAGCCAGTCCTCGACCTCGAGGTCGCGAGCGGTCTCGGTAGGTTGAGATTGAGCGGGAAAGGCTGTCAGCAACAGCAGGGCAAGCCAGAAGGCAATCGAGCGCATGAGGAACAGGCTAGCGTGTGTTCCCGTCTGTCCGTCAGTCTTTTCAATCCTCGCGCCATTGATTTGGCTTCACGCCCCAGATGCCCACCTTGCCGTCATCCATGCCCCAGGCCAAGAGACGGCCATCGGGAGAGAAGTTCGCGGTGCTCCCCTGCTGGTCGTCCAGGTCTGAATAGGCAAAGACGCGCTGCCCGTCGCGGACGTCGATGACTGCGAACGCGCTTGTGTCAGGGCTTGCCGCCAGCAGGGAGCCCTCGGGGTTGAACTCCAGATGGAGGGCCATGGACGCGGGGGCCTTCAGGGTTCGCGCCGTCTCCAGCGTGGGCAGCGTCAGGAACAGCAAATCCCCGGAGGAGTTCGCTGCGACCAGGTGCTCGCCTGAAGGCGTGAAGGCCACGGCCCAGATCCGCCGCGCATCAAAGGCCCGGGTCGCGATGCGCCTGCCAGTCCGTGCGTCCCAGAGGATCAGGGCGGCACGGGTGTCGGCGTCCTGCTGGTCCTCGGCGGCCCCCACGGCGGCGAACGCGCCATCGGGAGAGAGAGCGCAGCCGTGGAGCTGCCCGGGGTCCTCCTTCCGCCAGACGAGCCAGCGCCGCTCCAGGTCCCAGAGCATCACGCGGCCCACGCTCGCCACGAGGAGCAGGCGCGTCCCGTCCGCGGACAGGCAGGCATGGGAGACGGAGCCGCCCGTCTCCACGGAGGACAGCCGCTGTCCGTCGGTGACCGACCACGTCTGGAGGGTGCCGCGCACCGTCACGGACAGCAGCGTCTGGGAGCCGGGCAGGAACCACGCGGCCACACAGCCGGGGACGAAGTGCGCGGCGAGCGGCTGATGCGATTCCGCATGCAGGTCCCACCAACGCAGCGACATCCCGCCCTGCTTCTGGACGGACAGCAGGTATCGCGACGACGCATCCCACCCCAGCCACTGCCAGCGCGAGTACGGCGACAGCTCCGCCTCCCCCAGCGTCCGGAGCAGGGACAGGTGTCTCGCGGTGTCGGGGGTCAGCGGGAGGGAGGGCGTGAGCATGGTGCGGATCCGGAGATGGCGCTTAGCTGCTCAGACGCGGGGCTTGAAGCGGTTTCGGAACGGGAGGGGCCGCGATGACTCGCTCCGCACGCTGCGTCATGGTGGGCCGCTCGGAGGGGGGCTTGAGTCGGGGCGAACCGGCGACCTAAGACGCTGCCTCCCCGTCCGGGGCTGCCGTTCCGAGGACCTCCATGTTCAAGAAGATTGCCATTGGCTTCGCCGCAGCGCTCCTGCTGCTCGTCGGCGTCATCGCCACCCGCCCTGATACCTTCACCGTCACGCGCACCGCTTCCGTGCCGGGCACGCCCGACATCGCGTTCGGGCTGGTCAATGACTTCCACCAGTGGAACCAGTGGTCTCCCTGGGAGGCCCTCGACCCGAACATGAAGCGGACGTTTGGCGGCGCGGAGGCGGGCGTTGGCGCCACCTATGGGTGGACGGGCAACGACGACGTGGGCGAGGGCCGCATGACCATCCAGGAGGTCGCCGCCAACGAGTCCGTCCGCGTGAAGCTGGAGTTCATCAAGCCCTTCGCCTCCAGCAGCATCACCACCTTCACGTTCAAGCCCGCTCAGGACGGCACCACCGTCACCTGGACCATGACCGGCGACCACAACTTCATGAGCAAGGCGATGTGCCTCGTCATGGACATGGACAAGATAGTGGGCAAGGACTTCGAGAAGGGCCTCGCCAGCATGAAGACCGCCGCCCAGGCCGAGGCCACGAAGCGCGCGGAGGCGGAAGCCGCTCGCAAGGTCGCCGAGGCCAAGGCCGCCGAGGAGGCCGCTGCCGCCGCCGCCGCTGCTGCCGCCGCCCCTGCGGAAGGCACGCCCGCCGTCGCCGTACCCACGCCGTAGTCCCACGGCGCCCGCCTCGTGACTCCCGGCCCCTCGCGCCTCCCAGGCTCGAGGGGCCTTGTCGTTCTCACAACCTCCAGGCGTGGGGCGCGGGCTCCCGCGGTTGATCCGCGTCAGCGCGTCGGGTCGTCCCGGAAAGAATGAGGGGCGGCCATGGCTCCGGCCGCCCCTCCCCTCACCTCAAGCCCTCACGCCTACTTCGTGAAGGTGATGGGTCCCGACGACAGCGTGGTGTTGTTCGCGCCGTCCACCGCGCGGACGCGCCACGTGTGCGTCCCCGTGGCCAGCCCGTTCAGCGTGGTCTGCTCCGTGCCCACGCCGTACACCTCGAACTCCCACAGCGAGTAGCCGTACGCCGTCGCGCGCTGCACGCCGCGCATGCGCACGTAGCGGCCCACGCCGGCCACCGTCCAGTCGTCGATGCCGCCGTCGCCGGTATCCACCGTCTTCAGCGCCGTCCAATTGGTGGAGCCGTCCAGCGACGCCTCCAGGACGTAGCGGCGGCCGTACGCGGCCTCCCAGTTCAGCACGATGCGCTTGAGGGAGTAGATGGCCCCCAGGTCGACCGTGATGGAGTCGGTGTCCCCCGTCGTCGCCGTGCCCACGCTGGACCAGCGCGTGGTCAGGCTGCCGTCCACCGCGTCGTTCGCGCTTCCGAACTCCACGGACGAAGCGTAGGCGTTCTTGCCCCGCGCCAGGTTCGTGCCCGCCGCCACCGGCGTGCTGCGCAGGATGGAGGGCGTGCGGTCCGTGCCGTCCACGATGAGGACGTACTCCGCCACGCCCGCGCCCACGTCCGTCGTCTGCTCCCAGATGAAGCGCGTGGACGTGCCCGGCACCGCCTGGCCCGCCGACGGCGACAGCGCCGCGAAGGCCGACGGCGGCGTCGTGTCGTTCAGCGTGAAGGTGAACGTCGCGGACTGCGTCACGCCGTTCGCCCAGTTGAACGCCTTCACGAACCAGGTGTGCGTCCCGTTCGCCAGCTTCAGCCCGTCCAGCGCCGCCGACGGCGTCCGGGTGATGGCCACCGGCATCGCGCCGCCATCCAGATACACCTCGTAGCGCTGGATGCCCGTCTGAGGATCGCTGCTCGCCGACCAGGTGAACGCCGGACGCGTGCCCGTGATCACCAGGTTGTTCGACGGCGTCAGCAGGTTGAACGCCACCGGCGCCGTCGCGTCCGTCAGGCCAAAGCCCTGGATGCCGGAGCCGTACTGGTACAGCGGGTTGCCGTACGTGGGAGGCACCGGCTGGCCCGCCGCGATCTTCTGGCGGATGGCCGCGCGCTCCGCGTCCGTCGCGCCCAGGTCGAACGGCAGGTCCCACTTCTCCAACTGGCCGCTCTCCACGTCCGTGCCAATCTGGCTCATGCTTCGCGGCAGCTGCCACGGCGTCTTGCCGCGCGGCAGCACGTCACCAAACAGCACGTCCGCCACCGCGTAGCCGCCCATGTCGCCGGGGCGGTAGGCCAGCATCAGCGCGTTGGAGATGGGGACCACGTTCGTCAGCACGTAGGGCCGGGGGCTGATGACCACCACCGTCGTGGGGATGCCCCGCGACTTGAAGCTGTTGATGACGCCGAACTGATCGCCCCACTTCGCGTCGTGCGCCGGGCCAATCGGGTCGCCCGGCAGGTACGGCTTCTCCTTGTCCCACTCCGTGCCGTGCGTGAAGTAGCTCTCGCCCACCACGACCAGGGCCGCGTCCGGCGTCACGCCTGCGGGGGCGTTGTCCTTGTAGACGGTGAGCCCCGCGGCCTCCGCGCGCGCCTTCACCGCCGCGTAGATGGTCGGGTCGCCGAACTCGTTGCCGTGGAAGTCCGAACGCCAGGTCACCATGCAGGACATGTCGTCCGCGCGGGGGCCCGCGATGACCAGCTTGCCGCCCGCCGGCAGGCGGATGGGCAGCGCGCCGTCGTTCTTCAAGAGCGTCATCGCCTCCTGGGAGGCGCGTCGCACCGCCGCCTTGCTGTCCGCGGTGTGCCACTGGGACGTGCCCGCCGGGCCCTGCTTGTACGGGTCCTCGAAGATGCCCAGGCGGAACTTCAGGTCCAGGATGCGGCGCACGGAGTCGTTGATGCGCGCGAGCGGCACCTCGTTCTCGAAGTTGGCCATCGCGGACGGCGTCGCGCCGCCCATCACGTCCGAGCCCGCCGTGGCGGAGCGCACCCACGAGCCCGACGGCAGCCAGTCCGAGCAGATGACGCCGTCGTACTTCAGCTGGTTGCGCAGGTAGTTGAGGATGCCCGGGTTGTCACCCGCGCCGTAGCCCTCCGGCCCTAAGAGCCAGCTGCCCGCGTAGCCCGGCATGATGCCGCTGGTGCCCGCCTCGATGGCCGCGTGCCACGGACGCATGTGGTAGTGGATGGTGGTGCCGTCGTAGGTGATGCCCGCCTCGCCACCCGCGCCCTGGCCCGGCCAGTGTTTCGTCGTGACCCAGATGGAGGACGGGTTCACCTCCGGACCGCCCTGGAGGCCCGCGATGAGCGCGCGGGTGATGCCCGCCGCCAGGTCCGCGTCCTCGCCGTTGCCCTCCTGGATGCGCGGATAGAGGACCTTGGTGTTCACCTCCGCCAGCGGCGACAGCGTGCCTCGGCTGCCAATGGCCAGCTGCTCGCGGCGCTGGATGTCACCCATCTCGAAGATGGTGTCCAGGTCGCGCGACGCGGCCAGCGCCGGCTGCGTGGGCCAGCTCGTCTTGTAGCCGTGGATGGTGTCCCCCGCGTCGATGTGCGGGATGCCCAGCCGCGTGGCCGCGGACGCCTTCTGGAACAGCGGGATGTCCGTGGGCGACAGGGGCCCCATCTGGAAGCCCGCCTCCGGGTACACCTTCGCGTCGTAGAACATCTGCAGCGCCTTCTCGCGCAGCGTCATGCGGCCCAAGAGGTCGTTGACGCGCACGGAGACGGGGTTGTGCCAGTCCTCGTACGGTTCAATCGTCCCGTTCTTGTTCAGGTCGCGCGAACCGTTGATGACGTTCACGCCGTCCGGCTGCGTCTCCACCACCGGCAGGTACACGCTGAAGTTCCCGATGTCCGAGCGCGACGTGCTCCCGCCCGACAGCGTGGCCACGACGTACCACTTGTACGTCCAGCGGTCCGGCAGGTCCTCAGTGAAGGTGAAGGACGTGCCCGTCTGCGACGCCACCTGCGTGTAGCGGTCCAGCAGGTTGCCCGCCGCCATCCAGTCGTAGTCGTTGCGGGTGAGGTTGACGTAGAGCTTGTAGTTCGTCGCGCCCGTCACCGGGGCCCACGACAGCGTGGGGCGGCGGGTCGCGGTGACCATCGTGTTGTTGGCCGGCGCGGCCAGGCGGAAGGCCCCGGCCACCGGCAGCGGCGCGGGCGCCACGTACGGGTCCGGGATGATGGTGGGGTCGCGCGGATCCGTGGGGCCATTGCCCGTGGAATAGATTTCGACGTTCCAGTCCGCGCCCTGCACCGCCAGCGCCGTGACGGACTGCCCGCGCTGCTGCACGCCGTTGTAGTCCACCACCGCCAGGCGGATGTCCGTGTTGGGCTGCGTGGGAGAGAACTGGTTCTTCGACAACGTCACCACCGTGTTGGGCGGGAACGTGAGCTGGTAGGTGAAGGGCCCGGGCGGGTTGCGCACGGACGGCGTGGTGTCGCCCTCCTCCGGCACCGGCGTCACGGACAGCGGCGCGGGCGACACGTTGATCTTCGCGTACGCCAGCTCCGGGAAGTTCAGCTTGAGGGTCTGGTTGGTGGTCTGCGTGGGCGGCGGCGTGGTGCCCCCGGATTGGTAGACCTCGAAGGACCACAGCGAGTAGCCGTAGCCCGTGCCTCGCTCCGTGCCGCGCATGCGGAGGTAGCGGTACGTGCCGGAGACGGGAATCTCCCGCCGGCCGATGGCGCCGTTGGTCACCGTGTTGAGCGTCGTCCACGTGGCGTCGTCGTTGGAGCCGTCAATCGTGTACGTCTTGCCGTACGCGCCCTCCCAGTCCAGCACCACCTTGCCCACGACCTGCGACGTGCCCAGGTCCACGCGGATCCACTGCGGGTCCACGCCCTGCGCGGAGGCCCAGCGCGTGTTGACGTCGCCGTCGAACGCGAAGCCCGGCTGCAGCCCGGCCGCGTCCGCCTCCACGCTGGACGCGGTGGCGGGCTTGTTCTTCGCCAGGTCCGTGTTCGTGGGCGGCGGCGTCGTGCCGCCCGTCTCGTAGACGGCGAACTCCCACAGGGAATAGCCATACGCGGGCAGCGCGCGCGTGACGCCCTGCATGCGGACGTAGCGGCCCGTCGTCCCGGCCGGCAGGGACAGGTCGTCCACCGCGCCGTCGCCGTTGTTAACCACCAGCGCGTCGGTGAAGGTCGTGTTGTTGGTGGAGACCTGGAGCTTGTACGCCGTGGCGTACGCCGCCTCCCAGGTGAGCACCACGCGCGAGATCGTGCGCGTCTGGCCCAGGTCCACGGTGATCCACTCATTCGCGGAGAAGCCGCTGGCCCAGCGGGTGCCACCATCGCCGTCCACCGCGTACTGGCCCAGGAAGGGCCCCTCGGCGGTGGAGGTATAGGTGGTCTTGTTCAGCGCGACGTTGGTCTGCGCGCGGGCGTCGGATGCGCCCAGGAGGGACACCACCATGAGCACCGCCGCGAAGGCCTGTAACAACCAGACACGCGGTGCTTCACGCCGACATGGGCTCGCGCCCCTGCTTGACAGTCGAGGCAAGGATTCAGACATTGGGGGAGGACTCCTTGAGTAGGGACACCGTGACGCGCGCGTTCGCACGCACCGCCAGGACGCGCGGCGGACGCAAGGGGACTGCCCGGGTGGAGTGACTGCCGCCCTGCCCTTCCGGCACCGCACGCGGGGGCGTGACGGGGACGTCAAGACAAGGCTCGGGCGTTCCGGCTGTCACACGGCGACAGCCGGCCCGCCCTCCCTGGCACTGCGTTCCTGCCTAGTTCGCGGTGAAGTACAGGTTGTCGAGCAGGAGTGACTGACCGGCCGTGCCACCTTCGGCCGCGAAGGTGAACGGTGAGGAGACGTCGTTGAGCTTCAGGCCCGCCGCGACGTAGTCCGCGACAGGGATGGCCAGGTGGTGCCACTCGCCATCATTCGCCCAGCCGTAACTCGTGAGGGCGAGCTGATAGCCCTTCTCGCTGGTGCCCGTGCCGCTGGACATGCCGACCTTCACGTTGACGAAGGCCGCGTCGGACGACTTCATGCTGACGTGGAGCGTCTTCCAGGCGTCGAAGTTGTGCGTCTGCTTCCAGTGCACCCCGAAGCCCATCCAAGGCTTGCCGTTCTGGACGATGCGGTCCGCGGACTTGCCCTCGATGTGCTCCGGGTCGGACTCCACGTAGACGGTGTTCTCGTAGAGGTAGAAGTTCGAGTCGACGTTATCGAGGAGGATCTCCTCGGAGCGGCCCGCCTCGTAGAAGATGCCCACCATCAGGCGGCGCTGGCCGGCCTCGTACGGGAACGGTCCTGGAAGCAGGTCCGACGGCTGCGTCCCGCCGTCGGGGTCCAGGTTGTCCGGCAGTTCCTGGCCGGTGTAGTCCGCCGGGCCCGGATCCGGGCGGCAGGCGGCGAGCAGCAGCAACAGGCCCCACACTGGCTTCTTCATGGCTTCACCGCCCGGTCCGCACCACTGGAGGTCTTCACCATCACCCAGCCGCCCGCCACGGTGCCGCCCAGCTCCACGACGCCCTTGTACGCGGGCGTCACCAGCTCATAGGCGATGGTGCCGGACGCGTCGTACGTCACCGCGTCCGGGAAGTTGTCGAGCACTGACTGGTAGGCCTTCACCGCCATCTCCCGCGCCAGCGGCAGGCTGGCCTGATCCGCCTGGCCGCGCTGGTAGATGGCGGCCAGGTTGAGGGCCACGTAGTACTGCGCCTCGCCGTAAGGCCCGTTCGCCAGCACCGTGGCCCATGCGTAGTAGGCCGCCACGGGGTCCGCGCCGGACTGGATCTGCCACTTCGTCTCCGTGCCCACCCCCGACATCGCGAAGGGGTTGTTCGGGTCGTCCAGCACGGAGGTGTTCGGGTAGATGCCCATGTCCGGGTCGGTGACCGTGAGGGTCATCCCGTCCAGCGACCGGCCGTAGATGATGGTCGGGTCGTCGTAGCAGCCGGACAGCACGGCCACGGTGGCCAGCAGGAAACCAGTCCTCATGTTGCGTGTTCCCTCAGAGAGAAAGGATGGCATACGCGCCCACCTCGTACTCGCGACCCTTCAGGCCCTCGGTAATGCCCCGGTCGTTGAGGCCCTCCGAGTACTCATCCAGCATGCGAACCAGCCCGCGCAGACCGAAGCGCGTGGACACCGCGCCCAGCACCGGCTTCTTCAACCCGTAGGACAGGTCCCCGCCCAGCTGCACCGGGTAGGTGAGGTTGAAGACGCGGTGGTAGTCGTACGGACCCCAGTCGTTGAAGTGCAGCTGGGCCGCCAGCAGCAGCGTGTCGTAGAGCACCGACCCGTCCAGGCCGAAGCGGTGGATCTGCCGGCTGTCCTCGCCGGAGGACTGGTTGCTGCCCACGAAGGCCGTGCCGTACAGGCGCAGGCGCTGGCTGGGGTTGCCCACCAGGCGCAGGGACGTCTCCCACTCGTCGCGGGCCACCGGCGCGCTGCCGAAGGCGATGGTGCTGCCGTCCGCGAGGATGGCGATGCCCGCATCACGCGACGTGGGCTGGTGGCGGTAGACGATGTCCAGGCCCGCCGCGAACGGCGCGTCCTCGCGCATGTCGCGGTCCCACGACCAGAACCAGGTGCCCGGCGTCGGGTCGAAGGTGATGAGCAGCTCGCCGCCCAGCGTCTCCCGGTTGTCCAGCACGCTGAACGCGTCCGACAGCACGCTGCGCGGCCGCACGCCCGCGTAGTACTGGCCGGAGGCCGGGTCGTACGCGTCCGGGATGGTGGGGTTCGGCCCCACGAGCGGCTTCTGGTACAGGAGGTTCGGCGACACCTGGATGACGCCGAACTGCAGCGCCGCGCCCAGCTGGCCCGCGTAGTGGTTGCCGCGGCCGCTCTCGCGCAGGCTCCAGCCGGTGATGATGTTGCCCTGCTCCGGCCCGCTGTCCGCGACGAGCCCGCGGATGGAGGACTGCACCAGCCAGCGCACCGCCCCCATGTCGTAGGTGAGCCGCGCCTTCGCGCCCAGCGTGTCCAGGAACTGCACCTTGTCCTGGAGCACGTCGTAGCCGCTGTTGCGGTAGCTGGGGGCGCCCGGGTCGACACTGCGCGTGTACGTGAACGTCTCGCCGATGCGCTGGGGCGCGGAGAGCAGGCCGCCCACGTCCAGCACCAGCTTGCCGGTGGCGTACTGGAAGTTGAGCGCCGTCCTGCGCGCGATGCGCTCGCGCACCACGGAGGCCGTGGCGGACGACGCGCCCTGCGCCAGGTCCTCCTGGTGCACCAGCGTCACGTTCACCGGGCCCACGGTGTTGCGGTACTTCGCCACCACGGAGGGGTTGGCGCCCCAGTACAGCTCCGGCCCGACGGCGATCTTCAGGCCGTCGATGGCCTTCTTGCCGCTGAACACCACGCCGAAGGGCGCGTTGCCGTGGTAGATGTCCAGGTTCGGCCCGTAGTTGGCCTCGCGGTAGAGGTTGAAGAAGTCACCCTCCTCGCCCCAGTGGTAGTGGCCGGTGCGGTAGTAGCCCTCCAGCGCGAAGTCCGAGCGGTCCACCTTGAACTCCGCCTGGTACAGGGCGAAGCGATCCAGCGGGGACTGCTCGCGCGCCGGGGCGCCGGGGCCCACGGGGACCTGGCCCGCGGTGGGCGTGGAGGGCGTGCCGCGGTTCTCGTAGAACAGGTTGTTGAGCCGGTTCTGCGCCACGTTGCCCACGACGTTGAACGACGCGCGGCCGTAGACGCCGCTGGTGGGCTGCAACGCCAGGTCGAAGAAGATGGACTCGGTGTGGTCCGCCGAACCCTGGTTGGGCCGCACCGTCGCGATGCTGCCGCGCGACAGCGAGCTGTCCAGCAGCAGCCGCAGGTTGGACACCCGCACCGCGCTCAGTTCGTCCGTGCGCGCCAGCGCCACCGACGACGTGTAGCCGCTGGTGAGCGCGGACGGACGGATGTTGGCGAAGAAGTCGCGGATGACGTCCGGCGTCGTGGTGGGCGCGTACGGGTCCAGCCGGAACGCGGCCTGGAGGACGTAGTAGGCCGTGCGCGGCTGGATGCCGCTGATGCCGTTGGCGTCCGGCGGGCCCAGGGCCGCGATGCCGAACCACTCCTCGTTCATGTTGTTCTGACCGGGGACGAAGTCGGCCGCGTAGCCGCCGTTGGGCCACGTCGCGGTGGTGTCGTGGATGGACAGGTTGGCTTCCTGGCCATGCTTCCACCAGCCGTCCACCCACTGGAACACGAAGCCGCCCAGCGCGGTGCCGGACAGCCCCTGGCCGTAGCCCTCCAGGTAGATCTGCTCCCACTGCGTGCGCAGGTACTCCGCCTGCGCCACGTGGTCCTCGCGGCCCGCGCGGGCGTCGTAGGCGTCCGCGCCGAACTCGGAGAAGAACACCGGCTTGTTGAGCTTGGCCTTCACCTCCGCGAACAGGTCGCGCGCGGTGGGGCCGCGGTAGACGTTCGTGCCCAGCACGTCCAGGTCCTGGCAGTGCCTGGCGATGAGGTCGATGTACTGGAGGTCGCCGTTGGCGATGGACACGGGGTGGCTCGTGTCCCGCTTCTTCACCGTGCGGGCCGCCTCGCCGTAGAGCGAATAGAGCGACTCCGCGCGCGCGGCGTCCTCGTGGCCCGGCAGGGCTTCGATTTCGAACGACGTCCAGTGCAGGCCGTAGTTGTTCTCGTTGCCCAGCAGCCACATGAGGACGCCGGGCACGTCCCGGTAGACCTCCACCTTCTCGGCGAGCGCGCCGAGGATGGCCTTGCGGTGCTCCGGGTTCGAGTAGTCGATGTTGACGACCATGACCCCGTTCACCGGGTGGCCATAGCGTCCCATCAGCGGGTTGAGCATCGTGTAGATGCCGTAGTTCCGGTAGATGTACTCGACCCAGACGGGCGGGATGTCGTCGAACTGGCGGATGGCGTTGATGCCCGCGTCGCGGAGCATCCCCATCTCCTTCGCCAGCACCTGCTTGATGAAGTCCTCCGGCTGCGTCCAGAGCGAGTACCGGTAGTTCTCACCGATGGGCGTGTAGCCCCAGTTCACGCCGTGGATGGGGAAGTCCTTGCCGTCCACCTGGAGCTTGAAGCCGCGCTCGTCGTGGATGACCCGCGTCACCGTCGTGCGCTTCGCGTCCGAAGGCGCGGAGGCCTGGGGCGCGGGCACAGTGGGCGTCACCGGAGCCGGAGCCTGCTGCTCGGGCGTCGCGGGCGCGGGCGCGGCGGCGTCCACGGGGCCGGCCGAGGGCGGCTGCGCCGCGGGCGGTGACTGCACGGGAGCGCCCGCACCGGACACCTGGGCGAAAGCCTGGGTGCCGCCGCACAGCGCCAGACACGTCGTCAGGAAGAGCCTTTTCAAGCGGCCTGCTCCACGTCCAGGCCGTTCTGGGCCACGACGTCGCGATAGAGATGGGCGCTGTCCTTCGGGATGCGCTGCTGGGTGGCGTAGTCCACCCACACCAGGCCGAAGCGCTTGGTGTACCCGTAGGCCCACTCGAAGTTGTCCAGCAGCGACCACGCGAAGTAACCCGCCAGGTTCACGCCCTGCGCGATGGCGTCACTGCACGCCTCCAGGTGCCCGCGCAGGTACTCCACGCGCTGCACGTCGTGCACGCGGCCATCCGCGCTGGGAGCCGTGGAGTACGCGCAGCCGTTCTCCGTGATGTAGATGGGGCCGGGCTGGTACTCCTTCTCCAGGTGCACCAGCAGGCGCGTGAGGGAGGCCGGGCACACCTCCCAGTCCATGTCCGTCTTGTCCGGGCGCACGAACACCGTGCGCGGCGCGTTCTGCGCCTCCGGGATGCGGTTGCTGCGCAGGACCGCGCGCGAGTAGAAGTTCACGCCCAGGAAGTCGGTGGGCGTGGCGATGGTCTCCAGGTCGCCGGGCTGGATGAAGTCCAGGTGCGAGGACGGGATGCGGCCCGCCTTCACGTGGTCCTCGAGGGTGTCCTGCGGGTAGCCCCGGCCGTAGAGCGGCTCCAGGAACCAGCGGTTGAAGCCGCCGTCGAAGTCGCGGGTCGCGTCCGCGTCCTCCGGGCTGGGCGACGCGGGCTCGCCCGGCGTGAGGTTGAGGGTGATGCCCACCTCCGCGCGCTGCACGTTGGAGCGCAGCACCTTCACCGCGTTGCCGTGCGACACCAGCAGCGTGTGCGCCGCGGCCAGCATCTTGGACCAGTCCTTGTGGCCCGGGGCGTGCTCGCCGTTGCCGTAGCCCAGGTAGCTGATGCACCAGGGCTCGTTGTGGGTGATCCACCGCTTCACGCGGTCACCCAGCGCGCGGCTGATGACGTCCGCGTACTCCACGAACGCGTCACCGGTGGCGCGCGCGGGCCAGCCGCCCTGGTCCTCCAGCACCTGCGGCAGGTCCCAGTGGTAGAGCGTGACGAAGGGCTCGATTCCCGCGCCCAGCAGCGAGTCCACGAGGCGCGAGTAGAAGTCCACGCCCACGGTGTTCACCCGGCCGCGGCCCTCCGGGAGGATGCGCGGCCACGCGATGGAGAAGCGGTAGGACTTCAGCCCCATCCAGCGCATCAGCTCGATGTCCTCCGGCCAGCGGCGGTAGTGCTCACAGGCCACCGAGCCGTCGGACTTGTCTTGGATCTTCCCCGGGGTGGCGGCGAAGCGGTCCCAGATGGACTCGCCCCGGCCGTCCACGCGGGTGGCGCCTTCAATCTGATACGCGGAGGTGGCCACGCCCCAGAGGAAGTCAGGAGGAAACTGACGCATCGGCGGAGACTCCTTTCGGAACTTCAAGGTGGCAGCGGACGAGGTGATTCGCGGCCGGGAGGACGTCGGGAGGAGTGAGGGTGGAGCAGCGCGGCTCGGACACCGGGCAGCGCGGGGAGAAGGGACAGCCCACGAGCGGCGGCGCCTGCGTGGTGGGGCGCACCGGCAGCGCGGCCTGGAGGAAGTCGTCCCCGTCCGGCACCGCGGACAGCAGCAGCTTCGTGTACGGGTGGCGCGGCTGGCGCAGCACCTCGTCCGCCCTGCCCGCCTCCACCACCGTGCCCGCGTAGAGCACGAGGATGCGGTCGGCCAGGTGACGCGCGCTCGCCAGGTCGTGGGTGATGAACAGGATGCCGATGCCGCGCTCCTGCGTGAGGCCGCGCAAGAGCTGGAGCACGCCCTTGCGCGTGGACACGTCCAGCATCGACGTGGGCTCGTCCGCGATGATGACCTGCGGCTCCACCGCCAGGGCGCGCGCCACCGCCACGCGCTGGCGCTGGCCGCCGGACAGCTCATGCGGGTAGCGCTTCGCGAAGGCCTCCGCGGGCGTCAGGCCCACGGACTCCAGCAGCGACAGCACCTTCGTGCGCAAGCCGGACCTGGGCACCCGGCCGTGGCGCACGAGCGGCCGCTCCAGGTGATACGCCACCGTATGCACGGGGTTGAGGGACGCGAACGGATCCTGGAACACCATCTGCACGCGGCCCCGGTAGTCGAGCGACGCCTGCGCACTGCCGTCCGCCAGCACGTCGCGTCCGGCGAGCCGCAGCTGGCCCGCGTCCGGCATGTCCAGCCGGGCCAGGAGCCGCGCCAGCGTGGACTTGCCGCTGCCGGACTCGCCCACCAGCGCGACGATCTCCCCCGGCTGGAGGGAGAAGGACACGCCCTTCAAGATGGGCTTGCGCTCGCGGGAGAAGAAGCCGCCGCCCAGGTAGCTGCGGGTGAGCCCTTCCGCCTCCAGGAGGGGGGCGCTCATCGGTGACCTCCGGGGATGGCGGCGATGCGCGTGGACGGCCGGGACACGGACAGCTCCGGTGCCTGCACCGGCCGCGGCGCGGCGTCCTTCGCGGACAGGTGCGGGAACGAGGACAACAGCAGCTGCGTGTACGGGTGACGGGCCCCGGCGCGCAGGTTGGCGGACGTGTCCACCTCCACCAGCTTGCCGCCCTGGAGCACGCCCACGCGGTCCGACAGCGCGAGCAGGAGCGGCAGGTCATGCGTGATGAAGAGCATGGCGAAGCCCAGCCGCTGCTTGAGCTCTACCATGCGCTGGAGCAGCTCCTTCTGCACCACGACGTCCAGCGCCGTGGTGGGCTCGTCCATGATGATCAGCCGGGGCTCCAGGGCCAGCGCCAGCGCGATGCCCACGCGCTGACGCATGCCGCCGGAGAGCTGGTGCGGCCACGCCGTCACCAGGTCCGGCGACAGGCCCACCATGCCCAGCAGCTCCCGCGCGCGGGCGTAGGACGTGCCGCGCGACACGCGGCCGTGCGCCGCGAGCGTGTCGTGGAACTGCTCGCCCAGCGTGAGCACCGGGTTGAGCGCGCTCATGGCGCTCTGGAACACCATGGACACCTGACGCCAGCGGAACGCGCGCAGGGCCGCGCCCTCCAGCGCGGTGACGTCCATGCCGTTGAAGAGGATGCGTCCCTGCGTGACGCGCGCGGAGGCAGGCAGCAGGCCCAGGAGCGCGGAGCCGATGGTGGACTTGCCGCTGCCGGACTCGCCCGCCAGGCCGAACACCTCGCCGGGCGCCACGTCGAACGACACCGAGTCCACCACGCGCGAGGCGCCCTTCTCCGTCGCGTAGTCGATGCACAGGTCCTCCACGCGCAGGAGCACGCCCGGCACCGGCCGCTCCAGGTGCGCACGGGTGACGGGGCCTCCGGGCAGCGGCGCGGCCTTGTGCACGCGCAGCGCGGGGTTGGTCATCTCGTCGATGGCGGAGCTCAGCAGCGTGAGCGCGAAGCCCACCAGCGCGATGCACACGCCAGTGGGGACGAAGATCCACCAGGAGCGCGTGAGCAGCGCCGCGTCGTTGCCGGCCCAGTACAGGTTGGTGCCCCACGTCACCGTGCTGACGTCGCCCAGGCCCAGGAACTCCAGGCCCACCTGCGCACCCACCGCGTAGAGCGTGTTCCCGATGAACGACGAGCCCAGCAGCGACGCCATGTTGGGCAACAGCTCCCGCGACACGATGCGCGCGTGGCTCTCCCCCGTCACCACCGCCGCGGACACGAAGTCGCGCCCGCGCAGGGCCAGCGACTCCGCGCGGAACACGCGCGCGTTCCAGGCCCAGCCCGCGACGGTCAGCACCGCCACCATGCGCAGCGGGCCGGACGGCAGGTACGCGCCCAGCACGATGGCCAGCGGCATGCCGGGGATCACCAGGAACACGTTGGTGGTGAGCGACAGCACGTCGTCCACGCGGCGGCCCAGGTAGCCCGCGGTGACGCCCACCAGCGCGCCCACCAGCGTGACGAGCGCGCCCACCGCGAAGCCCACCGCCAGCGTCTCGCGTGCGCCCACCACCGTCTGCGCGAGCACGTCCTGCCCCTGCCCCGTGGTGCCGAACCAGTGCGCCGCGTTGGGCGGCTGATGCGGCCGGCCGACCAGGTCCGTGGGGTCCATCACGAAGAAGGGCCCCACCACCGCCAGCAGCAGGAAGAACACGAGCAGGCTGCCGCCCACCGCCGCCTTCCGGTGGCGGGAGAGCCTTCGCAGGAAGTCACGCATGGGCGCGGGTCCTCGGGTCCAACCAGAGGCAGAGGAGGTCCACGGCGAAGTTCGCCGCGAGCACCGCCAGGGTGATGACCAGGAACAGCCCCTGCATCAGCGGGTAGTCCTGGTTGCGCACGGCGAGGATGAGCAGGTAGCCCGTGCCCGGATAGGAGAAGACGATCTCCGTGAGCAGCGAACCGGACAGCACGAAGCCCACCGCCATGCCGAAGCTGGTGACGTTGGGCAACAGCGCGTTGCGGGCCGCGTAGCGCAGCATCACCTGACGGGGCGGCAGGCCGCGCGCGTGCGCCAAGCGGATGGAGTCCGTGCCCAGCGTGGCCACCATCGTGTTGCGCATGCCCAGCATCCACCCGCCCAGCGTGGCCACCACGATGGAGGACGCGGGCAGCACCGCGTGGCGGGCCACGTCCGCGGCGAACGCGAACGACAGCCCCGGCTCCATGTCGTGCCCGTACGCGTGGCGCAGCGGGAACCACCCCAGCACGAAGCCGAAGAGGTAGAGCGCCAGCATCGCCAGCCAGAAGTACGGGAAGGCCCCCAGGAACGCGAGCGCGGGCGCCAGCCCCGAGTCCAGCCACCCACCCCGGTTCCACGCGGCGAGCACGCCCAGGAACGACCCCACCACGAAGCTGATGATGACCGCCACGCCCGCCAGCCCCACCGTCCACATCAGGCCGGTGCCAATCACCTCCGTCACCCGCGCGGGGAAGTACGCGTAGGACATGCCCAGGTCGCCCTGCACCAGGTGCTTCAGGTAGGTGAAGTACTGGGCGTAGAGCGGCGCGTCCGTGAAGCCGAACGCGGCCTTCAGCGCGCCCATCGCCTCCGGGGCCACCTTGCCCTCGAAGCGCGCGAACATGGCCGCCGCCGGGTCGCCGGGGGCCAGCCGCGGGATGATGAAGTTGAGCGTGAGCGAGGCCCACGCGGCGATGAGGTAGAAGCCCAGTCGCCGGAGGATGTAGCGGCCCATGGTCAGCGCTCCCTCGGAGTCAGCTCCGTCAGCACCAGCAGGCTGTCAGGCTCCGCGTGCGGCGCGAGCCGCGCGTAGGGGTTCTGCTCGGTGGGGAAGCCCGTGAAGCGCAGGGAGTTGGACTCGCCCCAGGACGGGTTCGGGAACAGGGGAATCGCGGGCGCGGTGGCGGAGAAGCGCTGCTGCACCTGGGACATCAGCGCGTGCTGCTCCTCCAGCGTGCCGGCGCGCTCGAAGCGCACGAGCAGCTCATCCGCCTGCGCGTCGCCCATGCGGTGCCAGTTGGCCGCGGCCACCTCGCCCACCGGCCGCACCGTGCGCGGCGACAAGAGCCACTTGTAGAAGTTGTACGGCGTGGGGCCGTCCAGCGACCACGAGATGGCCAGCTGGAACTCGCCCCTCTGCAGGCGCGTGAACCAGGTGCCGAACTCGTACGTCTTGAGCGTCACGCCGATGCCCAGCTTGCGCAGGTCGCGGCCCACCACCTGCCCCGCCCGCACCCAGTCCGACCACCCGCTCACCACCTCCAGGTCCAGCGCGAAGGGCTGCCCGTCCTTCAGGCGCCGCATCCCGTCCGCGCCGCGCGTGAGGCCCGCCTCGTCCAGGAGCTTGTTCGCCGCGTCCAGGTCGTGGTGCGTCCACGCGTCCTTCGCGACCTGCGGGTCCTTCCAGCCGGTGTACGCGTCGTTGAGCGCGGTGGCGTCCGCGGGGCGGGTGTAGCCGTACATGGCCACCTCCACCAGCCGGTCGCGGTCCAGCGCCATGCTCAGCGCCTTGCGCACGCGGACGTCATCCAGCGGCGGGCGCGTGGTGTTGGGGTAGAGGAAGACGGTGCTGCCGTAGAGCGGGAACCAACGCGCGTGGTGCGCGGGGTCGCGCGACACGAAGGTGCGGTCCACCGCCGGCACGAAGTTGCCCGCCCAGTCCACCTCCCCCTCCACGAGCGCCATGTTGGCCTGGTCGTTGGTGGGGAACGCGAGGAAGCGCAGCGCGGACACCGCGGGCTTGCCGGGCTGCCAGTAGTGCGGGTTCCGGCCCAGCTCGTAGACCTGGTTGCGGAACAGCGTCACCTGGGTGAAGGGCCCGGTGGCCACCGGCTCCGGGTTGGTGAACGTCACCGGATCCGCGACGTCCTTCCAGACGTGCCGGGGCACGATGATCTGGTGCGCCAGGTCGCTGAAGCCCGGCAGGTACACGCGCGAGAAGGTGAAGGCGACGGTGCCCTGCCCTTCCGCCTTCACGTCCGTGAGGAAGCGCCACACGCCGCCCGCGTCCAGCGCCGGGTGCTGCTTGAGCAGGCCGAAGGTGAAGACGACGTCGTCCGCGCTGAAGGGCTTGCCGTCGGACCAGAGGACGCCGTCGCGCAAGGTGAAGCGCAGCGTGCGCTGGTCCTCCGACCACGCGTGGCCGGTGGCGAGCCACGGCACCCACTTGCCCTGCGCGGAGCTGAAGATCTCCATGCACTCGTACACGCCCGCCCGGGTGGGCCAGCGCGCACCGGCGCCCGCGAACAGCGGGTTGAAATTGCGCACCCACGCGCTCTGCTGCTCCACGGAGACGAACAGCACGCCCGGTGGCCGGGGGCGCGGCTCCGACGAGCACGCCACCAGCAAGGCCAGCGGCAGGAGCGCGCGGGCGAACCTCACTGCGCGGCCCTTTCGTAGACGCGCACGTAGTCCACCTTCATCGTCTGCGGGAACACCGTGTTGGAGTCCGGCGGCCCCACGAACGAGCCGCCCACCGCGACGTTCAGGATGATGAAGTGCGGATGGTCGTAGACCCACTTCTTGCCGGCGGGCAGGTTCTTCGGCGTGGCTTCGAAGTAGACGGTGTCATCCAGGATGAAGCGCAGGCGCTCCGGCTCCCACTCCACCGCGTAGACGTGGAAGTCCGCGGCGAGCGGCGCCCCGGAGACCGCGTGCTCGCGGCCGACGTTCGCGCCGCCGGAGTAGCCCGGCCCGTGCAGCGAGCTGCGGATGACGGAGGGGATCTGCCCCCGGTGCTCCATGATGTCGATCTCGCCGCAGCCCGGCCAGCCGACGGAGTCCACGTCCGCGCCCAGCATCCAGAACGCCGGCCAGATGCCGCGGCCGGTGGGCAGCTGGATGCGCGCCTCGATGCGGCCGTAGGCCTTGCTGTAGCGGTTCTTCGTCGACAGGCGCGCGGACGTGTAGTCGTTGTTGCCGTAGCGCTCCCTGCGCGCGGTGATGGCCAGGTGGCCCTCGCCGTCCAGCGCCCCGTTCTCCGCCCGCGCGGTGTTGAATTCGTACTGGCCGTTGCCCCACCCGTCCCCGCCCACCTCCGCGCCCCAGCGCTCCTTCGACGGCAGCGTGCCGGAGGGACCGTCGAACTCGTCCTGCCAGACGATCTCCCACCCCGCCCCCGGCTGCTCCGTCACGGGCCCGGGTTGCTCGTTTTTCTTATTATCCAGACCTGCTGCCGGATCACACGAAGCCATCCCCAGGCCCGAGAGGGCCAGGGCGAGGACGACACGGCGCGATGTCATGCGGTTCTCCCGACGTTCTGCGTGGGAAAGAGGGAGCGGTCGCGCAGCGCCGCCTGGAGCACGAGGGTGGCCGCGCCCACGGCGATGGCGCGCTCACCCAGCGTCGACGTGACGATGCGCGTCTCCGCCATGGAGACGGACAGGGCGCGCTGCCGCACGGACGCGCGCAAGGGGTCGAGCAGCATCTCGCCCACGGAGGAGATCTCCCCGCCCAGCACGACGATGGCGGGGTTGAGCAGGTTGAGCAGGCCGCCCACGGCGATGCCCAGGTAGGCGCCCATGCCGTCGATGATCTGCTTCGCGGCGGTGTCGCCCGCGCGAGCGCCCTCCACCAGGTCGCGCACGGTGGGGCCCTTGCGGCCGCGGGTGCCCATCAGCTCGCGCGCGCGTTCGGTGAGCGCCGTGGAGCCGATGAGCGTGACGAGGCATCCCCTCAGGCCGCACACGCAGAGCGGCCCGTTGGAGTCCACCGGGATGTGGCCGATCTCACCGGCCGTTCCGCCAGCGCCCCGGTACACGTCGCCGTGGATGATGTGGCCGGCGCCAATACCGGTGGCCAGCTTGATGTACGTCAGGTCCTCGCCTCCGGAGCCCGCGCCCCAGAAGCACTCCGACAGCGCGCCGAGGTTCGCGTCGTTGTCCACGAACACGGGCATGTCGAAGGTGGTCTCGAACCACTCCTTCACGTCCACGTGCTTCCACGCGGGCAGGATGAGGGGGGACATCTTCCCGGGCGAGGCCGGGTGCACGGGGCTGGGCACGGCCACCCCCATGCCGACCACGGAGCGGCGCGGGACGCGCTCGGCGTCCAGGCACTCGTGGACCAGCTCCTTCGCCTTCTGCAGCGACCCTTCCGGATCGCCGCGCACCGCGTGGCTCGCCTTGCTCTGCGTGCGCACGCGGCCGCGGAGGTCCGTGAGGACGACGGTGACGTGGGAGGCGCCCAGCTCGACGCCCACCAGGCTGAAGGCCTCGTCACAGAAGCCGATGAGGGTGGGACGGCGGCCCCCGCGGGAGACCCCGGCGCCGATGCTGCGCACCAGGCCCGCCTGCTCCAGGTCCGCGACGATGGCGGAGACGGTCGACGGGCTGAGCTCCGTGCGCCGGGCGATCTCCGCCCGGGAGATCTGACGCTCGCGCCAGATCATGTTCAGCAGCAGGCCGCTGTTCTGCGCGCGCATGCCCGCCGCATCGACCGTCAACACCGCCGTTCCCGCTCTCATCGTCCGCTCACGTTCCGTTGTTGGCGCGCCTGGCGCTCAGGTTGTGGTGGTCAGTGCCACTGGATGTCGTCAATGAAGAGCACAAGCGGCTTGACGTCCAGCCCGCCCGCCGACCAGCCGAAGCCTCCGCCGACCGTGCCGTAGCGGATCTTGCTGATGTCGAGCGTGTACTTCGTGGGCTCGTTGGTCAGCGTGACGTTGATCTTCTTCGTGAACCCGTCCTTGCCTTCATAGCCGACGAAGAAGTCGACGGCCTCGCCGCCGGACTCGCTCCAGGCGTAGAAGCTCACGGCGTTCGCGCCGTCCGGCACCTGGAAGCCCGGGCGCGGGTCATCCGCCCAGGCGCCTTCCGGGAACTGCCAGAAGACGCCGGCCCACGCGGTGTCTGGCTGCTTCTGGGTGGCGGTGAACTTGTGGCAGTTGCCCAGGCCCGCGCCGGGACGGGGCGTGTGGCAGATGGGCTCGTCCACCAGGCCGCCCTGCCCGCCCGCGCCCATGTAGCCGCTGGCCGCCCAGGTGCCGTCCACCGCCAGGGGCAGCGAAGTCTGCGTGCCGGCGTCCGTCGTGGTGCCGGCGTCCGTCGTGGTGCCCGCGTCGGTGGTGGTGCCCGCGTCGGTGGTGGTGCCCGCGTCGGTGTTCGTCCCCGCGTCGGTCTTGGTCCCGGCGTCCGTGATGGAGCCCGCGTCGGTGTTCGTCCCCGCGTCGGTCTTGGTCCCGGCGTCGTTCTGGGTGCTGGGGGTGGGCTCGTCCTCGGGGTCACAGGCGCCAATGAGCCCCGCGACCGCGAAAACTCCGACGGCCGCCAACGTCCACTTGAAACGCGTGTTGCGAAGCATGAATCCCCTCCGGGTTGTCTTGCTGGGATGACTTCGTTCTTACGGCGAAGAAATCAGAAGCTGCTGGAAGCCGCCGCCCGCATGTCGCGCCGCGTCACCCACGCCGCCATACGCCAGAGGGGAATCTGCGCTTTCCCGCCGCCCGGGCTCCTGCCACCTGGAGCCGTCCCGCGTCCCCGCCCACCGCGAACATGCGAGTTCGTTCGATTGGCGAAGAAATACCAGCCCCCTTTACCCATTTGCAAGCAGCCGGGAACACGGCGGACGCCGCAAATCGGGTAATGCAGTGCGCCGTGGCGCCTGGGACGGGGTGGGTGGGGTGAATGGGAACGGAGCGGCGGCCCGCTGTGCGCGGACGGCCTGGCTTCAACGTTCCGGGGCCTGGAGGCGCGAGGCCCCCTGGCCGGACGACGGACTTCAGTGCGGCAGGGGCGGCGAGCCGATGATGCGGTGGACCATGGCGAGGAGCTGATCGATGTCGAAGGGCTTGGGCAGGAAGCCCGCGCACGGCAGGTGCTGCCAGAACTCCGGCGGGCTTGCGCTCATCATCACCACCGGGACGTCGCGCAGGACCGGGTCCTTCTGCATGGACTCCAGCACGCCCGGCCCGTTGAGCACCGGCATCATGTAGTCGAGCAGCACCATCGCCGGACGCTCCTGCGCCATCCGCTCCAGGGCCTCGCGGCCATTGAGCGCGGTGACGGTGCGGTAGCCTTCGTCCGACAAGAGGTCCCGCACGGCCTCCACGATGCCGAACTCGTCGTCGACGATGAGGACGGGCCCCATGGTCAGCTGCCTCGGCGCTTGCGGACGTTCCGGCGCGGCTTCGCCGGCGTGGCCCTGGCGGAGGACGAGGTGTTCGCGCGCGGCTTGCGGCGCGGTTTCGGCAGCGGGGTCGGCTCCGGAGTCCGCGTGCGCGCGAGCCCCGTCATCAACATCTGCCCTTCCGCGAAGGGCTCTCCGACCGCGAGCCCCTCGCCGGTGATCTCCAGCTCGCGCAGCGCGGGGTCATAGGCGCTGTTGCGCACCTTGAGCGCCGCGATGAAGCGGCGCAGCCCGGAGTGCAGCTCCACCATGCGCAGGAACAGGATGTTCTCCGCCACCATGGAGATGCCCTTGAGCGGGAACTTCACCTCCGGCCCGAAGGCGGAGGAGGCCTCGACGGTGTAGATGAGCGTCACCTCGCGCACCCGGCACTCGTTGACGAGCGCCGCCAGGAAGCGGGCCACCCGCGACTGGCGCGTCGAGGAGCGCAGGAGCGCTTCGTAGCCGTCCAGGAAGATGCGGCGCACCCGGCCGCTGCGGATGGTGGTCAGCAGCTCCATCCCCATCTTGTCGAGGATGTTCTCCGTGGGGGGCCGGAAGCTCACCTCCAGGTCCCCGCGCTCCATCAGGGGCTGCATGTGCATGCCCACGCCGGCCGCCTGGGCGAGCATCCGCTCCGGCGCGTCGTAGAAGGCGAAGTAGTGGCCGCGCTCGCCCTGGCGGGCGCCCTCCGCGAGGAAGGCCAGCCCCAAGAGCGTCTTGCCGCTGCCCGGAGGTCCCAGGAGGATGGTGGTGGAGCCCGCGGGCACGCCGCCCTTGAGCATGGCGTCCAGGCCCTGCACGCCGAAGGCGTCGCGCTCGCGCTTCCCCGCCCCGGGCACCAGGTTGCCGTCCACCATCGACTCCAGGCGCGGGTAGACGGTGAGCCCGTCGCCGGTGATCTCGAAGCCGTGCTGCCCCAGCTTGTACGCGCTGCCCCGGAACTTGCGCACGCTCAGCTCGCGCAGGGTGCGCACGCCGAAGGTGCGCTGCTGCAGCACCAGCAGGCCGTCCACCATGGTGTGCTCCGCGCGCAGGCCCTTGGTGCCGCCGGTGGTGAGCACGACCGTGGTGCAGCCGATGAGGCCCGTCACGACCTGGAGGCCGTGGATGAACTTCTTGAGCGCCTGCCGCGACGGGGCCAGCTCCTCCGCCGCCAGCAGCCCATCCAGCACGAGCAGCGACGCCTTGTGCGCCTTGATCTCCTTGCGCACCAGGTCGGCGAGCGCTTCCAGGCCGCCCTGCTCCAGGATGGTGAAGGCGCTCAGGTAGCTGATCTTCCCCGGCACGCAGGCCGGGTCGAAGAACGACAGCGTCTGCAGGTTGCTCACCAGCTCCGTGTGCGATTCAGCCAGGAGCGTGAGGTAGAGGACCCGGTGTCCCTGGGCCGCCTGGTGGAAGCAGATCTGGTTGGCGAGGATGGTCTTCCCCGCTCCCGGGAGGCCCAGGACCATGTACATGCGGCCCTTGCGCAGGCCGCCGCACAGCACGGTGTCCAGGCCGGGGATGCCCGTGGACACGCGCTGCTCTTCACGAGGACCGCCCGCGGTCATCACACGCTTCCTTCCTGGGCGCCACGCGCCGAGCCGGACCGTGGAGGACGGACCTGGGGACTCCTTAGTCCAGACCCTCCTGGAGGGTTCAACAATCTGGGGCGCGTGCGGTTCTGAACGATCCGCGCCCCCGGTCCGCCGACCGCTCAGGGGGCGGCGGGAGTGTCCGTCGCCGGGACGGGAGCCGCGCCCCCGGTCAGCGGCTTGAGCGTCGCGCGCAGGGCTTCAATCTGGGCGCGCGCCCGGGTCTTGAGCGTCTCCACGTCATCCAGCGTCATCCCCTTCGTGGAGATGGGCGTGCCCACGGTCACCAGCCCGCGCGACGTGGCGAAGCGCCAGGAGTGCTTGGGCAGCGCGAGCCGCGTGCCGCTCACCGCCAGCGGCAGCACGTCCGCCTGCATCTCGATGGCGAGCCGGAAGGCGCCGTCCTTGAACGGCAGGAGTTCATCCGTCTTGGAGCGCGTGCCCTCCGGGAAGATCATCACCGGCATCCCCTTCTGCATCCACGCCTTGCAGCGCGCCATGGCGCCGGTGGCCGAGTCGCGGTCGCCGCGCTCCACCGGGACGTCGCCGGCGATGCCCATCATCCAGCCCACCACGGGCACCTTGAAGAGGCTCCGCTTGCCCAGCCACTTCATCTCCCACGGCAGGAAGGAGATGAGGAAGCAGTCCGCGTTGGACTCGTGGTTGCTCACCACCACGGTGTTGGGCGCCACGCGGTCCGGCACCGGGCCATGCACGCCGAAGCGCCAGAAGGGCGTGAGCTTCGCGGCGGTGACGCCCACCAGGCGGAAGCAGCGGCCCACCACGTAGCGGCGCTTGTCGAACAGGAACGTGACGATGAGCAGGAAGAGCTGGACGAAGAAGCCCACCAGGGCCACGAGGCCCACCTCGACCCAGGTCCAGATGGAGAGCAGTGCGTTCATGAGAGAGGTGCCTTGGGCATGAGGGGGTTCAGGTGAGGACCGAGGGGTCCAGGTCCACGCTCACGGGGCAGTGATCCGACCCGTGGACATCCGGATGCACGGCGGCCTTCTTCACGTAACCAAGCGCCGCCGGCGTGGCCAGCACGTAGTCGATGCGCCAGCCGATGTTCTTCTCGCGCACGCCCGCGCGCTGGCTCCACCAGGAGTAGTGGCCGCCCTGGGGGTTGAAGTGGCGGAAGGTGTCCACCCAGCCTGAGCGGATCCACCGGTCGAACTCCTCGCGCTCCTCCGGGCGGAAGCCGCTGGTCTCCCGGTTCTCGCGCGGGCGCGCCAGGTCGATGTCCTGGTGGGCGGTGTTGAAGTCGCCCATCACCAGCACGCGCTGGTTGTCGCGCAGCGGCTTCTCCAGGCGCGCGAAGAGGCGGCGGTAGAAGTCCAGCTTGAAGGGGATGCGGGAGAGGTCCCGGTCCTTCCCGTTGCCGTTGGGGAAGTAGCCGTTGACGACGGTGAGCTTGCCGAAGCGGGCGAACTGGAGGCGGCCCTCCGCGTCCATCTCCGGGGCGTCCAGGGTGGTGGTGAGCTCTTCCGGCTCATGGCGGCTGAAGAGGCCCACGCCGCTGTAGCCGGGGCGCTCCGCGGCCACGAAGTGGGTCTTCCAGCGGCGGGGGGCGCGCACCTCCGCGGGGAGCTGCTCAACGCGGGCGCGCACCTCCTGCAGCCCCACGATGTCCGCCCGGGCCCTGGACAGCCACGGGAGGAAGCCCTTGCGGTGGATGGAGCGCAGACCGTTGACGTTCCAGGAGACGACTCGCACGCCCCCGCTTATGGCGAAAGCGCGCGGGTATTTCCAGCCCCCACCGTTCCTGGAGGGACGGTGGGGGCCGGTCACTGCTCAGTGCGTCACGGCACTTCCGTGCCGCTCGCCTTGTTCTGCGGACCCCGCTGCGTGCGGATGACGAAGTCCGCGTTGTTCACGTCCGTGTCCTGGCTGTTGCCCTTCTTCGCGTCCACGCCGCTGCCCTCCATGGTCGCGGCCGACGAGGCGGCGTTAGCCTTGCGCTCGAAGCTGCTGGCGGCGGCCGGGGTGCCGCTGACGGAGATGGGGCTGTTGCCTTCCGCAGCGTCCGCGGTGGAGCCGTAGCCCACCGTGTCCACCGCGAGGGCGTCCACCTTCCCGGTGGAGATGCCGGGCTTGCCCAGGCGGATGTGGCCCGCCGAGGCACCCAGCGGGATGAGGGCCGCGGAGGAGGCGTCACCTGCGACCGTGCCGCCACCGGAGTACGAGCTGCTCGTCACCAGGTAGAAGCCATGCGCGGCGATGGTCGCGCCCGTGGGGAACGTAAAGGCGGTGGTGTTGTAGGTGCCGGCGGTCGGGCCCTTGTACTGGAGCTTCCAGCCGGCCAGGGACACGGCCGCGTTCGTCGGGTTGTAGAGCTCGATGAACTCGTCGTTCGCGCCACCGGAGCCAAGGGTGGCGAACTCGCTGATGACGATGTGGTTCGTCGTCGGGGCGGCGGTGACCTTCGCCTGAGCGGACACGGACTGGTTGTTGAGTGTGGCCACGATGGTGCCCGTCGAACCGGACGCGCCGGCGGTGAAGATGAACTTCGCGGAGATCTCGTTGGCCGGCACCGTCACGGTGGCCGGCACGGAGCCCACGTTGCCCGTCGTGGACAGCGCGATGGACGTGGCCGCCGCGGCCGGGATGTCGAGCGTCACGGTGACGTTGGCCGTCTCACCGGAGGCCAGGGACACCGTCTCCGGCGACAGGTACGCCAGCGAGGCCTGCTCGGTCGCGCCGAGCACGCGCACCGTGGCGGTGCGCGAGTCCCCACCCAGCGTGGCCGTCAGCGTCGCCTTGGCCGAGCCCGCCGCCTCATCCGCCGTCACGATGACCGCCGCGGACCGCGAACCCGCGGGCACCGTCACCTGGCCGTTGTTGGCCACGACCACCGAGGGGCTGGACGAGGAGACCTGGACCACGACATCCGTGGCGGCCTCGGCGCTCAGCGTGACCTCGAGAGACTCCGGAATGGTCTGACCTGTGGTGCCCGAGCGAGCGAAGACCGCGGCCGGCTCCAGCGCGCTCAGCGTCGCCGTGGTGCCCGCGTCGGTCCCCGTGCCCGCATCCGTCTCCGTGCCGGCGTCGGTGCCCGCGTCCGGAGCCGGGCCGGCGTCGATGGCGCCGCCATCCGTGCCCGCGTCGGTCTCCGTACCGGCGTCCGTGCCCGCGTCGACCGTGCCCGCGTCGGTCTCCGTACCGGCGTCCGTGCCCGCATCGACCGTGCCCGCGTCCGTCCCCGTGCCGGCGTCAGTGCCCGTGCCCGCATCGGTGCCCGTGCCCGCGTCAGTGCCCGTACCCGCGTCGGTGCCCGTGCCGGCGTCAGTGCCCGTGCCCGCGTCGGTGCCCGTACCCGCGTCAGTGCCCGTACCCGCGTCGGTGCCCGTACCCGCGTCGGTGCCCGTGCCCGCGTCAGTGCCCGTACCCGCGTCAGTGCCCGTGCCCGCGTCGGTGCCCGTACCCGCGTCCGTCACCGTACCTGCGTCGTCGGTGCCCGCGTCCGTCTCCGTGCCCGCGTCGATCCCCGCGTCCGTGTCAGAGCCCGCGTCATTGGTGCCCGCGTCAATGACGGGCGTGGTGACCTGACAGCTGTTGTTGCAGCGGTCGCCTTCCGTGCGGTTGCCGTCGTCGCACGCTTCGCCGCTCTCGATGATGCCGTTGCCGCAGACAGGGTTCTTGTTGCCGTCATCACCACCGCACGCCGACAACACCAACAGCACCGCTGACAATGGGACCAGCAGGTGCCGGGAAGACCAGGACATGGAGACTCCGTGTTGAGTACTGAGCCTCCCTGCAAACCACAAAATTACAGGCCGACGCAAACCACGCCCGGTGACTTCTGGCTCGCGTCTTCGTGACCTTTGAGGTCATCGGATTCTCAAAACCCGGCAGCCCTGATGGGTCACGGGAACCGCCGTGGCTTCAGCCTGGAGTGACGGGGGTTTGCGTGGAGGCTGAAGCCTCCAATCCATGCGCATCCAGGAAGCCCCGGACCGCCTGGGCGATCTCCGTCCCGGCCTCCAGGAGGCCCGCGTGGCCGGCGTCATCCACCTGGAGCCAGCCGGCCTGGGGCAGCGCGCGGTGCAGCCGCTGCACCTCCGACAGGGGCACGAGGACGTCGTCGCTCGCGGCGATGATCAGCACGGGCACCCGGATGGACGGGAGGACGTCCCAGGCGTGGCCCTCCGTGAGGCCGCGCAGCGTGCGCCAATAGGCCTGCGCGCTCATGTGGTAGAGCGCGTCCAGGAACTCGGCGATGTCCTCTCGCGGGGCGCGGGGCCGCAGCGCGCCCACGGCGCGGGCGAACGGATCCGCCAGCGGGCTGGCGATGAAGGCCTTCACCGCGGGCGCCACCACCGGCACCCACGGTGTGCTGGCGGCCAGGGCGCCCCTGACGGCGCTCAACCCGAAGCGGGATGCCCGGCTCGGGTTGGCCGAGCCCGGCACGCCCGGTGTCCCCGCGATGAGCGTCATGGACGGCACCAGGTCCGGGCGCCGGCGGTACAGCTCCAGCAGGATGCGCACGCCCATGGAGAAGGCGATGTGGTGCGGCGGCCGGCCGTCGCCGCGCGCCATGGCGGCCTCGGTGACGCGCTCCAGGTCGTCCACGTGCACCTGCACGCGGTAGTCCCCGTCGCGCGACTCCTCGCTCATGCCGTGGCCGCGGTAGTCCCAGTGCACCACGCGGTGGTCCTGCTCCAGGTCGGCGACGAGGTGACGCCAGAAGTTCTCCGACGTGCCGATGCCGTTGGTCAGCAGCACCGTGGGGCGGTCCGCGAGCGCGGCGTCGCGGCCCTCCTCCGGCGCGCCCGAGCTGTGGGTGTGGACCGCCACCCGGGTGCCATCCGGGGCGGAGACGTGGTGCGTGGCGCGACGGTAGGGCATGCCAGGCCCACCATGCGGCCGGGCAGGCGCGGGTGCAAGGGCGGAAGCCCCGTCCCACGAGGGCGCCCTCCCCTGCTCGCACGACCGCGCTGGACGCGCACGGGCCTTGCGGCAATGGTGCAGTGGATGGTCAGCGTGGAGGCGGAAGGATTGGACGTGGCGGACGTGCTCGCCCACTACGAGGCGCACGGCTTCGCGCGCCTGGGCCGCGTGCTGGACGACGCGGGCGTGGAGGCCCTGCGCGAGCGGGCGGACGACCTGATGCTCGGCCGCGTGGTGTACCCGGGGATGTTCTTCCAGCCGGACGCCACCACCGGCCGCTACGAAGACGCGCCGCTGGGGCTGGGCTGGCAGGGCCCGTCCCTGGAGTACCGCAAGCTGGAGAAGCTGGAGAAGGATCCGCGCTTCCTCGCGTGGCTGGAGAACCCGCTGTTCGAGCGCATCGCCCGCGCGCGCATCCCCGGCGACATCGTCCTGTACCGCGCCATCCTCTTCCACAAGGGCCCCGCGGGCGGCAGCAACCTGCCCTTCCACCAGGACGGCGGAAAGCTGTGGGGCCTCACGCGTGAGCCGGACCTTCAAATCTGGACCGCGCTGGACGACGCGCCGGAGGGCGGCGGCTGCCTGGAGGTCATCCCCGGCAGCCACCGCGCGGGGCTGGTGACGGCGCTGGGCGGCGTGATCCCGCCGGACCGCGTGGAGGCGGCGGACGCGGAAGGACACGTGGTGCCTCTGCCGGTGCGGGCCGGGGAGGCGCTGCTCGTGCACAACCACGTCTGGCACCGCTCCGGGCGTGGCCGGCCCGGACAGCGGCGGCGCGCGTTCTCCGCCTGCTACATGAGCGCGGACACCACCTGCGTGCGCAAGAAGAAGGCCCCGCGCGTGTTCCCGCCGGTGTTCCGCCACCCGGTGCGCGGCGGCTGAAAGGCCCTATCATCCGGGGCGTGTCCGGACACCCTGGAGTCCTCGTCGCCGAACAGCCCCACTACCTGCCGTGGGTGGACTTCTACGAGCAGGTGGCGCGCGCCGGCACGCTGGTGGTGCTGGACGACGTGCAGTGGCTGCGGCGCGGCTGGCAGCGCCGCACGCGCGTCGCCCTGCCCCACGGCGTGCCCACGCCGCCTCCGTCCGAACCCGGCTTCCAGTGGCTGTCCATCCCGCTGGAGGATCCGCACCGCGACACGCGCATCCGCGACCTGGCGGTGGACTCGAGCCAGCCCTGGGCGCGCAAGCACCTCAACGCGCTGGTGACGCTCTACGGAGGCCGGCCCCACTTCCGCGCGCAGGTGCTGCCGCTGCTGGAGCCCTTCTACGACGCCGCCGCGCGCGAGTCCGGACCGGGGTCGCTGTTGCGCGTGCTGCTGTCCAGCATGGCGCTGTTCTACAGGCCGCTGGGCCTGGAGCCGAACCAGGTGTGTTCCTCCACGCTGGAGCGCCGGGGCGAGGACAAGACGCAGCGGCTGGTGGAGTACTGCCTCCAGACGGGCGCGCACACGTACTACTCGGGGACGGGCTCCACGGTGTACCTGAAGCCCGAGCGCTTCCGCGCCGTGGACGTGCGCCTCTTGTGGCAGCGCTTCCGCCACCCGGACTACGCGCAGGGGCGCGAGGGGCGCTTCGTGACGGGGCTGTCCATCGTGGACGTGCTGGCCAACGTGCACGTGGAGACGGTGCGCACGTGGCTCCAGCCGTCGCCGTGGGGGCCGTTCGCGGGGGACGGCCCCCAGCCGCTTCAGCGGGCGGACGCGGAGGTGGACGAGGGCCCCTCCGGCTTGTCGAAGCGCACGAAGTAGCTGCGCACGGCGGCGTCCAGCAGCGTGGGGTCCAGGCGCGGCGTCACGCCCTGGTAGTTCGCCATGTCGATGACCTGATCCAACAGGTCGCGAGGCTGGCACGCGGCGAAGGGCCGGTGCAGCGGGCGGTAGTGCTCGTCGATGAGGTAGTCCACGGCGCGCGCGTCGTAGGGCACGCCGCGCTTCTTGCACATCATCTGGAAGATCTCGTGGAACTGCTCCTCGTCCGGGCGCTGCACCTCCAGCTTGTAGCGGACGCGGCGCAGGAAGGCGTCGTCCACGAGGTCGCTGGGATCCAGGTTGGTGGAGAAGGCAGCGAACACGTCGAAGGGCACCTGGATCTTCTTGCCGGTGTGGAGCGTGAGCATGTCCACGTCGCTCTCCAGCGGGACGATCCACCGGTTGAGCAGGTCCTTGGGGGACACCTTCTGCCGGCCGAAGTCGTCGATGAGGAGCATCCCGTTGGACGCCTTCATCTGGAACGGCGCCTCGTAGTACTTCACCTCCGGGGTGTAGACGAGGTCGAGCATCTCCAGCGTGAGCTCACCGCCCACCACCACCAGCGGCCGGCGGCAGCGCACCCAGCGGCGGTCGTACGAGGGCATGCCGGGCTCGTCCTCCACGGCGCGGTGGATGTTCGCGTCGAACATCTTCACCACGAAGTCGTCGATGAGCAGCGCGTGCGGGACGAAGATGTCCCCGTCGTAGCAGTTGACCATGCCCTGGCAGATGGCCGTCTTGCCGTTGCCCGGGGGGCCGTAGAAGAAGATGGCGCGCCCGGAGTTCATCGCCGGGCCGATGCCGTCGAAGATGTAGTCGCGGATGATCAGGTCGCCGAACTTGTCCTCCATGCGCTGGCGGGTGATGCGGTTGCCGCGCACGGTCTGCTGCTTCACGGCGGCGACCCATTCGTGGAACGGCACGGGCGCCGGGCCGTTGTAGCGGTTGCGGTCCAGGATCTGCCGCAGCACGTCCGTCACGAAGGTCGTGAGCTGGTAGATCATCGTGGAGCGGCCCACGCCGGATCCGCCACCGCCTCGGATGTCGATGTACTTCTGCCGGCGCAGGCCCTCGATGATCTCGTCCACCAGCGCGCTGGGCAGTTGCAGGCGCGTGGCCACGTCCATGCCGCGCATCTCGCCCGCGAAGAAGATGGCCTTGAGGACCAGCTCCTCCACGAAGGTCGCGTTGAGGCCGGCCTCCTGGAGCGTCTTGGGCTGCGCGGGCCAGAAGCGGTTCGTCATCGGCGCATCCGACGCTTCACCGCGCCGGAAGCCGCGCCGCTCCGGGCCCACGTAGCCCTGCGGCGGCGCCGTGGCCGAGGTGCGACGGTCGGAGCTGGCGGGGCTGCTCGGGCCGCGGCGGTCCGCCTCCGGAGGGGGACCCCTGCGCTCCGCGTCCGGACCGCGGCGCTCCGGGCCGGGGCCCGCGCGGCGGTCGGGGTCCTGCGGCGCTGGAGGAGGACCGGGGGGCGCGGTGCGCCGCTCGGTCTGCACGTCCAGCATCTCCTCGGTGAAGGGCGGCGGCGCTCCCGCGGCCTGCGCGGGCGGCACGCGGGGGCGCGGCATCGGATCGAAGATGACGGACGGCAGCGGCGCGGACTGCGCGGGCCTGGAGCGGGTGGGCTCTGGAGGCCTGTCTCCGCCCAGGGGCACCCCGGCCATGGTGGGCGAGCGCGGACGGGGAGGCGTCGCCAGGACGGGGCTCGCCGCGGCGGCGGGCGTCTCCAGGGGGGTGATGCTGCGATTGGGGTCTTGCTCGGCGTCGAGGGAAGACGGACCCGGGCCAGGTGGGGGCCTGCGGGAGAAGTCGGTCATCACGGCTCCGGCGGAGGGGGAGGTCACTCTACCCCACCGTCCGTGCCGGGGTGTTAACTTCGGGTCATGAGCTTCTTCCAGGCGCCCCCCGTTCTTGGCAATCAGTACGACGACGACGCGTTCCTGCAGGGCTACCTTGCCCGCACCCTTCCGGAGGACCTGCTCCGCTCGCTCCAGGACGACTTCCGGGAGCTGGGGGAGCTGGGGGGCAAGTACTTCTACGAGTTCCAGCAGCGCGACCGGCTGAACGAGCCCGTCCTCACGCAGTGGGACCCGTGGGGGAAGCGCATCGACCACATCGAGGTGACGCCGCTGTGGAAGGAGGCGGAGGCGCTGACCGCGAGGAAGGGCCTGGTCGCGGTGGCCTACGAGCAGAAGAGCGGCGCGCTCAGCCGCGTGCACCAGTTCGCGTTGAACTACCTGGTGCAGCCGTCGCTGGACGTCTATTCGTGTCCGCTGGCGATGACGGACGGCGCGGCACGGTCGCTCCTGTCGCTGGGCAACAAAGCCCTCATCGACCACGCCCTGCCCCACCTGACGTCGCGCGATCCGGCGACGTTCTGGACGTCGGGCCAGTGGATGACGGAGCGCACGGGCGGCTCGGACGTGGGGCTCACGCTGACGGAGGCGCGGCAGTCCCCGGAGGGCTGGCGGCTGCACGGCACGAAGTGGTTCACGTCCGCGACGACGGCGCAGATGGCGCTGACGCTGGCGCGGCCCACGGGCAACGGCCCCGGCGGCAAGGGCCTGGCGCTCTTCTTCGTGGAGACGCGGGACGCGCAGGGCCGGCTCAACAACATCCAGATCAACCGGCTGAAGGACAAGTTCGGGACGCGCAAGGTGCCCACGGCGGAGCTGACGCTGGACGGGACGCTGGCGGTGCCAGTGGCGGGGCTGACGGACGGCATCCGCAACATGGCGATGATGCTGAACGTGACGCGCACCTGGAACGCGATGGGCGCCACGTGGGCCATGCGCCGCGCGATGGCGCTGGCGCACGACTATGCGAAGCGCCGGGTGCAGTTCGGCGCGCCGCTGTCGGAGAAGCCGCTGCACGTGGACACGCTGGCGGGGCTGGAGGCGGAGTTCCAGGCGGGCTTCCTGCTGGCGTTCCGCGGGGTGGAGCTCCTGGGCAAGCTGGAGACGCGCACGGCGACGGAGCAGGAGCAGCTGCTGCAGCGGCTGGTGACGCCGCTGGCGAAGCTGACCACGGGCCGGCAGGTGGTGCACGTCACGTCGGAGGCGACGGAGTCCTTCGGCGGTGCGGGCTACGTGGAGGACACGGGCCTGCCGCGCATCCAGGCGGACGCGCAGGTGCTGTCCATCTGGGAGGGCACGACGAACGTGCTGTCGCTGGATTCGCTGCGCGCGCTGGCGAAGGAAGGCACGCTGGAGGCGTTCTTCCACGAGGTGGAGGGCCGGCTGTCGAAGGTGACGGACGCGGGCCTGCGGCCGTGCGTGCAGACGGCGCACGGCGCGCTGGAGCACGCGCGGGCCTGGGTGTCCGGCGCGATGGCGAACCCCACCACGATGGAGGCCGGGGCGCGGCGCTTCTCCCTGACGCTGGGGCGCACGCTGGAGCTGGCGCTCCTGAGCGAGCACGCGCAGTGGTGCCTGGAGCACGGGCACGGGCCGCGCAGCCGGGCCGCGGCGCGGCGGTTCCGGCAGAACGGCGTGGACCTCATCCAGGACGAGATCGACCTGGATGATTCGCGGCTCCTGGGTTGAGCCTCGCGACAGGTGCTGCACGCGGCGGGCGCCCCCATTAAGAAGCGGGCGCCATGTCCGTCCTGAGTCCCGAGCAGTGCCAACGCTTCGCCGCCGATGGGTATCTCGTCCTGCCGTCCTTCGTGGACAGCGGGACGTGCGAGCGGATGCGGGCCGTCATCCTGGAGCAGCTCAAGTCCGGTGACGGCCCGGTGGAGTACGAGGCCGACGTGGCCTATCCGGGTTCGCCCGCGAGCCTGGAGGTCGAAGGTGGCCGGACGGTGCGGCGGTTGTTGAAGGCCCATGGGCGCTCGGCCCTGTTCGCGGCGTGGTTCGACGACGCGCGGATGGTGGAGGCGCTGGGGCAACTGCTGGACGGGCCGGTGGTGCAGGCGCGGGCGCATCACAACTGCGTGATGACGAAACAGCCGCGCTTCTCGTCGGACACGGGCTGGCACCAGGACGTGAGGTATTGGGCCTTCACGCGGCCGGAGCTGATCTCCACGTGGCTGGCATTGGGCACGGAGACGCCGGAGAACGGCGGCCTCAAGGTATTGCCCGGCACGCACCGCATGCAGTTCGCGCCGGAGCGCTACGACGCGAAGCTGTTCCTGCGGCCGGAGCTGCCGGAGAACGCGGCGCTCATTGAGAGCGCGCGGTACGTGAGGCTGTCCCCCGGGGACGTGCTGCTCTTCCACGCGCGGCTGTTCCACGCGGCGAGCCGGAACCACACGAAGGACACGAAGTACTCCGTGGTGGCTACGTACCGGAGGACGGACAACCTGCCCGTCCCGGGCTCACGTTCCGCGAGGGATTGAGGGCTGATTCAAGTGGGACCATGCCGCGCTTGAGCAGACAGCGAAGCCGCGGCATCTGGCCCGGCAGGCTTTACTTCCCGGCCTGCGCCAGGGCGTCTTCCACGTAGCGGATGCCCTTGGCGGTGATGGCCTTGCCCTTCTTGGTGTCCTGGGCGTAGCCGGCATGCAGGCGCAGGGCCTTGGCCGCGTTCGGGGCGGCGTACGTCACGCCCAGCCCGCTCCAGAAGCGCGACGTCGTTCCGGACGTCACCTCCACGTCCAGCGCCTTCGCCAGGTAGAGCGGGATCAGCGAACGCAGGAGCTGGTCCTTCTCCTTGCCGGCGGAGACCAGGTCCTTCTGGCGCGCGTGGCCGCGCAGCGCGGTCTCCAGCACCGACACCGCGTCCTCGCTCGCGGCGCCGGACGTGGCCGCCTTCTTCGCGACAGGGGCCTTCTTCGCCGCGCTCTTCTTCTTCGCGGCCGGGGCCTTCTTCGCCGCGCTCTTCTTGCCCGCGGCCTTCTTCGCCTTCGGCGCCGTCTTGCGGCGGGCCGCCTGCGCCAGCTCCATGCGTCCCTCGAAGGGGATCTCCACCACCGTCGCGTCCACCTGACGCTCCGGCATCGCGTTGCGCAGGGACTCGATCACCTCGTGCGCGGACGCGCGCGGAGGCTCGGAGTGCACCGGGCGGGAGACGCGGGTCTGCTGCGGTTCGCTCACGGGCGGCTTGCCCTGCGCGTAGTACCGCACCCAATCGCTCGCCTCCTCCACCACTTCTGTCAGGCCCACGCGATCGAGCAGCGACCCCAACCACCGAAGACTGTTGCGCACTTGGAGAACCCTCCCGTTCTGATCCACGCTACTACACTCCGGACGGACGCAACCTATATCGCCAGTAATACGGGTTGTTCCATGCCCCCCCGGGTCACTACGTCCCTGTAGCGGCGGATCCCGGGAACAGACGTGCAGATGTGGCGCTCCCCAATGCCTCACTGCCGCACGGACACCACGCTGCGCGTCTTCACGTTCGTCACCTTCCCCGAGCGCTCCAGCATCCCCTCCCCCACGAGGAACAGCGCGCCGTGGATCTCCTGCCTGCACCGCGCGTACACCTCCGAGGGCACCACCAGGTTCGCGATCCCCGTCTCGTCCTCCAACGAGATGAAGCAGATCCCCTTCGCCGTCGGCGGCATCTGCCGGCAGATCATCATCCCCCCTACCTTCACCCGCCGCCCCGCCGACACCCGCTTCAACCCCTCCGCCGTCACCGCCCCCATCCGCTTCAACATGGGCCGCAGCAGTTCCAGCGGGTGCTTCTCCAGCGACAGCCCCACCGTGTCGTAGTCCGCCACCACCCGCTCCTGGACGCCCATGGGCGGCAACTCCACCGCCGTGCCGTCCATGGGCATGCCGAAGAACAGGTCGTCCGCGTCCAGCGGCCCCAGCGCCTGGATCTCCCACAGCGCCTGCCTCCGCGCCCCACACAGCGACGCCAACGCGCCGGACAGCGCCAGCCGCGTCAGCTCGTGCCGGGGAATGCGCGCCCGTCGCGCCAGGTCTCCCACGCTCGCGTAGTCCCCGCGCCTCGCGGTCTCCACCGCCCGGCCCGCGGACTCGGACAGCCCCCGCACCATCCTCAGGCCCAGCCGAATCGCTCCGTCCTCCAGGGTGCAGTCCCAGCCTGAACGGCGCACGTCCACCGGCCGCACCTCCACGCCGTGCCGCTGCACGTCCGCCACCAGCGTGTGCGGCGCGTAGAAGCCCATGGGCTGCGAGTTGAGCAGCGCCGCGGTGAAGGCCGCCGGGTAGTGGCACTTCAGCCAGCTGGACGCATAGGCGATCAACGCGAAGCTCGCGGAGTGGCTCTCCGGGAACCCGTAGTGCGCGAAGCCCCGGAAGTGGTCGAACCACTCCTCCGCCTGCTTGCGCGTGTAGCCCTTCGCCTCGCAGCCCTCCACGAAGCGGCCCCGGTACGGGAGGATGCGCGCCTCCGCCTGCTTGTGGCTCAGCGCCCGCCGCAGGCCGTCCGCCTCCCCCGCGCTGAAGCCCGCCGCCACCATCGCGAGCCGCATCGCCTGCTCCTGGAAGAGCGGCACGCCCAGCGTCTTCTGGAGGATGCCGCGCACCTCCTCGCTCGGGTACGTCGCCGGCTCCTGGCCGTGCCGGCGACGCAGGTAGGGGTGCACCATGTTGCCCACGATGGGCCCCGGCCGGATGAGGGCGATCTGCACCACCAGGTCGTAGAACTCCCGGGGCCGCAGCCGGGGCAGCATGTTCATCTGCGCGCGGCTTTCAATCTGGAACACGCCCACCGTGTCCGCCTCGCACAGCATGTCGTAGACCTTCGGGTCCTCCGGCGGCACCGTGGCCAGGGACAGCTCGCGGCCGTAGTGCTTGTGGATCAGGGCGAAGCAGCGCGACAGCGCCGTCAACATGCCCAGCGCCAGCAGGTCCACCTTCAGCAGCCCCACCGCGTTGATGTCGTCCTTCTCCCACTGGATGACCGTGCGCCCGGGCATCGCCGCGTTCTCCACCGGCACCAGGTCCACCAGCGGCTCGCGCGTCATCACGAAGCCGCCCACGTGGATGGACAGGTGCCGGGGCACGCCCTCCAGCTCCTTCGCCACCGACAGCGTCCGCAAGACGCGCCCATCCGTCGGGGACAGCCCCGCTTCCTGGAGCACGTCCGGCGTCACCTGGAAGCCGTGAGACGAGGCAACGCGCGACAGCCGGTCCACCTGATCCAACGACAGCCCCAGCGCCTTGCCCGCCTCGCGCAGCGCGAGCCGCCCCCGGTAGCAGATGACTTCGCACACCATGCCCGCGTGGCGCCGGCCGTGCTTCTCGTAGACGTACTGGAGCACCTCCTCGCGCCGCTCGTGCTCGAAGTCCACGTCGATGTCCGGCGGCTCCTTGCGCTCCATGCTGAGGAAGCGCTCGAACAACAGCCCCATGCGCACCGGATCAATGGCGGTGATGCCCAGCGCGTAGCAGACCGCCGAGTTCGCCGCGCTGCCCCGCCCCTGACACAGGATGCCCCGCCCCCGCGCGAACATCACGATGTCCCACAGCGACAGGAAGTACCCCGCGAAGTCCAGCGCCGCGATGAGCCGCAGCTCGTGGTCGATCTGCTTCGTCACCGCCGGCGGCACCCCCTCCGGATAGCGCGTGCGCAGGCCCGCCTCCGTGAGCACCCGCAGGTGTTCATCCGCCGTGCGCCCTTGCGGCAGGTCTTCCTCCGGGAAGCGGTAGTGCAGCGCGTCCAGGGTGGCCTCGCAGCGCGACGCCAGCTCCACCGTGCGCGCCAGCGCCTCCGGCCGGTCCGCGAACAGCCGCGCCATGTCCGTGGGGGACTTCAGCGTCCGCTCCGCGTTCGGGAACAGCCGCGTGCCCGCCTGATCCACCGTCACCCCGTGGCGGATGGACGTGAGCACGTCCTGCAAGGGCTGCCGGTCGCGGTGGTGCGTGTGCACGTCGTTGTGCACCACCAAGGGCACGCCCAGCGCGCGGGCCAGGGCTTCCGCTCGCGCCTCCCGGGCCGCGTCCCCCGCGGACAGGGAGCGGCTCAGGCCCACGTGGAAGCTCCCGGGGAACGCCTCCGCCAGCGGCGCCACCGCCGCCAGCGGCGCGGGGCCCGGCAACAGCGCGAGCAGCCCCGACGCGTGCTCCGCCACCTTGCGCCAGGGCAGGCCCGCCTCGCCCTTGGGGTGCGTCATCCGGCCGTGGGACACCAGCCGGCACAGGTTCGAGTACCCACCCGCGTCCTTCGCGTACACGACCACTGGCGGGCCGTCCTCCAGCGTCAGCTCCGCGCCCAGGAGCAGCTTCACGCCGTGCTCCTTCGCCGCGAGGTGCGCCTTCACGACCCCGTAGAGCCCGTCCCGGTCCGTCAGCGCCAGCGCGGACAGGCCCAGCCGCGCCGCGGTGGCCACCAGCTCCTCCGGGTGGGAGGCGCCGTGCAGGAAGGAGAAGTGGGACCGGCACACCAGCTCGGCGTAGCTCACACCGGATCAGGATACTGAGCGGGCGTTCAGGCGCTAGATTGGATCGACGTTCAGCGAGAGGGCGACTTCATGGGTTGTTCCAGGGTGCGGGGCGGGTGGAGCGTCTTCCATTGCCCAATCCCTCTCCCATGGGTTTGAACTGTCATTTCCTTCCCGCCGCAAACGGCAAGGCACAGCGGGTGTCTGTCTTCACCCACGGCTTTCACGTACAAGCATGGAAATCCGATTTTTTGGCAAACTCGCTACCAGTGAGAGGGATTGAGTCCGTAGGATGAACGCAGCACCGCGGTTCCCTCACATCCACGGGAGTCACCCCCATGAAGCGCTCCAAGTCCCTCTTCGCCGTCGCCGCCGCGCTCTTCCTCGCTCCGATCACCGCGGGGGCCGCGCCCAACCCCTGTGACGTCGCGTGTCGGCCTACCGGCTCCTGCAGCTGGCTCTGCACCGACGGCAGCGTCAGGACCACCTGCGGTGAGTACGGCGTCTGCGCGGGCGTGCTCCCCGCCGCGCCCTCCGAACCGCAGGCCTCCGTGCAGTCCGCTCCCGCGCAGAACGACGACGATGCGTCGGAGGCCGTCTGCCGCGAGCCCGAGGCCCGGGGCTAACCCACCGCCAGCACCTCTTCCTGGAGCGAGGTGCGCTCCACCTCCTCCAGGAAGTCTCCCAGCGCGACGTTGACCGCCTGGGGCTGTTCCAGGATGCACATGTGCCCGCCGCAGGGCAGCCGCTTGAGCCGCGCGCCCCAGATGCGCTGGTGCAGCCGCTCCGCCACCGCCGGCACCGTCACCGCGTCCTCGTCCCCCACCAGCACCAGCGTGGGCGTCACGATGCGGTGCAGTTCCCCCTCCACGCTGCGGCGGTGGATGACCCCCTGCATCGCGCGCCACACCGCGCGCGGGTTCTCCACGAGCTGCTGGCGCAGCAACGCCCGCTCCGCGGCCCGCTCCGGATCCCGCATGAACGTGCGCCCGAAGTAGAGCGACATGATCCGGTCCACCACCGGCCGCAAGCCCAGCCAGTGCGTGAGCGTCGTCAACAGCCGGTAGCGCGCCAGCGTCAGCGGCAGCTCCGCCGCGGCGGAGGAGTCCAGCAGCGACAGCGAGCGCAGGAGCTCCGGGTGCCGCGCGGCCACCCTCAGGCCCACGAAGCCCCCCATGGACTGGCCCACGAAGTGACACGGCGCCAGGCCGAGCGCCTGGATGACCGCCACCGCGTCCTCGTACACCGTGCGCAGGTCGATGACCGAGTCACCAGGCGGGGGCTCGCTCAGTCCCTGGCCCCGGTGGTCGTACACGATGCAGCGGTAGTGGCCCCGGAGGGCCTCCACCTGCCTGTGGAACAAGCGGGAGTCCCAGAGCAGCCCGTGGCTGAAGAGGACCGGCTCTCCACTCCCCCCGGTGTCCTCGTAGTACAGTCGAGCGCCACGGATGGACAGGTATGGCATCGGCTTTTCCCCAGGCTCTGGCCCTCTTAAGGCCTTGCCCGGAACCCACCCTCCTCCCGGATTGATTCCTGATGCCCGGCCGCCCGGTTTGACAGGCGACCGAAGCGGCTGTCAAACAAGGACCCCATGGACCCCACCGCCTGGCAGCTCTGGTTGATCGCCGCGATCGTCCTGGGGGTGATGGAGATCAAGCTCTCCGGCTTCGTGACGCTCTGGTTCGCCGTGGGCGCGCTGATGGCCTCGCTGATGGCCGGGGCGGGCCTGGGCTTCAACAGCCAGCTCGTCGTCTTCACCCTGGTGTCCGCCGCCCTGTTCGGCGCGTCCCGCACCCTCTTCAAGAACGTTTTCATGCGGGACGCCGTGCACTTGAAGACGGGCGCGGAGGCGATGCTGGGCCAGGAGGCCGTGGTGACGGAGGCGCTGGCGGAGGGACACGGGGGCACCGTGCGAATCAACGGCGAGCTGTGGATGGCCCGCTCCCTGTCCGGGCCCCTGCCCGAGGGCGAGCGCGTCACCGTGGAGCAGATTGAAGGCCTCAAGTTGTGGGTGCGACGCCCGTCGGCGTCCCACGAAGTCGCGCTGCAACCAGTGCGGCAGAAGAAGGAGAACGCATCATGGGACTGACCGTTGTTCTGCTGTTCCTGGCCGCCGCCGTCGTGTTCGCGATGGTCACGGGCGTGCGCATCGTCCCCCAGGCCAAGGTGATGGTGGTGGAGCGGCTGGGGAAGTTCCACCGCGTGGCCTCCAGCGGCCTCAACATCCTCATCCCCTTCATGGACAGCCCGCGCGCCATGGAGATGCGCGCCGGCAACCGCTTCACGCGCAACACGCTGGTGGACCTGCGCGAGCAGGTCATGGGCTTCGAGACCGTCCAGGTCATCACCCATGACAACGTCAACATGGAGGTCGGCTCGGTCATCTACTACCAGATCGTCGACCCGGGCCGGGCGCTCTACCAGGTGGAGAACCTGGCGCTCGCCATCGAGCAGCTCACCATGACGAACCTGCGCAACGTCATGGGCGGCCTCACGCTGGATCAGACGCTCACCAGCCGCGAGACGGTCAACACCAAGCTGCGCATGGTGCTGGACGAGGCCACGGAGAAGTGGGGCGTGAAGGTGACGCGCGTGGAGCTGCGCGAGATTGAACCGCCCCAGGCCATCAAGTCCGCCATGGCCAAGCAGATGACCGCCGAGCGCGAGCGCCGCGCGGAGGTCACCAAGGCGGAGGGCGACAAGGCCGCCGCCATCCTCCAGGCCGAAGGCGAGAAGATCTCCCGCATCCTGCGCGCGGAGGCCGAGCGCGACGCGGAGATCGCCCGCGCGGAGGGCCACAAGCGCGCCGTCATGCTGGAGGCCGAGGGCAAGGCCGAGGCCACCCGCCTCACCTTCGAGGCCATCCATACCGGCCGGGCCACGCCGGAGGTGCTCGCGCTGCGCTACCTGGAGACCCTCCAGGAGCTGGGCAAGGGCGACAACAAGATGTTCGTCCCCTACGAGGCCACCACCGCGCTGGGCTCCATCGCCATGCTGAAGGAGGTTTTCGCCAACGAGGCCCCGGCCACCGCGCCGGAGGCGCCCCGGCTCCCCGCCCCCCGCCCGCCGTCCGCCGCCGCGCTGAGCGCCCAGGCCCTGGCCCGCAACGCGGCCGCGAACGCCACCCTCCCGGCCACCCGCCGGGTGCAGCCGCCGCCGTCGGACGAGTAGCCCGCCCCCTTCGGGGAATCGTTGTCAGGGCACCGGCGTTTTCCCGTCGGTGCCCGCGTCGCGCCCGGACTTGCCATCCGCCCGGGCCGCGCCGCATGCTCCACCTGAAGCACCGGCTGTCCACGCGGGGAGATGTCAGAGGTCTTCCCCTGAACGAGGTTCGCTGTCCCTTGAAGCTGTACGCCTGAAACCCCGGTCCCTGGCTGTACCCCGCCGCCACACGGCCCTGACGGGCGTGTGCGCTGGCTTCCGGTTTCAGGAGTCGCTTCAACATGCCCTCGTCCTCGTCCTCCGTGCGCGCGCACCGCGTCTGCTTTTCCTTCACTGATGCCGTCCCCGTCCTCACCGACGTGGAGTTCCACCTCCCCGCGGGCTGGACGGGCCTCGTCGGCCCCAACGGCGCGGGCAAGTCCACCCTGCTGCGCCTCCTGTCCGGGGAGCTGACGCCCACGTCGGGGCAGCTCCAGTTCGAGCCGGAGTCGCCGCTCGTGTGCCTGTGTCCGCAGGGCGTGGAGGTGCTCACGCCCGACATCACCGCGTTCGCGGACGCCTGGGACGCGCTGGCGCGCAGGCTCCAGGGCCAGCTGGGCCTGGACGTCACCGCGCTGGAGCGCTGGCCCACGCTGTCCCCGGGAGAGCGCAAGCGCTGGCAGGTGGGCGCGGCGCTCGCCCGCGAGCCGGACGTGCTCCTGCTGGATGAGCCCACCAACCACCTGGACGCGGAGGCAAGAGCGTGGCTGGTGGCCGCGCTGCGCCGCTTCCGAGGCGTGGGCGTCGTCGTGTCCCACGACCGTGAGCTGCTGGAGACGCTCACCCAGGCCACGCTGCGCGTGCACGGCGGCGAGGCGCACCTGTACCCGGGGGCCTACTCCGCCGCGAAGGGCCACTGGGAGGCGGAGCGCGAGTCCGAGGTCGCCGCCCACCAGCAGTCCAAGGCGGAGCGGGACCGGGCCGCGCAGCTGTTGGACAAGGCCCGGCGCGAACACCAGGGCGCCACCCTGTCGCGCAGCACCGGCCGGCGGATGCGCAACAAGTACGACAGCGACGCGCGCGGCCTGGGCCCCTCCACGCTCGCGAGCTGGGCCGAGTCCCGGCTGGGCCACCAGGTCACCGTGAAGCGCCGGGAGCTGGAGCGCGCCGAGGCCTCCGTGGGCACCTTCACCGTGGACAAGACGGTGGGCCGCTCCGTGTTCGTGGACTACGTGCGCTCGCCCAACCCGTTCCTCTTCACGTTCGACACGCCGGGGCTGAAGGCCGGCGACGTGGAGGTGCTGGGCCCCACCCGCCTGGACGTGGACCGCGAGGCGCGCATCCGCATCGAGGGACCCAACGGCGCCGGCAAGACGACGCTCCTCAAGGCCCTGCTGGAGCAGTCGCGCGTGCCCCGCGAGAAGCTCCTGTACCTGCCGCAGGACCTGGGCGAGGAGGAGACGGGCGCCATGCTGGAGGCGGTGCGGGAGCTGCCCCCGGAGGAGCGCGGCCGGGTGATGTCCCTGGTGGCGGCGCTGGGCGTGGACCCGCACCGGCTGCTCGCGTCCGGACAGCCGTCGCCCGGCGAGGCGCGCAAGCTGGCCATCGCGCGCGGCCTGGGCCAGCACGCCTGGGCCCTGGTGCTGGACGAACCCACCAACCACCTGGACCTGCCGTCCATCGAGCGGCTGGAGGCGGCGCTGCGCGACTACCCGGGCGCGCTGCTGCTCGTCACCCATGACGCGCCCTTCGCCCGCGCGTGCACCACCACGCGGTGGCTCGTCGCGAACGGACGCGTGGAAGTCGAATGAGACACCGGGCCGCCGGGGCGGACTCAAGACAGAGTCTGTCAGGGAAAGACTGAAACATGTTTTCCCTGCTGGGGTTACACTCCTAGAAGAGAGGTGCAGGCCCGGTGGATGTCACACCGGGCTTGTATCGTCTCCTTCGCATCCCCCCACACCAGGAGTCCGTATGTCTCGGCGTACGCCGCCATGGCGGCATTCGTGTCTCTTCATCACGGGCGCGCTCGCGCTCACCGGTTGCACGGACGGTTCCGTGCAAGAGGAAGCGCCCGCGCTCCAGCAGCAGGCCGCGGTGCTCACCCCCGGACCGGACCTGCGCGTCACGGAGATTCAGGCCCCGGACAGCGCGAAGGTCGGGCAGAGCGTCCCCGTCACGGTGAAGGTCTGCAACACCGGGGACCAGAGCGTGTACACCGGCATCACCCTCCAGGTGTACCTGTCCACCACACCCACGCAGCAGGTGCCCGGGCCGGGTTCGCCGCCGCCCCCCACCAGCCAGAGCACCGTGGGCCAGGTGACCCTGGGCTCCGCGTACGCGGGCCAGTGCGTCACCCAGCCCCTGAACATCCAGATCAACCCGCCCACCAGCTTCACCGGCAGCGGCCCCCTCTACCTGGGGGCCAGCATCGACACCCAGAACGTGGTGCCGGAGTCGGATGAGACCAACAACGGCTTCGTGAAGGGTCCCATGGGCGTGGGCCTCCGGCCGGACCTGGTGGTCACCCGGGTGGACGCGCCGCCCAGCCTGGTGCCGAACCAGGGCTTCAGCGCCACCGCGACGGTGTGCAACGTGGGCACGGACGCCAGCTCCGGCGGCTTCGTGGACCTGTACCTGTCCACGGTGAACGGGCTGACGATGCCGTCGCCGTCCGGCCCGCCCCCCACCTCGCAGTCCATGCTTGGCGGCGCGCCCTTGAGCAGCCTGGCCGCGGGCCAGTGCCGCACGGTCCCGTTCACCGCCTACGCCCAGCCGCCTCCCGCCGCGACGCCCGGCGCGCCGCTGTACCTGGGCGCCATCGTGGACGGGGCGACCCAGGTGGTGGAGCTGCGCGAGGACAACAACGCGTTCGTGCAGGGCCGCGTGGGCGTGGGCTACGGACCGGACCTCACCGTCCGCGCCGTGACGGGCCCCGCGAGCGTGCGCCAGGGCGACCCCCTCCAGGCGAAGGTGACGGTGTGCAACACGGGCACCACGGCGTCCACCCAGAGCAACGTGATGGTGCTCCTGTCCACGGTGCCGTCGCTGGCGGCCCCAGGGCCGGGTCCCCGCCCCGTCACGGAGGCGCCGGTGGGGAACTTCAGCGTGCCCTCGCTGGCGACCGGCCAGTGCACCACCGGCACGGTGCAGGGCTCCGCCACCCCTCCGCCCATGAGTCCTCCCGAGCAGCCCCTGTACCTGGGCGCCGTCGTGGACCTGTCCAACCAGGTGGTGGAGCTGCGCGAGGACAACAACACGCGCGCGGACACGCTCGTGGGCGTGGGCTCGCGGCCCGACCTCACCGTCGTCGCGCTGGACGTCCCCACCAACGCGCCGTCCTCGGGGCCGTTCACGGTGTCCGCGAAGGTCTGCAACGTGGGCACGACGCGGTCCACCGACGTGCCGGTGGAGCTGTACGTCACGAATGAGCCCTCGCTGGCCCTCATGTCCGGGCCGCCCCCCATGTCCGTCATGCCGATGGGCATGGCCACCGTCCCGGCGCTGGAGCCGCGCGAGTGCGTCACCCGGCTGGTGAACGGCACCGCGGGCGTGCCCGTCGGGACGCCCATGCCGAACCCGACCCTCTACGTGGGCGCCATCGTGGACCCGCGCGCGGCCATCCTCGAGCTGCGCGAGGACAACAACGTGTCCGCGCTGTCCCGCTTCGGGCTGGGCTCCGGCCCGGACCTCGTCGTGCGCACGCTGACGGCGCCCTCGAGCATCAAGTCCAGCACCTCGTTCTGGACGGACGTGAAGGTCTGCAACGAGGGCAACGGATTCGCACCGGCCTCGACGGTGGGCCTCTTCCTGTCCACCACACCCACCGTGACGCTGCCCCCGCAGGGCCCGCCGCCGCCGTCCCAGATGCAGGTGGGCACGGTGGACGTGTCGTCGCTGTCGCCGGGCGCCTGCGCGCTGTACGCGAAGACGGTGTACGCCGCCCTCCCGCCGGAGGCCGCGCCGACGCAGCCGCTGTACCTGGTGGCCCATGCGGACGTGAACCAGCAGCAGGTGGAGCTGCGCGAGGACAACAACCCGCGCGTCGCCGGCCCCATCACCGTGGGCAATGGCCCGGACCTCGTGGTGACGGACGTCACCGGCCCCGCCAGCGCCATCCCCGGCGGTTCCCTCACCCTCACCGTGACGGTCTGCAACGTGGGCACCGATGCGGCGGGGCCCTCGCAGGTGATGGGCGTCCTGAGCCAGGAGGAGACGCTGTCCACGCAGTTCCCGCCTCCGCCGTATTCGGAGTCCCCCGTCGGCGTGGCCTCCCTGCCTCCGCTCGCCGTGGGCCAGTGCGTGTCCACGCCCGTGAGCGGCTCCGCGTCCACGGCGCCCAGCGCGGACCCCAACACGCCCCGCCTCCTGGGGGCTCGCGTGGACACCTCCAACCAGGTGGTGGAGCTGCGCGAGGACAACAACACCCGCGTGACGTCGCGCATCGTCGTGGCCAACGGCCCGGACCTGGTGGTCCGCTCGGTGACGGCGCCCACGGGCCTGCCGCAGTACAGCGCCTTCACCGCGCAGGTGCAGGTGTGCAACGAGGGCAACATGTCCCTGTACGGCTCCGTGCCGCTGGACCTGGTCATCTCCACGGAGACGACCCTCTACACGCCCGGGCAGGGCCAGCCTCCGTACACCCAGGTCCAGATGCCCGTGGGCGGCGTCATGGTGTCCTCGCTGGCCGTGGGCCAGTGCACCACGCTGCCGGTGCAGGGCTCCCTGGTCCGGCCCCCCGCGGCCATGTCCGGACAGCCCCTCTACCTGGGCGCCCTCGTCGACGCGCCGAACGCGCTGCTGGAGGTGCGTGAGGACAACAACGCGCTGACGATGGCCACGTCCATCGGCCAGGCGCAGTAAGGCCTCCCCCCGCGGGAATTCCTATCGCTCGAGGTGGAGTCGCCGGCCGGGGAGCAGCCCCGGCCGGCGATTGCCTTTTCTGGCTGGAGATTCGTCGCGGCGGGTTTGAATTTCACCGGCTTCGCGCCGTTGAGGGATTCCCCTGGAGGTCCCCGCGACGTTGAACCGGGCCAGGCGGCCAGCGCGAGTGGGGATGTTCAATCCTCACCTTCATCAGGAGAAGCACATGTCACGGCTCATGCCGACATGGAGGCACGCGTGTCTGCTCATCACGGGCACGCTCGTCGTCACCGGCTGCGGAAGTGAAGGCGCGTCATCCGACGCGGCCGTCGTCCGAAGTCAGGGTCACGCGTTGGAGCAGGGCGCGGATCTGATCATCACCGAGCTGCGCGCACCCGACGCCGCCCGCCCCGGGGAGTCGTTCTCCGTCACCGCGACGGTCTGCAACACGGGCTCGCAGCCCGTGTACCCCCAGCAGGGGACCAACCTCCTGCAGGTGTACCTGTCCACCACCGCCACGCAGCAGGTGCCCGCGCCCGGCGCGCCTCCGCTGGCGCAGCAGGTGACCGTGGGTGAGCTGGACGTGGGGCCGGTGAACCCCCAGCAGTGCGTCACGCGCACCTTCACCGCGTACCCGATGCCACCTCCCAGCGGGACGCTCCCCGGCGCCTTCTACCTGGGCGCCAGCATCGACACCCGGCAGGCGGTGACGGAGCTGAACGAGACGAACAACGGCTTCGTCCGCGGCCTGCTGGGCCTGGGCCAGGCGCCCGACCTCGTGGTCACCGAGGTGAAGACGCCGCCGGACGTGCGGCCGGGCGCGGCCTTCATCGCGGACGTGCGCGTCTGCAACACGGGGACGGCCTCCTCGCCTCCGACGCAGGCGGCGGTCGTCATCTCCACGCAGGCCAACCTCAAGGCGCCGGTCGCCGGGTCCGTCCCGGCCTCGCAGGCGCGGGTGGGCGAGGCACTGGTGCCGGCGCTGGAGGCGGGGCGCTGCGTCCTGACCCGCACGCAGGCCTCCGCGCAGCTGCCGCCCAACGCCACGCCTGGACAGGCGCTGTACGTGGGCGCCATCGTGGACCCTGCCGTCTCCATCCCGGAGCTGCGCGAGGACAACAACACGCGCGGCGAGGGGCGGCTGGGGGTGGGTGACGGCCCCGACCTGGTCATCACCGGCGTGACGGCCCCCGCCACCCTCCCGCAGGGCTCCGTGGGGCCCGTGTCCATGACGGTGTGCAACGTGGGCTTCACCCAGGCGCCGGAGGTGCGTGGGGACGTGCTCCTGTCCACCGTGGCCACGTTGCCGCCGCCGGCGCAGACGCCGGACCCGGCGACCGCGACGCCCCTTGCCCACTTCGATGGACCGGGGCTCGACGCTGGACGGTGCGTCACGCTGTCCACGCAGGGGAGCGCGATCTCGCCCACCTCCTGGCAGCCGAACACGCCGCTGTATTTGGGCGCGCGCGTGTTGAAGCCGCGGTTCGTCACGGAGCTGCGGGCGGACAACAACACCTTCGTGCAGGGGCTGGTGGGGCTGGGCAACGGCCCGGACCTGGTGGTCCGGTCGCTGAAGGCGCAGGCCGACGTCGCGCCGGGGACGCACTTCCCCGTCGAGGCGACGGTCTGCAACGTGGGCACGGCCGACCTGGGCACCTCCGCCCGGCTCCAGTTGGGCCTCTCCACGCAGGGCGAGGTGATCTTCCCGCGGCCCCCCGAGCCATTCGGCTCGCGGACGCAGGTCCCCGTGGGGAGCGCGGACGTGCCGTTCCTGACCGCCGGCCAGTGCAAGACGCTGACGGTGGACGCCATCGCCTTCCAGCCCCCGGATGCACGGCCGAACCAGGCCCTGTCCCTGGGCGCGGTCATCGACTCGAACCGGGGCGTGCCGGAGCTGCGCGAGGACAACAACGTCCTCACCCAGGGTCTGGTGGGCCTGGGCTTCGACGCGGACCTCGTCATCACCGACGTGAAGGCGCCCGCGAACCTGCGCGACGGCCAGGTCTTCACCGCGAGCTACACGGCCTGCAACGTGGGCCTCAGCCCCGTGTCCTCCTACGGCGTGTCGCTGTACCTCTCCGTGGACGCGGCGCCGCCCCAGCTGAACCCCGCGCAGCCCGGCGGCCCCATTCCCGGGTACGCGTTCCTGGGCCGGGCCTTCACGAACACGACGCTCACGCAGGGCCAGTGCTCCACGCAGAGCGCGACGTTCAACGCCCTGCGCCCGATGGAGCTGGGGCCCCTGCCCCTGTCCTCCACGCTCAACCTGAGCGCGGTGGTCGAAAACACGTCGGACCTGCGCCTGGACAACAACGGCTTCGCCGCGGGCCCCGTGGGCCTGGGCAACGGGCCGGACCTCGTCATCACCGAGCTCCAGGGTCCCCCCAGCGTGCGGCCCGGAGCGCAGTTCACCAGCAGCGTGCGCGTCTGCAACATGGGCACGCAGCCGAGCGGCACGTCCTCGCAGGTGGCCGTCTACCTGGCCACGGGCAACACCCTGCCGGCGCCCACCGCGCAGGGTGGCGCGCCGTCGTCCGATGGCACGCTGTCGCTCGTGGGAACCGTGAGCGTGCCGGCGCTGGGTGAAGGCGCCTGCGTCACGCAGGGCCTCACCGGCCCGGCGACACCGCCCGCGCTGGCCACGCCGCAGCAGCCGCTGTTCCTGGGCGCCGTCGTCGACCCGATGGCGACCCTGCCGGAGCTGCGCGAGGACAACAACACGTTCGTCGCGGGCCGGATGGGCGTGGGCATTGGCCCGGACCTGGCGGTCACCTCCCTGACGTTCCCGGACACCGTCGCGCCGATGACGCCGTTCACCGCCACCGCGCGCCTCTGCAACACGGGCACGGAGAGCTCGTACATGACCCCGGTGCTGTTCATCGTGTCCCCGGAGGCGGAGTGGACGCTGCCGCAGCAGGGCACGCCGGTGCCGTTCCCCTCGCCGAGCCAGTACCTGGCGGGCCAGTTGGACGCGCCGCCGCTTCTGGCCGGCCAGTGCCAGGACCTGCCGGTGACGCTGCGCGCGGACCGCCCCTGGAGCGTGGCGCCGGACGCGCCGCTGTACCTGAGCGCCGTCGTGGATCCGTACCAGGGCCAGGCGGAGCTGCGCCGGGACAACAACGTGTCCCCGGGGCGGCGGCTGGGCGTGGGCACCGGGCCGGACCTGATCATCACGTCGGTGACGGGGCCCGTCAGCACGATGCCCGGGCCGGTCAACCTGGGCGTCACCGTCTGCAACCTGGGCGCCCAGGCCGTGTCCGGTCCCCAGGTGACCCTGCACCTGCTGACGAAGCCCTCGCTGCCGATGCCGTCCCCGAACATGCCCGTCCCGACCGAGGAGCTGCTGAGCGAGACCACCCTTCCGTCCGTGGCGGCGCGCGCGTGCGTCACGCAGACGGTGAGCGCGTTCGTCTCCGGGACGGGCGTCGGGATGCCGGGCACGCAGACGTTCTTCCTGGGCGCCAGCGTGGACCGCTTCCAGGCGGTGCCGGAGGTGCGCGAGGACAACAACACGTTCGTTGGTCCGCGCATCGGCTTGGGGTTCGCCCCGGACGTCGTCATCACCGCCATGGGCGGGCCGGCCCGGGTCCAGCCGTGGGCGCCGATGCAGGTGCCCGTCACCGTCTGCAACCAGGGCACGACGCCCGCGCAGTCCCACGTGGTGGACCTGCTGCTCTCCACGGTGGCCACGCTGCCGGCGTCCGCCGTCCAGGGTGAACCCGTCGAGTCGCCCACCCTGTCGCGGCTGGGCTCGGTGCAGATCCCGCCCCTGACTCCGGGCCAGTGCGTCCTGGTGGAGGGCTCCGCCACCGCCATCCTGCCGCCGGCGGCTCAGTCGGGCGCGACCCTCTACCTGGGGGCCTCCGCGAGGCTGTACGAGTCCGAGCTGCGCAAGGACAACAACGGCTTCGTGCGCGGCACCCTCATCGTGAGCGCCACGCCGTAGCCTGGCGAAGAATCGCAATTCCTTTCATCCGGAATCCGCCGGCCGGGCTGTCCACGCAGCCCGGCCGGCGCTTGCCATTTCCAGGCCACGCCGCCGGCGCGTTTTTTTGATGCGCCTGGCTTTTCGCCTTTGTCGGTCCCCTTTTATTCCTCGCAATGTCAGACCGGCCCGCGCGGCCGGCGTCTCGTGGATTGCACATCCCCCAAAGGAGAACACATGCAACGGCTCTTGCCGTCATGGAGACAGGCGTGTCTGCTCATCGCTGGCACCCTCGTCATCAGCGGCTGCGGAAGTGAAGGCGCGTCGTCCAAGGCGACCCCCGACCGCGGTCAAAGCCATTCACTGGACTACGAAGCGGACCTGATCATCACCGAGCTGCGCGCCCCCGACAGCGCTCGCGACGGGTCTGCCTTCACCGCCACCGTGAAGGTTTGCAACCAGGGCCCCGCGACAGCGTATCCCCTGGGCGGCGGTGGAACGCGCCTGCAGGTGTACCTGTCCACGACCCCCACCCAGGTGGTGCCCGGCCCCGACGATCCGCCCATTTCGCCCGAACAGGTCACGGTGGGCGAGGTGAACATGAGCCCCATCGCGGCCCGCCAGTGCGTCACGCTCACCGTGCCCGCGACCGCGTTCCCGCCTCCGGGGCAGTCCGGCACCGCCTACTACCTGGGTGCCAGCGTCGACACCCAGGGGAAGGTGCAGGAACTGGATGAGACGAACAACGGCTTCGTCCGCGGCCTGATGGGCGTGGGCATTGGCCCGGACCTCGTGGTCTCCGAGGTGCATGCGCCCCCGAGCGTCCGGCCCGGAGCGGGCTTCCTCAGCGACGTCCGCGTCTGCAACGTGGGCACGGAGCCCTCTTCGAGCACCCACGCGGAGCTCTACACCTCCACGGTGGACACGCTGAGCCTGCCCATGCCCGGCTCGCCGACGCCGACCCAGCTGCTGGTGGGCTCGGTCCCCGTGCCGTCGCTGGAGGCGGGCCAGTGCCGCACGCTCCGGACACAGACGTTCGCGCAGCTTCCCCCCGCGGCCTCCCAGCCCGGGCAGCCGCTGTACCTGGGGGCCATCATCGACCCGGACCAGACGCGCCCCGAGCTGCGCGAGGACAACAACACGCGCGTCGCGGGCCGGCTGAGCCTGGGGGACCAGGCCGATCTGGTGATCACCTCCGTGACAGGCCCCACGAACATCGAATGGGGGATGCCGGTCTCCGCCTCCGTGACGGTGTGCAACGTGGGCACGGAGCGCGCCCAGGAGGTGCGCGCGGACGTGCTGCTGTCCACGGAGGCGTCGCTGTCCGCCTCGCAGCAGCCCGGCTCCCAGACGGAGTCCTTCGTCGGCCAGACGCAGGCGCCGGGGCTCGATGCCGGACGGTGCGTCACGCTGCCGGTGTTCGGCGCCGCGTCCCCGCCTCAGGCCTCCCAGCCGGGCGACACGCTGTACCTGGGCGCGCGCGTGGACAGCATGCTGTCCGTCCCGGAGCTGCGTGACGACAACAACACCTTCACGAGGGGCATCGTGGGCGTGGGCCATGGCCCCGACCTGGTGGTGCGCTCGCTGAAGGCGCCCGCCAACCTCGCGCCGTCCTCGCCGTTCTCCGCCGAGGCACGGGTCTGCAACGTGGGCACCGGCGACCTGCAGGGCGCCGCCCACCTGGAGCTGTTCCTCTCCACGGAAGACACGTTGGCGCCTCCGTCCCCGAACGGGCCCTACTCCGAGTGGACCCAGGCCCCGGCGGGCGGGGCGGCGGTGTTCTCCCTGGCCGCCGGCCAATGCCAGACGGTGCTGGTGAATGGCTATTCCCAGCTGCCCATCAATGCGCAGCCGGGTCAGCCCCTGTACCTGGGCGCGGCCATCGACCCGTTCGCGTACGTCCCGGAGCTGAACGAGGACAACAACACCTTCACCCAGGGGTGGGTGGGCACGGGCCCGGAAGCGGACCTCGTGGTGACCGGCGTGCAGGCCCCCGCGAACCTCCGCGACGGCCAGTCCTTCACCGCGACCTACACGGTCTGCAACCAGGGGTTCTCCCCCGCGTCCTCCTACGCCTACGGGGTCTCGCTGTTCCTCTCCACGGAGCTGGCGCCGCCCGTGTCGCGGCCGCCGCCGGCCCCGCCTGTGTTCTCGGAGCTGCCGCGGGCCTACGCCTTCCTGGGCCGGGCCGAGCCGTCCATGCCGCTGGGGCCCGGGCAGTGCACGACCCAGCGCTCCACGTTCATGGCCCGGGCTCCCCTTGACGCGGCGCCCTCGCCGTTCGAGCTGCCCCTGAACCTGAGCGCGGTCGTGGACCTGCAGGGGCCCGAGCCGCGCGTGGACAACAACGGCTTCGCCGCGGGCACCGTGGGACTGGGCAGTGGGCCGGACCTCGTCGTCGCCGAGCTCTCGGGGCCCGCCAGCGTGCGGCCCTGGGAGTCCTTCACCAGCACCGTGAAGGTCTGCAACGTGGGCACGGAGCCGACGCCGGGCGGCTCGCGCGTGGCGGTCTACCTGAGCGTGGATGACACCCTCACCGCTCCGAGCCCCCTGCCCTCCCAGCCCATGCCCATGCCGATGGGCGGCCGGTTGACCGTGAACGACGTGACCCTGCCGACGCTGAACGCGGGCGCCTGCCACACGCAGCAGGTCGCCGGACAGGCGGGCACTCCGCCCGACGCGCTTCCGTTCCGTCCGCTGTACCTGGGAGCCGTCGTCAACCCGGATGCGATGACGCAGGAGCTGCGCTGGGACAACAACACCCGCGTGGCGGGCCCCCTGAGCGTGGGCAACGGGGCGGACCTGGTGGTCACCTCGCTGGAGGCCCCCGCCACCGTCGCGCCGTGGGAGCCGTTCGCCGCCAGCGTGCGCGTCTGCAACGTGGGAACCGACGACGCGAGCTCCACCGAAGTGGCGCTCGTCGTGTCGACCGAGGAGACCTGGACCCTGGCCCCGCCGGGCTCGCCCGCGCCGTTCCCCACCCCCAGCCAGTTCGTGGCGGGGTACCTCAACGTCGCGCCGCTCCAGGCCGGTCAGTGCGTGAGTTCCATGGGGATGATGTCCGCCACCATGCCTCCGGGGTCCCTGCCCGAGCAGCCCGTGTACCTGAGCGCCGCCGTGGATCCGTTCCAGAACCGGATGGAGCTGCGCGAGGACAACAACATCTTCGCGCGGGGACGCCTGGGCGTGGGCAATGATCCCGACCTGGTCATCACCGGGGTGACGCCGCCCGCCAGCATCCAGGAGGGCCGGTCCTTCACCACCACCGTCACCGTCTGCAACCAGGGCTCCCAGCCCACACCGGCCGGGGTGCAGGTGACGCTGCACCTGTTGACCCACCCCGCGCTGTCCCTGCCGGCGATGGGCGCGCTTCCTGCGGCGCCCGGAGAGCTGCTGGGCGAGGTCTACGTCCCGCGACTGGGAGCGCACGCCTGCAGCTCCACCTCGGTGAGCGGGAACTACTACGGGCCCACCGGCGGGTCGGAGCCGCGGACGTACTACGTGGGGGCCATGGTGGACCGGAACTGGGGCATCCTGGAGGTGCGCAAGGACAACAACACCTTCGTCGGGCCGCGCGTCGGCGTGGGGTCCGCGCCGGACCTCGTCGTCACCGCCATCGGCGGGCCGGCGAACCTCGAGCCCGGGGCACAGGCGCAGGTCCCCGTCACCGTCTGCAACCAGGGCACGCAGTCGTCCTCCTCCCAGATGGTGGAGTTCTTCCTCTCCACGACGGCCACCCCGCTGGAGCTGACCTTCCCCGGTGGGTCCATGGACCCGGCCTCCGGGGTGTCGCTGGCGGGCACGGTGGAGATTCCCCCCCTGCCGGAGAACGCATGCGCCACGCGGGAAGGCACCCTCCACGCCACTCCGCCGCCCACGGCGCAGCCGGAAGTGCCCCTCTACCTGGGGGCCTTCGTGCGCGCCTGGGACGCCACCGCCGAGCTGCGCACGGACAACAACGCCTTCGTGCGGGGCCGCATCGGCGTGGGGTTCGCGCCGGACCTGGTCGTCACGGAGGTCACCGCGCCGTTCGCCGTGCGCAGCGGCGAGCTGTTCGCCACCACCGTGACGGTCTGCAACCAGGGCACCGCCCCCACGGGGTGGAACGGAGGCCGGCTGGAGCTCATCCTCTCCACCCAGCCCACCCTGGCGTTCCAGGGCGGGATGCCGGGCTCCTCCTCCACCCAGGTGACCCTGGGCGAGCTGGACGTGGGCGAGCTGGACGCGCAGCAATGCACGACGCGCCAGCTCTTCACCTCCACATCCACGCTGCCCGGCTACCAGTCCTCCGGGCTGTTCTACCTGGGCGCGCTGGTGGACTCGCAGCAGTCCGTGATGGAGCTGCGCGAGGACAACAACGCCTTCGTCGAGGGGTTCCTCGCGGTGCTGCCGTAGCCCCTCCATCCGGCACGTAGGACACGCGGGCGTCGGCCGGGGTCTTCACGAGCCCCGGGCGGCGCCCGCCGCCTTTTTCACGCACGGCTTCAGCGGGCGGTGCCCAGCCACTCGCGGTACCACGCCACCAGCCGGGCCACGCCCGCGTCCACGGACACGCGCGGGCGGAAGCCCGTCTCCGCCTCCAGCCGCGAGGTGTCCGCCCAGGTGGAGCCCATCTCCGCGGGTTGCGAGGGCACGGACGTCACGCGGGCCTTCGCGCCCCAGTGCCGCTCCAGCAGGCCCACGAAGTCCCCCAGCGCCACCGGCTCGCCGTGCCCCACGTTGAGCAGCCGGTGCGGCGGGCTCCCCGCTGGCGGCCGGTCCAGCACGCGCAGCACGGCCTCCGCCACGTCGTCCACGAAGGTGAAGTCGCGCCGCATGCGCCCGTCGCCGTGCAGCCGCAGGGGTTCGCCCTTCGCCAGCGCGCGCAGGAACAGGAGCGGCGCCATGTCCGGACGGCCCCACGGCCCGTACACCGTGAAGAAGCGCAGGCCGCTGGCGGGCAGCCGGTGCAGGTGGCTGTACGCGTGCGCCATCAGCTCGTTGGCGCGCTTGGTGGCGCCGTAGAGATTGAGCGGCTGATCCACGGGCGCGTCCTCGCGGAACGGGGCGGGCGTGGCCGCGCCGTACACGGAGCTGGAGGACGCGTAGACCAGGTGCTGGACGCGCGCCTCGCGGCAGGCCTCCAGCACCCGCACGAAGCCCGTCACGTTGGTGTCCGCGTACGCCGGGGCCTCCGCGTCCGGAGCCCGCACGCCCACGCGCGCGGCCAGGTGCACCACGCCCTCCGGACGCGCGGCCGTGAACGCTTTGCCCAGCCGGGCCGCGTCGGTGATGTCCCCGGCCAGGAAGGTGAAGCCGCGCGCGCCAGCCAGCCGCTGGAGGCGCGAGCGCCGCAGCGCCACGTCCCCGGGGGCCGCGTCCAGCGCGTCCAGGCCCACCACCGTGTCACCCCGGGCGAGGAGCCGCTCGCAGACATGGGCGCCGATGAAGCCCGCCGCGCCCGTCACCAGGACCCGCATGCCCCCCTCTTGCCGCGCGAAAGCAGGCCGGCCGTCACGGCACCACCTGCACCGCGTCGATGACGGCCCGGCGCAGGAACGAGTTCCAGTCCGTCGCGGACTGGTAGGCGCTCACGATGGGCTGCGAGCGGAACGTGTCCGTCCAGAGCACCTGGCCGTTGGGGTCCACCATGCCCAGCCGCAGCACCACGTCCACGCGGCCCAGCACCGAAGCGCCGGACACGTCCAGCCAGTCCAGGATGACCACCACCGCGGCCTCGGCCTTGTTCTGCTGGACGAAGGACGACACCTCGTCCGTGAGCGGCACCGGGGCCTGGGACTGGCGCGTGGCCACGACCTCGAAGCCGCGCGTGAGGAGCTCCGCCTCCGTCTGGCGGGCCAGCACCGTGCGCGGGTTGCTCTCACCGATGATGTCCTGGCGGAACGTGCCTGTCGGCAGCACGTCCACGCGCGAGCCCGCCACCACCACCACCTTGCGGATGGCTCCCTGCGGGCGCACCTGCCGGGCGGCGCAGGCCGGGAGGACGAGGGACACGAGGAGGAGCGGGAGGAGTCGTGCGGGGCGCATGCCGTCACGCTAGGCCACAAGCGGCGGGGCCTCCACCCCGACCGCACCGCCCGCCCGTCAATCGAACAACCCCTGCAGGTAGAAGCCCCCGTCCCGCCCGTCCCGGTACACCCAGGCGGGCCCCAGCCCCTCGAAGTGTACCCGGTAGTAGTCCCGCTGGTACGGGGTGTCCGTCCACCACTCACCACCCAGGCGCTCCGGCCCCGCCATCGCCGTCACCCGGTGCCGCCGTCCCCCGAGCCGCGCCGCCAGCATCTCCCCGGACGCCGCCACCTCCGCGTCCAGCCGGGCTGGCTGGGCCAGGAGCCGCGACGGCCGCTCCCGGGCCGCCCCCGTCTCACGCCAGACGGTGATGGGGGCCGTGGGCTCCGGCGCCAGGGACGAAGGAGTCGAAAGAGCCTGGGAAGCCGGGGAGGACAGCAGGCCGCGCCGCGTCTCCGGAGGGTGGAAGGCCCGGGCCGTGTGCGCGGACTCCGGGCGGTGCACCGGCTCCAGGGACGCGGCGAACAGCGCCTCCTCGCCCAGCGTCGTCGCCAGCCGCGACAGCACGGCCTCCAGGGCCGCGTCCCCCTCCGGCGCGTCCCCCAGCGCGAGCTGCTGACCCAGGTCCTCGTCGTGCGCGTCCACCCGCACGGCGACCTCCGCCACCGGCCGCTCCAGCCGCAGCTCCCCCAGCCGGTGCCGCGCCAGGTCCAGCAGCAGCTTCGCGCGCGCCGTGGGCCGCGCCAGCAAGAGCGGCACCTGGGCCTCGCCGGTGGGGTCCAGGCGCAGCACGAAGGTGAGCCGCACCGCCGCCCGCTGCCGCCCGGAGAGCCGCGCGCCCAGCCGGTCCAACAGCGTCTTGAGCGCGAACTGCACGGGCTCGAAGGTGTCCGCGGGCGCGTCCAGCACCACCCGGTCCTCCAGCGCCTCCTCCAGTGGCTCCGGCGTGAAGGGCGTGTCGTCCACGCCCCGGCACCGCGCGTGGACCCGGGCCGCGCCCGCGCCTCCGCGCGCCGTCACCGCCCCGGCGGGCAGCGCCGCCACCTCCCCCAGCGTGGACAGCCCCAGCACGGAGAAGGCCCTGGCCGCGGCGTCCTCCAGCGCGCCCAGCGGCAGCGGCGCCAGCGCCCGGGCGCCCTGCCCCTCTGGCACCACCTCCACCCGCCGGGAGCCATGCCGCGCCAGCACCCGCGAGGTGACCGCCTCCGACGCCACCGTCACGTGCGCCCGGTAGCCCTGCTCCGCGCAGACCTCCAGCACGCGCGCGCCCAGCTCCGGTTCCCCTCCCACCAGGGGCGCCGCGCTCGCGTCGAACCACAGCCCGTCCGGCGCGTCGCGCTGGAAGCCCGGGCACAGGCCGAGCAACGACTCCCCCAGCGCGGCCAGCGCCTGGGCCTCGTCCTTCGGCCGGTACGGGAAGTGCCGCAGCCCCGGCTCCAGCGCCGTGGCCGCCGTCAGCGTCATCCCCGGCCGCACGCCGGCCTTCAGCGCGCGCGTGGAGGCGAAGGCCACCCGGCGCTGGCCGCGCACCTCCTCCACCAGCACCAGCGGCTGGCCCGCGAGCGCGGGCGATTCGATGACCTTGCGCTGCACCGGGAAGCGCATGACGTGCAGGTAGCCCCTCCGCATGGCCCACCGTCCTCAGCAGCCCGACGACGGCCCGGGAAGCGCGTCACCCAGCGAGGGCATGGGCGCGTCGCGGCCGGGCCGCTGGCCCAGGATGCCCAGGCCGTTGCGCACGCGGTCGCCCGGGTCGCGGTAGAAGCCCGGCCCCGCGTCCCCGGCCTGCGCCACGTCCGCGTCCAGCATCCTCGCCCCGGCCTCCAGCCCCACCTCCGGGTAGAGCTCCCGCCAGGGGCGCACGACGCGCGTCCCCACGCCCCCGCCCCGGCTGCGCTCCAGTTCCACGGACCAGCCCTGGACGCCCCGGGCCTCCAGCCGCAGCCGCGCGAGCCCGTCCGCGGGCGCCTCCGGCGACGTCAGCAGCAGCACCAGCGTCCCGCCCCGCGCCGCCGCGTCCACCAGCTTGCGCGCCTCCGTCAGCGCCAGTCGCTCCGGACGCCCCGGGGCGCCCACGCCGTGCGTGAGATCCAACACCACCGCCGTGAAGGCGCCGCTGCGCGCGAGCTGCACGGTGGACCACACCCGCTGCGCGAAGGCCCGGGGCCGCACGACGAGCAGCCGCTCCAGGTCCACGCCCAGCGCCGCCGCGGCGGGGGGATAGAGTTCCTTCGGACCATCCACCCACGCGCACAGGCGCAGCTCCCGGTGCGCGGACGCCACCGCGCGCAGCGCCAGGCTGGTGCGCCCCGACGCGGCCTCGCCGCACAGCTCCACGGAGGTCCCCAGCGGCAGGCCGCCCTGCGGCAAGAGCGCGTCCACCGCGTCCACGCCCGTGCGCAGCACCGACAGCGCGCGCCGGGGCGCCGCCTGCAACTGGCGGATCCGTTCACGCAGCTCCTCCACCACCCCCAACCCCGACCGCTCCACCGCCGCGCTCATGCCGCCTCCTCATCGCCCGCGCACCCGCCACCGGTGCGCGCATGAGGCCAGTATCCGAAGCCGTCTGACACCCAAGCAGGCGGCATTCCGAGCGCGTGGGACCTGTCGCGTCGGGTGCTCCGCTCGACGGGAGGAGTCGGATCCGCGCGCGTCACTTCACCCGGCACCGGACATGACAGGTCATGCGCCACGCCAAAGAAGAAGGGCCCCGCGTGCTTCGCGGGGCCCTCCGGGTGCGGCGCGCGGATCAGCTCCGGGCTACCCGGCGCACAGCACCTTCACCTCCACCTTCGTGTCGCCCACGCGCCGCAGGCACGGGCCCAGGAAGAAGAGGCGCGCGGAGCGGTCTTCGCCGGAGGGCTCGTAGCGGAAGTCGCCGTTGGCCGCCGTGCACGTCTGCACGGAGCCGTCCGCGCGCGTGACGTACACCACCGCGAGCCGCGGATCCGGCAGGTTCACCACGTCCACGCTCTGCGCCACCGTGGCCAGGGCCGCGATGTCCAGCAGCGTCTGCTGGTAGCTCGGCTTGCAGATGGAATCCAGGTTCGCCCGGGTCGCGTCGAACGCCTTCGCCATGGCGCTCTGCCGGTAGCCGGGCCCGTAGGACGTCGGGCAGTCGACGTTGCGCACGTAGGTCGTGCTCCCCACCAGCTCCGTCGTCAGCTCCGCGCGCTTGTCCGTCAGCGCCACCGGCCCGATGGTGGCCCACAGCACCTCGCGCGACGCGCCCGTGCCGTCATGCAGCCCCTGGAAGGCCTGGTAGTACTCCGCCACCGGGGTCAGCTTGTCCCCCTGCACGGTGCAGGAGTCCACGGAGGTGTCCTGCCCCAGCGTCACCGGCGGCGGCCGCTGCGTGGAGCTGCAGTCCTCCTCGTCGGACACCACCACCACCAGCAGGCGGGCGCCGTCCCGGAGGAAGCCCGCGTTGCCGCCCTCCGACATCGGCCGGGTGGCCAGGGGCGAGGCGACCGCCAGCCGCACCGCCTCGAAGGGCGTCTCCTGCCCGCTGCCGGACGTGCCCTGGTTCACCAGGCGCTGGAACTTGTCCAGGAGCAGCGGATCCGTGCCCTCGATGAAGCGCTCGGCGGTGGGCACGCCCGCTTCGTCCTTCACCGGCTGCAGGCGGCCTTCCTGATCCGGGAAGGAGCGGATGGTGTCCGAGCCGTTCGCCAGGAGCAGGCGCTGGTACACGGAGGTGGTGATGACCCCCACGCGGAAGTCCTGCGTCACCCCGCTGCCCTCCTTGAGCGCGGCCAGGAAGGCGGGCAGCTCCGTCGCGATGCCCTGCTGCTCCTCCTGCATGGAGCCGGAGTTGTCGATGACGAAGAGGATGTCCGTCTTCTGGGGCGCCAGCACCGGCGGCGTGGCCTCGCAGGCGTCGGGCACCGTGGATCCCGCGTCGTCCACGGGAGAGTGGCATCCGAGCGCCAGGAGCGCGGACAGCGACAGCAGGTGGGCGCAGGTGTGGAGCTTCACATCGGCCTCCAGTGCGGGGGCGCGCGCTCGCGCACCGCATCAAGCGTGAGAGGGGGCGAGCATGCCCCACCCCTTCGCCGGACGCGAGACTTCTAGGCCGTTAAGAGAGGAGCGTCGAACAGCCGACGAGGCACGGAAATAACGCACATCGCGTTTGCCATGTCCGGTTTGGTTGTTACGTTGGTTCATCCGTCGCAGAAAACAACCGGATGGTTCACCGGCCCGGCCGCTTGCTGACCGGGTTCAAGCAAGGAAGAGGCCGAACTCCCATGTCTGACGAGAAGAAGAAGGGCACCGCGGCCAGCGCCATGCCCACCGCGATGGCTCCTCCGGGGCTCATCAACAAGGAAGACATCCCGCAGGTGCTGCCCATCCTGCCGCTGCGCAACAGTGTCTTCTTCCCCGGCGGTGTGCTGCCCCTGGCCGTCGGCCGCCAGAAGACCATCGCGCTGATCAAGGACGCCGTCCGTGACGACCAGGTCATCGGCGTCGTGACGCAGCGCCGCGCCGAGGAAGAGGATCCGGGCGCGTCCGACCTGTACACGATGGGCACCGTCGCCCGCATCGTGAAACTCCTGAAGATGGGCGAGGACAACTACTCGCTCGTGGTCCAGGGCCTCGCGCGCTTCCGCGTGATGGAGCTGGTGCAGGAAGCCCCCTACCTGAAGGCCCGCGTCGACGCCGTGGAGGACAAGACCTCCAGCGAGAACGTCGAGGTGGAGGCCCTGGGCATCAACCTGAAGAAGCTGGCGCGCGAGGTCATCGAGCTGATGCCCGAGCTGCCGGCCGCCGCCACGGAGCTGGTGGAGAGCATCACGCACCCGGGCCACCTGGCGGACCTCATCGCCGCCAACGTGGACGTGCCCATCGAGGAGAAGCAGGCCGTGCTGGAGACGGTCGACCTCAAGGCGCGCATGAAGCTCGTCCTGGAGCTGCTCAACCGCAAGCGCGAGATCCTCAAGCTCTCCAACAAGATCGACTCCGCCGTGAAGGGCGAGATGTCGAAGACCCAGCGCGAGTACTACCTGCGCCAGCAGCTCAAGGCGATCAAGGAAGAGCTCGGCGAGATGGGCGAGGAAGAGGAAGAGCTGGACGAGCTCCAGGAGCGCCTGAAGAAGGCCGCCCTGCCCCCTGAGGTGGAGAAGGTCGCCCAGAAGGAGCTCAACCGCCTGAAGACGATCCCGGCGGCCTCCAGCGAGTACACCGTCGCGCGCACGTACCTGGATTGGATCGCGGACCTGCCGTGGTCGAAGATCAGCGAGGACAACCTCGACATCGAGAACGCGCGCCAGCAGCTGGACAAGGATCACTTCGGCATCAAGAAGGTGAAGAAGCGCATCCTGGAGTACCTGGCCGTCCGCAAGCTGAAGAACGACATGCGCGGGCCCATCCTGTGCCTCGTCGGTCCCCCGGGCGTCGGCAAGACGTCGCTGGGCCAGAGCGTGGCCAAGGCCACCGGCCGCAAGTTCGTGCGCCTGTCCCTGGGCGGCGTGCGTGACGAGGCCGAAATCCGTGGCCACCGCCGCACGTACGTGGGCGCGCTGCCGGGCCGCTTCATCCAGAGCATGAAGAAGGCCGGGACGAAGAACCCGGTCATGATGCTGGACGAAATCGACAAGCTGGGCGCGGACTTCCGCGGCGACCCGAGCGCGGCGCTGCTGGAGGTGCTGGACCCGGAGCAGAACAGCACGTTCAGCGACCACTACCTGGACGTGGCGTTCGACCTGTCGAAGGTCATGTTCGTCGCCACGGCGAACCAGCTGGATCCCATCCCCGGGCCGCTCCGTGACCGCATGGAGATCATCGAGCTGACGGGCTACACGTTCGAGGAGAAGCAGGCCATCGCCCGCATCCACCTCGTGCCCAAGCAGCTCAAGGAGCACGGCCTCAACGGGGACCACATCGAGATCCAGGACGAGGCGCTGCTCATCCTCACGACGTCGTACACGCGTGAGGCCGGCGTGCGTAACCTGGAGCGCCGCATCGCGGACATCTGCCGCGCGGTGGCGGTGGAGGTGGCCGGCGGCAAGCTGGAGAAGCAGACCATCGGCGCGGAGCGCGTGAAGGAGATCCTCGGGCCCGAGACGTTCTACTCGGAGGTCGCGGAGCGCACGGAGGTTCCCGGTGTGGCGACGGGCCTCGCGTGGACCGCGGCGGGCGGCGACCTGCTCTTCATCGAAGCGACCAAGATGGCGGGCAAGGGCGGCATGACGCTCACCGGCCAGCTGGGCGACGTGATGAAGGAGTCGGCCACCGCGGCGCTGAGCTACCTGCGCAGCAAGGCGGAGTCGCTCGGCATCAACCCGAACTTCCTCGAGAAGACGGACATCCACCTGCACTTCCCCGCGGGCTCCATCCCCAAGGATGGTCCTTCGGCCGGCGTCACCATCCTGACCGCGCTCACCAGCCTGCTGACGGGCATCCGGGTGCGGCACGACACGGCGATGACGGGCGAGGCCACGCTGCGCGGCCTGGTGCTGCCGGTGGGCGGCATCAAGGAGAAGGTCCTGGCGGCGCACCGCGCGGGCATCAAGCGCGTCATCCTGCCGGAGCGTTGCCGCAAGGACCTCATCGACGTGCCGGATCAGGCGAAGAACGAGCTGGAGTTCATCTTCGCCACGCACATGGACGACGTGCTCAAGGCGGCGATGGAGACCTCTCCCTTCAAGGAGGGCGTGGTCCCGGCCACCACCACGGACACGCCTCCGGCGGAAGTCCGGGCGTAACGCTCGACTTCAGCACCTGAAGTGACGCGGGCAGGTTCCTTCACGGGAACCTGCCCGTCGTCTTTGCGGGCGGGCCTTCACTTCCGGAGACAGGAGGTTGAAGCGCGCGCGCATGCCGGGCAATACGCAAGCAGCGAACGGAACTGGCACTCACGCCAAGGAGCGGACCCATGAAGTACGCCAACCTGGGACACACCGGCCTGCGGGTCTCCCGCATCTGCCTGGGCTGCATGAGCTACGGCACCCCGAAGTGGCGCCCGTGGGTGCTGGATGAAGAAGCCGCGCAGCCCTTCTTCCGCCGCGCGGTGGAGCTGGGCATCACCTTCTTCGACACCGCGAACATGTACTCGGACGGCGTCAGCGAGGAGGTGACGGGCCGCGCGCTGCGCAAGTACGCGAAGCTGGACGAGGTGGTGCTGGCGACGAAGGTCTACTTCCCCACCGGCAGCGGGCAGAACGAGCGCGGCCTGTCGCGCAAGGCCATCACGCAGGCGTGCGAGGCGAGCCTCAAGCGGCTGGGCGTGGACACCATCGACCTCTATCAAATCCACCGGATGGACCCGAACACGCCCATCGAGGAGACGCTGTCCGCGCTGGATCAGCTCGTGCGCCAGGGCAAGGTGCGCTACCTGGGCGCATCTTCCGCGTACGCGTGGCAGTTCATGCGCGCGCTCAGCGTGTCCGAGCGCAACGGCTGGGCGCGCTTCGTGTCCATGCAGAACCACTACAACCTCGTCTACCGCGAGGAGGAGCGGGAGATGCTGCCCCTCTGCGAGGCGGAGGGCGTGGGCGTCATCCCCTGGTCTCCGCTGGCGCGGGGGCTGCTCGCGGGTTCGCGCAAGTCGCTGGACGACAAGGAGGCCACGACGCGCGCGGGCACCGACACGCTGTCGCCCATGCTCTACAACCAGCCCGGGGACTGGGACGTGGTGGAGGCGGTGAAGCAGGTGGCGGACGCGCGCAAGGCCCCGCCCGCGCAGGTGGCCCTGGCGTGGCTGCTGTCCAAGCCCGTGGTCACCGCGCCCATCATCGGCGCGACGAAGCCGCAGCACCTGGAGGACGCGGTGAAGGCGGTGAGCCTCAAGCTGACGCCCGAGGAGGTGAAGGCCCTGGAGGCCCCCTACAAGCCGCACGAGGTGCGCGGCCTGTAGGCCCCTGAAGCGGTGGACGCGCCTCAGCGCTCCTTCACGAGCGCGTCCACCTTCTTCTCCAGCGGCTTCACGTCCTCGAAGAACGAGTCCATGGAGTGCGCCGGGGCCACGCGCAGCACCGGCGGCAGGAGCGAGCGGGGGAACTCCAGCGCCTCGCTGAAGTCCTCGTTGCCCAGCAGCTCCGACACGCTCGTGAGCGCCAGCACGCCCACCGACGCGATGACGAGCCCGCGCACCACGCGCCTCCCGCTCCAGCGCGTGACGTAGCGCAGGTGCCAGTAGAGCCCCCACCCCATCAGCCCCAGCAGGGTCAGCGTGCGCACGACGCCCAGCCACGTCCCCAGCGAGAAGCTGAAGCTCACGAGCGCGAACAGCGGCGGTGACAGCGCGAAGCCCAGCAGCACCAGGGCGCCAATGGTGGCGTGCACGCGGAAGTGGAAGCGCTTGCGCGCGATGCGGCTCGCCAGCGACCAGCCGCCGGCCCACAGGAGCGCGAGCCCCAGGGGCACCACGGCGGACATCAGCAGGTCGCCCCAGTCCGTCTTGCGGAACTGGGTCACCCGCTCGGAGATGAAGGACGTCACGACCAGCGCCTGCAGCGAGAAGGCGAAGGCGCGGGGGCGCTCCAGGAGGCGCTCGCGCGGCGCGGCGGGCGCTTCGTTGACGACGGTGTCCTCCACCACGAAGTTGCGGTGACGGAAGCGCAGCACCGTGTCCCCCACGGACACGCGCGCGTCCGGGGTGAGCACCAGCTCCTTGAGCGCCACCCACGGCTCCACGCTGAAGGTGCCGTTGACGCTGCCCACGTCATGCAGCACCACCGCGCCGTCCTCGCGCCGCTCCAGGCGCAGGTGCTGCGCGGAGACCTTCGGGTCGTCCAGGATGACGTCGTTGGCGTAGCCGCGCCCCACCGTCACCGGCAGCCTGTCCAGCCGGTGGCGGGACTGGACGGCGTCCCCTTCCAGCACCTCCAGGAAGATCACTTCGTCCACGACAGGCCCTCCAGGTAGCGGCGCGCCAGCTTGCGAGCGTTCTCCGCGGAGAAGCCGCCCAGCGTGAGGCTGGTGTCCACGCCGTGCGTGGCCGCGTTCAGCGTGGCCGCGCGCAGCACCAGGTCGTAGAGGCCCGGGAAGCGGCGGTAGGCGCGCAGGCAGAGCGCGGCGCGCACCGTGAGGCCGTTCACGTCCACGAACTCCGACTTGCAGCGGAAGTTGGTGACGTCCTCGCGCGTGGCCTCCACCGCGTCCGGGTCCTGGGAGAAGAGCGTGCTGTAGAGCGCGGAGAAGCGCATCGCGCCCAGCTTCTGGCTCTCCACGTGCTGGTGCAGGTAGGCCACCACGCCCGTGCGGTGGCTGGAGGACAGGAAGATGTCCTCCTCGGAGGAGCACTGGTAGCTCGTCACCGTGTAGGGCGTCTCCGGATCATGCGGCGTGTCGCCCCAGCACTTGAGGAACGGGCTCCAGCGGCCCGGGACGCGGTAGCCGCCCAGCGCCTGCTTCGGCAGGTCCGTGGCCATCAGCCGGTCGGTGATGCGCTGCTGGTTGGCCAGCAGCTGCTCCTGCACGGACGTCATCAGCGCGGCGGAGTCCGGGGGAGCCTCCTGCGCCAGCGCCCGGTCCAGCAGCGTCCGCGCACGCGCCACCGGCACGAGGAAGCCCACCTGGTTGCCCATGGTGGCCACGTTGACGCCCACGACACCGCCCTCGCCGCTGAGCGTGGGCCCGCCGCTCATGCCGGGGTTGATGGCGCCGGTGAAGTGCACGCGCTCGTAGAGGGCGTCGCGCACGAGGCCGTTGTAGGTGCCCTCCACGATGGTGGTGCCCAGGTCGCGCGGGTTGCCCATGGCGAACAGGCGCGTGCCCTGCGGCGGTTCGTGCTCCTCCAGCTTGAAGTAGTCGCTGACGGGGGCGTCCACCTGGATGACGGCCAGGTCGCTGACCACGTCCACCGCGAGCAGGCGCACCGGCACCGTCGCGTCGCCCCGGTCCAGCTCCGCGGTGTAGTCCTCCGGGTGGAGCACCAGGTCGGAGACGACGTGGTAGTTCGTGAGGGCGTGGCCCTTCGCGCTCACGAAGAACGCGGAGCCGATGGAGGACTTCGTGCCGGAGCGGCGCTCGATGATGCGCACCTGCGCGACGCGCCCCTGGATGCGGCGGAACAGCTCGTGCGTGGCCGGGGGCAGCGAGGCCACCGGCAGGGGCGGCACCACCGCGTCCGCGACGCCAGCGTCTGGCGCCGGGAGGACCGGCGGGGCCGGGGACGCCGAAGGCGCCGCCAGAGGCTCCGGAGGTGCCACGGGACCCTGCGCGAGCACGGCGACAAGGAGGAAGGAGAACATGGGCGGCGGCACCGTATCCCAGCGCGAGCCCCACCGGGGACGCCGTCGCCCTGCTGTCGGGCCCCGCTACGAAGCGGCTGGCCCCTCCCCCTGCCGGCGGCGGCGCCAGGCCGCGTACGACACCAGCAGGGCCCCGGCCAGGGTGCCCGCCAGCGCTCCCGCGAGCCGCCGGGACACGACGCCCGCCACCGGGGCCTCCATGCGGAAGGTCTCCAGCGAGGCGCGCACCCGCGGGGCCATGGCGTCCCAGCGGTCGGCCGGCGCGCTGACCGTCACCACGGCGTGGCGTCCCTCGGAGGCCAGGCCCGCCACCAGCACGGTGCGCACCTGCCCCGCCTCGCGCAGCGTGCCCAGCACCTCCACCCGGGGCACCGGCCCGCCCACGCGGTCCACCCGCTCCGGCGTCAGCGCCACGCCCAGCTCGCGCTGGAAGTGCTGCATCACGGCGGTGGCGAACGCGTCGCGCTCCGAGGGGCTGGCGGAGAAGCCCCCCTCCACCACGGCGATGAGGAACGTGGCCGCCTCCGGCCCCTCCCCGTCCGCCAGCGCCGCGGACAGGGCGCGCGTGCGCACGCCATCCTCCGACACCGCGCCCGCCTGCGAGCCCGCGTAGCGCTCCCAGCGCGACATGCGGAACGTGTCCGGCGGCCGGAAGCTGTAGCCGTCCCGCCGCAGCTCCGTGCCCAGCGCGCCGGACAGCGACAGCCACACACCGGTGAGCACGGGCAGGAGCACGGGACGGAAGGATAGCGCGAAGCACGGGAAGTCCCGGACCCCTTCGTGGCCCCGGGGCATGCGGCCCGCCGAGCGCTCCTGTTTCCGCGTGTGACATCCCGGGCGGGCAACAGTTACTCTCCCGCGCGAGATGACCCCTGCCGTCCGGGCCGACATGGAAGCACGTGCCGACCGCGCCCTGCGCCGGGGCGAACTCGCGGAGGCGTTCGAGCTCTTCGAGCACCTGCTCGCCGCCTTCCCGCGCGAGGAGGCGCTGGCCACCAAGCTGGCCCACCTGCGCGACAGCCTCCAGCCGGAGGAGCTGCAGCACCTGAAGAATCGCGTCCGCGAGCCCCAGCGACTGCCGCTGGGCCCGCCCTCGCCCATGCAGGAGGGCGAGCGCCTCTTCACGCTGGGTGACTACGTGGGCGCCGCCGCCGCGTACCGCCGGGCGCTGCAGGAGCGCCCCGGCAACGAGCTGGTACAGGAGCGGCTGGCGGAGCTGTACCGGATGGCCCGCGAGATGCCCGTGCAGTCCCCCACGGACCGGGCCCTTCCCGCGCAGAAGGAGGACCGGCTCCAGGCCCTCCTGGACCGGCTGGCCTCCCGGCGTCGCCTCAAGCGCGACTGAGGGGTCGCCCCCGCGTCCTTGCGAGCGCGGATCCGACGTGACAGCTGATTGATGCGTTGCACCCCCCTGGGGCGGCACCTACAATCCGCACCGACGTTGCTGTCATAGTGTCGCCCGCTCCTACTGACACCCGCGTCCGACTTTCCTCGTCCCTATGGCTCGACCTCTACGACTCGGCGTCCTCACCGGTGGTGGTGATTGCCCGGGGCTCAACGCGCTCATCCGTGGCCTCGTCCGCCGGGGCGTGTACGAGTTCGGCCATTCGTTCGTGGGCATCGAGAACGGCTACATGGGGCTGGTGGAGCCGGAGCTCGTCCGCCCGCTCGGGGTGGAGGACACGCGCGGCATCCTGCCCAAGGGCGGCACCATCCTGGGCACGTCCAACAAGGCGAACCCGTTCTCCTACCCGGTGCGTGAGGGCACGGGCTGGGTGGAGCGGGACGTGTCGGATCAGGTCCTGCGCCGCTGCCAGGAGTTGCGGCTGGACGGGCTGGTGGCCATTGGCGGGGACGGCACGCTGAGCATCGCGTCCCAGCTGGCGGCCAAGGGGTTGAAGGTCGTCGGGTGTCCGAAGACCATCGACAACGACCTGTCCGGCACGGACCAGACGTTTGGCTTCGACACCGCCCGGCTCATCGTCACGGAGGCGCTGGACCGGCTGCACTCCACGGCGGAGTCGCACGACCGCGTGATGGTGGTGGAGATCATGGGCCGGCACGCGGGCTTCCTCACGCTGGACAGCGGCATCGCGGGCGGCGCGGACCTCATCCTCATCCCGGAGATCCCGTACCGGGTGACGTCCCTGCTGGACACGCTGAAGCGGCGGGCCACGCGGCGGCGCAGCTTCTCCATCATCGCCATCTCCGAAGGCGCGTATCCGGAGGGCGGCGCGCTGTCCGTGCTCGCGGAGGCCACGGACATCCCGGGCCGGGGCGTGGTGCGGCTGGGGGGCTCCGGCAAGGTGTGCGCGGATCTGCTCGCGAGCCACATCGAGGCGGAGATCCGCGTCACCGTGCTGGGGCACCTGCAGCGCGGCGGCAGCCCGAGCGCCGCGGACCGCCTGCTGGCCACGCGCTACGGCTGCAAGGTGCTGGACCTGGTGCGGGATGGAGACTGGGGCCACATGGTGGCGCTCAGGAGCAATGAGATCGTCAGCGTGCCGCTGAGCGAGTCTCGCAAGGAGCGACGGGTGGATCCGCAAGGGGAGCTGGTGCGGTTCGCGCGGAGCATGGGCATCGGGTTCGGGGACTGAGGGGAGCGCGCGCGCCCACACCATGACGCTCGTCGGCCGCCATATCGGTCGCTATCGCATCCTGGAGGAGCTGGGCTCCGGGGGCATGAGCGTCGTGTACAAGGGCCTGGACACGGCCCTGGACCGCGAGGTCGCGGTGAAGGTGCTGCACCCGCACCTGGCCGGCAAGGACGAGTCGCGGCGGCGGCTCGCGCGCGAGGCCCGCGCGGTGGCGAAGCTGCACCACCCCAACATCCTGGAGGTGTTCGACTTCTCCTCGGCGGAGGCGCACGACGCCTTCATCGTCACCGAGTACATCCGCGGCCGGACGCTCAAGACGTACCTGGATGAAGGCCCGCTGGAGCCGCCGGAGCTGGCGGCGATGATCATCCACGAGCTGGCGGCGGCGCTGGCGCACGCGCACGAGGCGGGCGTCATCCACCGCGATCTGAAGCCGGAGAACGTCATGGTGCGCGAGGACGGGGTCCTCAAGCTCATGGACTTCGGCATCGCGCGGCTGCTCGACATCGAGGACCGGATGACGGTGACGGGCGCGCTGGTGGGTTCGCCCGCGCACATGTCGCCGGAGATCATCGAGGGCCTGGAGGCCGGACCGGAGGCGGACGTCTTCAGCCTGGGGATCATGTTCTACGCGCTGATGACGGGCCGGCTGCCCTTCACCGCGTCGAACACCACGGCGACGCTGAAGCGCATCCTGGACGGGGCCTATGAGGACCCGCGCCGCCGCGTGCCGGCGCTGTCGGACGAGCTGGCGGAGATCTGCGCGACGTGCCTCCAGCGCGACCCGGCGCGGCGCTACCCCAACGCGGGGAAGCTGCGCGACGCGCTGGCGGATGCGCTCGCGGGGCTGGGGTTCCCGCGCGTGGGCGAGGAGCTGATCTCCTTCTTCGCGGATCCACCGTCGTACCAGCGGCTCGCGCGCCAGCGCATCGTCGCGGCGCTGCTGGAGCGCGGCGAGCGGCAACTGGCGGAGAAGCGGACGCCGCGCGCGTTGGCGTGCCTCAACCACGTGCTCGCGCTGGACGCGACGAACGAGCGGGCGCTGGGGTTGCTGAAGGGCCTCCAGCGTCAGCAGCGGCGGCGCACGTGGCGCAGGCGCGGCATCCGCGCGGGCATCGGAGCGGGCGTGGCGCTCGCACTGGGGCTGGGCGGCTGGCAGCTGTACCGGATGAACGCGGCCGAGACCGAAACGCCGAAGGTGGAGACCGTGGGTCCGCGAGCCGAGGGCACGAAGGCCGCCGACGGCACGGCCACGGGTCCGCGGCTTCCGGCTGGCACCGCTGGAGCCGCCGGCACACAGGGCACGGGCGGAACGACGGGCGCGCCCAACGATGCGCAAGTCACGGGCGCTCTCAACGGCACGGACGGCACCAACGGAACGCAGGGCAGCGGCGCGCAAGGTACGGGCAGCCCCAACGGCGCGCAGATCGCGGGCGCTCCCAACGGCACGCAGGGCACGGGCGATGCCCCGGCCACGCCCACCGGCTCACGCCCCACCGGCGCACAGGGCACGGGTGGCACGGGCACTCCCGGCCGCGACGCCATCGCGCCCCCCGACACCAACCCGCGCCTCCCCTCCTCCACGGATCGCACGTCGCGCCCCACGATGGTCGCGAGCCTCGACCCGCGGGAGGACCCGAAGCCCGCGCGCGGCGGCCGGCTCCCCGTGTCCATCCTCGTGCGCCCCTACGGCTCCATCCGCGTGGACGACGGCCCCGCGGGCACGCAGCAGCTGGCGCAGCACGACGTGCACCTGACGCCGGGCCCGCACACCATCACCGTCTCCTGCGGCTACTGCGAGGACGCCACGGAGACCATCGACGTGAAGCCCGACGGAGAGAACGTCTTCCGCCTGCGCGCCCTGCTCAAGTCCTCGCAGCTCGCCCTCGACTACCAGCCGCCGGACGCCACCGTGCGCGTGGGCGATACCGAGCGCACCGCGCACGACAGCCTCCAGCGCCCCTTCGACATCCGCTCCCCCCGGGGCCCCGCCAGCTTCCAGCACCGCGTGGAGGTGGAGATCTCCTCCCCCGGCTACAAGACGGAGAAGCGCGTCGTCCTGCTGGAGCCCGGCAAGCCCACCACCCTGCGCGGGAGCCTGGCGCCCGAATGAGCCGCGGCCCGCTGCTTCTCGTCACCCTCCTCCTGGCCCTGCTCGGCCCCGCGTCCGCGCGCGCCCAGGTGCCCAACGGCGCGGATCCGGAGGTCGCGGCCCTGCGCTCGTCCTTCGAATACGGCAAGTACGCCGAGGTGCTGGAGCGCGCCGGCCAGCGCATCGACCGCGGCGACCTGCCCGAAGAGGACCTGGTGGAGCTGCACAAGCTCGCGGGCCTGTCCGCCTTCAACCTCAACAAGACCGACGAGGCCGAGCGCCACCTGCGCGCCGTGCTCCGGCTGGACCCCGACTTCAGCCTGGACCCCTTCGTCGTCCCGCCCCCGGCCGTCGCCTACTTCGAGGACCTGAAGAACCAGATGGCCGGCGAGCGCGAGTTCCTCCGCCAGGAACAGCGCCTGCGCCTGGAGCGAGAGAAGGCCGAACAGGAGCGCCGTGAACAGGAGCGCGTCGCCCTGGAGACGCAGCGCCGCCGCGCGGAGGAGCTGGCCCGCCAGGTCACCGTGCGCACCGTGGAGAAGCGCAACTTCCTGGTCAACTTCGTCCCCTTCGGCGCCGGCCAGTTCCAGCAGGGCCGCAACAGCATGGGCATCGTCTTCGCCGCCACCGAAGGCGCCCTGGCCATCACCAGCATCATCGCGTTCTTCGCGTACGACTCGCTCTTCGAGGAGCGGTTCGTGAACATCGACAACGTGCTGGACGAGGACGGCCGCGCGTCCATCCCGGTGCGCTACATCCCCACGGACCGCGCGCGGCAGGCGGACACCTGGCAGCTGCTCAAGCTCGCCTCCGCCACCGGCTTCTACACCGTCTACACCCTGGGCGTGGTGGACGCCGTCTACCACCACGAGGACCAGGTGGTGACGAGCACCACCGTGGAGTCCCGCCCCGAACCGAAGCCCTCTCCCACCGTCTCCCAGGCCGCGCCGCCGCGCGTGCGGCTGTACTCCACCCATGGTGGGCTGGGCGCCGGCTTCTCCCTCACGTTCTAGCCCCAGAAACCCAAAGTCCGCCCATGGCCAGCCTCACCGTCCGCACCCCCGATGGAAAGGTCCGCACGGTCTCCCTGCTCAAGCGCATCACCAGCCTGGGGCGGGGATCCGACAACGACGTGCCCCTGGAGGACGCCGGCGTTCCCGCCAGCGCCCTGCACGTCACCTTCGACGGCACCCGCTACGAAGTGGGCAGCCTGGGCGCCACCTTCCACGTCAACGGCAAGCGCCGCGACAACCACGCGCTGTCCACCGGCGACGTGGTCAAGGTCGGCGGCACCGAGCTGACCTTCTCCCGCGAGGACGCCCCCCGCGAACCCATCCGCCGCGAGGTGCCGGAGCGCGAGGTGACGCTCCCCTCCGCCGCCACGGCCTCGTCGGATTCGCACACCGCGGAGCTGCCCGGCGTGGTGGGCCGGGAGCTGGTGCTGCTCAAGCGGCTCACCGCGTTCAGCGAGCGGCTCTTCGGCAGCTACGACGTGGACCGCATCCTGGAGAGCCTGCTGGACGAGGCCATCGAGGTGACTCGCGCCGACAAGGGCTTCCTCATCCTGATGGAGAGCGGCGAGCCGCGCGTGAAGGCCGCGCGCAACGTGGCCCGGGAGAACATCGAGGACGCGGTGGAGAAGCTGTCCGACTCCATCATCTCCAAGGTGGTGAAGGACCAGAAGGCCATCATCGTCGCGGACGCGCTGGACGCGCCGGAGTTCAAGGCCAGCGAGTCCGTGGTGAACCTCAAGGTCCACTCCGTCATGTGCGTGCCCGTCATGCACAAGGGCGACCTGTTCGGCGTGCTCTACGTGGGCAACGACCGGCTGGTGAACCGCTTCGAGCCCAAGAGCCTGGACATGCTCACCGTGTTCGCGGCGCAGGCGTCCCTGCTCTTGCAGAACGCGCTGCTGGTGAACGACCTCAAGCTGGACAACACGGAGCTGCGCCGCAAGCTGGAGGACCAGCGCTACGGCGACATCGTGGGCTCGTGCCAGGGCATGCGGGACGTGTACAAGCGCCTGGACAAGATCGCCCCCACGGACATCTCCGTGCTGATCACGGGTGAGACGGGCACGGGCAAGGAGCTGATTGCCCGGGAGATCCACCGCCGCTCGCCGCGCACCAAGGGCCCGTTCATCACGGTGAACTGCGGCGCCATCCCGGAGAACCTGCTGGAGAGCGAGCTGTTCGGCCACGCCAAGGGCGCCTTCACCGGCGCGGTGGCCACGCGGCCCGGCAAGTTCCAGGCGGCCATCGGCGGCACGCTGTTCCTGGACGAGATCGGCGAGATGCCGCTCCAGCTCCAAGTGAAGCTCCTGCGCGCACTCCAGGACAAGGTCGTCTACAAGGTCGGCGAGAACCGCGGCGAGCCGGTGGACATCCGCGTGGTGGCCGCGACGAACAAGATCCTGGAAGAGGAGGTGAAGCGGAACACCTTCCGCGAGGACCTCTACTACCGCCTCAACGTCGTCACCGTGAAGCTGCCGCCCCTGCGCGAGCGCGGCGAGGACGTCATCGTCCTGGGCCGCTTCTTCCTCCAGAAGTACGCGCGCGAGTTCAACTCCAAGGCGCGCGGCTTCACGCCCGCGGCCGCCGTGTCCATGAAGAAGTACGGCTGGCCGGGCAACATCCGCGAGCTGGAGAACCGCCTGAAGAAGGCGGTGGTGCTGGCGGACAAGCCGCTGCTCGGCGCGGACGACCTGGACCTCAAGCCGGAGAACCTGGAGCCCATCATGCCGTTGCTCCAGGCGAAGGAGGAGTTCCAGAAGCGCTACATCAACGAGGTGCTCGCCCGGAACAACGGCAACCGCACCAAGACGGCCAAGGACCTGGGCGTCGACCCGCGCACCATCTTCCGCCACCTGGAGAAGCTGGAGGCGGAGAAGACGGGCGGCCCCCTTCCCCCGGACGAGACCGAGGAACTGCTATAGGGTTCCCTCAAAGCCACGCCATGCACCGCCACGCGCCGCGACAGTCCCGGGGCATCCTCCAGCCGCTCGTGGCGGCGCTGGGACTGGCGGCCCTCGCGGCGGGTTCCGGCTGCCTCATCCCCCAGGACGAGGCGCTGCTGGAGAGCGTGCCCCAGTTCCGCAACCGGCCGCCGCGCGTCCTGGAGGAGCAGGTGGAGCCCTCCGAGCGCATCCTCCGCGCCTTCGGCGTGGGCAGCTGCACGCAGGACTTCAACGTGGTGGTGGAGGACCTGGACGTCGACGACCGCATCACCGTGGAGTGGTACGTGGACTACAACCCGTCCAACCCCACGGGCTTCTACCGGCAGATCGTCCTCGCCAACACCGGCCAGCCCCGGCGCGACGACCGCGGCACCCTGCGCATGGACCTGCGCTCGGCCAACAACCCGCTGGCCCCGCCGGGCATCCACCTGGTGGAGGCGCTCGTGACGGACCGGCACCTCACCAACCGCCAGCCGGATCCACCGGAGGAGGTCTTCCTCGCGGACGGCGGCGTGGTGAAGAACCCGGGCTTCGTCACCTCCTACTCGTGGGTGGTGAACACGGTGGCGGGGGACTGCCAGTGAGGCGCGCGCTCGGGGCCCTGGCGCTGGCGCTCGGGCTGACCGGGGCCGGGTGCGCGTTCCTGGAGGACGAACCGCCACCGCCCCAGCTGGTGTGCCGCTCCGACGCGGAGTGCGCCGCGGGCCAGGTGTGCTTCGTGGACGGCTGCGGCAACCCCGGCGGCGACATCGTCGTGGAGGTGCAGCCCCTGCCCAAGGCGGGCCTGCTCGCGCAGGACTTCCCGGTGGACCGGCTGCGGCCGGAGCAGAACCTGGAGCTGTTCAGCCCCGTGCGCCTGCGCGGCGAGGTGTCGCGAGGCGCCGCCGCCACGGCGGATGGCGGCACGGCCCCCGTCCCCTACCGCGCCCCCGTCCACCTGCTCGCCACGGGGGAGAGCCGCCTCATCCCGGGCGTCGCGCGGCGCTACGAGACGACACTCACCCCGGACGACGGCGCATGGGCGCTGCCCGTGGGCAGCGGCGACTACACGGTGACGCTCACGCCGCTGGACACCGCGCTGCCGCCGCTGTCGCGCACCGCCTCCGTGGACCCCGCCACGGGCGGCACGGTGACGTTCGACCTGCCCACCGCCTCGCGCGTCGTGACGCTCGCGGGGACGCTGGTGCTCCAGGGCTCGCGGAAGGTGGCCGCGGACATGGAGGTGCAGGCGCTGGATGAGTTGCTGCGCCCGCTGTCCCAGCGCGCCCGCGTGGCCCGCGACACGGGCGCGTTCCAGCTGGCGCTCAGCGTGGAGGACGCCTCGCGCGACACGGTGCTCCTGCGCGCGACCCCCGTGAGCGCCGGGGACCTGATGCCCTGGAAGACCTTCGTGGTGGAGCCGTCCCGCATCCCCTCCTCCCCGCTGGAGCTGGGGGACCCCGGAGCGGCCGTGCGCGTGGAGGGCCGCGTACTGGAGACGGACGGACAGACCCCCATGGCCGGCGCGCGCGTGGCGCTCCAGGGCCGCGTGGCCGGCGGCGGCACGTTCCAGGGCCAGCCGGTGCTGACGGACGCCCAGGGGCGCTATCAGCTCCTGTCGCTGCCCGCCGCCGAGGACTCCACGCTCACGCTCGTCGTGGTCCCCCCGCCGGGCTCGCCCTCGCGCCTGACGCTCCAGCCGGTGGCGGTGGCGCAGGTGGACACGGCGCTGCCGGACGTGACGTGCCCGGCGCGCAGGGGCGTCGTCGGCAGCGTGAAGAACCCGGAGGGCACGGGCCCCGCGTCGGGCGTGCGCATCGTGGTGGAGCCGGTGGGCGCCCTCACCGGCTGGCCGCAGCCGCCCGTGGGCTTCGAGTCCCCCCTCACCACCAACAGCGAGGGCCGCTTCGAGCTGGCCCTGGACCCGGGCGAGTACCGGCTGGACTTCCTGCCCGGGGAGAACCTGCCGCGCGTCAGCCGCTTCGTCACCGTGCCGGCGGGCGCCGACGACACGGCGCCGCTGGAGCTGGCGGCGTTCACCCTGTCGCGGGGCCGTTCGTTGAGCGGCCGCATCACCCTGCCCCCGGACCCAGCGGTGGCGCCGGACGGCGTCGCGGCGAACGCGTCCGTGCGCTTCTTCCGCGTGGTGACGGTGGCGGGACGGCCGGACTCCATCCTGCTGGCGCAGACGGTGTCCGACAGCACGGGGCGCTACTCCACCGTGCTGCCCACGCGCTGAACGCGGGCGGCCTAGCGGCCGCTGTCCATGCGGCGCGCGGTGTCGAAGGCGGCGTGCAGCGCGTCCACCGCGCCGCCCACCTCGCCCGCGTACTGCACCGCGTGGATGGTGTAGAGGTCCTGCACCCGCGTGAGGTGGCGGTACACCTTGCGCAGCTCCACGCGCGTCGGGTCCCTCGACTCCAGGGCGCACTCAGACTCGGACTTGCGCACGCGCGTCAGCCAGTCGGTGCGGAAGCGCATCCACTCCTGGTCGACCTTGCGGGCGGGGAGGACGTGCACGAGCTTCTCGCGCTCGGCCTCCAGGTCCTTCCAGTGCGCGTCCGCGGCGTCCAGGCACTCGCGCACGGTGAGGGGCGGAGTCACGGCCGGGGGCCGCTCGGGCGTCATCGCCGCGACGGAGTGCCCCACGTTCCAGATCATCCACAGCGAGAACAGCGTGGCCAGCGTGATGTGGACCCCGTACGCGGCGCCACGGTAGGTGCGGAAGCGGGGGTCTTTCCGAGGGTCGGGAGCGGACACGGGGCCCAGGTCTTACGACCCTGGACCCCGGGTGGCAATCCTTCCCTTGCACACCGTCCGGAAGCGCAAAGGCACCGGACGGCGGCGGGCTTCCGGGGACTACTGGCCCGCGGGGGCCGTCTGCACGGCCGGGGTGGCCTGCGGCGCGCCAGCCGGCGCGGCGGCGGGCAGCGCGGCGGCGTCGGTGCCACCGGAGGCGGCGCGCTTCGCGGAGCTCAGGCGGCCGCGGAACTGCGACAGGTACTGGGTGGCCGGGTACGTGGCCAGCGCGTCGCGCACCGTGTCCGCCGCCTTATCGAACGCGCCCGTCTCCTGGTACGACTGGGCGAGCAGCAGCATGGCGTAGTCGCGCGTCTTGGACTTCTTGTCGCCTTCCACGAAGCGGGCCAGCAGCGGCACGGCCTTGTCGTGCTGACGCAGCTGGTTGTAGGCGGTGCCCAGGAAGAAGGACGCGTCCAGCGCGTCGGCCTCCTGCGGGTTCATGGCCAGGAAGCGCGACAGGTTCTCCACCACGGCGGGCATCTCGTTCTTGCGGAAGGCGATCTTCCCGCGCTCCAGGGCGGCGTCGCCCGTCTCGCGGCGCAGGATGGCGGCGCGGTCGTTGAGGGCCTGGCGCTCCAGCGAGGACAGCTTCGACGTGTCCAGCTTCACCAGCGCGTCGATGCCCTTGAGGCGCTCGTCACCCGGCAGCGTGGTCATCATCTTGTAGACCTCACCCGCGGCGCGCTGGGACGTCAGGTGCGCGGTGGTGTCCGCGCGCTGCTTCTCCAGCTGCCCGGAGAGGTCCGCCACCTGCTTCTCCAGCCGCTCGCGCTCGTTGGTGTTGCTGGAGCTGCGCGCGCCGTTCACCAGGACCGCGCCACCGACCGCCAGCACCGCGAAGAGCGCGTAGGCCACCGCCGAGGAGAGCCACTGCCGCTTCTGGAAGTCCTCGTGACGCTTGCCAACCGCCTTCACCTCCGCGTGGAGGTTCTTCAGCAGGTTGTCCGTCTTGATGACGAGGTTGCGCGACTCGATGACCTCGCGGCGGAGCTCGGAGAGTTCCTTCTCGACGTCAGTCTTCGGCTGTTCAGAGGGGGGCATGGACATCTTCCTGGGACCGGAAATGACTTCGGCCGACTCACGCATGCTAGGGGACTCTCCGGGATGAGGGGCGGGTTCTTTTGTCGCTCCCCAACAGAGCCCGCCGTGCACACCATTCCCCGGACTCCCCGCTTCGTTACCGCTCGCCTGCTCTCGCGTTGGAACTTTCCACGACGCTAGAAGTGGCTCACCGGCCGGGACGGATCCGGAGGGAACGCATAGGTCACACCGAGCGCGAACCCGCTGCCGCCGTGGCTGAAGCTGAAGGGCCCCGCCCACTTCGCCGCGTCCGGGGACTCCACGGGGCCGCGCAGGAACGTGAAGCGGTATTCGGCGGTAAGGCCCCACTTCGCGGACAGGCGGAGCGTGGCGCCAAGCGAGCCCACCCAGGCCTGGGTGACCTTCTCCTGGAGCGCCGAGCCCTCGCGCTTCGAGGAGATGACCGTGGGCCCCGTGAGCAGGCCCGCGAAGGGCACCAGCCCCTGCGGCCCGATGTCCAGCACGCCCTGGAAGCGCAGCCCGATGAGCGCGCCGTAGCTGGTGGTGCTGACCTTGCGGGACACGGCGCCCCCGTCGACAGGCTCGCTCAGGCGCAGATTCTGGGCGCTGCCGAAGAGGTCGATGCCCACCTCCACCAGGTCCGACATCGCGTACGCGAACGTGGCCACGCCGAAGGGCGCCCCCGTGGAGTCCGACGCGCGCTCCAGGCCGTTGCCTGGCCCCTTGGCGCCATACCAGGCGTCGTTCAGCGTGCCGTTGGACGTGAGCCGGTAGCCGGCGAGCACGGTGATGCGGCCCACGCCGTCCAGGTCGGTGGGGGCGCGCTCCCCGCCCAGGTCCTCGTCCTGGGCGAGGACGGGCGCTGCGGCGAGGGCGAGGAGGAGCGGCAGACGGCGGAGCATCAAGGCGCGGAACCCGGGGCTTTCTGCCGGCACGGGCGCACACGGCCCGGTGCTACAGGCGTGTCGCACACCGTAGCCGGGGGCCCTGCCGCGTCAACTTTCCGGTTCGTTCCCCGCCGTGTCGATTTGGCGGCCTACCATTCGTCGCCCTTTTGAAACCGACGTTGAACCCGACGTTCCAGGAGACCCCCATGCGCTTCATGATGCTCGTCAAGGCGACCCCCGAAAGCGAGACCGGCCGGCTTCCCACGACGGAGGAGCTGACCACGATGGGCAAGTACAACGAGGAGCTGGTGAAGGCCGGCATCCTGCTCGCGGGCGAAGGGCTCCACCCCAGCACCAGGGGCGCCCGCGTGACGTTCTCCGCCAAGGGCGCCACGGTGACGGACGGCCCCTTCACGGAGACGAAGGAGCTGGTCTCCGGCTTCTGGATCATCGAGGTGAAGTCGCGCGAGGAGGCCATCGCCTGGGCCCGCCGCATCCCCTTCAAGGACGGCCAGGTGGAGGTGCGCCAGGTGGCCTCCGCGGAGGACTTCGCGCCCAGCGACCCCACGGGCGAGCTGCGCGCGAAGGAGGAGGAACTGCGCGCGCAGGTCGAGGCGAAGGCCAGGGCCTGAGCCGTCAGCGCGCGCGCCGCTCCAGCTCCAGGAGCGGCATCTCCAGCACCACCACCGTGCCGTGCGTGCACGGTGGCGTGAAGTCCGCGCGGTCCAGCTCCCCCAGCAGCGCGCGCAGCTGCGCGTCGGTGAGCGGCGACGAGGACGCGCGGCGAGCGGCGTGACAGGCCATCACGCGCACGGCCTCCGCGAGGCTCGTGACGTCCAGCGGAGCGCTGCGCGGAGGCAGCGCGCGCGACAGGGCCTCCAGGAGCGCGCGAGGGTCCACGCCCTCCAGGCCCGGGGGCACCGACTTGAGCGCGAGCGCGGTGCCGCCGAAGGGCTCCACGTCCACGCCCAGCTTGAGCAGCGCCTCGCGGCCGTCCACCAGCGCCTTCACCGCGGCGAGTGACAGGTCCACCGTGGTGCCGAACAGCGACGGCGGCGGCGCCTTCGTGTCGTCGTCCAGCCGGCGCAGGTACGCGGTGAGGCGCGCACGCTCCAGCGCGGCGTGCGGATCCAGCACCACCAGCGTGCCGCCAGGGCCCTCGCAGACGTGGAAGCGGCTGCCCAGGAGGCCCATGGGGCGCAGCGCCGCGAAGTAACCCGGGGGCGGCGCCTCGTTGAGCTGCGGCTGGGCCTCGCCGAACGCGGGCGAGCGGCCCGGCACCTGCGGGCCCTGGAACGGACCGGGGAACGCACTGCCCTGCGCGCCGCCATTCGGCGAGAAGTAGGACGGCGTCAGCGGGCGCGCGGGCATGGAACCGCCCGGGCCTCCCGGTGCGTCCATCGCGGTGGGCAGCGGCGCGCCCCAGGTGGCCTCCTGCGCGCGGGTGAGGAAGCGCTCCACGGCGTGCGCGTAGTGCGCGGCGTCGCGGGGCTGGGGGTTCGCGGCCTGCTGCTCGGGCGTGCCCAGCCAGGGGGCCGCGCGCAGCACGCGAGAGAGGGCGGCGCTGATGGCGTCCTGCACGCCCCGGGCGTCCGCGAAGCGCACCTCCATCTTCTGGGGGTGCACGTTGACGTCCACCGCGCGGGGCTCCACGTCGATGTGCAGCACCACCACCGGCTGGCGGCCCGCGGGCAGGAAGTCCTGGAACGCGCGCTGCACGGTGCTGATGAGGCCGCGGTCGCGGATGTAGCGGCGGTTGACGAAGGTGTAGAGCCCGCGCGCGTTGGGCAGCGTGTACTCCGGCGACGCGAGGTAGCCCGTGACGACGACGCCCAGCCGGCGCTCCTCCACCGGGAACAGGTGCGGGAAGGACGCGGGGCCCAGGGCCGCGGCGATCCGCTCGCGCGGATCATGTTCGCTGACCGGGCTCGAGAACAGCTCGTTGCCCTCGTGCGAGGCGAAGAAGCCGACCTCCGGGTACGCGAGCGCCAGGCGCACCACGGCCTCCTCGCAGTGCTTGAGCTCGGTGGCGCCCTGGCGCATGAACTTGCGGCGCGCGGGCACGTTGAAGAAGAGGTCCTCCACGGTGATGACGGTGCCCACGCGGGGCGGCGCGTCCTCCACCGTGGGCGGGCCGCCGCCCTCCACCATGACCTTCGTGCCCTCGTGCGCGTCCGGCTCCGCGGTGTGCAGCGTGAAGCGGGACACCGACGCGATGGCGGGGATGGCCTCCCCCCGGAACCCCATGGAGTCGATGTGGAAGAGGTCGTCCAGCTCGCGCAGCTTGCTGGTGGCGTGGCGCTCCAGGCAGAGCGTGGCGTCCTCGCGGCTCATGCCGTGGCCGTCGTCGGAGATGGTGATGCGGCCCACGCCGCCGCCCTCCAGCTCCACGCGCACGGTGCGCGCGCCCGCGTCGAGCGAGTTCTCGCACAGCTCCTTCACCACGGAGGCGGGGCGTTCCACCACCTCGCCGGCGGCGATCTTGTTGATGAGCACGTCGCTCAGGCGCGCGATTCGGGACATGGCGATCAGCCACCCTCCGCGAACTGGAGGACGTTGTCCAGAACATCACTGGCGCGCTCGGCTGACATTCCCGGACGGCTGGGCTAACACCCGCCCCTGCGAATGGAAGTGATCCGAGCAGGCAAGGGCCCGATGCGCATCGCGGTGACAGGCGCCAATGGCGACTACGGCAAGCTGCTCCTGCCGAGGCTGGAAGCGGACCCCGACGTGGAGAGCATCCTCGTGCTGGACACGAAGGAGCCCCAGGGGACGAGCAAGGTGGAGTTCCACCGCGTGGACCTCACCCGCTACGACGCGGAAGCAGAGCTGACGGACGCGCTCACCGAGCGCCCCGTGGACGCCCTCTTCCACCTGGCGTTCCTCTTCGGGCCCATCCTCAACGGCCCGCTGGCGCACGAGCTGGAGGTCATCGGCACGATGAACGTGCTGACGGCGGTGGGCCGTGCCCGGCTGCCACGGCTGGTGGTGCCGTCGCTCACGGTGACGTACGGCGCTCGGGGCAACAACCCGGCGCTCCTGCGCGAGGGCTCCCCGCTGTTCGGCTGTCCGCACAGCCGGTTCGTGAACGACAAGGTGGAGGTCGAAGGCCAGGTGCGGGCCTTCCGCGAGCGGCACCCGGACACGCGCACGCTGGTGTTGCGGTTCGCCCCCCTGCTCGGCCGGAGCCTGGACAATCCAGTGACGCGGTTGCTGTCGCACGCCGTGGTGCCCACGCTTCTGGGATTCGACCCGCTGTGGCAGGCCCTCCACGAGGAGGACGCGGGCCGGGCGCTGCACCTGGCGCTCCGGGCGGAGGCGGCCGGGGAGTTCAACATCGTGGGGCGCGGGGTGTTGCCCCTGTCGGGGCTCATCCGCCAGGCGGGCGCGCGACCGCTCCCCCTGCCCGGGCCGTTGTTTCGTGGAGCACTTCGCGCGCTCGGGGTCGTGGGAGCGGGCACGTTGCCGGTGGCCCTGCTCGACTACATGCATTACTCCTGGGTCGCGGACGGGGAGCGCGCTGAGTCCGCGCTGGGGTTCGTGCCCCTCCACCACGTCAGGGACGCCGCCTCGGCGCTCAGAAGGAGCCAGTCATGACCAAGGGTGTCCTCGGGAATGATCCCTTCCAGCGGGGCGCCGCGCCTCGCACGGGCGAGGTGAAGGACGACGCGGCCGATTCGAAGGCCGCGAAGAAGTCCGCGGCATCGAAGTCCGCGAAGGGCGCGAAGCCAGCGGGCAAGGCGAAGAACGCCCGGGGCGGAGCGACGAAGTCCGGCGCGCAGGCGAAGGCGCCCAAGGGTGGCAAGGGCGCGGCGGCGAAGCAGGCCACCGCGACGCCGAAGACGCCCGCCGCCAAGGTCCACAAGTTCGAGGCGCGCACGAACGGGCACGGCAGCGTGAAGCAGGAGCAGGACGCGCGCGAGGCCGAGCACGCGGCGGGACAGCATCCCTCCGGCGAGGAGCGCTCTTCGCTGCGCGAGCCCGCCACGCCGGGGCCCTCTCCCGAGCTGGGGCCGTCGCGGCCCCAGGTCCTCGCGGACGAGGTGCACGGCTCGCGTCCGCGGGAGCGCACGGTGGACCGCGCCCTGACGGAGGCCATCGCCTCGGACGCGGCGGAGGCCGCCGCGAAGACGGCCGTGGACGAGGTCTTCGAAGGACGCCGGGGGCCGGACCGCGACATCGAGCGCGTGCTCGCGACGGAGCTCGTCGCCGAGGTGGCCGAGTCCGCCGTGCGGCAGGTCCTGGACGACGACAACGGCAGCGCCCCCGAGCGGGAACTCGCCGCCGCCGTCGCGACCCAGGTGGCCGAGGCCACCGCGGGCGTCGCCGTGGACGAGGTGCTGGACCGCCACGCCACCGGCCCCGAGGAGCGCGCCCTGTCCACCGCAGAGGACCGCGATGCCCGGGACCTCGACGAGGACGAAGGGACCGACGAGGTCTGGACCGCCGACGCCTGGCAGCGCGACCCGAAGGACGTGCCCCCTCCGGAGATCACCGAGGAGGTCTGGACCGCGGACGCGTGGAGCCGCGACCCGGAAGGCATGGCCGCTCCGACCGACCCCGACGAGGAGGATGACTTCGTCAGCGGCGTGGAGCGCGTCGAGGAGAACGGCGTGCACATCTCCGTCTCCATCATCGAGGGCGCGGCCCCGACGGACGTGGAGCCGGAGGTGGAGCTGCCCGACGAGTCCCACGACGAGCTGCCCCCCAGCCGCCGGCCGCTGTCGCTCGTGAGCGACCCTGGGGAAGAGCCCTTCCAGGAGGCCCCGGAACAGGAACAGCCCGCCGTCGACCGTCCGGAGGAACCCGCGCCGGCCGCGGGCTTCGCGGGCCGCGCGGCGGGCATGTTCTCCCTGGCGAAGGAGATCGCCGGTCAGGCGCTCGCGAGCGATGGCCTGGGCCGCGCCGTCGGGGCCATGCATGGCCTGATGGAGGCCGTGCGCACCAGCCTGGGCACCGGCGGAGGCAGCCGGCTGGATGACTACGGCAAGGACGCGGGGCTGGTGGAGAACCTCCAGCCCGTCCTGGACTTCCTCTACGAGCAGTACTGGCGCGTCTCCGTGGAGGGCGTGGATCAGGTGCCGCGCGGCGCCGCCATCCTCGTCGCCAACCACTCCGGCGCCCTGCCCTACGACGGGCTCGTGATGGCGCAGGCGCTCGCGCGGGAGCGCCCGGACCTGCTCGAGGCCCGCTGGCTCGTGGAGGATCAGGTCTTCCACGCGCCCATGCTCGGCACGCTCTTCAACCGCCTGGGCGCCGTGCGCGCCTCGCCGGAGAACGCGCTGCGGCTGCTCGACGAACGCCGGCCGCTCGTCGTCTTCCCGGAGGGCTACCAGGGCGCGAGCAAGCCGTTCGCGGAGCGCTACCGCCTCAAGCGCTTCGGCCGCGGCGGCTTCGTGAAGCTGGCCCTGCGCACGGGCGCGCCCATCGTCCCGGTGGCCATCGTCGGCGCGGAGGAGACGTCCCCGCTGCTGGGCCGCCTCCCGGGAGGCTTCCTCGGGTTCCCGTCGCTGCCGCTCACCGCGCCCGGCCCGCTGCCCGCCAAGTGGACCATCCGCTTCGGCGAGCCGCTGTCCATGGAGGGCCTGCCCCCGGAGGCCGCGGACGACCTGGGCGAGGTGCAGCGGCTCACGGAGCTGACCCGCGAGTCCATCCAGCGCATGCTCCAGGCCCTGCTGCGCGAGCGCCGCTCCGTCTTCGCGGGCTGAGGGCCCCGCGGTCCTCCGGGTCACCCGGGAGAAACGCCGGGGGCGTCAGCCGCAGACGCGGTTGCGCCCCTGGTTCTTCGCCTCGAAGAGGTGCTCGTCCGCGGCGCGCACCAGCTCCGCGGGCTCGCGGTGGTGCGGCTCCAGCGTGGCCACGCCCACCGACAGCGTGACGGGGATGACCTGCTTGTCGAACTCGAAGCGCTGCCGCTCCACCAGCTTGCGCACCTTCTCCGCGAGCTGACGGGCGCCGGTCAGCTGGATCTCCGGCAGGAGCAGCGCGAACTCCTCGCCGCCGTAGCGGGCGAAGACGTCCTCGCGCCGGATGCGCGTGCGCACGGTGGACGCCAGCTGCTTGAGCACCGAGTCCCCGGCGAGGTGCCCGTAGGTGTCGTTCACTTCCTTGAAGCGATCCAGGTCGAACATCACCAGCGACAGCACGCGCTCGTAGCGGCGGCTGCGGGAGATCTCCCGGTCCAGCTGCTCGTCGAAGTAGCGGCGGTTGTAGATCTGCGTCAGGCCGTCCATCGTGGTCAGCCGGTAGATCTCGTCGTGGTACGCCGCCTCGATGTTGCCGCCCGCGATGAACTTGAAGATGGTGCGGCCAATCTTCACCAGGTCGCCGTTCTGCAGCGACCGCGCCGACGCCGCGACGTCGTCGTTCACGAACGTGCCGTTGGTGGACCCCAGGTCCTCGATGCGCACGCCCTTGGTGGTGTTGGTGATGCGCGCGTGGTTGCGGCTCACCGCTTCCTGATCAATCTGGATGTCCGCCTTGGACGACCGGCCGATCAGCGTCTCCTCACGCGCCAGGTCGTACTTGCGTCCCAGATCCAGGCCGTAGATGACCACCAGCGCCGCGTCCAGGTTGACGGGGCGCTCGGAGATCTTCGAGATGACGGTGACGACCGTCTCATTCTGGCCCATGACGGAGGCAAACGTATCACCGCGCAATTCGCGAAAGCGAATTCACGGCCGGACCGGGTTGCCCCTCCAGGTCGCGCCCCCCTGCCCCCCCGGCCCGTCAGGGCACCCGCACCGTGCGCGCGGCGCTGACGGCGGGCCGCAGCGGCAGGTCCAGCAGATCCACCAGCGACGCCACCAGCGTCACCTCCGGCCCGGAGCAGGCGGCGGGCAGGCTGAGCGCCACCTCGCCCGACCGTGTGACCGTGTCGCCGCGCACCCGCGCGCCATCGCAGTCCGGACCGCCGCCACGCACGGTGAGCAGCACGGCCCCCTCGTCGCCGTTGGCGCTCTCCTTCCCCACCCGGAAGCCGTCCACCCGCACGCGCACGGTGGCGCCGCGCGCGAGCGACGCGTCCTCCGCGGGCTCCAGCCACGTCACCTGGGGACGTCCGTAGTTCAGCGTGGACGCGGCGCGCACCGCCGCGGCGAGCGGCTCGGGCGCCAGGCCCCCGGACTCCGCCAGCGCGGAGAGGTTCAGCGACCTGCCCTCGGGCGTGGCCACGGCCAGCGCCTCCACCGACAGCGACGCGCGCGAGCCCTCGGTGTCGCCCTGGAACGTGCGGTCCTCCAGGCCCGAGGGCGGCACGGGCAGGCGCACGCCGGTAACGGAGCGGCGGCCATCCACCCACACCGTCCAGCGCCGTCCCGCCGCGTTGGTGAACGTCGCGCGCACGAGCGTCGCCCCGGGCACCGTGGTGTCCATGCGCCACTCGCGCGGCAGCAGGCCGTGCCACGGCAGCGTGTCGGGGTTGTAGCGGGCGCGCTCGGGGATGCCGAGGAACGCGTCCGCGAGGGTCACCGGCTCCGTGCCCTCCGGATCGAAGTGGGGCGCATCCAGGGGCGCCATCACCGCGCTGGTGGCCTGGCCCATGGGCTCCTCGCCGCCCAGCGTCCCCGACGACGCGAGCGCGATCAGCCGGTACGCCTGGCCCTCCAGGCCGTGATGGGCCGGCGCCATGCGCACGCGCACGAAGCCCGGCGCGGCGAGCCCCGGCTGCGTGTCCGTGTACGGATCCACCGGGTTGAGGTTGACGGCGGCGCCCAGGCCCAGCGGCACGGTGCCGCGTCCGGGAGCGGCCACCGAGCCCAACACCAGGACGCGCCCCAGGTAGCCGTCGCGGAAGCGCGGAAGCGGCGGGACGCGGGTCACGAACGGGAAGGCCAGCGGCACCTGCCGGAAGTCCAGCGGCAGGAGCGGCGCCTGGACCGCCGGCTCCCCAGCGTCGGGGGAACGCAGGGCGAACTGCACGTCGCGCGACACGGCGGACGAGAACCGCCCCGACGGCGGCAGCGCGCGCGCCAGGAGCAGCAGCGGATCCGTGCCCGGCTCCATCATCCCCGCCGGCAGCTCCCGGGCCAGCACCTGCGCGGTGAGGGCCCAGAGCGTGCGCGTGCCGCAGCCCCCCGCGCGCGTGGCCGCGCCCGGATCCGCCACGTCCGCGAGCGCCGCGTCGCACACGCCCGCGATGCCCGGCACGTCCACGGACTCGGGCGCGAGGGCCCCCAGCCCGTTCACCCAGACGTTGGCGGGCACCTGGAACTGGCGCATCGCTCCGCCCAGCGTGAGGTCCACGGCCCGGTCGGAGCCCTGCACCTGCGCGGGGGCCGCCTGCGACAGGAGCCCCGGCACGGACAGCCCCGCCATCCCCAGGGACAGCGCCCCGTTCGTCACCGCGGGCGCCAGGTTGGTGAACCGGGCGCGCACCCCGCCCACGCGGTCCACCGGGTTGCGGCGCAGGGGCAGCCGCAGGTCGCGCGAGCCGCCCATGTCGTAGTTCGCCACCGTGAGGTAGCCGAAGTCCGGGTGGAAGACGGACAGCGTCGAATCGCTCCGCCCCGCGAGCACCGCCACGCCCCGCGCGTCCGTCGTCGCGCGCGCCGTCGCGCTGCCCAGCGCGTCCGCCACCACCACCGAGGCCGCCTCGACGGGGTGGCCCGTGAGCGCGTCCGTCACCACCACCCGCACCTGCCCCTCGGCCGTGTGCGGCGGCAGCACGGTGACGCTCGCGCGGCACGAGGCCGTGCCCACCCGGGCCTCCACCGCCTCCACCTCCAGGCCCGCCGAGTCCAGCGTGAACGTGGCCCCGGAACCGGAGCCGCCGCCCTTCACCAGCGCCGACACGGCGGACCAGGTGAGGCCGTCGCGCGGGACGACCGGCTCGCCCCGAGCATCCGTCACCCAGGCCTCGAAGCGCAGGGCGGTGCCCACGGGCGCGACGACGCGCTCGGGGACCACACGGCACGCCACGGCGGCGGACGGCGGCGGGGGCGGACGACAGGCGCCGTCGCGGCACACGTCCAGGCCGTCGCAGCCGTCATCTCCGGTGCACAGGGCCGGGACGCAGCGGCTGGCGTCACAGCGGCAGCCCAGCGCCTGCGTCTCACACGCGGCGATGGCGTTCAGCTCCCCCCGGCGCGTCACGGAGCAGTCGAGGTCCGTGCGGCACGCGGGCTCACAGCGCGACAGGGCCGTGTTGCAGAAGAACAGCGCCGGATCCGCGCAGTCCTGATCCACCGTGCAGGCATCGTCCGCCCATCCGCCTTGGATGAACGGCGCGTCCAGGTCGGACATCCCGCAGCCCATGGCGCACGCCAGCAGGCATGCGAGCACGAGGCCGGGGGACCGGACCGGAAGGGGGATGTGACGCATGGGAACTCCGAGGGGGACCGGCCTTGCCCCGACCTTACAGGGGGAAGGGCCGTGACGCGACCGGGATGGCGCCGGGCCCACGTTCATTGAACGCCGGAAACCGGGGCGCTGGACGCAATCGGCCGGGCGGGCAGGAAAAGTGTGGGTTGGCATCCGGCGCCAGGGGTTCCAGAATCGTCCGACGATGGCGCGCAGCGAACCGAAGACCCTGGAGAGCCTGCTGCCCCGAGTGCTGGCGCGTCTGGCGGGAGAGTCGGGCCGCGCCTCCTCGCTGATGCCGCTCTGGGTCGCGGCGGCGGGAGAGAACATCGCGAGGCACAGCCGTCCGCACCAGCTTGACGGCACCACACTGGTCATCTCCGTGGAGAGCGCCGAGTGGGCCCAGGTCCTCACCCGGCAGGCGGACTCCCTCTGCGAGCGGCTCAACGAGAGGCTCGGCCCCGGCACCGTGAAGGCGCTCACGTTCCAACTGGAGTCGCGATGAGGGGCGTGCTCCTGGGCCTGCTGCTCGCAGGGGTGTCCGTCCCTCCAGTCCCCGCGTCCGCCGCGACGCCCTCCCCTGCGGTGGCCTCCGTCGCCGCCCCGGCCCCCGCGGGCCAGGACCTCCCGCCCCCCGTCGCGGAGGAGACGCCCCAGGCCCAGGAGGCCCGGGCCCGGCTGCACGTCCAGCGCGAGTTCGAGCGCGTGGGCCGGCGCGCGCCCACGAGCGACAAGGCGCTGGAGGCCGCGGCCCGGAGGCTCGCGCGCGAGGCCCTGACGGAGTTCTCCACCGGCGCCCCGGACCTGCTCACGCTGACGGAGGCGGTCAGCGACTCGGGCGCCGCGGATCCATCCCCCAAGGTGCTGGTCATCCGCGCCTGGGTGCACGCGCACGCCATCGAGACGTTCCTCGCCCGCACGGACTTCAACGACGAGCGCGTGAGCCACTACGGCGTGGGCATCGCCTTCCTGGGCGAGCGCGCCGCGCTGGTGCTGCTCACCGCGGACCGCAAGGCGGAGGTGCTCCCCTTCCCCCGGACGCTCGCCAAGGCCGGGACGGAGAGGCGCGTGTGCGGCCGGCTGGTGCCGCCGCTGCGAAGCCCGCAGGTCTTCGTCACCCGGCCGGATGGCGAGGTGGACGCCGTGGCCCTGAGCCGTGCGCCCTCCGGCACCAACGGGTTCTGCGCCCTGGTGACCTTCGAGACGCCCGGCGCCTACACCGTGGAGTTTGTGGGCCAGGGGAACGCGGGGCCGGAGGTGGCGTCGCTGTTCCTGGTGCAGGTGGGCGCCCGGACCGGGCGCGGTGGACAGGAAGCGCAGCGCGAACCCACCACGCTGGCCGAGGCCCGCACCGCCCTCTACGAGCGAATCAACACCCTGCGCCGCGCGCACCAGTTGCCGGAGCTCACTCCGGATCCGGTGCTGGAGGACGTGTCGCTGCGCTACAGCACGCGCATGGCCACGGAGGGCTTCTTCGCCCACATCGCACCGGACGGCTCCACGCTCACGCGCCGGCTCCCGGAGGGCACGCGCTACGTGCGCGCCGGAGAGAACCTGGGGCTGGCGGCCGGTCCGCTCGCGGCGCACTTCGGCATCGAGCACAGCCCTGGCCACCGCAAGAACCTGATGGACCCCGCGTTCCGCTTCATGGGCGTGGGCGTGGCGTTCCAGAAGGTGGACGGCCGCGACCAGGCCATCATCACGGAGGTCTTCACCGCGGCCTCGCCCGGCGCGACGCTGCCGGCGGACCCGGTGTCGGACGTTTACGAGGCCCTCTCCCGGCACCGCGCCACGCTCAAGCTGCCGCCCCTGGTGCGCAGCGAGGCGCTGGAGCGGCTGGCACACGAACACGCCCGCCGCGCGCTGGCGCAGGACGAACCGACCGCGGGAGACGGCGACCCGTCCCCCCTGCACGAGCGCGTGTTCACCGCGCTGCCGGATGCGGGCACCGCGTCGGTGGACTTCTTCGTCGTGGGAGACCCAGGCGCCGTGCCGGAGTCACGCAGCCTGGCCACCGCCACCAACACCCGCGTAGGCGTGGGACTGGTGCGGGGCAACTCCAAGCGCTTCGGCCAGGGTCAGTACTGGGTGGCCGTCATCTACGCCGCGGTCCCCTGAAGCAGCGGCTTCGGTGGGAGCTTCCACGCGGACTCCGGCCACGTCCGCACTTCGGGCGTGGCCGGTACAAGCTCGCGCGGGCCCGGTGGATTGGGCCCATGTCAGACGCCCTTGTTAGACAGGACGGCGCTGCGTGGCGTACGCCTCCAGCCCCATCTGCGGAGGAGCGAGGTTGGCGTACATCGGGCACTTCATGCACGTGAACGACTGCCAGCCGCGACGCACGGCCTCATCGAGGCAGTTGTCGTAGTGGTTGCAGTTCAGGTTTCGATGCGTCTCGACGCCTGCCCGCTTCGGGCCGGCTTCGGGATTGATGGTCTGCGGCAGATCGGATGGACACGGCTTCATGGAGCCTCCCCTATGAGCTGTTTCCCCCCCCGAGGTCTGTGAACGAGCAGTGCTACCGACGACAGGTCTTCCTGACACGACGGCGGTCCGGAGTAGCGCTCAACGGCGGCGCAACGTAAGGATTCCCTCCGGATAGCGCAACGGGCCGACAACCCCGCGGGACCAGCCCGTGGGCGCGGGATCTAGGACTTGTCGGGCCGACTGTCAAACCGACCCCCGCCCACCTGGTGGGGAATGTCGACTGCAAACCTCTCGTTCCGAAGCCGCAAGGCCGCGAAGTGAAAGGAAGAATCCCATGAGTTGGACCGGTTGGGTGGCGGGCTGGGTGACGACGGCGGCGCTGGGGCAGTCCCCGGCGACGCTGGAGGCCGTCCGCCTGCACCGGTCCGACGCCGCGGCGCTCGCGCGGGCGGAGCTCACGGCCTGCGAAAAGGCGAAATGCCCGGATGCGGGCCGCCTGGGCCTGCTCGCCGGGACGCTCGTGCTCTCCGACGGGGACGCGGCCCAGGCCCGGGACCTGCTCACCCGCCACGCGCCCCCGGCGCCCCTGGAGGCCTTCCACGCCTTCTACCTGGGCCAGGCGCGCTTCTACGCGGGCGACCCCGACGGCGCGGCGAAGGATTTCGAGCGGGCCCTGGAGAAGGCCTCCCCGGCCCTGGCCGTGCGCGCGCGCGCCCGGCTGGGGGAGTCGCTGCTGGACGCACACCGGCCCAGGGACGCGGCCCCGGTGCTGGAGTCGGCGGCGGCGGCGCAGCCCACCCCGGAGCTGCTGTTCCAGCGCGCCCAGGCCCGCGCGGCCACCGGCAACGCGGCTGGGCTGAGGGCGGACCTGAAGACCGTGGCGCTGCGCTTCCCCACCCACCCCTACGCGGACGAGGCGCTGGAGCGGCTGGCGGAGCTGAAGCCCTCGGTGAAGCTCACCCTGCCCGAGTACCTCCAGCGCGTCCGGGAGTTCCTCTCCGACGGCGCGCCGGAGCGGGCCGAGGAGGAGCTGGCGACGGCGGAGAAGCGGTCGCTGGTGAAGGGCGCGCCCGCGCAGGCGCAGGTGGCGCTCCTGCGGGCGCAGGTGCTCTTCGCGCGCGGCAAGCGGGAGGAGGCGGAGAAGGCGCTCGCGGTGGCGCGCAAGGGGCCGCCGGCCATCGCCGCGGAGGCCGCGCTGGTGGTGGCGCGCCGGGCGCTGCGCTCGGACGACAACGAGAAGGCGCGCAAGCTGATGGCCGCGCTGGACAAGGCCTATCCGTCCCAGTCCGCCGGTGAGGAAGGCGCGTTCTTCGCCGCGTGGTTGGATTTGCAGGGTGGCCGCTTCGAGGACGCCGCGAAGTCCTTCGCGGACTACGAGAAGCGCTACAAGGGCTCGCGCCGCCGCGACGAGGCCATGTGGTTCCGCGCCCTCTCGCACATCCGGCTGGAGCAGTACGCCAAGGCGCGCCAGGCGCTGGACGACCTGGTGACGGCCTACCCGAAGACGAGCCTGGCGCCGCAGGCCCGCTACTGGCAGGCGCGCACGGAGGAGCTGGGCGGCGGCAAGCCGGCGGCGGTGGGGCCGGGCTACGAGGCCGTCATCACCGCGGCGCCCGCGTCGTTCTACGCGCTGCTCGCGACGGAGCGGCTGCGCGAGCTGGGGCGCACGCCGCCCGCGGCCTTCCCGCAGCCTCCGAAGCAGCTCACCCTCCCCCGCCCGCCGGAGCTGGAGCTGGCGGTGGCGCTCACGCGCGCGGGCCTCTTCCGCGACGCGGCGGACGAGGTGCGGTCGCGCGTGTCGGACCTGCGCACCGCGGACCAGGCGTTGCCGTTCGCGCACGCGCTCCTGCAACTGGGCGAGTTCGGCCACGCGCACGTGGTGGCGGCGCGCTACCTGTGGGGCCGGGCCTTCGGGGCCAAGGCGCCGGACGCGCTGGCCGCGTTCTACCCGCGGGCCTTCGCGCAGGCGGTGGAGACGGAGGCCACGCGGCAGGCGCTGGATCCGTTCCTCGTGTGGGCCATCATGCGGCGGGAGAGCGCCTTCCGCCCGGAGGTGATGAGCGCGGCGGACGCGCGCGGGCTCATGCAGATCATCCCGCCCACGGCGACGGAGATCGCCCAGAAGATGGCGGAGCCCGCGCCCGCCCCGGCGGACCTCTTCGCCCCGGAGCGCAACATCCGCTACGGCGCGTGGTACCTGGCACAGCTGATGAAGCGCTTCGCGCACCCGGCGCTCGCGGCGGCGGCCTACAACGCGGGCCCCAAGGCGGCGGTGCGCTGGACGCAGGAGCGCGGCACGCTGCCGCTGGACCTGTTCGTGGAGTCCATCCCGTACCGGGAGACGCGCGGCTACGTGAAGCAGGTGGTGGCGGACCTGTACCTCTACCACCGCTTCTACGAGAAGGACGGCACCCAGGCCCGGCTGGCCATGACGGTGCCCGCCCCCTCCACGGACGGCGTCACCTTCTGACGGGGCGCTGACGGCTCAGGCGCCGCGCGCGGCCCGGCGGCGCTCGATTTCGTGCTCCAGCGACTGGACCACCTCCGACAGCGGCATGCTGCTGGAGTCCACGTGCACCGCGTCCTCGGCGGGCTTCAGGGGCGCCACTTCGCGCCCGGAGTCCGCGGCGTCGCGGCGCGTCTGGTCCGTGAGGACGGCCTCCAGGCTGCTGTCCACGCCCTTCTGGAACAGCTCCTCGAAGCGGCGGCGCGCCCGCACCTCCGGGTCCGCCGCGAGGAAGAACTTCACGTCCGCGTCCGGGAACACCACCGTGCCAATGTCCCGGCCCTCCAGGATGGCGCCCGACGGCGCCTCCAGCGCCAGCCGCCGCTGGAGCGCCAGCAGCCCCGCGCGCACCACCGGCCGCCCGGACACCTGCGACGCCCCCATGGAGATGGGCGGCGTGCGGATCTCCGACGACACGTCCTCGCCGCCCAGGAAGACGTGGTTCTCCTCGCCCACCACCTGGAAGTGGATGCGCACGCGCCCGAGCAGCTCGCCCAGCTTCGCGTCGTCGTCGAACGCGATGCCCTCGCGCGTGGCCATCAGCGCCACGCAGCGGTAGATGGCGCCCGTGTCCACCAGCGCGAAGTTCAGCCGCCGCGCCAGCAGCTTGGACACGGAGGACTTGCCCGCCCCGGCCGGCCCGTCGATGGCGACGATGAACGGCCGCGCGCTCAAGACAGGACCTCCTTCAGCGCGGCCACGCACCGGGCGTTCTCCTGCGGCGTGCCCACGGAGATGCGCAGGCAGTTCGGGTGGCCGTTGCCCGCCATGGGCCGCACGATGACGCCCCGGCGCAGGAGCTGCTCGTAGACCTCGGCCCCCGGACGGTGGCAGTCCACGAAGACGAAGTTCGCGTGGCTCTCCGTCAGCGTGAGCCCCAGCTTCGGAAGCTCCTCCCCGAAGTAGCGCAGCCCCACGCGGTTGTTCTCACGCGTGCGCTCCACGTGCTCCGTGTCCTCCAGCGCCGCCATGCCCGCCGCCTGCGCCACCGTCGTCAGGTTGAACGGCATGCGCGTGCGGTGCACGTAGCCCGCCAGCTTCGCGTCCATCACCGCCGAGCCCAGCCGGATGCCGGCCAGCCCGTGGATCTTGCTGAACGTGCGCAGCCCCACGAGGTTCGGATACGTGTGGAACAGCTCCACCGCGCTCGCGTAGTCGGGCCAGTCCACGAACTCAGCGTAGGCCTCGTCGTGGACGACGAGCACGTCCTTGGGCACCGCCTGGAGGAACGTCTCCAGGTCCTTGCGCCCGAAGGTGGTGCCCGTGGGGTTGTCCGGGTTGGCCAGGAACACCATGCGCGTGCGCGGCGTGACGGCGCGGGCCATGGCCTCCAGGTCGTAACGGAAGCCCTCGCGCATGGGCACCTCCACGAACGCACGGCCGTGCGCCTGCGCGGAGATGCGGTACGCGGGGAACGAGCCCTTGCAGAGGAGGATCTCCTCCTCCGGCGTGGTGAACGTGCGGATGAGCAGTTCAATCAGCTCGTTGGAGCCGCTGCCCAGCACCACTTCCTCGGGCTTCACGCCCAGGTGCGCGGCCAGCCTGCGCACCAGGTGGAAGCTGGTGGCGTCCGGGTACAGGTTCACCTGGCCCGCGGCGTTGCGCATGGCCTCCACCGCGCGGGGCGACGGGCCCAGCGGGTTCTCGTTGGAGGCCAGCTTGATGACGCCGGTGAGGCCGTACTCCCGCTCGGTCTCCTCGATGGGCTTGCCGGGGACGTAGGCCTTGAGCGTCTCGACGTAGGGAGGAACGAGCGGTCGCATGAGATGGGAACCCTTACTTGCCGGAGAACATGCCGAGCGCGCGGAACTTGTCGTAGCGGTCGCGCACCAGCGCGTCCGGCGACAGCTCCGCCAGCTGGCCCAGGTGCTTGCGCAGCGTCTTGCCCAGCGCGTCGGCCGCCTTGGCCGCGTCGCGGTGCGCGCCGCCGGGAGGCTCCGGAATCACCTCGTCGATGATCTTCATCTCCAGCAGGTCCTGCGCCGTGGGGCGCATCGCGTCCGCGGCCTTGTCCGCCTTCGTCGCGTCGCGGAAGAGGATGGAGGCGCAGCCCTCCGGAGAGATGACGGAGTAGACGCTGTTCTGGAACATGAGCACGCGGTTGCCCACGCCAATGGCCAGCGCGCCGCCGGAGCCGCCCTCGCCCACCACGGTGGAGATGATGGGCACGCGCAGCCGGCTCATGACCTCCAGGTTCACGGCGATGGCCTCCGCCTGGCCGCGCTCCTCCGCGCCGATGCCCGGGTACGCGCCCGGCGTGTCCACGAAGGTGAGGATGGGCTTCTCCATCCGCTCGGCCAGCTCCATCAGCCGGCGCGCCTTGCGGTAGCCCTCCGGGCGCGGCATGCCGAAGTTGCGCGCCATGTTCTCCTTGGTGTTGCGCCCCTTCTGGTGGCCGATGAGCATCACCGTCTTGCCATCGAAGCGCGCGAAGCCGCCGACGATGGACGGGTCCTCGCCGAAGTGCCGGTCGCCGCACATCTCGAAGAAGTCCGTGAACAGGTACTGGACGTAGTCCAGGAAGTACGGCCGCGAGCTGTGACGCGAAAGCTGCACCACCTGCCAGCGGGTCAGGTCGCTGAAGATCTCCGTCTGGAGCTTCTTCGCCTTCTTCTCCAGCTTGGAGATCTCCGAGGAGAAATCCACGGTGCCGCTGGTGGAGAGGACCTTCAGCTCCTCGATCTTCTTTTCCAGCTCGATGAGCGGGCGCTCGAAGTCGAGCGCGTAGCCAATGCCGGTTGCCATGGCGCCGAACTAGCACCAGGGTTCAGGCCTTTCAACGCGCAAGCGGTTACGCACCCCTGGAATGTCCCGGGGGGCCGCCCGTCTGGAGCCACATGGTCCTCGCCCTCTCCCTGGCCCTGGCGCTGTCCGCCGCCCCGTCCACGCCCCCGTCGGGCAAGGCCCTCAACACCCAGGGCTTCCGCCTCTACCAGTCCGGCCGTTATCCAGAGGCGCTGGAGAAGTTCCAGGCGGCCGCCCAGGCCACCCCGGACTATGCCCTGGCGCACTACAACGCCGCCGCCACCCTGGGCCTGCTGCGCAAGCAGGGCAAGGTGTGCGAGTACAGCGCCCACCGCGACGTCATCGTGGAGAAGCTGGCCACCGCCGTGCGCCTGGACCCGCGCCGCCTCCAGCGGGCGAAGGAGGACAAGGACCTGGACGTCATCCGGGACACACTGGGCTGGCAGAAGCTGCTGGGCCTCACCCCGGAGCAGGAGGCCAGCGTCCCCACCCTCCTCCGGAACGTGTCCTGGTACGGCCCCGGCGTGGGCGTCTACGGCACCACGCGCGCCCTCAAGTTCAAGGACGGCGGGCGCGTGGAGCTGTGGAAGAAGGACATCGACGACTCCGGCACACCGAAGGAGTCGCGCATCCAGGGCACGTACACGGTGAAGGGCCGCGCCGTGACGGTGACGCTGCCGAAGGCCGCGCCCGTCACCGGGAGCCTCGACGCGGCGGGCGCCCTCACCTTCCCGGAGCCCCTGGGTGGCTTCACCGACAGTCCGTCCGAATGCGAGGCCTGACCGGGAAGTGACGACCCGTTCACGCCTACACGCCTCCGGGGACCGCCACCCTGGCGCGCCTGCCTGCCGGTGCCCACCTTCGCCCTGTAGCCGAGGGGGAAGCCGTGCACCGACTCAACGCAAGACACTGGGGCCTGGTCGCCATCGTCGCGGCGGCGCCCTTCGTCCTCGCCTTCGTGCTGGGCGCCGCGGCCCCCCAGCTCCTGGAGCCGGTGCTCGGCACCCCGGTGGGCGGGCTGAGCTGGGGGCTGGCCACGGTGCTGGGGCTGGTGGGCGGCGCCCTCTTCGCGCGCATCCTCGCGGCCCTGCAGCGCCCGCGCATCCAGGCGTCCCCGGTGCTGCGCCTGCTGGGCACGGTGGGCGGCGCCAGCGCGGTGGTGACCCTGTGCATCGTGCCGGCGGTGGCGCTGATGCTCGTGGGGCCGGGCTGGGTCCTCCAGCAGCACCTGGAGGTGCCGGCGGCCCCGACGGTGCGCTCGCTCAAGGCGGGCGCCGTGGACCTGCTGGGGCAGGCGCGCCGGGCGTATCCCCACCGGCTGCCCCTGTCCCTGCTCCTGCCGGGCCCCCACTAGGCGCCCGGCGTCTCCAACCTCAGGCCGCCTTGATCTTCGCCGGCGGCGCGGACAGCGCGTACCACGCGGTGCGGAACGCCTTGAGCTCGCGCAGCCCCGCGGGGTGACGACCCAGCGCGGGCGCCATCGTCACGGGCAGGCCAATCTTCTTCTCCATGGCCTTGGCCGCGTTGAGCTCCAGCTTGCGGCGGTTCTCGCACTTCTCGCAGGTGGACTTGGGGCCCACGCGGTTGACGAGCACCCGCTCCACCTGGAGCTTCTTCTCCTTGAGGTACTCCACCAGCCGCTCCGTGCGGGACGCGGCCAGGTCCTCGCCGCGCGTCACGACGACGAAGCGCGACTCGCTGGGGGACGCCAGCGCGTCCTCGAAGCGCTTCACGTGCTTGAGCATCGCCGCCAGGTCATCCGCCAGCTCGCCCAGGCCCTTGGCGCGGTGCTTGTTGAGGATGCCGTGCAGCGCACCCAGCCACGTCTTCGCGATGTCCGCCAGCTCCACCACGCGCACGTTCGTCACCTGCGGCGACGAGTCCACCACGATGCGCTTGAAGCGCTCCTGCACCAGCGCGTCCGTCAGCACGGACATGGCCGCCAGCTCGTCGATGCCCGGGGGCGCGCACTCCAGCAGGTTGCGCAGGTAGAGCAGGTCCGCCGGCACGTCGTTGCCCGCCTTGGGCGCGCCCTCGAAGGCCTTCTCCGCCTTCTCCTTCAGCCGCTTGCGCAGGGCGTTGAACCAGCCCGCCATGTCCAGCTCGCGCGCGTACAGGCCCTTGGTGCCCTTGACCTGCGTCTCGGTGTCCGTCAGGCGGCTCTGGAGCACGTCCGACAGCGAGTGCGCGGGGTCCGTGGAGATGAGGAGCACCGGCCCCTCCTTCTCCGTCAGCGTCACCGCCGCGGCGGCCGCGCAGGAGGACTTGCCCACCCCGCCCTGGCCCACGAAGAAGATGAGCCGCGTGGGCGGCAGCGGGGGCGCCGCGATGGGAGGCATGGACGGGGCGCGCACCAGCGCCGGAGGCCCTTCCGCCGCGCTGAACTCCAGCGCCTTGGTCTCCTTGCCCGCCGCCCACTCCTTGGCGAACTCCTTCAGCCCGTCCAGCCCCCGGGGCGCCACCTCGCGGCGGCCCAGCAGGTTCACGGGCACGGTCTTGTCCAGCGCCTGGTACTTGCGCACGTGCGGCGCCTGCAGGCCGCGGCGGCCCTGGCACGCGGGGCAACCCTCGTGGTCCTCCACCTGGTTGACCACCACCTCCGTCACCGGCAGCCCGCGCTCGCGCAGCTGGGTGAAGTACATGCGCGTCTGCGCCTCGGGCACCGGCTCCGCCAGCGCCACCAGGTGGAAGGCCGTGCGCGCGGGGTCCTTCAGCAGCGCCAGCAGCTTCTCCGCCTTCTGGCCCACCTGCTCAAGGAAGCCCGCGGGAGCCGCCTCCGCCGCCGCGGCCGCCTTCTTGCCCTTGCCGCTGGGGGCCGGGGCGGCGCGGTCCTGGCCCGCCTTCACGAAGCCCAGGAACTTGCGCAGCTGCGCCGGCATGTCGAACAGGCGCAGCGTGTGGCTGGTGGGCGCCGTGTCCACCACGATGCGGTCGTACTCGCCCGACTCCAGCAGGTCCACCACGTGGAAGAGGGCCACCAGCTCCTCCAGCCCGGGCACCGCCTGCTGGTAGAGCTTGCCCATCTCCTCGTCCGACAGGTGCGTGCCCTTCACCGCCGCCTTCGCCAGCGCCGGCAGGTACTCCGCCAGGAACGGCTTGAGCAGCGCGGCGGGGTTCAGCTCCGCGCCGAACAGGCCGCCCTCGCCCTTGCCCGCCTGCAGCTTGGTGGGCTTCGCCGGCAGCTTCTTCTTCACCAGGTCCGACAGGGACTGGACCGGATCCAACGAGACGACCAGCACCCGGTGCTTGGGCGCTTCTTCCGAGAGCCTCACCGCGTACGCTGCCGCGAGCGTGGTCTTGCCAACCCCGCCCTTGCCGCCGAAGAAGTGAAGTGCTCTCGCGTCGCTCATTGCGTTGTGGCCTTCCTTGTGCCCCCCCGGCGGCACCCCAGATGACTCACGTCGGACGACCGCACCATGGGGGGCGGACGTGGCCCGAAATGAAACGTCCCGGCCGGGCCCTCACCAACGGGTGGGAGAGGCCCGGAGGATCCCCCGTCCAGGGGGGAAAAGTCAAGAATTGACAGGGGTTTTCGAGACCTCCCCCGCCCATTTAAACCGGCTTGGGGAGGCCCCGCGCGTGCCCTCCAGGAGCCCTGCCAAGGGCCCGGAATCCGGGCCCATCCGCCTACCCATCAGGTCAGCGGCAGGCAGCCGCCGGTCCCCTCCGCCGGGGGACCCGGTGGATCAGCGGGTCAGGAAGCTGCTGGCGCCCATGGGGCCGTCGTTGCCCTGCCCACCCAGGGGGCTGCCCCCACCCGGAGTGCCCTGCGCCCGGTTCTCCGCCGCGTAGCGGTTGAGCTTGTTGTAGAGCGTCTTCTCGCTCACCCCCAGCACCTCCGCCGTGCGCGCCTTGTTGTTCCCGTTGCGCTGCAGGCTGCCCAGGATGTACTCGCGCTCCACGGCGTCCAGGCTCAGGCCGAACGGCAGCTTGAACGTGTGGCGCTCCGGGCTCTTGCCGGCCATGTCGGGCGGCAGGTGCTCGCGGGTGATGAGCTCCCCGTCGCAGAGGATGACGGCGCGCTCCACGGCGTTGCGCAGCTCGCGGATGTTGCCCGGCCAGTCGTAGTTCTTGAGCACCTCCATCGCGTCCGGGTGCACGCCGGAGACGCGCTTGGCAGAGTCCCCGCGGAACTTGTCCACGAAGTGCTGGACCAGGATGGGCACGTCGTCCCGGCGCTCGCGCAGGGGCGGCAGGTGCAGCTGGAACACGTTGAGGCGGAAGTAGAGGTCCTCGCGGAAGCGCTGGTTCTTGATCTCCTGCTTCAGGTCGCGGTTCGTGGCGGACAGCACGCGCACGTCCACTTCGATCTCCACCTTGCCGCCCAGCCGGCGCAGGCGGCCCTCTTCCAGCACGCGCAGCAGCTTGGCCTGCAGGTCGATGGGGATTTCACCCAACTCGTCCAGGAACAGCGTGCCGCCGTGGGCCATCTCGAACACGCCCGGGCGCCGCTGATCCGCGCCGGTGAAGGCGCCGCGCTCGTGGCCGAAGAGCTCAGACTCAATCAGCGTCGCGGGGATGGACGCGCAGTTGATGGCGATGAAGGGCTTGTCGCGGCGCAGGGACAGGTTGTGCACCGTGCGGGCCACCACTTCCTTGCCCGTACCGGACTCGCCGCTGATGGAGACAGAGGCCTTGGAGGGGGCCACCTTCTCGATCATCTCGATGACCTTGCGCATCCCGGTGGAGCCGGCGATGAGGTCCGTGGAGCCCAGCTGCTTGAGGCGGCGCCGGAGCGTCTGCACCTCGCGCATGGTCTCCTTCTTCTCCAGCGCGCGGTCGATGCAGACCTTGAGCCGCGCGGTGTCCAGCGGCTTCACGATGAAGTCGTAGGCGCCCTCGCGGATGGACTCCACCGCGGTGTCGATGGTGCCGCGGCCGGTGAGGAACACCACCGGGCAGTCCGGCAGCTCCTCGCGCAGGTTGCGCAGGAGCCACAGGCCGTCCGTCTCCGGCATGGCGAGGTCCGAAAGGACGACGTCGGGCCGGAACTCGCCGGCCTTGCGGAGGGCGTCATGCCCGTCGAACGCGGTCTCGACCTTGTGACCCCAGGCGGACAGCATCTCCGCCAGGGCCTCGCAGGTCTCACGTTCGTCATCCACGGCCAGGATTCGTGCGCTGCCCAAGGTGAAAACCTCCACTGCGATGAAGCGTGATGAAACCGGATGGAAGACCGTCAGCGCCTGAAGGGGGGAACCTCAGGCGCGCGGGAACACGAGGCGGCACGTCCCCGCCTGAATAGCGAACTCGATGCCCAGCTGCGCCGCGCGGAGCGTCAGCGCGGCCACGGTGTCCGTCGCCCGCTCGGGCGCCGAGGAGCCGTCCACGACCTCCAGCACCGCTCGAGGGCCCTCGGCGCGGACGGCGACGACCACGGTGCCGCCGGACTCCGCGCGCTGGAAGGCGCGCATCAGCACCTGCACCAGGAAGAACCCCAGCTCGGTGGTGTCCTCCAGGCGGGCCTGCACGTCCGGCTCGATGGCGCGCGTGACCTGGAGGCGGCGCCGGCGGCTCTCATGGCCCAGCACGTCCAGGGCCTTGCCGGTGGCGTCCGACAGCGGCGCGTCCCCGGAGGGGCCCGCCCCGCGAAACACGATGAAGTCCGAGAAGAGCTTGAGCAGGCCGTCCACGCGGGCGATCTGCTCGCGCATGGCCTTGAGGTTCTTCTCCTGCGTGGCCGGCACCTGGCCGGACTCGCCCTTGAGCTTCTCGGAGAGCACCTCGAGATGGATGGCCAGCGCGTTGAGCGGGTTGCGCACGTCGTGCAACAGGCTGTCCATCAACGGCGGAACCGCGTCATAGCGGGCAGCGCCCACCACGGGATCCGACACATCCTGGACAGAAGGCACACTGCTGGCAATTGCTGTTGAGCTAACCACCTGGAACTCCTAGGAATTTCCGTCTCCCCACCCCCGCCGCCGCCCTACCGGAGCCAGGATTTAGGGAGCACCCCGGGGATCGTCAACCCTGGGTCGGTAATTCTTGCCGGAATTCTAAAATTCCCGTGTCGGAACAACCACTTAGACCCTCTCACAAGTGTCATTCAACGAACGGGAACCCTGCACCGGGCGATCAGCGCGTCCAGGGGTTGTCCACCCCCGGACAGGGCGTCGCCTTCAGGTCCCGGTTGCGGACGCCGGAGGCTGCGCGGCGGCACCCAGGCCGACGAGCTGGAGGCCCAGGCGGGCCGCGTACTCGAAGATGCGGGGGTCGCGGTAGAACTCGCCGAACACGATGCGGGTGCAGCCACTGTTGGCGATCAGCTTGAAGCACGGCCAGCAGGGGCTGGCGGTCGTGTAGATGGTCGCCCCGTCGATGCCGACGCCGTTCTTCGCCGCCTGGATGATGGCGTTGGCCTCCGCGTGGACGGTGGCCACGCAGTGGCCGTTCTCCATCATGTGGCCCACCTCGTCACAGTGAGGCAGGCCGCGGATGGCGCCGTTGTAGCCGGTGGACAGGATGGTCTTGTCCCGCACCAGCACCGCGCCCACGTGCTTGCGGTCGCAGGTGGCGCGGGTGGCCACCTGCTGGGCGATGTCCATGAAGTACTGATCCCAATTGCCCCGAGCGGACATGCGCGTGAACCCTCCAGCGGATGAGCCCGCAGCTCTAACGCTGGATCAGGCCCGCACCAACTTCCAGGCCGGGGCGCTGTCGGATCAGCGACTCGCGGTCTTCTGTGGCCCCGCCCCGTCCGCGTCCGCGGCGCGCTCCAGCAGCCGGCCGAAGCCCTTCGCCTGCAGGAAGCCGCGCACCTTGGCGCTGGGCGCGGCGAACGTCTCCCCGGGCATGGGCACGTCGAAGCTGAAGTTCTGGGCGGCGACCTCGAAGTCCACCTTCGCGGTGCGGTAGCCCTCCACGATGGCCAGCAGCCGCCCCGTCTCCATGCTGAAGATGCCGCCGCCGGAGGCCCCGTAGCCGATGGGCGCGTCCGTCTTGAGCATGCGCGGGTGCTTCGTCTGCTTGTCCCACTCCACCTGGGACACCATGCCGCCGGAGATGGACAGCGCGCGGCCGTACGGGGACGCCGCCACCACCACGTCCTCGCCGGGCTCCGGCTCGTCGTCCGCCGCCAGCTCCGCCACGGGCCACGTCACGCCCGTCACGCGCAGGAGCGCCAGGTCCAGGTCCGGCACCTCGCCCGTGGCCACCACCTCCGCGGCGTACTCGTGCGTCTCCGCGCGCCTGTCCAACACGACCTTGAGCACGGGGTCCGTGAGGTCACCCTGCTCCACCGCGTGCGCGTTGGTGACCACGTAGCTGACGGGCCCGGCCTCGCCCACTTCCGTTCCAATGACGACGCCCGACGCCGAGCGGCGCACCTTGCCGCCCTCCGTCGTCACCAGCCGCACGTTGAGCGGGAGGATGCGCCGCACCATCGCCTTGCGCGTGGGCTGCGGCGTGGGCTCGGGCCTGGACAGCACCCGCTCCACCCGGAGCGGGGCCTGCGTGTGCGTCGCGACCGGGGTGTCCGACGGGGACTGCGACGGGGCACTGGCGCACGACACGAGGGCCCACAGGAGGGGGGTGCCCAACAGCAACCGGTTCATCAACACTCCAGGCGCAAGGAAGAGGAGGGACGAAAGACGACGACACACGTGCGAACTCGGTGTGAGGTCCCATCATCCCGAGCCCCGGCCCGGATTGGAAAGCAGGCGAGCAGGCATCGGCTTTCGGATGCCTGCCCGCCGCTCGCGGGTCAGGTGTAGCGCTGCCGCATCAGGAACAGGATGGCGTCCTTCGCGCAGAACTCGCAGTAGCCGTAGCGGTCCGCCATCGTCTTGAGCGTGTCCTGCACCTGGGACTGCTCGCGCGCGGAGAGCTGGTTGCGGTCCTCGGAGAGGTACTTGAGGACGTTCTCCTTGTTCTTGCGCAGCACGCGCTTGCGCTCCTCGAAGTAGTGGTCGCGCAGGCGCTTGAACATGTCCGGGAAGATGCGCGGGTAGTCCATGGCGCCGTCCGGGTTGTCCAGCCGGTGCGCGCCGATGCTCGCGATGAGGCCCCGGCGGAAGTCCGCGGGCGCCTCGCCCTGCGGCATCACGATGGCCTCCACCTCCGCCATGCGCGCCTCGTCCGGCTTCTCCGACTCGCCCGTCACGCGGTTGCGCATCTTCTCCCCGCGCACCCAGTGGCTGACGCTCTGGATGTAGCGCTCCACCAGCTCGCGGTACTGGCCTTCGGACACCAGGCCCATGGAGTCGCGCACCTCGGAGTCCACGCGGTCCAGGTACTCGCCCTCCACCACGCGCACGAAGGTCTCGTGGTCGTGGTAGCCGTCCATCACCTCCTGGAGGAGGAACTCGTAGACGCTCTTGTCCTTGCAGAGCGCGTGCAGTTCCTCCAGCACCGCCAGCGCATGGAGGCACTTGTAGTCGGGGTTCTGTGCGGCGTTGAAGAGCGCCGTCTTGATCTCGCGCGCGCTCGCGCCGGAGCGGCCCTCGTAGTTGGGGTACGCGTCGGACTCCTCGTACATCTCCTCGCGCAGCTTGAGCAGCTCCTTGGTGTTCGAGGAGGACAGCCGCGCGGGCACCCCACCCTCCTGGTACAGGTGCATCTTCTCCGCGGGGGCCACCTGATCCACCAGCGGCTTCACGTTGGCCGGGTAGCGGTCCGGGATGGGCTTCTTCAGGCGCGTGAGCACCGCCCACATCGCGGCCACCTCCGTGGCGTGCGGCGCGACGTGCTTGCCCACGGACGTGGCGGTGATCTGCGCGTCGTAGATCTCCTGCTCGACCTTGTAGCGGCGCAGGTACGGCACGCGCACCAGCTCGATGCGGCCCTTGAACGACGCGAAGTCCGGCAGCTCCTTGAAGGCCGCCAGGTGCTTCTCGTTGGAGGACGCGATGAGCACCTCGTCCAGCTGGAGGACGAAGGGCTCCAGGGGCACCTCGCTCGTCTCGCTGAAGCCCAGCAGGTACTTGAAGGCCTCCAGCGGGCGCTTGAGCAGGTCCGCGTACTCGATCAGGCCGCGGTTGGCGTGCACCAGCGGGCCGTGCGGTTCGAAGAGCACCGTGCTGTGCAGCGCGGCGGGCAGGTTGAGCTGGGTGCGGTCCGCGGAGATCTGCTGCGCGGCGGCGTCCACGCTCATCTGCGGCTCCACCGTCACCGTGCCCACCTGGTAGCGGCGCGACACGTAGAAGCGCTCCACCTGCACGTGGCGCAGGACCTTGAGGTAGTCCCCGCCGTAGGAGTTGAGCAGGGCCGTGTAGATGCGGCGGCACTTGGCGCACAGCTCGCCGTCGCGCACGTAGTCGGACAGGATGAAGTCCCCCGTCGCCCCGTCGCCGTTGCCCAGCCCCTTCTTCTTGAGCGCGCCCTCCAGGAGGTTCTTGCGCTCCGTGGGGGGCACCGCGAACAGCGGGTGGTCGCGCAGCTCGCAGGGCATGCGCAGGTCCAGCGCCTCCGCGTCCAGGTGGGCGTACGTGGTGAGCTCGCCCTCGGCGGACTTCACGCCCGGGCGCTCGCCGAAGCCGATGGAGCCCTTGATGAGCTTCTCCGACGGGAACACCCACGCGATGCGGTACAGCGCGCCCTGCGGCTGGCGGGAGTAGTCCTCCATCCCCTGCTTCAGCGCGTTGACCAGGCTGGACTTCGCGCTGCCGTTGGGGCCGTGCAGCATGATGAGCTTGTTGATGCGGCCGGCGCGCACGAAGTTGCCCAGGATGCGGTAGAGGGCGTTCTGCACCTCCTCCTGCCCGGCGACGCGGCCGTCATGGTCGGCGGACGGGACGTCGAAGACCTTGAAGCGCCGGATGGTGCCGGTGGGGTGCGGCACGGCTTCCGTTCCGTAGTGGTCCATCACGTCGCGCAGGTACTGCGCCGCGTTGCGTGACTGCCCCTTCGGGTCCGTGAAGAAGAGCGACAGGTACTCCTCGAAGGACAGGATGGACCGGTTCTTGACGAAGTCGGCGCTGACCTGTGCGCCCACCTCCTGCAGATAGCCCTTCGCTTCCACGGCGGCTCCCCTCTGTGGGTGGGTAGTCTCTCGGATGTAGCCACGGCGCTGCGCCGTCGCATGTGAACCCCGGGGAATGACCTTCGTTCCCGGCCCTGGGGATGTAAAGCGAGCGCCCCCTCCCCGGCGGCCCGTCTGTTCGGGGCCGCGCGCTTGGACGCCAGCCGTGTCCCACCCGGCCAGGCGGGCGGCCCGGGTGGGAGGTTGAAGGCGCGCTGGAAGTTTGAGGGCGTCCGTCGGATGACGGATGGTTGGTGATTCGCGCACCCGGGACGGGTGAGATACGGTCCCGGACTGCCACACCCCACAGAGCCGCAACGCCTCACCCGGAGCCCACACGCGATGCACAAGGAGCCCATCATCGGCATCGACCTCGGCACGACGAACTCGTGCGCGGCGATCGTCGAGGACAGCGGGAACGTCAAGCTCATCCCCTACAAGGGCGGCGAGTACACCATCCCCTCCATCTTCGCCATCGACGACAAGGGCAACGAGCTCATCGGCTTCGAGGCGAAGCGCCAGTGGCAGCTCAACCCACGCAACACCGTCTACGGCGCCAAGCGCCTCGTGGGACTGAACTTCAGCAGCGACGTCGTTGGCACGATGAAGAAGTCCGTGGCGTACAACATGCGCCCCGGAGCGAAGAACGACGTCACCCTGGACGTGGGCAAGAAGGAGTTCACCCTCCAGGAGATCAGCGCGAAGATCCTCGGGAAGATCCGCGAGGTCGCCTCCAACTACCTGAAGACGCCCATCAAGCGCGCGGTGGTGACGGTGCCCGCGTACTTCAACGACCGGCAGCGCCAGTCGGTGAAGGACGCCGGCAAGCTCATCGACCTGGAGGTGGTGCGCATCATCAACGAGCCCACCGCGGCGGCGCTCGCCTACGGCGTGGGCAAGGGGCTGTCGGAGAAGGTCGTCATCTACGACCTGGGCGGCGGCACCTTCGACGTCTCCATCATCGAAATCCGCGACCGCGTCTTCGAGGTGAAGTCCACCGGCGGTGACGTGTTCCTGGGCGGCATCGACTTCGACAACGCCATCATCCACCACGTCCTCAAGGACTTCGCGGCCAAGACGGGCATCGACCTGGCCACGGACCCGGTGGCCATGCAGCGCATCAAGGACCTGGCGGAGCGGACGAAGATCGACCTGTCCGCGCGCGAGGAGGTGCCCTTCAACATCCCCTTCATCACGATGACGGCGCAGGGCCAGCCGCTGAACATCGAGATGAAGTTCACGCGCAAGATGCTGGAGCAGCTGACGAACCAGCTCGTCGACCGCACCCTGCAGATGGTGGCGCGCGTGCTGGTGGACTCCGGCCTGTCCACCAAGGACATCGACGAAGTGATGCTGGTGGGCGGCCAGACGCGCATGCCCGTCGTGCAGGACCGGCTCACCAAGTTCTTCGGCAAGCCGCCCAGCAAGGGCGTCCACCCGGACGAAGCCGTGGCCATTGGCGCCGCGCTCTACGCGCACTCGCTCCAGGACGACACCAACCTGCGCATCCAGCTGTTGGACGTCATTCCCATGGCCATTGGCCTGGAGCGCGGCGACGGCGGCTTCCACGTCGTCTTCCCGCGCAACGCGTCCATCCCCAACGCGAAGCAGCTGCTGGCCACGACGAGCATCGACAACCAGACCGAGCTCGCCATGCGCATCTACCAGGGCGACCACGACACGGTGGCGCGCAACGACCTGCTGGGTGAGTTCACCTTCTCCGGCATCATGCCCGCCAAGGCCGGCACGGTGAACGTGGAGATCATCTTCGACGTGAGCGTGGAGGGCATCCTCACCATGCGCGCGAAGGACCCCGCCACCGGCCGCGAGATGAAGACCACGGTGCGCGTCACGCAGAGCTGACGCGGTACCCGGCGCCAGAAACACCACGGCGCCCCTGCCTGCTGTGAGGCGAGGGGCGCCGGATGGGAAGCAACGGACCGCCGAGGGAAACCTCAGGCGGTCTTCTTTTCCTTCTCCATGACGATCTGCGGGGGCTCGTGCTTGGTGATCACCTGTTCGGTGATCTTGCACTCCTTGACGCCCTCGCGGAACGGCACGTCGTACATGATCTCCAGCATCGCGTCCTCCATGATGGCGCGCAGGCCGCGCGCTCCGGAGTGACGGCGCATCGCCTCGCGGGCGATGGCGCGCAGCGCTTCCTTGGTGAAGGTGAGCTTCACCTTCTCGATCTCGAACATCTTCTGGTACTGCTTCACCAGGGCGTTCTTCGGGATCGTGAGGATGGTGACGAGGTCATCCTCCTTCAGGTCGTTGAGCGTCGCGATCATCGGCAGACGGCCGATGAACTCCGGGATCATCCCGAACTTCATCAGGTCTTCCGGCTCCGTCATGGCCAGCAGCTCACCCACGCTGCGCTCTTCCTTGTGGGTGATCTTCGCGCCGAAGCCCAGGCCCTTCTCACCCACGCGGCGTTTGATCACGCCGTCGATGCCGTGGAAGGCACCGCCGCAGATGAAGAGGATGTTGGTCGTGTCGACCTGGACGTACTCCTGCTGGTTGTACTTCTTGCCGCCGCGCGGGGTGACGTTGGCGCGGGTGCCTTCGATGATCTTCAGCAGGGCCTGCTGCACGCCCTCGCCGCCCACGTCGCGGGTGGCGCTGGGCATGTCGCCCTTGCGCGCGATCTTGTCGATCTCGTCGATGTAGACGATGCCGCGCGCGGCCTTCTCCACGTCGTAGTCGGCGTTGTGGAGGAGGTTCTGGATGATGTTCTCGACGTCCTCACCCACGTAGCCGGCCTCGGTGAGGCTGGTGGCGTCCGCGATGGTGAAGGGGACGTTGAGGAAGCGCGCCAGGGACTGCGCGAGCAGCGTCTTGCCAGAACCCGTGGGGCCGATGAGCAGGATGTTGCTCTTCTGCAGCTCCACGTCCTCGCCGCCGGGGCTCTTCACACCGGGGCGCGGCCGGGAGGCCGGCTTCTTCTGGTAGATGCGCTTGTAGTGGTTGTACACCGCGACCGAGAGGACCTTCTTCGCCTGGTCCTGGCCGATGACGTAGTCGTCGAGGAACGCCTTGATCTCCAGCGGCGTGGGCAGGCTGACCTGCGGCTTGCCCTCCTCGCGTTCGTTCTCGTCCGCGATGATGTCGTTACACAGCTTGATGCACTCGTCGCAGATGTAGACCGTGGGTCCGGCGATGAGCTTCCGAACCTCGCGCTGCGATTTGCCGCAGAACGAGCAGGACAGGTTGACGTGGTGCTCCTTCTTCACTGCCGCCTCCGAGTTCGCCGGTCCCGGTTCGGGACCTTCTCCGCCGACCACCGCACTCCACCACCCGCGAAGCCGCCCACGTCTTTCGACGGCTCCAGGCCCACCTGCTACAGGCCCTGAACCCACTATAGGGCCCTCCCCTCCGGGCAGGAAGCCCGTCAGGAGTGCCCTTTCCCAGGAGCGTTCAGCCCAGGTCAACGGGTCGGTCTTGGATAACAGCGACTCAGGCGTCCGTCACGCTCGACGCGATCTCTTCGACATCGTCCGCGAGGGCGGCCGCCCGCTCGGCGACAGCGTTGGGGACTCGACGGCTTCCCGCCAGCTCGGAGGCGAGCTTGCGCGCCATCTGCGCCAGTTTCCGCACCTGGAGGCTCTCCGGGGGCGGCTCCGGCGGGGGCCGGGGGAAGCGCTCGGTGAACTCCTTCTTGAGCTCCGTGGGGGACTTCTCCGGGCTCCAGATGCTGTCGCGCAGGGACTTGTATTCCGTGGGGGACAGCTGGCCGCGCTCCTCGGCGTCGGCCAGGACTTCCACGACCTCGAAGGCGGGGGCCTTCTCCGGGAACTCCTGCTGCTGGAGCTCTTCCGGGGCTTCGTGCTTGGCCAGGAAGCTGAACGAGCGCGTGAGCTTCAGCGCGGTCTGCTTCTTGATGTGCAGCTCCTTGAGGCAGTAGGCCTCGAAGGAGGCGTGGCCCCACTCCTCGTACTTGGCTTCGTCCCGGACCTGGACGAGCAGCTTGCCCAGCTCCGCCCAGGTGGACTTGAAGCGCTTGGCGGCGAGCAGGACGGTGTGGCGGAACGTCCCCGGGGGGACGCTCATGGCCTTCTTGGCGATTTCGACTTCGGCGACAGAGGCGGACATGCCTGTTGTATCGGGCACGTCCGCGGGGTGGGCAAGAAAGTCGCCCTACCCCCGCTTGCCGATATTGAACGAAAGCCCCACGGTGGCGCGCTCGCCGTCGTAGGCCTTGAAGGGCCACTTCTTCAGCTCCGCGAAGAGGCACTCGAAGAGCGGGCCCTGCTTGAACTGGGGGTTGTCCACCCACAGCTTCGCCACGCGGCCGTCGTTCCCGATGACGAACTCCATGGGAATCTTCGCGGCCAGGCCCGGCGTGCGCTCGGCCTCTTCCTTGAAGCAGCGGAAGAGCTTGGACTGGTTGCCGGCGACGACGCGGTTGATGGCGCCCTGGTCGAACTGCTGGGCCATCTCCAGGCCGTCGGGATCCGTGGAGACGCTGCCCGTCCGGGGCGGCCGGTTGGCGGCGGCGGCGCTGGCCACCGCGCTAGAGCCCCCTGTCTTGGGGGTGGCACTGCCCTGCCCCGCGGGGCGATCCGGGCGGCGCGGGTCGTTGGACGGGTAGGCGAAGAGGTCCTCGTCGTCCACTCGGGCCTGGGCCAGGCGGATGGTGGGCGGGTCCATGGTGATGCCGTCGCCCTCCTCCGTCGCGCCGAACAGGCCGTACACGGCGGCGTTGCGCGCCAGGTACCAGCCGGTGACGCCCAGGAGGAGCGCCACGCCCGCGGCGACGCCGGCCAGCAGCTTCACTCGCTTCTGGTTGCGGGCCTGCTCCACGAGCATCGTCTGGGCGACGCGGCCCTGCGCCTCGTAGCGCGCGATGTGCACCTGGAAGGCGGCGGTGTCCCGGAGCGTCCGGAACTCCCGCTCACCGGCCGGCGCCACCGGGCTGTCCGGGGTCAGCTCCCCCGTGTAGAGCTTCTCCACCACCTGGGACGCGGTGATGGGCCCCAGCACCAGGTCTCCCTGTCGGAAAAGCCACTGCCCATCACTGTCCACCGCGAGTTCTTGTCCGGCCAGCATTCGCGCGGGAGTATCGTGTTTCTCCCGCCGACATCGCAACGCCGTGGCCAGGCCCTCGCTCAAACGAATTCCCGCCGTACTGTGGACTTGGTATCGCGGTGGAAACTTCCGCGGCTTCCAGCGCCAGGTGGAGGGCCCCACGGTCCAGGACGCGCTCGAGGACGCCCTGGAGCAGGCAGGCTCACCGGCGACGGTGATGCCGTCCGGGCGCACCGACCGGGGCGTGCACGCGCGGATGCAGGTCATCAGCCTGCGCCTCAATGAAGACGTGCCCCTGGACTCGCTGCCCGCGCGGCTGGCCCCGCACCTGTCCCCGGACGTGGGGCTGTGCATCGCGAAGCGGCCGCCGGGCGCGTTCCACGCCCAGTGGAGCGCGAGCGGCAAGGAGTACCGCTACCACCTGACGCTGGGTGCTCCGCCCTCTGAAGCATGGCGGCCATTCGCGCTGGACGTGGCGGCGGAGGAGACGCTCCAGTCCGGGCGCCGGGTGACGCCGGAGAGGCTGGAGGCGCTGCTCGAGCGCGCCGTGGGCACGCGGGACTTCACCGCGTTCCACGAGCGCTCCAGTCCCCAGAAGCCGCGCACCCTCGCGTCCGCCACCCTGCGGGAGCTGGGCGGAGGGCTCTTCGAGGCGCGACTGACGGGAGACGGCTTCGCGCGCTACCAGGTGCGGTACCTGGTGGGCAGCGCGCTGAAGGTGGCCGCGGGGCTCCTGTCCGAGGAGCAGTGGCACGCGGCACTGGATGCGGGGACGGCCCTGCCCGGCTTCAAGGCCCCGGCGCATGGGCTGGTGCTGTGGGAGGTCCGCTATCCTTCCGCGGTGGACCCCTTCGGGCCCGGCGAGCGCCTCCACCCGCCCGGTCTGCCCGACGCGCCACCCTTCACGGGAGCGCCGCCGGGCTGACTCGCGCTTTCAGTCCACGAAGCGCGCTTCGTACTTCGCCAGCAGATCCGAGATGGCCTCCCGGAGGTACTCGCTCTGACGGATGCGCGTGGTGCGCGACAGCTCCTTCAGGGCGTCCAGCTTCTCGCGATTGAGACGAAACACGACCGAGGTGAGGCGGGGATTCATGTCCAAGTGCGTGGCCTCCGACAGATGCACACACCCTCTCACAATGTCGGACAACCTCAAGAAAACAACCTACGAGGCCGAACCCACCGGGATGATCCACTGCAACCCGGTGAAGAGCTCGGTGTCCGCGCGCAGTCCGGAGCCGAACCCGAACGTGAAGCCGAGCCCGCCGTACAGCGCGAAATGATCCGAGAGGGTGTGTCTGGCGCCGAACCCTATGCGAGGCCCCAGCCACGGCCCAGAAATCGGACGCACGGAAACGCCGAGATCAAAGAAGGTCCGCCAGGACTCGGATCCGAAGACGCTGCGGTAGCCGGTGATCAGCGCCAGCGCCTCCCCAGGGCGGCCGGTGCTGCCGCGCGCGAGGAGGAACACCTCGTCCCCCTCGTAGCCGACGGTGAGGCCCACCCCCAGGTCCAGGTGCCCGGCGAGCCCGGTCACGGCGGAGGTGCCGCTGATCCGTTCGGTGTACGTGACGCCGGGCCCCACCGTGAGGATCAGCGAGCGCTGCCGCGCGTAGGGCCCGTCGTCCACGAACTCCGCGGCGGCGGCGGGGCCAGCGGCCAGACTCAAGAGGATCAGGACGGAGGGGAGGCCCTTCACCCCACCACCGGGAGCTTGAAGCCCTCGGAGTGCCCCTGCCCTGCCCCGGCCGCGGGGGTGATGCCGGCGGCCTCGTTGAGGCGGCCGGAGCGGAAGGGCTCCAGGTCCAGGGCCACGAACTTGAAGCCCAGGGACTTGAAGGCGCCGTTGATCCGCTCGCGGATGCCGGCCTCGAAGAAGCGCGGGTACTCCTCGCTGGCCAGCTCGATGCGCGCCACGTCCTGGTGGTAGCGCACGCGGAACTGCTTGAAGTCCAGGGCGCGCAGCTCCGACTCCGCGGCGGCGATCTGCAGGAGCCGGTCGCGCGTCACGGACGTGCCGTAGGGGATGCGCGACGCCAGGCACGCCATCTGCGGCTTGTCCCAGGTGGGCAGCCCCAGCTTGCGGCTCCACGCGCGGATCTCATCCTTGGTGAGCCCCGCCTGCGCCAGGGGGGACGACACCTGGTGCTCCTTCGCGGCCTTGTGGCCGGGGCGGTGATCCTTGAAGTCGTCCGCGTTGAAGCCGTCCAGCACCACGGAGAGGCCCAGCTCCGCGCGCTTCGCCTCGCAGAGGTCGTACAGCTCCGTCTTGCAGAAGTAGCAGCGGTTGGTGGGGTTGGCGGCGTAGTTGGGGTTCGCCAGCTCGTTGCTGGAGACGACGACGTGCCGGGCGCCCAGGCGGGCCGCCAGCTCGCGCGCCTCGCGCTCCTCCTCCGGGGCGACGGAGGCGGACAGCGCGGTGAGCGCCAGGGCGCGCTCGCCCAGCACCTCCACCGCGACCTGGAGGACGAAGGTGGAGTCCACGCCTCCGGAGAACGCCACCAGCGCGCTGCCGTGGGCGCGCAGGGCTTCGCGCATCGCCTCCAGCTTGGGGCGGGACGCTTCACAGAGGGCTTCAATCCGCTCGGGGCTCAGCATGGGGGACTCCTAAAACGGAAGGGCCCCGGATTGCACGCGCATCGCGCGGGCAACCTGGAGCCCTTCGACAGTCAGGGGACGACGGCGGGGCCCTAGCGGCCCTTGCCCTTCGCGGTCTTCTTCTTCGCGGCGGGGGCCGGCTTGCCCACGCGGGCGGCGCGGGTGGCCGGACGCGCCTTGGCGCCCTTGGAGCCCTTGTCCGCCTTGGGCGTCTTCGCGGCCTTCACGGCGGCGACCCGGGCGGGGGCCTCCTCCTCGTCGCGGCGGGCCTTCTTCGCCGGCAGCGGGTTGGCCTTCATCTTCTTGCCGGTGATGATCTTCAGCTCGTCCGTCGTCATCAGGCCCAGGTCCAGCAGGGCCTGGAAGATCTTCGTGCCGCCGTCCTCCACCGACTCCGTGTCGGAGTAGATGGTCACCTCCGGGGAGGTGGGCGGCTCGTAGGGCTCCGTGATGCCGATGAAGTTCGGGATCTCGCCGTTGAGCGCCTTCTTGTACTTGCCGGTGGTGTCGCGCTCGATGAGCTTCTCCGTGGGGCAGTCGACGTAGACCTCCACGTACTTGCCCACCGAGCGGCGCACTTCCTCACGGCTCGACTTGTAGGGGCTCACGCAGGGGACGAGCACGGCCGTGCCGTTGCGCGCGAGCAGGCCGGCGACGAAGCCCAGGCGGCGCACGACCATGTTGCGCTCGTCCTTGGTGTCGCCGATGCCGGCCCACAGGTCGTTCTGGAGTTCGCCCTCATCGAGGACCTCCACGTTGCGTCCGACCTGCCGGAGGCGCGCCGCGATGTAGGCGGCCGTCGTGCTCTTCCCGGTCCCGGACATGCCGGTCAGCCAGAGGGTGAAACCAGTGTTGGGGGCCATAAGGGTTCAAACTCCCTGCGTCCGGAGCGCTTCTTGCACGCGGCGTGGGACGCGGCAGATCCAATTGACCGCCGCTTTATAGACGATAACCCGGTCACTTGACAATTCGGACCCACCTTTCCGCAGGTGGGGTTGGTCGCCGGGCAAGTTCCCGCCCTTACACGGGTTTTTCAAACCTGAAATCCGCCAATGGAAGCGGAACAGTCTGAAAACCCCCCGTGCTCCAAACCGACTGGGAGGCGGAGGCTGCCCGGCCTCCGCGTATGGCGACTACGATATATGACACCTGGGGCAGGAGCGCGATTCCCGCTGGAGCGGCCTGGCGCCGGTCTTCACTGGAGAACACCGCGGGCGCGTCCACGTGCGAGTGGAAGACACAAGCCACCTCCTCCTCGCGTGCGTCCGCGTCCAGGCAGACCTGGAGCCAGGGCTCTGGTGCGAAGGCGTAGGCGACGCGCGGCGTGGGGGAGGCGTTGGGCAGGGGGACGACCCGCCATGATCCAACCTCGCCTTCCCCGCTCCGGAGGATCACGCCGCAGCCTTCCTGGGGCCAGGCGGCCTCCAGGTGGCGGATCATCCGGGTGAGCACTTCGGGTGGGAGGGGGTGGATCAGGGCTTCGCTTCCGCCGCCGCGCAGCGCGAGCACCGGCGCGGCTCCAGGTCCGTCATCGCGCCCGGCGCGCTCAACCACCTGCCGCCCAGCGACGGGCCCATCCCCAGCCGCAGCCGCTGGAACACCAGGGCGCCCAGGGCTCCCAGGGCCACGCCCATCGCCCCGTCCGGCGGCGTGCCCAGGTGGCGCACCGTCTCTCCGAAGCACCAGACGCAGCCGTCCCTGCCCCGGAACACCACCGCGCCGCGCGCGCCGTCACCGCCCAGCGCGACCCAGGGGGCCTCGCCGCTCCAGGCCGCCGGCAGCTCCGCGAGCAGTCCGCCGCCCGGCGTGCCCACCGCGTCCGGGTTCACCTCCGGCACCACGCGCGCCAGCACCTCCGCCACGGGCTGGCCCACGTCTCCCGCTGACGCAAGGAACCCCGGCGACCAGGGCCCCATGGTCAGCGAGCCCACGCCCGTCACCGGGGTGCCGCCGCCGGCCAGGTACGCCGTGGCGGTGAGGCCGGACGCGCCCAGCCCGTCCACGCGCGCGCCGCCCGACAGCAGGGCCTCCTGCCCGCGCCCGCCCACGTCCCGCAGGAGGATCTGCCGGGAGTAGCGGAGAATCTGATCCTCGCGCAGCGCCATGATGCTCCTTCAGCCCCCCGCCATGGCCGGGATGAGGGTGATGCGGTCCGCGTCCTTCACCGGCGTGTCCAGGGCCTTGAGCGCGCGCACGTCCTCCTCGTTGAGGAAGATGTTCACGTACCGGCGCACGGCGCCCTTGTCGTCGAAGAGGCGCGCGCCCATGCCGGGGAAGCGCGCTTCCAGGTCGCGCAGCACTTCGCCCACGGTGGCGCCGGTGGCCTGGACCTCGGCCTGGTTGCGCGTGAGCGTCCTCATGGGCGTCGGAATGCGAATCGTGGCCATAGGCTCATTTCCCCCGCTTGCGGATGATCAACCGGTGCGTGCCGTCCCCGCGCGGATCCAGGGACACCACGTCGTGGCCCTCGTCCTTCGCGCTGCGAGGCACGTTCTTCAGGGGCTCGTCGCCCTTGAGCAGCACCTCCAGCAGCGTGTCCGGGGGCAGCGACTCCAGCTTCAGCTTGGTGCGCACGTAGGTCATCGGACACACCTCGCGGGTGATGTCCAACGTCGCCGTCACGTCGGGCATGCGGTGTCCTCCTGGGACGAGGGGAACGGGGGCAGCGACTGGATGGCGCACCCCGGGCAGCCGGGCGCGCGCGTCACCTTCACCGTGCGCCCCTCCAGCGTCTCGCCGTCGAGCACGTGCAGCATGGCCTGGCCCCGCGGCCCCGTCGCCGCGCCCGCCAGAAGCTCCAGCGCGAGCAGCGCCTGCACCGCGCCGATGAGCCCCGCCATCGCGCCCAACACGCCCGCCTGCGCGCACGTGGGCACCGCGTCCGGGGGCGGCACGTCCTCGTAGAGGCAGCGCAGGCACGGGCCGCCCGGGTCGATGCGCAGGGCCTGTCCGTGCATGCGCAGCACGCCGCCGTACACCAGCGGCACGCCGGTGAGCACCGCCACGTCCGACAGGAAGAACTTGGTGGCCACGCCATCCGTGGCGTCCACCACCAGGTCGTGCTCGCGGAAGAGGGCCTCCGCGTTGCCCGCGTCCAGCCGCTCCGGCAGGGCCTCCACGCTCAGGCCCGGGAACGCGCGCAGCAGGCCGGCGGCGGCGGACTCCGCCTTGAGGCGGCCCACATCCTGGGTGCGGTGCCAGAGCTGCCGGGGCAGGTTCGTCACGTCCACCCGGTCCGGATCCACCAGCGTCAGGTGGCCCACCCCACCCTGCGCCAGGGCGAGCGACGCCGGACAGCCCAGGCCGCCTGCCCCCACCACCAGCACGCGCGCGCGTTCGATGCGGGTGGCGTGGGGAATGCGCGCGTGGTGGTCGGTATCCGGCGAACCGTGCATGGGACTGGTGCTCCGCGAGGAACGAAACGAATATGGTGCGGCGACTGGACGTCTGGTCTTCAGAGTCTCAGAGCTTCAGGACGTCCCCGAAGCCTTTCTCCCCGTTGTCGCCACCGCCGCCGTCACAAGCGGCCCTCACCTGCCAGGACATATGAAAAACCTGACCGGCGCGCTCGTGTTTTCCACCCTGCTGTCCCTGGCTGTCGGCTGCCACAAGAACACCGGCGAGAGCCCCGACGCGGCCACTCAGACCGGCACCGTCAAGGAGGAGCTCCAGTCGGACCGCGACGCAGCCCCCGCCCCGACGGCCACCGCCGAGGCCGGCACGAAGGACGCGAGCGCCGTGACCTACGACTCGGGCGCCAGCGACCGCCTGGCCCTGGAGGCCTGCGTGGACGGCTGGCTCAAGTCCCACAACCTGGACCGGTACGGCAGCCAGAAGGGCACCATGTACGCGGGCGGCACGCCCCTGTTCGACGAGCGCACCGGCGAGACGAAGGACCGCCTGGACTTCGTCCTCGAGCGCCAGCCCGAGGCGAAGAAGGCGTGCGTGGACCCAGGCGCCCCCAAGTAGCGCGCCGTCTGGCGGCACCCGCCAGGATGCCGACCTGGCGGCTTGCCGGGAATTCCGCTCCCGGAGAAGGTCCCGTAAGCTGCCGCTCGCATGGACAGTGACCCCCGACCCGGCGACGACCACCCGGCCCACGACTTGAAGGCCCGCGTCCGCGCCGTGCTGGAGCGCCGCAACCTCACGGACAACGTGTCCGCGGAGCAGGCGGCGGCCTCCTGGGAGCAGGACCGCTTCGTCGCCCGGGCCCGCGCGCTGTTCTACGCGCGGATGATGTTCCTCACGTTGGGCCTTCTCATCCTCGCGGTGCCCGCGTGGAGCGGCTACTTCGGCTTCAACGGGCCCATCTCCTTCCTGGGCTACTTCGCGATGCTCATCTACAGCGTCGCGAACCTGCTCGTCATCGACCACCCGAAGGCGGGCCGGTGGGTGACGTACCTGTCGCTCTGCTTCGACCTGCTCATCACCGTGGTGCTCATCGCGCGGCCGCAGGTGGGCGGCGGTCTGCAGAGTCCGCTGCTGGCGACGCAGCTGTTGTTCACCACGCTCTTCGCCATCCTCTTCCCCAAGCCGCTGGCCATCCTGCCGCCGCTGCTGGCGCTGCCCATCACCACGCGGTTGGATCTGCTGCTCAACCGCTCCGTGACGGCGGTGGAGCTGCTCACGCTGCTCTGGTACCTGGGGCTCAACTTCATCATCGTCTACGTGCTCGTGTACCTGAACGAGCGCGAGGCCACCGCGCACCGCGAGGTGGTGTCCCTGCAGGGCGACCTGAAGGAGCTGGCGGTGGTGGAGGAGCGCAACCGGCTGGCGCGCGAAATCCACGACGGCCTGGGCGCGTCCCTGTCCTCGATGATCATCCAGGCGGAGTACATCCTGAACCTCGCGCGCGAGGACGGGCTGCGCACGGAGATCCGCGAGATGAAGGCCACCGCGGAGGAGTCGATTGAGGAGCTGCGCCGCAACCTGCGGATGATGCGCGACGACTTCGAGCTGGCGCAGGGCCTGGAGGACTACGTCAAGACGTTCCGCGACCGCACCGGGCAGGACATCCGCTTCGAGCGCACGGGCCTGACGCGCAAGCTGCCCCCGGACGCGCAGCTGGCACTGTTCCGCATCCTCCAGGAGTGCCTGTCCAACGCCGCGAAGCACGCCGAGGCGAAGGAGGTCCAGGTGCGCCTGGACTTCAGCGCGGAGGGCGTGCACCTGGTGGTCCGCGACAACGGCAAGGGCTTCGACCCGGGCCGCACGCCGCGCGGCCACTACGGCCTGCTCAACATGCGTGAGCGGGCCATGAAGCTGGGGGGTTCCATCGTGGTGGACTCGGCGCCCGGCGCCGGAGCCCAGGTGGCCTTCTCCCTTCCCTGTCTTTCCGCCTGACACGCACCGGAGATCCGCCCCGTGGACCCGACTTCCAGCGCCGCCCCCCTCCCCATCCGCGTGTTCGTCGTGGAGGACCAGACCAAGATCCTCAAGAACCAGCTGCGCCTCTTCGAGGGCCACCCGGACATCGACATCGTGGGCACCGCGCTGTCGGGCGAAGCCGCGATGGAGGAGGTCGAGCGCGCGAACCCGGACGTGCTGCTCCTGGATCTGGGCCTGCCGCGCATGAGCGGCATCGACGTCACCCGCGAGGTGAAGGCGCGCTTCCCGAGGATGGAGATCCTGATCTTCACCATCTTCGACGAGGAGGACAAGGTCCTGGAGGCAGTGAAGGCGGGCGCGTCCGGCTACCTGCTCAAGGGCGCCACGGTGGACAAGATCGTCGAGGCCATCAAGGAGGTGCGCGCGGGCGGCACGGTCATCCAGCCGAACCTCGCGCGGCGCCTGCTGCGCCACTTCCGCGTGGAGCCGGACACCGCGCCCGTGCCCACCGAGCCGCTGCCCGTGGCGCCGTCCGCCGCGGAGGCCACGGCCCCGGATGCGTCCGCGCATGAGCCGCTGCTCAAGCCGCTGTCGGACCGGGAGCGGGAGATCCTCCAGCTCATCGCCAAGGGCGTGTCCAACAGCGAGGCCGCCCGGCTGCTGTCGCTCTCCAAGGCGACCATCCGCACGCACCTGGAGCACATCTACCGGAAGCTCGAAGTGACGAACCGCGTGGAGGCCGTCACCGAGGGCATCCGCAAGGGCCTCATCTCCGTCTAGTTCCGGGCCCTGATGGGTCGGGCCGTTTCTTTTCACGGACGACGTGGTGCGTGGCTTCTACAGTGGGGGGTCTTCGTTCCCCTCTGACTGGAGACCCACCATGGACGTCCGCGCCGCCGTCGCCTTCGAGGCCGGCAAGCCCCTGAGCATCGAAACCGTGCACCTGGAGGGCCCCAAGGCGGGCGAGGTGCTGATCGAGCTGAAGGCCACCGGCCTGTGCCACACCGACGAGTTCACCCGCTCCGGCGCGGACCCGGAGGGCCTGTTCCCCGCCATCTTCGGCCACGAGGGCGCGGGCATCGTCGTGGACGTGGGCGCGGGCGTCACCAGCGTGAAGAAGGGCGACCACGTCATCCCGCTCTACACGCCGGAGTGCCGCGGCTGTAAGTCGTGCCTGTCCCAGAAGACGAACCTGTGCACGGCCATCCGCGCCACGCAGGGCAAGGGCCTGATGCCGGATGGCACCAGCCGCTTCCGCCTGGGCAAGCAGCTGATCCACCACTACATGGGCTGCTCCACGTTCGCGAACTACACGGTGCTGCCGGAGATCGCCGTGGCGAAGATCCGCGAGGACGCCCCCTTCGACAAGGTCTGCTACATCGGCTGCGGCGTCACCACCGGCGTGGGCGCCGTCGTCTACACCGCGAAGGTGGAGGCCGGCGCGAAGGTCGTCGTCTTCGGCCTGGGCGGCATCGGCCTGAACGTCGTGCAGGCCGCGCGCATGGTGGGCGCGGACATGATCGTCGGCGTGGACCTGAACCCCGCTCGCAAGGAGATCGCGGAGAAGTTCGGGATGACGCACTTCGTGAACCCGAAGGAAGTGGAGGGCGACCTCGTCCCCTACCTCGTGAACCTCACCGGCGGCGGCGCGGACTACAGCTTCGAGTGCATCGGCAACGTGAAGACGATGCGCCAGGCGCTGGAGTGCTGCCACCGCGGCTGGGGCGAGAGCATCATCATCGGCGTGGCGGGCGCGGGGCAGGAGATCAGCACCCGGCCGTTCCAGCTCGTCACCGGCCGCGTGTGGAAGGGCAGCGCGTTCGGCGGGGCTCGCGGCCGCACGGACGTCCCGAAGATCGTCGACTGGTACATGGACGGGAAGATCCAGGTGGACCCGCTCATCACGCACACGCTGAAGCTGGAGGAGATCAACCACGGCTTCGACCTGATGCACGAGGGCAAGTCCATCCGCAGCGTGGTGAAGTACGCATGAGCGCGGTGACTCCGACGCTCGTCAGCGAGCACGCGTGCTTCGGGGGGACGCAGTCCTTCTGGAAGCACCCGTCCGAGGCCTGCGGCGGTGAGATGCGCTTCAGCGTCTACACGCCGCCCCAGGCGAAGCACGGCAAGGTGCCGGTGCTGTACTACCTGGCCGGCCTCACCTGCACGGAGGAGACCTTCCCCACCAAGGGCGGCGCGCAGCGCGTGGCGGCGGAGCTGGGGCTGATGCTCGTGGCGCCGGACACCAGTCCTCGCGGCGCGGGCATCCCGGGCGAGGACGCGGACTGGGACTTCGGCACCGGCGCGGGCTTCTACCTGGACGCCACGCAGGAGCCGTGGAAGGCGCGCTACCGCATGGGGACGTATGTGACGAAGGAGCTGCCCGGCATCCTCGGCGCGCACTTCCCCGCGCGCATGGACCGCGAGGGCATCTTCGGACACTCGATGGGTGGACACGGCGCGCTCGTCACGGCGCTGCGCGACCCGGGCCGGTACAGGTCCGTGTCCGCGTTCGCGCCCATCGGGGCTCCCATCCGCAGCCCCTGGGGCAAGAAGGCCTTTGGCGGCTACCTGGGCCCGGATGAGCAGACGTGGCGTGAGTACGACGCCACGGAGCTCCTGAAGGCGGGCCGGCGCGTGCCGGCGCTGCTGGTGGACCAGGGGACGAAGGACAAGTTCCTGCCGGATCAGCTCCACCCGCACCTCCTCAAGGAGGCCTGCGAGGCGGCGGGCCAGCCCCTCACCCTGCGCATGCAGGAGGGCTACGACCACGGCTACTACTTCGTCTCCACGTTCATGGAAGACCACCTGCGCCACCACGGCGCGGCGCTGAACGCGGGCTGAAGGCAGCCCCCGCGCCCCGGGCTTCCACGGCCCGGGGCGCCCCCTGCCCCTCAATCCCCTTCCCTCCCTGGCCTAAAACGTGGGAGGCGTGGGGCATGAGTGCTTCCTTCAAGTCCCTGGGCCTGTCCCCCGAAACGCTGGGCGCCGTGAAGCGTGCCCGCTTCGGTGCTCCCACGCCCATCCAGGCGCAGGCCATCCCGCCCGCGCTGTCCGGCCGCGACGTCATCGGCTGCGCGGCCACCGGCACCGGCAAGACGGCCGCCTACCTGCTCCCCATGATTGAACGCTTCGTGGGCGAGCGCGGCACGCTGGGCCTCATCCTCACCCCCACGCGTGAGCTGGCGCAGCAGGTGACGGAGCAGGCCCGCTTCTTCGGCGAGTCCCTGCGCGTCCTGCCCACGCTCATCGTCGGCGGCGAGGACATGAACGCGCAGGTGGACGCGCTTAAAGAGCGCCCCACCCTCATCGTCGCCACGCCGGGCCGGCTCGTGGACCTGCTGGGCGTCAAGGCCGTGAACCTGTCGCGCATCCGCACCCTGGTGCTGGACGAGGCGGACCGGATGCTCGACATGGGCTTCCTGCCGCAGATCAACCAGATCCTCCACGCGCTGCCCCGCGACCGCCAGACGCTGCTGTTCTCCGCCACCCTGGGCGCGGACGTGGCGCGGTTCGGCCAGCGCGCGCTGCACAAGCCCGTGCGCGTGGAGGTCACGCCCAGCGGGACGCCCGCGCCCCGCGCCGAACAGCACCTCTACATCGTGAAGCCCGAGGAGAAGTGGCCCCTGCTGCTCACGCTGCTCGCGCAGGACCAGGCCAGCGCGCTCGTGTTCGTGCGCACCCAGCAGCGCGCGGACAAGATGAAGGAGCTGCTCGCCGCCGCGGGCCACAAGTCCGCCGCCCTGCACGCGGGCCGCACGCAGGCCCAGCGGCGTCAGGCGTTGGAGGGCTTCCGCCGCGGGCAGTACCGCTGCCTCGTGGCCACCGACCTCGCGGCGCGCGGACTGGACGTGGATGACATCGGCCACGTCATCAGCATGGACGTGCCGCACGGGCCGGAGGACTACGTGCACCGCATCGGCCGCACCGCTCGCGCGGCGGCCAGTGGACGGGCGTCACTCTTCGCGCTGGAGGTCGAGCGGCGCACGCTCCAGGACATCGAGCGCATCATCCGCCAGGAGCTCCCCCGCACGGAGGTGCCGCGCAAGGACCCCCTCTTCAAGCAGGAGATGGAGGCATGGCTGGCGAAGCAGCGCGACCCGGGGCCTCGCCAGGCCGACCATGGAAGCTCCAAGCGGCCCGAAGGCGCGGCGCCCGGGCGGCATGCCCGGACGCACGGCAAGGGCCGGCCGAAGGGCCCCAGCGGTCAGTGATCGTGGTCGTCGTCGGGGCCGTGCGCGTGGCCGTGCTCGAGTTCCTCGGGCGTGGCGGCGCGCACTTCCTTGATGGTGACCTCGAAGTGCAGCTCCTTGCCGGCGAACGGGTGGTTGAAGTCCACCAGCACCGTGTCCTTGCGCACTTCCTTGACCAGGAAGTCGACCTCGTCACCTTCCGGGTCCGTGGCGCTCAGGATGCCGCCGGCCTTGATCTCCAGGTCCTCGGGGAACTCCGTCCGGGGGACCTCTTCGACGCCTTCCGGGTCGTAGTCGCCGTAGCCGTCCGCCGCGGAGACGACCGTCTTCAGCGACTCGCCCGCGGACTTGCCCTCCAGCGCCTTCTCCAGGCCGGGGACGATCTCCTCGTAGCCGTGCAGGTAGACGAGCGGATCGCCTGCCTCGCTCTCGTCCACGACCTTCCCGTCGCCGAGGTGCAGCTTGTAATCAATGGCGACAACACTGTCCTTGCCGATTTTCATGGGGCCCTCATAGCGCATTCAGTCATGTCGAGGTGGAAGGATGATGCCCACCGTTACCGCGTGCACACGGACGTCCTACCAACGCATGCGCAGCTCGAAGCGGCCGTGCCCGTCGTCGGTCTCCAGCACCGCGCTGGGGTTCGCGGCCCCGGCCTGCCGCAGGGCCTCCTCGCAGCACCCCGCGGCGGCCTCCGCCGGGAACGGGTAGCCCTGGAATGTCACGCGCCAGTCCCTGGGCCCCAACTCCAGGGAGGTGATCTCCACCGGCTCCATCACCGAGCGGAAGCTCAGCGCCACCCGCTTCATGGCGCGCTCCGGGCCCGCGATCTTCAGGGCCACGTTCACCACCTTGCCCACCAGCGTCTCGAAGTAGCCGCGCACCAGGTCCCGGCCCATCTGCCGCAGCGCCTCCTGCTGCGGCCGGCCCGAGTACGCGGCCTGCAGCACCAGGTTCTGGCAGCGCAGGAACACCGACGCCGGATAGCTGGCCCGGGGGCGGTCCGGGTCATAGCCCGCCGCCGCCATGCGCTCGCGCAGGGACGTGTCCAATCGCACGCAGCGCAGGAGCGATTCGAACAGCGTGGACTGGATGACGACCTCGGCGGGGGACATGTGCGCTCGAAGTGGGGAAACGCGTTGAAACCGGTAAGGCGCGCGACACTACCCTTTCGGGTCATGGAAGCGAGCCTCCTCGCGATGTCACGTCCAGCGCTTGTCGTTTCAAGGCCTTGGCGCGTCCAGGGGGGCAATCGTCCGTCCCCGGAAACGATTTCCGAGCAGGGCCGTTCGTGAGCCAGACGATGGAAGGCGTCACGGACGAAGCGCTCATGGACCAGTTCTGTCAGGGAAACGAGCCGGCGTTCGAGGCGCTGTTCGCCCGGCACGCCGGGCGTGTGCACGGCTTCCTCGCCCGCATGGTGAGGGACGGACCGCTGGCGGAGGACCTCATGCAGACGACCTTCCTGTCCGTCATCCGCGCCCGGGGCCGCTACGAGCGGGGCACGCGCTTCACCCCCTGGCTGCTCACCATCGCGGCGAACGCGGCCCGGGACGCGCTGCGGCACCAGCAGCACGTGGACGCGCACGCGCACGCCCCGCCGGAAGGCCCCACCGCGGTGCCCGCGCCGGACGGCGACCCGGCGATGCGCCGACGCATCGAGGACGCGCTCCAGCAGTTGCCCGTGGAGCAGCGCGAAGCCGTGGTGCTGAGCAAGCTGGAGGGCTGGTCCTTCGAGGAGATCGCGGAGATGCGAGGCATCCGCGCGGGCGCGGCCCGGCTGCGGGCGCACCGGGGCTACGAGAAGCTGCGCGAGCTGCTCGGCGGACTGGAGGACGTATCATGAGCCCGCCTCCGGACCCGTGGCGGTCCGCCCCTCCCCGCCTGGACCCGAGGGCGATGGAGCGCGCGTTGGCGGCGTCGCGCGCGGAGCTGGCGCTGAAGCGGCCGGTGCGTCGCTGGCGTTCGCAGGCGGTGGGGCTGTTCGCGGCGTCCGCGGGCCTGGCGCTCGCGGTGATGGGCGTGCTGCTGGCGCTGGGTCGCACCACGGGCGCGATGCTGACGGGCCGCGCGCCGATGCTGGCGATGCTCCTGTCCACGGGGGCGCTGTGCTCGTGGGGGGCGCTGTCCCCGCGCGGGCGCCGGCTGCGCTGGCTGGGTGTGGGCATGGCGCTCGTGAGCTCCGCGCTGCTGGTGCTGACGCGGGCAGCCCCGCGGGGCCCTTCCAACCTCCCCGAGTGGGTGTGCACGGTGAGCCATGTGGCGCTGGCGCTGGCGCCCCTGGTGGTGGCGGTGGTGGCGCTGCGGTCGGCGGCGTTCGACCCGCTGCGCGCGGTGGTGGCGGGGCTGGCGGTGGGGACGGTGGGTGCGTTCGTGGGCGAGCTGGCGTGTGAGCAGGGCCCCGGACACGTGGCCACCTATCACCTGGGGGCGTGGGCGCTGTTGACGCTCATGACCTGGGCGCTGTCGAAACGACTCAAACCCCGGACCTACGCACCATGAAGCACGACCCCTCGCTCATCTTGACGCAAGACGTGGACGGCGCGCCGGTGCGCATTGGCGCGACGGTGATGGTGGTCCGCACCGAGCCGGAGGACGTCCTCTCGGAGCGCTTCCTGGGCCGCGTGGGCGTCGTCGTGGCGCTGGTGTTCGACGACCCGGCCACGCAGTACCCGGCGGATCCGCTCATCCAGGTCCGCGTGGCCGGCGTGGGCGAGGACCTGTTCTTCGCCCGGGAGCTCGTGGAGGTTCCCGAGGGTCACTTCGTCGCGTTCGGGTCGTCCAGCTCCGGGTAGTGGCGGAAGATGCCCTGTTCGTTGAAGGGCTGGGCGCGCGGGGACTGCTTGTACGCGGCGATGCGGGGGCGCTCGCGGATGCGCTGATGCAGCGCCATCACGCCGGGCACTTGCGGGGCGATGCGGCGCATGGCGTTGGGGAAGGCGTACCGCAGGCCGTCCACCAGTTGGAACAGCGCCAGCTCCGGGTAGGTGAAGTCGCTGCCCAGGAGGTACTTCCCGCCGCCCTCCGGGTTCGCCTTCAGCACGCGTTCGAAGTAGCCCAGGAACTTCGGGATGCGCTGGGTGCGGAAGTCCTCGGCGCGCTGCTTCGCGGCGTCCTTCTGCTCGTCGTAGTACTTCATCACGGCGACGGGATGGTGCGTGTCATGCGCCTCCGCCACCACGTCCGCGACGGTGAGCTGGAATTGACGGGCGTGCAGCCGCGCCGCCTCGTCCGAAGGCACGAGGCCGAAGCGCTCCCCCAGGTACGAGCAGATGTTGGCCGCCTGGGAGAAGACGAGTTCCCCCACCTTGAGCACGGGCGGTGCGTACGCGGGCACGGGGCCCTGGCCCAGCATGTCCGCGACGGCCTTCCCGCCGCCGGCGCGCAGGCCCACGTCCACCCAGTCCGCGCCCGCCTCTTCCAGCACCAGCCGCACGAACTCGCCGCGGCCGGGAATGCCGGGCCAGTAGTACAGCTCGAACTTCGCGTCGCCCATCGTCGTGACCTCGCCTAGTGCGTCCCGCTGGTGAACTTCAGGCCCACGATGGCGACGATCATCAACGCCAGGAAGAACAGGCGGGCGGGCGTGGCGGGTTCATGGAAGAGCAACATGCCCGCGACCGCCGCGCCGGCCGCGCCGATGCCCACCCAGACCGCGTAGGCCGTGCCGATGGGCAACTGCTTCACCGCGATGGCCAGCAGGCCCATGCTCGCGACGATGGCCGCCGCGGTGAGGACGCTGGGAATGGGCCGGGTGAAGCCCTGCGTGTACTTGAGCCCGATGGTCCAGGCCACTTCCAGCAGGCCCGCGAGGATGAGGAGGATCCACGACGACGTCATGACGCACGACTCCCGTTCAGGCGTCGTCTTGTCGTGACCGGGTACGGCGCACCTCGTCCGGGCTCGGAGGCCCCACCCCGGGGCTTCCGCACGCGCGCACACCATAACCGCCACGCCGTGCCACGGCATCCCCTTTTCCGAGACAGCCCAGGCATCAACCTGCTAAACTTGAATACCAAGAAATAACAACAAAGCCGTAAGTTTCCAGGAGGCTTCATTCAATGCAGCCCAAGCATCTCGCCGTGGCCGCTGGCGTGTCGCTGTTCGCCTTCGGGCTGGTCGCGGAGGCAGCGGAGATCTTCCGCAACACCGGAACGCTCACCGGCTGGAACTCCATCAACCGGGAGCACAACGGGTCCGTGAACGAGGTGACCAACGTCACCTATGAAGGCCCCACCGCCATCAAGGTCACGCAGATCTACGACCCGAACTACACGGGCCGGTACCACTCGGAGGTCGTGAAGAACAACGTGTACCGCCGGGGCGACACGGGCTTCTACGGCTTCACGTTCCGCCTGCAGCAGGACTGGCAGTTCCAACCCCAGTCCTACAACATCGCGCAGTTCATCGCGGACTTCTCCAACACCGGCTGCGACGACTACATGCCGTCCACCATGGTGTGGCTGTCCGGCAATCAGCTCTACACGCGCGTCAAGCAAGGCACGGTCTGCAACCAGAAGACCGTCACCTTCCCCAGCCTGGCCACGGTCAGCGCCGGGGAATGGCACAAGGTCATCATGCAGGTGAAGTGGGCCAGCGACACCACCGGCTACATCAAGCTGTGGTTCGACGGCGTGAAGGTCCTGGAGCAATACAACCTGGCCACCACCGTGGCGGACGACCGCTACTTCCAGTTCCGCGTGGGCCTCTACGCCAACGGCTGGCATGACAACGGCTACATGCAGGGCAGCCAGCCCAACCGCAGCATCTGGTTCGACGAGATTGCCGCCGGCACGACGTTCGCCGACGCAGACCCTGCGCAGTGGTAGTCCCGGTGGGCGCGGCGAGGTCCTCCCCCCGCCGCGCCGCCAACCTCACGGCAGCTGCGTCTGGAACGCGGACCAGCGCGTGTGCACCCACTGCCGGATGTAGTCCACCTCCTCCGCGTGGGTCTTGAAGTCCTGGCGCAGGTGCCAGTCCGGGAAGTTGCCGTAGCCCCCCTCGTTCACGTCGGGCCCCGTGCTCGGCTTCGCGAAGTTGCGGTACTCCTCGCCCCACCGCGCCTCGTCGCGCTGCGCGTTGGGCCCCAGCTCCTGCACGTAGCCGTCGATCAGCGCCTGCACCGTGGCCTCGCTCACCTCGTTCTTCAGGGCCTGGCGGTAGCGCTCGCGCATGGGGCCCGCGATGGAGGGCTCCGCCAGCATCCGCTTGAAGAGCAGGTTGTCGGACGCGTAGGTGGGCCGCGCCGTGGCGCTGGTGCGCGTGGTGTCGAAGTTCTGCCCGAAGCTCGCGTCCAGGTCCCACGGGATGAAGCGCCACGGGCCGCCCGCCTTCGGGTCATACGCGTGGTAGGCGTTCTTCCCCTGCGAGTCATTGCCCTGGATGAGCGTATTGAAGATCCACCAGTCCTCGTAGTCGCGCGCCTTCAGCTTCGTGCCGAACTCCTGGCGGAAGCCGTCCGCGCTGGAGTCCGCCACCCACGCGACGAAGGCGTCCAGCGGGTCGAAGGCGTGCGGCTGGTTCTGCTCGGGCGTGCCCTCGGACTTCTCGAAGCCGACGTGGAGGTGCTCCTTCGGCTGCCCGTTGCGCTTGAGGCGGGAGAAGTTGGCGTCCGCGTCCACGCCCTTGAAGAGGTCCGAGTCGTCGTCGATGCCGTTCCACTCCATCAGCCGCTTGTCCACGTGGTCCGCCGCCGTGTAGAGCCCGCGGAACTTCTTGTTCGCGTACACCACGACGCTGAAGGTGCGGATGCGCACGGCGTTGGGGGACAGCCGGTGCCAGAGGTCGAACGCCAGCCGCGAGCGCAGGTACGAGTTGTCATTGAACGTGGTGATGAGCACCACGCGCTTGCGGTCCTTGAAGCCGTCGCCGAAGACGGGCTCGGAGAACAGGTCGTCCTCCGCGAACTTGAACGTCAGGCTGCGCTTGGGGAACACGCTGGAGGTGGCCCCGCGGTACTTCGCCTCGATGGTGTAGCGGTGGCCCCGGTACACCACCTCCGCGGGCCGGTAGCCGCCGGCCGTCAGGCCCACGTCCGGGTCGAAGAACAGGTGCACCACGGGCAGCCCGTACTCCTCCGTGTAGGCCACGGGGTCGACGATGTCGACCTTGCCCGGCGCGTTGTCGTTGTTGGCCACGCCCACCTTGAGCGTGCCAGTCTCGCCGGTGGTGCGCTCCTCCAGCGTGAGCATCCACACCGCGCCCTGGTTGAGCGCGGGCGTCCAGCGCAGCGTGGCGGTGGACTCGTCGAACGTCGCGCCCGCGGGCAGGTTCTTCACCCCGAAGCGCAGCCCCGCCGCCGTGTAGCCCGTCGCGCACGTCACTTGCGCGGTGAAGGCCTCGCCCTCCAGCACCCAGCGCGTGTCGCCCGCCGTGGGCGCGCAGGTCAGCGGCGCGGTGCCCGCGTCCGTGCCGCCGCCGGCTCCGGCATCCGGCGACCCGGTGCCCGCATCGGACGACGAGCCCGTGCCCGCGTCGGAGGACGGCTGCGTGCCCCCATCCACCGTGCCCGCGCCGGACGGAGCACCCGTGCCCGCGTCGTCGTTGGCCGTGCCGGAAGGAGTGCCGGGCGTGGGCGCCTGGGTGTCACCTCCGCCGCACGCCACCAGGGCAAGGCATGCCAGCCCCGCCAGTCCCCGCCTCCACCATCGCCGTGCTCGCACCGAGAATCTTCCCCCTTGGCCGCGGCCCGGATCAGGCCGTGGGGGCAAGGGGTAGGCATCCCGCCTGGGTCCAGACACCCGCGCTTCCGGGCGATGTCGCGCGCCGGACAGGCCCGGTGTCAGATCCCGCGTCAGTACGTCGCGATCAAGCCGACGTGCAGGCTGGAGTACGTCTCCTCGGTCGCTCCGCCATCATCCCAGCCGGTGAGTGTGCCGGCCCCGGAGAAGCGGTCCTTGAAGTGCGCCAGCCGCCAGGCCACGTCGTAGCCGAACGGCCCCCAGATGTCCCCCGTCACGCCCAGCTCCGCGCTCCAGCCGAAGCTGGACACGGACGTGCCGAAGTCGCGGACCTCCAGCGCCCGCCGTCCTCCGTCCGCGTCCGGTGAGTGCCCCGGCCTGGGCGACAGCAGGAGTCCACCCGACGCGTCCAGCCGCACCGAGCCGAACAGCGGCACGGACAGGTCCAACGCCACGGACGGGAACACGCGGTGCGTGCCGGACAGCGGGTTGTCCGCGGACGCCTCCACGTCGAACGCGCGCGTCTGGATGCCGGCGCGCGCGCCCACGTAGCCCTGCTGCGGCCGCGTCGTGCCGAAGCGGAAATAGAAGCGGTAAAGCGCCTGCGCGGTGAAGGCCGTGTCGGTGGCGGACACCTCGCGCACCGGCGTCTGGCCGCCGTCCCCGGTGAGCGTCACGTCGGAGCTGGAGAAGCCGCGCTGCGCCCCCAGCAACAGCCCCAGGCCCCGCAACACCGAGGACTCATGGCGCGCCAGCGGCAGCACCTCCGCCTCCAGCGCCAGCCCCAGGTACGGGTGCGACGAGGAGAAGTCGGACGTGTCCCCCAGCTGATCCTCCTCCGGCAGCCGGTCGTACTCGCCACAGCTGTCCACGCCGGGCCGCGCGCAGTAGCGCCGCCACGTCGCGGTGAGGCCCAGGTTGAGCCGCACCCAGGTGGGCGCGCCCACCTCCGGCTCCGTTTTCGACCGCGACGTCCCGCTGCCCGCGGCCGCGCTGCCCAGCCGCAGCGACAGCCACGCGGGGGACTCCCGGGGGCCGTGGAAGGCCGGCGGCGTCAGGGCGTCAGAGGCCGCCGCGGCCGGAGCCGCCAGGGCTCCAGCGAGGACCAGGGTCCACAGCAGTCCGGAGGGGACCCTCGCGCTTCGGGTGGTCGTCATGCTCCGGGCAGGTTCACCCAGCGCCGGGGCGAAGTCCAGGCTCCGGGCTCAGGCGTTCATCACGTGACCCACGCTCGCCGCCGAGGGCACTGGCGCGGGCTGCGAGACGTGCGAAGGCGAGGAATCCTCGGACACCACGGGTGCAGGCTGCGCTTCCTGCGTACGCCCGAGGAAGTCGCGCCGGTAGATGCGCACCATGGCCATGAAGATGGACGCGATGAGCGGACCCACCAAGAGGCCCATCATCCCGAACACCGCCAGTCCGCCGAACATGGACAGGAAGACGAGCAGCGGGTGCAGCGCCATGCGCGAGCCGCACAGCCGCGGGCGGATGACGTTGTCGATGCTGCCCACCAGGAACGTGCCCCACGCGAGGAGGAAGACGCCCTCGCTCACCCGGTTGGCCGCGATGAGGATGACGCCGATGGGCCCCCACACGAGCGCGGTGCCGCCCACCGGCACCAGCGCCACCAGCACCATGGCCGCGCCCCACACCCCGGCGTGCGGCACGCCCGCGATGAGCAGGCCCACGAAGCCCACCGCGCCCTGCACCAGCGCGGTGACGGTGTTGCCGTAGATGATGGCGTACGCGACGTCCGTGAACTCGTGGGAGAAGGCGTCGAAGTAGCGGCGCTCCAGGGGAATCAGCCGGGCCACCTCGTTCACCAGCCGACGGCCGTCCAGGAAGAAGTAGTACATGGCGACCGTCATCAGGAACATGTTGACGACGAGCTCCGTGCCGGCGCCGACGAGGTCCGCGAGCAGCCCCGCGCCGCCCGACACCGCCGTCATCAGCAGGCGCTCCGTCTCCGAGCTCTCCGGGTCGAAGTGCACGTAGCGGGTGACGCCCCGGGGCAGGCTGTTGAGGAGGTGGTGACGCAGGTCCACCTGATCCAACAGGTCCTGCGCCTGGCCCACGAACTGGAGCACCTCGCGGGCCACCATCCAGCCCACCAGCGCCAGCGGCGCCAGGATGAGCAGGAACACCGCGAGGGTGGACAGTCCCGCCGCCAGGGACTTGCGGCCCTGGAGCCGCCGGTCCAAGGAGTCCTGGATGGGCATGAACAGGACGACCAGGAAGCCGCCCAGCAGCACCGGCATCAGGAACGGCAGCAAGATGCGTGAAAAGAGAATCAGCGCCAGGGCGAAGAGCCCCGCGAAGATGAAGTTCGACCACCGCTTGGAATCGCCCGCCGTCACCGCCCCACCCCGTCCCCCAGACCTGCTGCACGCAACGTAGGAACGGTTATTCCCACCAGGAAGCCCGTCCCTCCTTCCCCAAGAGGCCACCCATGACTTCTGGACGTTTCGCCCCCGTGGCGGCAGTCGCCACCACCGTCGTGTCCGGCGCCTTCCTGCTGCTCGCGCCGTCCTGCAAGGAGGGAGGAAGCGCGGAGTGCGGCGACGCCTGCGCCCCGGTGGAGGGCACCTATCCGCTGACGTTCCGGGATGACGCGGGCCTGCCCTCCGAGTGCGTGAACCTGAACGTCCAGGCCGTGGCGGACGGCGAGCCGCTGGTCATCCAGCGCGCCGACGGCGGCATCCTGACGGGGTCGCTGACGAAGGTGGCGCTGACGGGCCAGGTGTATGCGTCGGGCGGGCTGATCCTGACCGGAACGCCGCCCCCCAGCAGCGACGGTGGGGTGAGCACCTTCCTCAGCCTCACCGCGACCTTCACCGGGGGCCCCGAGGACGGCGGCGGTGGCGCCCTGTCCGGGACCTTCACCGGCCAATACTCACGCATCCAGGGGACCAGCGCCCTCAGATGCACCGTGACGCGCCCCTTCACGGCGACCCGGCAGTAACGCCAGGGCCGCCGGGAGCGGCGCCAGGGCGAGAACTACTTCTTCTTGCCTTCGGCGGCGGCGGCCTTGGCGGCTTCCTTCTGCTTCTTGATCCGCTTCTTCCAGTGCTGACGGATCTTCATCTGCACGCGGCGGTGCTTGCTCTTGCTGTTGGCCATGTGGGTGGCTCCTGGTCTCCGGAATGGAGCAAAGGGGGGCTTACCTATCAGAAGCCTACGGGCTCCCGGAAGAGGAACCCTCGGGGTCCTCTGGGGTAAGGGCCGCGCCGGCCTCCGGCGCGGACCTGGGCGCCCCGTCCGTGGGGGGCTCGTTGGGGGCCGGCCGGGTCGGGAAGGGAATGCCCTCCGCGCCGCGCACCTGGGTGGGCAGGGCGCTGCCCAGCGTCACCTCCCCCTCCCGGTCCTCGTCGCTGGGGCGCTCCCTGGAGGCGGGCACGCTCGTCTGGTGGGGGCGCTTCTTCACCGAGGCGAAGATGGGACGGCAGGCGTCCACGAAGCGGCGGACCTCGTCCAGGGGCAGCGCGGGGGAGTAGTTGTCGTTCACCCCCGTCATGGGCTCCGCCATGCACATGGCGTTGAGGATGGCCTCCTCCGTGGCCTCCATCACGGCCTCGTAGAGGGGGTCCAGGCGCTGATCCAGGAGGATCTTCATCTTGTAGACCATCTTCTGGGTGCGCCTGGGGATGATGTTCGCGGTGGAGAAGCCCACGACGATCTCTCCGGAGCCGTGCGCCGCGTAGCTGCCCACCCGCCCGATGCCCAGGCCCACGCGCTTGCAGAGGCGGTTGATCTGATGGCTCAGGAGCGGCGCGTCCGTGGCGACCACGGCGATGATGGAGCCGTAGGACTTGCCGCGGTGGGGGGTGTTCTTGAACTTCTCCACCAGCACCTCGCCCACCGGCAGGCCGCCCACGCGCAGGTTGTGCATCTTCCCGAAGTTGGACATGACGAGCACGCCCAGCGTGTAGCCGCCCAGCACCTCCGGCAGCTTTCGCGACGACGTGCCGATGCCGCCCTTGAAGTCGCACGTCACCATGCCGGTGCCGCCGCCGACGTTGCCCTCCTGCACCGGGCCGGACTTCGCGGCGTCGATGGCGGCGACGACGTGCTCCTGGCGCACGTGGCGCCCGGAGATGTCGTTGAGCCACGAGTCGTCGCACTCGCCCACCACGGGGATGATGACGTCGTGCTCGTCGCCGATGCCCGGGTAGCGCTGCACGAGGTAGTTGGCCACGCCGTCGGACACGGCGCCCACGGCCATGGTGTTGGTGAGGAGGATGGGCGTTTCGATGAGGCCCCACTCCATGAGCTGCGTCATGCCGGAGACCTCGCCCGCGCCGTTGAGCACGAAGCCGCCCCCGCTCATGCGTTCCATGAAGATGTTGCCCAGGTTGGGCAGGATGGCCGTGACGCCCGTGCGCACCGGCCCGAAGCCGGGCCGCAACGGGCCCGAGCCTTCGATGAGCGTGGTGTGCCCCACCAGCACGCCCTCCACGTCGGTGATGGCGTTGTACTTCCCCGGCTTGAAGCGTCCCAACGGCAGCCCCAGCTCCCGCGCCCTGACCCTCGGCCCCGTCTCTTCCGGAATGCGCACCATGGCGCCGACCGTACCCGACAATCCCTGACGGTCAACCCCGCTTCCCTACCGACTGTCGCGCATCTTCAGCCGCGCGCGGGCGGCCTGAGCCCCTCGACGAGCAGCCGCGTCTGCACGCGGGCGAGCGCCTCCGCGCCCTCCACGCCCTGGGGGGATTCGCCCAGCTGCCGGTCCACGAACAGCGAGGCGAGCCCGTGCACGAGCGACCACGCGGTGAGCGTGAGGGGCCGCGGCTCCCCCGCGCGCAGCAGGCCCGCCGCCTGTCCCTCCTCAATGGTGCTCACCAGCAGCGTGAAGGCGCCCTGCTCTCCTTCCGGCTCGGGAGGCGGTGACATGGGCCGGGTGAAGTGCGGGCCGAACATCACCCGGAAGTGCGGCGGGTGGCGCACGGCGAACAGCACGTAGGCCTCGCCCGCCGCGTACAGCCGCTCCAGGGGCCCTGTCATCGGGGCCATGCGCTCGCGCATCTCGCGCGCCATGGCGCGGAAGCCCTCGTGCGCCACCGCCTCCAGGAGCGCCTCCTTGTCCGCGAAGTGCCGGTAGGGCGCCGCGTGCGTGACGCCCGCCCGCCGGGCCACCTCTCGCAGCGTCAGCGCGCCGAAGCCCTCCTCGGCGATGAGCGCCACCGCCGCGTCCACCAGCGCCTGTCGTAGGTCCCCGTGGTGATAGCGGCCCTTGTCCTTCTCCGCGGGTGCCTCCGCCGCCTGCTTGCGCCTGCCCTTCGTCGCCACCGTCCGTGCCTCCTCATGCCCCGACTGTCGCCTGCGTGACTTGACCATCCACGGGCCAAAGTTGCCAGCGTCAACATCCATGTTGACGGCGACAACATGCGATGTTTACAGTGTCTACACGATGGGCGGCGCGAGGTCCTTTCGCGCCCGGACGTTGCACTGGAAAGGGAGCCGTCATGACGACCGCGACGAAGCAGACGATGTCCTCCTCCGCGCCGGGCTGGCTGCGGGCGTTCCGCACGCTTCCCCGCCAGCACGGGTTCGAGCCGCTGCGGGTGGAGGGCCAGGTGCCCGAAGGGCTGCGGGGCTCGCTCTACCGGGTGGGGCCGTGGACGTTCGACGTGCACGGCCGGCCGTACCAGCACTGGTTCGACGGAGACGGGGGGATGCTGGGCGTGCGCTTCGGCGCGGACGGGGTGAAGGGCGCGTCGAGGCTGCTGGACTCGCCCACCATGGTGGCGGAGCGCGAGGCGTCCTCGCAGCGCTACGGCGGCTACGGCACGCCCACGCCGCTGCTCCACAAGCTGCGCAACGTGCGCAAGAACTCCGCGAACACGTCCGTGATGGCGTGGAACGGCAAGCTGTACGCGCTCTTCGAGGGCAGCGTGCCGGTGGAGGTGTCCCCGGAGGACCTGTCCACGCTGGGCGAGACGGACTTCGACGGCACGGTGGTGGAGACGTTCTCCGCGCACCCGCACCGCGTGCCGTCGCGCAAGGCGTCCTACAACTTCGGCGTCCGCTACGGCCGGGACACGCTGGCGGACCTCTACGTCCTGCCGGACGGCGGCAAGGCCTGGCGGTTGGGCACGGTGAAGCTGCCCGGCGCGACGATGGTGCACGACTTCATCGCCACGGATCGCTACCTCGTCTTCTTCCTGTCACCGCTGCGCCTGAACCTCTTCCGCGCGCTGCTGCGCGTGGGTTCGTACTCGGAGAACCTGCGGTGGCGGCCGGAGGCGGGCACGGACGTGCTGGTGGTGCCCATCGACGACGTGGAGCACCCGGTGCGCATCTCCACCGACGCGTTCTACCTGTGGCACTTCGGCAACGCGTACGAGGAGGGCGACACGGTGGTGGTGGACTACGTGCGCTACCCCGACTTCACGACGAACCAGTGGCTGGGTGAGCTGGTGCGCGGCACGACGTCCTCCGACGCGCAGGGCATGCTGCACCGGGCGGTGGTGGACGTGAAGGCGGGCACCTTCCGCACCGAGCAGCGAGCGGACATCAGCTGCGAGTTTCCCCGCGTGGCCCCCGGCGTCGTGGGCCGCGCGCACCAGACGCTCTACATGGGCGTGCACCGGAGCGACGAGGCCCGGCGCGGCCTGTTCGACGGCGTGGTGCGCGTGGACATGGACACAGGCCGGATGACGACGGCGGACCTGGGCGAGGGCACCTACCCCTCCGAGCCCATCTTCGTCCCCCGCCCCGGCGCCACCGCCGAGGACGACGGCTGGGTGCTCACCCAGGTCTACGACGTGAAGGCGGACGCGTCCCACGTCGCCGTGCTGGACGCGCGCCGGCTGGAGGACGGCCCCGTGGCGCGCTGCCACTTCGACCACGCCCTGCCCCCCACCTTCCACGGCGGCTTCGCGCCCTCAAAGTGACACTGACTCCCGCTTTCTCCGCTTTTCATACCATTTCGGCTTAAATGGTTGGAAACGGAGAAGCGGAGGCAGGTCATGAAGCGGTTGCTGGCGGTGGCAGGACTGGTGGTGGCGGCGCTCACGGGGTGTCAGCCGGAGGCGCAGGCGGATCCGAACCTGGCGGCGCAGGCCCAGGGCGCGACGAACGTGCCGGGGCTCTACGTCGTCTTCAACCAGCCGGACAACACGGGCACGCGCGACTACCGCATCAAGGATGAGGTCGTCCGGCTCATCGAGAACAGCCCCAAGGGTTCGTACATCCGCATCGCGATGTTCCTGTGGACGACGGACCACCTGAACGCGGCCATCAAGGCGGCGCTGTGCCGGGGCGTCATCGTGCGGCTGGTGGTGGACGAGCAGAACGGCGGCGCCGCGTCGGAGTTCGCCTCCGGCGGCGTCATCCACGACATCAGCAGCTACGTGCCCCCGGCGGCGACGTGCCCGGACGGCTTGAGGCTGGAGCTCACGCGGTGCAACGGCACGGGCGCGGGCAGCGCGTGCATCGCGGGCTTCGACCGCGAGGGCACCATCATGCACGACAAGATCTTCACCTTCTCCACCACCACGGATCCGCAGGGCAACCGCATCCAGCGCGTGGTGGTGCAGGGCTCCTGGAACAACACCTACTCCCAGAACAACTACTGGAACGACATGGTCGTCAGCTACGAGGACTGGGACTGGTACGACTACTGGGTCGGCTACCACAACGACCTGCGCGCCGGCACGAAGACGACGGACTACTACAACCCCACCACGGGCCAGGGTTACTACAGCTCCCCCAACGCGCCGTGGACCGCGTACTTCTTCCCGCGCGAGGGCAACGACAACGAGCTGTCCAGCGACACCGTGACGAACAACTTCACGGACTACATCAAGACGTACGTGTCGGGCTGCACGCTGGACGTGAACCAGAACCACTTCAACGACAGCCGCGTCATCGTGGCCACGGAGCTGGTGCGCATTGGCAAGCTGGGGTGCCGGGTGCGCGTGCTCTACACGGACATGGACGCGGGCATCAAAACGAAGCTCACCGGCGCGACGAACATCTCGCTCCGCCAGCTCTACGACGTCTCCGCCAACAACGTGAAGCAGGGCGACGGCACGCCGCGCGAGGTCCTCACGCACAGCAAGCACTTCGTCTACTCGGGGAACTTCAACGGGACGGTGCGCAAGATGGTGCTGACGGGCTCGCACAACCTGTCCAAGAACTCGCTGCGCTACAACGACGAGAACCTGGTGAAGTACTACTCGGACACGCTGTGGCAGGCGTACCACGACAACTTCGAGAAGGGCTGGGCGCAGGCGCTCAACGACGGCTGAAATGAAACGGGGACGGCGCCGTTTCCGGGCACCGTCCCCTTCCCTGCTCGAGCCTCAGCGGTGGCTCAGGACTTGAGCTCCGGACGCGGCGCGGGCGTGTTCTCCGCGGGGGCCGCGGCGTTGGCCTGCGCGGTCTGCTCTTCAATCCGCTGCACGACCTTGTTGAGCGGCGGCGTGGCGGTGCCGGACGGATGCTCCGTCTGGGCCCGGCGCGCCTCGCGCTCCTTGTAGCGGCGGATCGCGGGGGCCATGATCTCCCCAATCAGCGTCCGGTAGTCCATGCCGGCGCCCTGGGCAATCAGCACCAGGTCGCTCCAGCCGGGCGTGAGGCCGGGCAGCGGGTTGCACTCGATGAAGTAGATGCGCCCCTTGTCGTCCATGCGGAAGTCGATGCGCGCCACGTCGCGGCACCCCAGCGCCATGAACGAGTTGCGCGCCGCCGTGCGCAGCTTCTCCAGCAGCGCCGGTTCAATCTTCGCGGGCGCGTCGTAGCGGATGCGGTCCGTCCAATCCAGCTTGTGCTGGAAGCTGTAGACCGGGTTCTTCTCCGCCTTGTCCAGGAAGACGATCTCCATGGGCGGCAGCACGCGCGGGCGCCGCTCGCCCAGGAGGCCCACCGTGAACTCACGGCCGCCGATGTACTCTTCAATCAGCGCGGGCTGCTGGTACTTGCCGGCGATCTCCTTCACCACGTCGCGCAGCTCCGCTTCGGAGTAGCAGACGCTCTTGGTGACGACGCCCTTGGAGCTGCCCTCCGCCACCGGCTTCACGATGAGCGGGAAGGTGGTGAACTCCTTGTTGAGGCGCTCCTTGCCCGTGACCATCAGCTGGAAGTTGGGCGTGAGGATGCCCGCCTGACGGACGATCTTCTTCGCCAGCGCCTTGTCCAGCGCGAGCGACAACGTCGCCGGATCAGAGCCCGTGTACGGGATGTCCAGGAGCTCCAGCATCGCGGGCACCTGGCTCTCACGGTTACGTCCCTTGAAGCCCTCCGCGATGTTGAAGACCACGTCCAGCGGCGTGCTGGAGAGCACCGTGGGCAGCTCCGCCGTGGCCTCCAGGTCGATGACCTCGTGGCCCCACGACGCAATCGCCTCGCGGATGGCCTGGAGGGTGTTGGGCGAGTCGTACTCGGCCTCGCTGTCCTCCTGCACCGTCTCCGCCGTGGCGCTGGGCTTCACGCGCTTCACGTTGAAGCTGAAGCCCACGCGCAAGGGGCCTGACTTGCGCGCGGGCCTGCCCTGGCGGCTCTTGTTGTCGCGGATCTTGTGGCGCTTGCCGGCACTCTGGATGATGGAGTTGATGACCCCGTCCAGGTGCAGCCCCTCCAGCTCCGCCGCGGCGTAGATGCCCGCGCCCGGCTCCAGGCTGGGCAGCGCGTTGATCTCCAGGAAGTACGGCACGCCCGCGTCGGACACGCGGAAGTCCAGCCGGCCCAGGTCGCGGCAGTCCAGCACCTGGAGGATCTTCTGCGCCATCTTGCGGACGTCCTCGGACATCTTCGCCGGGATGTTCGCGGGGGCGCGCACGGACACGGCCTTCTCCCGGCGCGTCTTCAGCTCGTAGTCGTAGATGGCGTACTTGCGGCCCTGCGACGCCTCCGGGTCGATGACGTACTCCACCGGCGCGAGCACGCCGTCGAAGTCGTTGTCCACCGCGGCCAGGAACGGCACCGTGAGGTCGCGCCCGCTGATGTACTCCTCCACCAGCACGCCCGCCGGGTACTTCTCCAGCGCCTTCGCCACCTTCTCGCGCACCTGCTCCAGCGTCTCCGCGACGGAGTCCTGGGTGATGCCCTTGGAGGAGCCCTCGAAGTTGGGCTTCACGATGACGGGGAAGCGCAGGTTCTCCGCCGTCAGCTCGCTGAGCTTCTCCACGTACTGCCAGCCCGGCGTGCGGATGCCGTGCTTGGAGAGGATGAGCTTGGTGAGCTGCTTGTCTAGCGTGAGCGCCAGCGCGTACGCGTCCGAGCCCGTGTACGCGAAGCCCAGCTCGTCGAAGAGCGCCGGGTAGAAGGCCTCACGGAAGCGGCCGCGCCGGCCCTCCGCCGTGTTGAAGATGAGGTCCGGGCTGTAGGCCTCCAGGCGGGCGACGGTGCGCGACGCGGGGCCGCTCACCTCGAAGCGCTCCAGGCGGTGGCCCAGCCGCTCGATGGCTCCCGCCAACGTGTTCACCGTCTCCTGCGTGTCGAACTCCGCCTCTTCTTCCGAGTCCGAAAGCCGCAGGTTGTAGGTCAGCGCGATGCGCATGGCTTACCCCGTCTCCCTTTCCTGAACGCCTTGCCGCGGCGCACCTTCGCCGCGGACATCAACCGTCCGGGAGCGCGCGTGGCGCCCACCGGCGTGCGGGCTGCAACCGTCGCGCCCGCGACAACCTTCCCGTCCACCACCTGCGTCTGCGCCCAGGTGTCCCCCAGCCGCAGGCCCAGCGGATCGCTCAGCACGCGCCAGGCCTCCACGCCGCCAATCACCACGAAGCCCGCCAGGGCGGCCACCACGCCTTGCGGCGCGGGCATCATCCCCAGCAGCACCACCAGCGCGAGCGGCGCGTTGCGCAGCGTGCTGTCGCGGTGCCGCGCGGCCGAGCGCGTGGGCAGGTGCATCACCTTCACGCCGAAGATGCGCTTGCCCACGCTCTGCCCCTGGAGCATTCCGTCCGCGAGCAGGAGGAACAGCAGCGCCACCACCGCGCCCGCCGCGCCGCACACCACGTACAGGCCCCAGGCCACCGCGCAGTCCACCACGCGCGCGCCCAGCCGCAGGAGCAGCGACGCCTTCGGGTAGGGCGAATCCGGCTCCGCGTCCTCCTGCACCAGCCGCAGCACGCGGGGAGCGCCGCGCTCCGTCGCCATGAGGCTGCGTTCGGGGGCGGCGCTCACTCCTCGGGCTCCAGCGTGAGGCCCTCTTCGGTGGGCTCCGGCTCGTCCAGCCCGGCCAGCTTCGCCAGCCGCTCGTGCGCGGACAGCGGGTGGACGAAGGGCACCACCGTCTGCGCGTGCTCGCCGGCGTGCTCCGCCGCGAGCCGCGCCGTGGGGCTGCCGCCTTCCGACATGCGCAACAGCTTCTGCCGGGCGTCGTCCTCGTCGTGCCGCGCGGCCTCGCCTTCGCGGGTGAAGAAGATGAAGGCCATGGCCGGGCGCTTGGAGGACTCGCGCATCGCGAACTGCACGCCGTCCAGGTTCCAGCCCTTGGCCGTCCACTCGTTCAGGGTGCGCTCCAGCGCGCCCTCGTCCACCGTGGACAGCTCCACCACTTTGTACTGCAACGGCCCGGGCTCACGGAGGACCGGAGCGCGGCCCTTCCCGGGGCGCTGGACCTGACGCTTGCGGGCCTTCCCGGCCGCCCGTGCTTGGGGAGGCGCGGCGCCACGTCGTGGCGGAGGCTTCTCGGTTCTGCGTCCGGGCCGCTTCTTCTGGGTGGGCATCGTGGTGGGGACCATTTGGGCGCAAGCGGCGGACGCGATCAAGCCTTCCGCCGCAAGCAGGCGCCCGGGGTGTCGCCTAGAGGAGCTTGGCCGCTTCCAGGGCGTGGTAGGTGATGATCAGGTCGGCCCCGGCCCGCTTGATGGAGGTGAGGACCTCCATCATCACGCGCTCGTAGTCCACCCACCCGTTCTGCCCGGCGGCCTTGAGCATCGCGTACTCACCGGAGACGTTGTACGCGGCCAGGGGCAGGTCGAAGTTCTCGCGCAGCGCGCGGATGACGTCCAGGTACGACAGCGCCGGCTTCACCATGATGAAGTCCGCGCCCTCGTCCACGTCCAGCGCCGTCTCGCGGATGGCCTCGCGCACGTTGCCGGGGTCCATCTGGTAGCCGCGGCGGTCGCCGAACTGCGGCGTGCTCTGCGCGGCCTCCCGGAACGGTCCGTAGAAGCCGGAGGCGTACTTCGCCGAGTACGCCATGATGGGCGTGTCCTGGTGCTTCACTTCATCCAGGGCCTTGCGGATGGCGCCGATGCGGCCGTCCATCATGTCCGACGGCGCGATGATGTCCGCGCCCGCCTGCGCGCACGTCACGGCCATCTGGGCCAGCAGGGGCAGCGTGGCGTCGTTGGCCACGTGGTTGCCGTCCAGCACGCCGCAGTGGCCGTGGTCGGTGTACTCGCACAGGCACACGTCCGCGATGACCTGGAGGTCCGGCTCCGCAGCCTTGATCTCCCGGATGGCGCGCTGGACGATGCCGTCCGTCGCGTACGCCTGGGTGCCGCGCGCGTCCTTGTGGTCCGGGATGCCGAAGAGGATGACGGAGGGCACGCCCAGCGACTTCGCGTGCTTCGCCTCCTTCACCGCGTGCTCCAACGAGAGGTTGAAGATGCCCGGCATGGAGGAGATGGGACGGCGCACGTCCCGGCCCTCCACGACGAACAGCGGGTAGATGAAGTCCGTGGGTGAGAGGCGCGTCTCTCTCACCATGTCACGGAGGGCCGCGGAGCGGCGCAGCCTGCGGGGACGGTGGACGGGGTGGGCCATGGGTCGCCGGTATAAACCGCCCGGCCCCGCGCTTCACCCCTTCCGCGTCCCCAAACCGCCTGCTCAGCCGGCGACGGGGCGCCAGGTCATCTGATGGCGGCGCGAATCGCGCGCCATGCGGTCGGCCCGCCGCCCGGCGAGGTCCGCCTCGTACAGCGCCCGCGCGTAGCGCACGCGCGCCGCCTCGGTCCCGCTGTCCAGCTCCCGCTCGGCGGCCTCCAGCTCACGGCGCGCGTCCTGAAGCTGCTGCTCGGTCCCGTTTGCCCACGTCATGCCCATGTCTCCTGTGTGGTGTGGCCGCGGGGGGTGGCGTCCAGGTCCCGCGGGTCGCTCAGCAGGCATTGCAGGGCCTGGACCAGGGGCACCGTTGGAACCCCCAGGAGTGCAACGCCATGGAATGACGGGGTGTCGCGTCGCGCCACGCGCGCTCCGGGTGCGCAAGGCGTTTCCCAGCGGCGCGAACAGGGGAACGCATTGGGAAACCCGCATGCAGGGCCGCCCGTCCCTCCCCGGAGGGCAGGCGGGTGCAATCGTCGCCCCGCCGGGTCGTCTACAGTCATGACCGTGACGACCCCACCTCCCGCCCTCGAAGTGCAGGGCCTGCGAAAAACGTATCGCCGAGCGTTCGGACGCGGCGGCCATGAGGCCCTCAAGGGCATGGACCTCCACGTCCCGGCGGGCAGCGCGTTCGGGCTGATTGGCCCCAACGGCGCGGGCAAGACGACCTTCATCAAGAGCGTGCTCGGCATCGTGCGGCCCAGCGCGGGCACGGTGCGCGTGCTGGGCGGCTCTCCGGAGGATCCGGCCATCCGCGCGCGCATCGGCTACCTGCCGGAGCGGCTGCACCTGCCCGGCACGTGGAAGTCGCCCGCGTTCCTGGCCACCGTGGCCCGGCTCAAGGGGCTGAAGGTCGACGCGGGCGCGCACGCGAAGCTGCTGGAGCGCGTGGGGCTTTCGGACGCGGTGGACCGGCGCATCGGCGGGTACTCCAAGGGCATGCGGCAGCGGCTGGGGCTGGCGGCGGCGCTCCTGGGTGAGCCCGCGCTGCTCGTGCTGGACGAGCCCACGGACGGCATCGACCCCATGGGCCGGCTGGAGGTGCGCCGCATCCTCCAGGAGGAGGTCCAGAGGGGCGTGACGCTGTTCCTCAACTCGCACCTGCTGGCGGAGACCGAGCGCGTGTGTGATCGCGTGGCCATCCTCGCGGACGGGCGCGTGCTGCGCGAGGGACGGCTGGACGAGCTGGCGAAGGCGGGGGCGCGCTGGCGCGTGCGCTTCGCCCCCGGCGCGGACGCGGCGGCGCTGGCGTGCGAGGGCTTCTTGCCGACCGGGAGTGCCCGGGAGGAAGGCGTGTACACGGTGGACGCGGCGGACGTGACGGTGCTCAACGCGGCGTTGGACAGGGCGCGGTCGCGGGGCGCGCTGTTGACGGAGCTCAAGCGCGAGGGCGCGGACCTGGAGGCGGTGCTCGTGGGCGCTGTCGGCGGGCCGGGGGTGGCGGCATGAGGAGCCCGGTCTTCGTCATCGCGGGGTACGTGCTGCGGGAAGCGGCGTCGCGCAAGTTCATCCTGGCCTTCTTGGTGGGGCTCACGCTGGTGCTGGCCACCGTGGCGCTCAGCCTCAAGCTGGAGGTGGTGGACGGGGCGCTCGCGGCGACGCGCCTGTTCGGCGAGGTGATGCGCTCCAACATCATGTCCGTGGACGTGGCGCTGCGGCCCGTCTACCGCGCGGCGGCGTACCTCGTGTTCTACGGCGGCATCCTCTTCGGCATCGTGGCGTGCTCGGACTTCGCGCCGGGGCTCTTGTCTCCCGGCCGCATCGAGCACCTGCTCGCCCTGCCCCTCCAGCGCTGGCACCTGCTGGCCGGCACGTTCCTGGGCGTGATGACGCTGGCCCTGGGCGGCACGGTGTACGCCGCGGGCGGGCTGACGCTCATCTTCGGGGTGAAGGCCGGGTACTGGACGTTGGGGCCCATCATCGCCGGGGGGCTGGCGTGCGTGGGGTTCGCGGCGGTGTACGCGGTGATGCTCACCACGGCGACGCTGGTGAGGAGCGCGGCGCTGTGCTCCGCGGCGGGCTTCGTGCTGCTGGTGGGCGGCATCCTCGCGGGCTTCCGCGCGGACGTGTCGCGCTACCTGGAGGCGGGCTTCGGCCGCACGGCGTTCGACGCGGTGACGCTGGTGCTGCCCCGGCTGTCCGCGCTGGCGTCGCGCGCGGCGGACCTGGCCAGCTCCACGCCGCTGGAGAAGGGCTCGCTGGGGATGCTGCTGGGCGGCGTGCTGGTGTTCGGGCTGGGAGCGCTCTCCGTGGGCTTCTGGCACTTCGAGGGAAAGGACTGCTGAGTCATGGAATCGCGCGGGCGCAGGAGGGTGTGGCTGTTGGGAGCGCTGCTGTTGTTCGCCGCGGGCGCGGTCCTGATGTTCACGGGCCAGGGCGACACGCCGCCGACCGAGGAGAAGGACGTGGCCTTCCCCAGGCGCATGCAGGGGGAGGACTTGGCGCGCGCGGAGAAGCGGCGCACCTGGGTGATGCCCGCGGTGGTGGACGCGGGAGTGGCCGCGCCCGCGAAGCCGCGCGACCCGCTGCTCGCGGCGCTGCCCCGGGGCCCGGGCCGCACGGCGGTGGTCATCGAGGCGAACGCGCTTCGCTACTCGCCCGTGGGCGAGCTGCTGATGGACTGCCTGCTGCGCGACGGCGGCAAGAACCTGGAGCAGTTCAAGGCGATGAGCGGCGTGGATCCGCTCCAGGACCTGGACCGGCTGGTCATCACCGACGAGGGCGTCATCCTCTCCGGCGACTTCAGCAAGGCGAAGTACCAGGAGCTCCTGGGCGAGCGCGTGGCGTCGGATCACGGCCCGGGCGCGCGCGTGTACGAACCCGGGGACACGACCTTCGCCCTGCCGGACGGCGGCACGCAGCGCGGCCGGATGGACACCTCGGTGGGCACCTGGAACGACCAGATGCTGGTGTTCGGCAAGTCGCCGGACTCCGTGAAGACGGTGCTGGACCGCATGGAGGGGCGCGGCGTGGAGGACGGGCCGCCGCTGCTGGATGAGAACAGCACCTACGGGGAGATGTACGGCGTGCTCGCGGTGGAGCAGCTGGCGCGGATGCTGGGGCCGGATCAGGCGGAGCTGGCGCAGCGGCTGAAGGACGTGGCCCAGAACGTGGAGCTGCACCTGGACACCAGCGGCGACGTAGCCATGGTGGCCAACGTGACGGGCCTGGACGCGCAGAAGATGACGGACCTGGGCAAGTCCCTGGGCGGCGCGCTGTCCATGGCGCGCATGAAGGCGCAGGCGGACGGCAAGGACGACCTGGCGCAGCTGCTGGACTTCGCGAAGGTGCGGCCGGACGGCACGTCCTTCAAGCTGGAGCTGGCGGTGCCCCTGGCCACCATCCAGGAGCAGCTGGCCTGGTGCCGGACGGAGCGTCAGGCCGCCGAGCACGCGAAGCCGGCGCCGTAAAGGCAGGCAGGCCCCGCTTCGGGGTTTTCGCCGGGACGCCCTCCACGGGATACTCCGGCCCGACAGGGAGACGCGACCCGCCAGGGACTGGATGGGCGCTTCCTCCTCGAGGGTCTGATGAACGCACGCGTCGGGAGGGTGGCACCCCTCCTTTTCGGTTCGGGGCTTTGCGCGCTGGTCTACCAGACGGTGTGGCTGCGGGAGTTCCGCCTCATCTTCGGGGCCTCGACCGCCGCGTCGGCCGCGGTGCTGGCCATCTTCATGGCGGGGCTGGGGCTGGGCAGCGCGCTGCTGGGCGCGCGGGCGGACCGGCAGGCGCGGCCGCTGGCGTTCTACGCGAACCTGGAGTTGCTCATCGCCGCGAGCGCCGCGCTGAGCCCCTTCCTCGTGGAGGCCGTGCGCGCCGTCTACATCGCCCTGGGCGGCACGCCGGTGATGGGCCTGGGCCTGGGCACCGTCGTGCGGCTGGTGCTGTCGCTGCTGGTGCTCGCGGTGCCCACGGTGCTCATGGGCGGCACGCTCCCGGCCGCCGCGCGCGCGGTGCTCTCCGACGACGACCCGCGGCGCCGCGACCTCGCCCTGCTCTACGGCGTCAACACCCTGGGCGCCGTGACGGGCGCGGTGGCCTCCACGTTCCTGCTGCTGGAGGTGCTGGGCAACCGCTCCACGCTCTGGGCCGCGTGCCTGCTCAACGCGCTGGTGGCCATCACCGCGCGCTCCGTGAGCCGCTCCATGGAGTCCGACGCCCCGGCCACGCCCGCCGCCGAGCCGCCCCCGACGCCGGCCCCCGGGGCCGACGCGGGCGCGCTGCCGCCCCGGGGCTTCGTGCTCGTGGCCGCCGCGGTGGTGGGCTTCGCGTTCCTGCTGATGGAGCTGGTCTGGTACCGGATGCTGGGCCCCATCCTGGGCGGCACCACGTTCACGTTCGGGCTCATCCTCGCGCTGGCGCTCCTGGGCATCGGGGTGGGCGGCACCGCCTACAGCGTCTTCTTCCGCCACCGGCCCGCCACGCTCCAGGGCTTCGCGCTCACCTGCGCCGCGGAGGCCGTGCTGATGGCGGTGCCCTTCGCGCTGGGCGACCGGCTGGCCATCCTCGCCGCGCTGCTGCGTCCCCTGGGCGGCCTGGGCCTGGGCGGCATGGCGCTGGGCTGGACGTTCATCACCTCCCTCGTGGTGCTGCCCGCCGCGTTCGTGTCCGGCGTGCAGTTCCCGCTGCTGCTCGCGCTCATCGGGCGGGGCCGCCAGGACGCGGGCCGGCAGGTGGGGCAGGTGTACGCGTGGAACACGGGGGGCTCCATCGTGGGGTCGCTCGCGGGCGGCTTCGGGGTGATTCCGCTGCTCACCGCGCCGGTGACATGGCAGGCCGTGGCGGGCCTCCTCGCCGCGCTGGGCCTGGGCGCCGCGGTCCTCTCCTTCCTGCGGGAGCGCCAGCGGGTCGCGCTGGTGGCGCCGGCGCTGGCCACCGGGCTCGCCGTGCTGCTGCTCACCGCGCAGGGCCCCACCGCCGCGTGGCGCCACTCGGGCGTGGGCGCGGGCCGCTCCGGGTTGCGGGAGCCCGACAGCCAGGAGATCGACCGGTTCCTGTCCGCCATGCGCGCCGGCATCACCTGGGAGCACGAGGGCGTGGAGAGCAGCGTCGCGCTCGCGGATGACGACGGCCTCAGCTTCATCGTCAACGGCAAGGTGGACGGCAACGCCATTGGCGACGCGCCCACCCAGGTCATGGCGGGGCTCGTCGGCGCGATGCTGCACCCCGCGCCGCGCGCGTCGCTCGTCATTGGCCTGGGCACGGGCAGCACCGCGGGCTGGCTGGGCCGGGTGCCGGGCATGGAGCGGGTGGACGTGGTGGAGATCGAGCCCGCCATCCTGGAGGTGGCGCGCCGCTGCCACGCGGTGAACGCGGACGTGCTGGACAACCCGAAGGTGCACACCTCCTTCGGTGACGCGCGCGAGGTGCTGCTCACCACGCGCCAGCGCTACGACATCATCTTCTCCGAGCCCTCCAACCCGTACCGCGCCGGCATCTCCAGCCTCTTCACGCGCGAGTTCTACCAGGCGGCGAAGGAGCGGCTGTCCGACGGGGGCCTGTTCCTGCAGTGGCTCCAGGCCTACGAGGTGGACGCCCTCACCGTCCAGAGCGCCTACGCCACGCTGTCCTCGGAGTTCGCGTCGGTGGACACCTGGCAGACGCTGAGTGGGGACCTGCTGCTCGTCGCCTCCACGCGGCCGCTGTCACACGACCTGGAGCAACTGCGCGCCCGCATCACCCAGGAGCCCTACCGCGCCGCGCTGAAGTCGGTGTGGCGCACGGACGAGCTGGAGGGCGTGCTCGCGCACTTCATCGGCAACGCGGGGCTGGCGAAGGTGGCGGCCGCGCAAGGCGCGGAGATGATCAACACGGATGACCTGTCCTCCATGGAGTTCGCCTTCGCGCGCAGCCTGGGCCGGTCCAACTTCTTCTCCACCACGGACCTGCGCCGCGCGGCGCGGCGGCTCGGGCTGGACCGGCTGGCGTTCGCGGGGGGAGCGCCGGACTGGAGCCGCGTGGAGGAGCTGCGGCTGTGGCTGGGCTACGCCGTGCCCGGTCCGCTGTCCGAACAGGCCCGCGCCTACAAGGACTTCGTCGACGCCGCGCTGGCGGGCCGGAACGCCGCGGTGGTGCCCCTGTGGCAGCGCCTGAAGCGGGAGCCCCGGGGCCCGCGCGAACAGTACGTGCTTGCGCGCGCCCGGGTGTTCACCCTGCACCCCGACGCGCTCGCGGCGGTGGGTGCCCTGCGGGAGCGCCTCCCCGTCGAAGCGGACCTGCTGGAGGCCCTGTGGCTGGAGTCCCAGCGGCAGGATGCCCAGGCGGCCGCGCTGCTGGAGCGCGCGTTCACGGCCCTGCGCGAGGACCCGTGGCCGGACCGCGCCCTGACGGACGCGGCCCTGGAGGCGGCGTTCCGGGTGGGGCAGCGCTCGCCCGAGCTGGCCCGGAGGCTCTACGCGCTGCTCGAACGGCCCTTCGCGGCCAGCCTTGGCAGCCAGCAGCGGAAGCTGATCCGCGCCAGGCTCGCGGTCGCGGCCGGAGGCGCCGCGATGTGCGTGGAGGGGCTCGCGCCCCTGGAGCCGCACGTCCCCTGGAACCGCGCCATGCTGCTGGCCCGCGCCGAGTGCTACGCCCAGCGGGGTGACCCGCGCGCGCAAGTGGCGCGAGAGGAGCTGGAGCGCTACCTGTCCCAGGCCCCCACGCCCTTCCTGGAGGGCATCGAGGCGGAAGAGGCGCCCGCGAACGGGAGACCGGACCACGGGGAGCCGCGGGCCGCGGATGCCCCGGTAGAGCCGTAGCGGTCCGCGAGCGTCAGGGCGCGGGGCGCGAGCCTTGCGCCTTCGCCCGCGGGCGCCCGGGACGCCAGCCGAGCACCACGCGACCATACGGCGCCGGCCCCATGTCCAGCCCCGGGATGTCCAGGCTGTCGCGCTGGCGATCCAGCAGCGCGTAGTCGTTGATCAACGACAGGCCCACGGAGGAGCTCAGCCACAGGTCGCGGCCCAGGTGGACGTTCACCGTGGGCCCCACGCGAACCTGCGTCTCGCGCAGGTAGCTGGCGCCCACGGCCCGCAGCTCCGGTTCGAAGCGGGTGCGGAGCACCTGCATGTCGAGCGCCCCCACCAGCCCCACCTCCACGGTGTCGCCCAGCTTGCGCAGCAGCGTGAGCCGGGGCAGGCCCACCTCCACGACGTACGGTCCCCGGTTGTAGGTGAGGTTCAGGATGGGGATCACCGGCAGCCTGTCGAAGGGCCACAGCGCGACCACGCCGAACGTCACCGCGAAGCCGGGCGTGTCCCCCAGCTGGTGGCTGGCCAGCGCGAACGCCACCCACGACGTGTCCAGCGCCAGGTCGAAGGAGGACCGGAAGTCCGTGCGGGTGCTGCCCGTCACGCCAGCGACCAGCATCCAGCGCGGCACCACGGGACGGACCAGCGTCAGCCCCAGCTGGATGCGGTGGAAGCGCCGCTCCACCGCGTCCTCCCCCGCCACGGGCACGTCCGCGCCCACCCACCGCGTCTCGTATCCCACCGAGGGCAACAGGTACGTGCGCCCCAGCACGAGCGGCGGCAGCGGCACGCGCAGCTCCAGGCTCCGCCGCTCCTTGACGTGGACGTCCCCGGCCTCCAGCGAGCCTCCGCCGGAGACGCCGATGCCCAGGTAGAGCCGGTCCGCCTGCGTCTGCGCCTGCGCGCTGGAGCCCAACAGCAACGCCGCCACCACCCAGCAGCCCAGGGCCCGGAGTCGCCACCGCTCGGCACGGCGGAAGTCCACGCGCATCACACCCTGCCTTCGCAAGACGGGGCCGCCGGTCCCGGCCCCTCGGGCCGGAGAGCCTACCCTGCCCCGCCCCACTCCGGGTGAAGCGAAAGCGCGCGGAGTGCGTCAGCCCACCATGGCGTTCACCTCGTCCGTGAAGGCCTGATCCTCGTCCGCGTGGACGACGAGCGGCGGCAGCACGGTGAGGTCCGCCCGGCCGCCCTTCACCGCGTGCAGCAGCACCAGCTTCGCGGGCCGGTCCGTTCGCGGGTGCACCATGCGCACGGTGCGCGGCTCCAGTTGCTGCGTGCGCAGCACCGACACCAGCTCGCTGAAGCGCGACGCTGGATACACCATGCACAGCCCGCCCCGGGGCACCAGCAGGTAGGCCGCCGCGCGCACCACGTCCGGCAGCTCGCAGGCAATCTCATGCCGCGCCAGCGCCTTCTCCAGGGACAGGTTGCTCTGGCCGGCGGTGCGCGCGCGGTAGGGCGGGTTGCACAGCACGTGGCCGAAGCCGCGCGCGGGGAACGTCTCCGCCACGTGCCGCAGGTCGCCCTGCACCAGCGTCACCTCGCCCTCGCAGCGGTTCAGGTACACGTTGCGCTCGGCCAGGGAGAACAGGCCGGGCTGCAGCTCCAGCGCGGTGATGTCCGTGCGCCCCAGCCGGCGGGCCAGCACCAGCGGGATGATGCCGCACCCGGTGCCCAGGTCGAGCAGCCTTCCGCGGTGAGCGCCCGCCTCGAACACCGCGAAGTGCGCCAGCAGCACGGGGTCCAGCGTGAAGCGGTAGCCCAGCCGCCGCTGGAGCACCTGCACCTCGCCGCCGCAGATGGCGTCGAGCGTCTCCCCCGGTCCCGGCTCCAACCGCAGCCGCACCCGGTGGGGCCAGTCCTGCGCGGTGCCGGTCAGCGCACGCACGCGGGCCGTCAGACTTCGGGATCCAGGAAGAGCAGGCCCGCGGGCACGCGCGGCTCCACGCGCAGGGTGCGCGGCGGCAGCGTGGCCTGGGCCTCCATCACCGCCCGCACCTCCCACACCGGCGGCGGGTTGAGCGCGAAGCCCGCCTGGAACGTGCCGGCCTCCACGCCCGCCACCAGCGCGTCCAGCCCGTGCACCGGGAAGACCTGGGGATGTCCGGACGCCTCCGGCTCCTGGATGCCCAGCACCGTGCGCAGCACCAGCGTGTTGAGCAGCGCCAGGTCCAGGCTGCGCAGCGTGGGGTTTCGCGGGGCGCCCTTCAGGTGCGCCAGGTCCAGGCCCTGCCGGAAGCGCAGGATGCGGCCCCGGCCTCCGGGCAGCACCAGCAGCACCGCGTGCTGGCCGGGCACCAGCGTGGCCAGCCGCTCGCGCGCCGCCGCCAGCCCCTGCGGCGTGGTGAGGGGCGCGTCCAGCTCCGTCACGCGCGCGTAGGCGGCCACCAGCGTGAGGAACGTCTCCTCCTGGAAGGTCTCCACGCCCTTGAGGGCACGGTGGATGGGGCACAGCTCCAGGCCCGGCTCGGACAGGGGCACCACCGCCGCCAGCGACCGGCCCTGCTCGCTCAGGGCCGCCAGGGGCCGCATGGGGGCCTCGTCCAGCACCGCCTGCAGGCGCTTGGACACCGGGGACGGTTCGATGCGCAAGAGCGACACCGGGTTGCCGTCGTAGTTCCCCTTCCAGACGGAGATGCCGCGCTCGGCGGCCTCCGCCAGCAGGGCCCGGAGCGCGCCGTGGTCATCCGCCACCAGGGTGACGGCGGGCTCCACCTCCCACGCGCGGGGCCGGTACGGGTCCTGCTCCAGGGACGGCACCGCGTCCGGCGTCAGCGCGCACAGGAGGTAGCGCACCGGCGGGCCGGAGAACCGGCCCGCGGGGCCGTGCAGCTCCACGACGTAGAGGGCGGGACGCGCGTCCTTCAACAGCCCGCCCGAGTCCCGCATCCGGCGCAGCTCCGCGCTCGGGTTGGCGGCCTCCAGCAGGGGCCGCACGTGCATGGGCAGCGGGGCCGCGTTTCCGCGAGGAGGACCATCCCCGGGCTCCAGCGAGGAGCCCAGCGAGGTCAGGAGGGCCGAGAACGGGAGGACGCGCGCCATACCGGGGAAAGGTGATGCCGCCCTCCCCCGCGTGCCATGACGCCTGCCCGCCCGTCCTCCAGGCCGTCTACCACCAGACGTTCTTGTAGGGCCGGTCCTTGGCGCCGTGCGAGCTGCGCACGGCGGACCGGTCCACGCTCTCCTCCCACAGCAGGCTCACGGTGGTGATGGCGCCCGCGGAGCCCAGGAAGGACAGCACGTACGGGGTGGACTGGTTGAAGCCGCCCAGCACCAGGCCGGAGATGAGCAGCACCGCCGCGCCCACGCCTCCACCGAAGAGGTCCGCGCGGAGGATCTGCGACGCCGTCGGGTTGTAGCGCATGGTCGCCAGGGCCAGCACGCCCGCGCCCACGCCCGGGGAGATGAGCAGCAGGTCCTTCCACGTCTTGCCGGAGATGGCCGTGCCGGAGAAGTGCACGATGGCGAGGAACAGCGCGCTGTACGCCGCCGCCCAGCCCGCGCCGGAGGCCACCAGCAGGCCGTCCGACAGCGGCAGTTGCCCGCCGCCGATGCCCGCCGTCAGCCACGCGCCCAGCTCCGCGCCCAGGAACGCGGACCAGGTGAGCACGCCCGCGTCCTGCGTGAGGAGGTCCATGAAGCCCGCGAGGAACATGCCGCCGATCCCCGAGTTGAGGATGGTGAAGTTCGCCATGGGCGTGTCCACCCAGTTGTTGAACTGCCACCACGCGGAGGCGCCGAAGCCCAGGCCCGCGCCAATGAGCGTGCCCGCGAGCATCGCCTCGCGCGAGCTGCGGTCGAAGTTGTAGTCCTTGGAGAACGCCTGCGTGAAGAAGCCGCCCAGCGCGCCCAGGGCCGTGTGGTGCAGCACGAAGCGCATGCTGCCGGGACCGGACAGGAACGGCCCCCGGCGGCGCTGGCCGTCCAGGAACACGCCGTTGTCCTCCGGCGGCGGGCGCAGGCGCGAGGCCGCGGTGGCGGTCTCGTCCCGCGTGGACTGCTGGCGCACGCCCTGCGGGCCCTCCGTCAGCGGGGCCTGCGGCTCGGTGCGCAGGCGGTCCGGATCCGGCGGCGCCAGGGGCGCGTCGCCCGGGGGCGCCCGCGTGTCATCCGGGCTGGCCTGCGTGGGCGGATACGCGTCCGTGTTCGACGGCTGCGCGGGCGGCGGCTGTCCGTAGGCGTCGTTGGAGGGCGCCACGGGCCGCGGCTCCTCTCGCGGAGCGGCTTGCGGCTCGGCCTGCGAGGACGGCGCCGGGTACATGCCCGGCGCTGGCGGAGGCGGCGGCTGCGGCGCCGGGTACACGCCCGTGCCACCCGCCTGCGCCAGCGCGAGGCCCGGCAGCATCAGCGCGACGGCGAGGACGGCGACAGGGAGGTTCCAGGTTCGACGGTGTGACACGCGTAGGGCTCCTTGGGTCCGGCCGTCCGGCAGAAAACCACAACCCGTGCGGGCGTGTTGGTTTTCCGCCGCGCGTCGAAGATTCTCGCGGGCCCATGCCCGAAGGCCTCTCGTGGTCAGAACTCGACGTCGACTCCGCGCGCATCCAGGCGGTGAACGACGCGCCCTTCCCCCAGGGACAGCGCGACTTCGTCCTCTACTGGTGCATGGTGAACCATCGCTGGGAGGAGAACCACGCGCTGGACGCCGCCATCGCGCTGGGCAACCACCTGGGCCTGCCCGTCGTCGTCTACCAGGCCCTCCGCCCGGACTACCCCTACGCGTCGGAGCGGCTCCACGCGTGGGCGCTGGAGGGCATGGCGGACATGGCGAAGGGCTGCGCCGCGCGCGGCCTGCCGTACTGGCTGGAGCTGCCGCGCACGAAGAAGGAGCACAAGCCCCGGCTCGCGAGCCTGGGCAAGCGCGCGGCGGCCGTCGTGTCGGACCTGTTCCCCACGTACATCATCCCGGGCCACCTGCGCGGCGCTGCGAAGGCGCTGCGCGTGCCGCTCATCGCCGTGGACGCGTCCTGCGTGGTGCCCATGCAGCGCATCCCCGCGGCCCAGGTGGGCGCGTACGCGCTGCGCCCCAAGCTGCGCAAGCTGTGGCCGGAGTACCTGGAGCGCACGCTGCCCGTTCGCAAGCCGCGCGTGTCCGGCGCGAAGCTCCAGCCGGACTTCGAGCTGTCCGACGCGGTGAAGGCGCGGGCCTCGCTGGACACGTTCGCGCTGGATCATTCCGTGAAGCCCCTGGCCGAGCGCGGCGGCCGCAAGGCGGGCCTGAAGGCCCTGGACGCGTTCCTCCACGAGCGGCTGGAGGGCTACGACACCGGCCGGAATGATCCGGGCCTGGGCCAGCAGTCCAACCTGTCGCCGTACTTCCACTGGGGCAACCTCTTCCCGGGCGAGGCGGCGCGCGCGGCCATCGCGGCGAAGGGCAAGGACCACCCGGCGGTGCAGGCCTTCGTGGAGGAGCTGCTCGTGCGTCGCGAGCTGGGCTTCAACTACTGCTTCCACACGCCCGGCCCGAAGCAGCTGAGCGTGGACTCCCTGCCCCCCTGGGCGCGCGAGACGCTGTCGCGCCACCGCGAGGATCCGCGCCCGCACCTCTACTCCTTCGAGGACCTGGAGCAGGGCCGCACGCAGGACGCGCTCTGGAACGCGTCCCAGCGCGAGCTGCGGGAGCGCGGGCGGATCCACAACTACCTGCGCATGCTCTGGGGGAAGAAGATTTTGGAGTGGAGCCCCACGCCGGAGGAGGCGCTGGTCCGCATCACGAAACTCAACGACACCTACGCGGTGGACGGGCGCGACCCCGCGAGCGTCTCCAACTTCATGTGGGTCCTGGGGCTGCACGACCGGCCCTTCCAGGAGCGACCGGTGATTGGAAAGGTGCGGCCCATGAGCTCCCTGCGGACCGCGGAGAAGTTCGACCTGGAGCCGTACCTGGAGCGCTGGGGCACCCCGCCCGGGACACCCGGACCCGCCCCGGCGAAGGCGGCGAAGCCCCGCCGCAAGGCCGCCCGGTAGGCCGCCGGTGGACATCCCCCCGAAGACGGCGGTTCCCTTTCCGGCCCGGTGTCACTAAACCGGGCGGACGCACCCTTTTCGCGGAAACAGGAGTCACGCCATGGGCATGTTGAAGTTCGAGGTCCCCCACAACCTTCCCAAGGACGAGGTCAAGAAGCGCGTCGAGCAGCTCCTGCAGTACTGGGGCAGCAAGTACGGCGTGAAGTCCGACTGGCAGGGCGACGAGGGCGCGAAGCTCGCCGGCAAGGTCATGGGCATCAACCTGGACGCCAGCTTCGTCATCACCGACAAGGCCGTGTCCGGCGAGGGCACCGACCCGGGCATGCTCCTGCGCAGCCAGGCGAAGACGTACCTGCAGAAGAAGTTCAGCGCGGTGCTGGACCCGTCCAAGAGCCTGGATCAGGTGAAGGGCAACCTGGACTGACTCAGGGCCACCGTGCGCCGGGCCTGCCTTCAGCCCGGCTGCTCCTCCAGCGCGGCCAGCGCATAGCGGGCCGCGCGGGAGATGGCCTCCGCGGAGTCGAGCATCTCCGGGTAGTGCCCCGCCAGCGGGCGCTGCGGATGCTTCAGCTGCGCGACGGCGTTGCGGTAGCTGCGCCGGGCCGAATCGAAGTCCTGCGTGCGCTCCTGCACCTGGGCCAGCAGGTAGTGCCCGATGGCCAGCGTGGGCTCCAGGAACAGGGCCTTGGCCAGCTCGGAGCGCGCCTCGGTCAGGTTCCCCGCCTGCATCGCCGCCACGCCGCCGAAGATGCGCGCCTCCACGCACAGCGGCTCGCGCTGGAGCGCCTGCCCGAACGTGTCGCGCGCCTCGTTGATGCGGCCGGTGAGCGAGTACAGGTTGCCCAGCGTCAGGAGCGCGTCCAGGTCGGAGGGCTCGTCCACCAGCAGGCGCTTCACGCCGTCGATGGCGCCAGGGAAGTCACCCTCCCCCATCTTGCGCACCGCCATGTTGAGGCGCTCCGCGGGCGGCAGCAGCTGCGGCCACGAACCGCTGGGGCGCGTGGGCGCCGCCTCCGCCAGGGGCCGCGACGCCGGCGGCTCCACGCGCACCGCCGCGAAGGTGCCGGTGGGCCGGTCCGCGGGCCTGCGCGGCGGCTCGGCAGGACGGGGCGAATCCAGCTTGATGGCGGGGAACTCCCCGGTGCGGCGCCCCGCCAGCGGGCCCACCGCGGGCATCTCCGTGGTGGGCCGGCGCACGGGCGCGTCGGAGGCACCGGACGAAGCGCCCGTCGTGCGCAGCTTCGCGGCGGCCTCCGCGTTGGCCTGCAGCCGCTGGCGCAGCTCCAGGGCGAAGGACTCCGGGCTGCCCGGGCGCGGCTCCGTCGCCATGGGCGCCAGCGGCGGCGGCGGACGGGGACGGTCCCCCAGCGGGCGCCGGTACACGAACGCGCCATCCACTTCGATCATCTCGAAGCGGTCGTAGACCTTGAACAAGCTCTCCGAGTACCCCAGGAACAACAACCCACCGGGGCGCAGCGCCGCGAGGAAGCGGTCCATCAGCCCGCGGATGGTGGGCAGGTCGAAGTAGATGATGACGTTGCGGCAGAGGATGAGATCCAGCGACGCGGGCGCCACCTTGTCGAACACCGGCGCGGCCAGGTTCTGGCCATCGAAGCGGATGTACTCGCGCAGGATGGGCGACGCCTCGTAGCCGTCCTCCACCTGCCGGAAGAAGCGCTTCAGGCGCTCCGGCCCGATGGCCATCGCGCGGCGCGTGGAGAATCTCCCCTGCCGCGCGGCCTCCACCGCGGCCAGGTTCAGATCGGTGGCCCACAGGTCCACCTCCACCGCGAGCGCGCCCAGCTCCGCCATCACCAGCGCCAGGCTGTAGGGCTCCTCGCCCGTGGCGCAGCCCGCGGACCAGATGGACACCTTGCGCATCTCGCGCCGCGCCTTCGCGAGCAGGTCCGGCAGCACGCTCTGCTCCAGCGCGCGGAACTGCTTCGCGTCGCGGAAGAACTCCGTGTGCCCCACCGTCACCAGCGGCAGGAGCGAGCGCAGCTCCTCCTCGCCGCTCGCGCTCATCAGCTTCTGCAGGTACTTGTCCGGGTCGCTCAGGCCCAGCGCGGGCATGCGCGTGGACAGGGCGAGCCGCAGGCTGTGGTAGCCATCCAGGGTGATCTTCAGCCCCGCGCGCTCCAGCAGGAGCGCGGACAGCTGCTGGAGCACCTTGTTGCCCACGTTCAGCACGCGTCCACCCACTGCACGAGCGTCGGTGCGATGACGTCCAGCGGCAGCACCTGCTGCGCCGCGCCCAGGAGCACCGCCTCGCGCGGCATGCCGTAGACGACGCACGTGGCCTCGTCCTGCGCGATGGTGCGCCCTCCCCGCTCGCGAATCTCCTTCAGCCCCCTGGCGCCGTCGCGGCCCATGCCCGTCAGGATGACGCCGATGCACCGCTTGCCGAAAGCCTCCCCGGCCGAAGTGAGCAGCATGTCACACGAGGGCCGGAAGCCCCGCAGGGCAGGGCCTGTATCCAGTTCCAGACGGCCGTCCGGCTTCACCAGCAGATGTCCTCCCGAGGGGGCGATGTACACCGTGCCCGGCTCCATCCACGCGTCGTGCGTCGCCTCGACGACGCGCAGCGCCGTCTCCGTGGACAGCCAGTGCGCCAGGCCTTCCGTGAAGCCCTGGCTGATGTGTTGACAGTAGGCGATGGGCGCGGGGAAGCCGCGCGGAATCATCCGCAGCACCTGCGCCACGGCCTTCGGCCCGCCCAGCGAGGCGGCCAGCGCCACCAGGGGGAACGGCGCGGTGGGCCCCTCCTGCGTCGGCCGCGACGCCCTGGGCGAGGAAGGCGGCGAGCGCACGCCCTTCACCTGCGACAGCATCACCAGCTTGCGGTTGACGGCGTGCCAGAAGTCCGGCCCCGGCGTCATCGGCCGGTCCATCACATCCAGCGCCCCCAGGGCCAGCGCCTGGAACGCCTGCTGCCCGGTGAGCACGCCCGGGTGCAGCGCGAGGATGGGCGTGGGGCGCATGGCCATGATGCGCTCGATGGCGCCCAGCGCCTCCGAGGAGATGAGGTCCACCAGGAGCACGTCCGGGAAGTGCCTGCGCACCACCCCTTCCGCGCCCACGAAGTCCGCCTCCGGAGGGCCCACGGCCACCAGCGACTCGCCGTCGAAGAGCCCGCGCACCAGCCCGCGCAGGCCCCGCCCCACCAGGAGTACCCGGAACGCCAGTCCCGTCACCGCCGTGCCGCCGCCCACGAGAGGCTCCTCAGGTCAGCCGATCGATGGACTGCGCCAGGATCTCCACCCCCAGCTCGCCCTTCACCAGGTACGCATCCGCGCCCGCATCCAGGCCGCGCCGCTTGTCCTCCGGCGACGCGAGCGACGACAGGATGATGACCGGGATGCGCGCCACGGCGGGCGTGCCCTTCAGCCGCCGCGTGAGGGAGAAGCCGTCCAGCTTCGGCATCTGCACGTCCGTGAGGATGAGGTCGTACGTGTTCGTCTGCACCTTCGCGTACGCCTCCTCGCCGTCCTGCGCCTCCTCCACGGAGTGGCCCAGCGCCTTGACGAGCGCCCCTTCCGTCGCGCGCGCGATGGGCGAGTCGTCCACCAGCAGCACGCGCAGCCGGCGGCTGGCGGGCGCCTGCGTGACGGGGCGGGCCATGCGGCGCACCTCCGTCATGATGTCCGGCACGTGCAGCAGCACCGCGATGCGCCCGTCCTCCAGCGCCGCCGTGCCCGCGATGAACGGCGCGCCCTTGAGGAACTCGCCTCCACAGGGCTTCACCGCCACCTCGCGCTCGTCCACGAAGCCGTCCACCACCAGCGCGGCGTAGTCGTCGCCGTGGCGCACCACCACCGCGGGAGGCTTGTCGAAGCGATTGCCGCCGTTGAGGCCCAGGAGCGGCCCCAGCGCCACGAGCGCCGTGGGCTTGCCCCGGTGCCGCACCGCCAGCGTCCCGAAGACCTCCATGCGGTCATCCGGCTTGATGCGCATGACGGCCACCACGTCCGCGGCGGGCATGCCGTAGACGTCGTCGCCCAGGCGCACCAGCAGCACCTTCATGAGGGCCAGCGACTGCGGCAGGCGCAGCGTGATGGTGGTGCCTCGGCCCTGGCGGCTCTGGACGCCCACGGAGCCGCCCAGCGTCTCCACCTTGCGCTTCACCACGTCCATGCCCACGCCGCGGCCGGACAACTCACTGACCTGTTCGCGCGTGGAGAAGCCAGGGCGGAAGATGAGCTCGATGGCCTCGCGCTCCGACAGCGCGGCGGCCTGCACCGGCGACAGCAGGCGCTTGTTGATGGCCACCTGCTTGAGCCGCTCGGTGTCCATGCCGCGGCCGTCGTCCTCCACCTCGATGTGGAGCATGTCGCCGTCCACGCGCACGCGGATGCGGATGCGGCCCGTGTCGGGCTTGCCCATCTGCTGGCGGAAGTCCGGGGACTCCAGGCCGTGGTCCACCGCGTTGCGCAAGAGGTGCACCAGCGCGTCGCGCACGTCGGCCAGCATGGACCGGTCCACGCCGATGTCGGCGTTCTCGATGACCAGGTCCACTTCCTTGTTCTGCGTCTTCGCGATGTCGCGCACCGCGCGCGGGAACGCGTCGAACACGGTGGACAGCGGCACCAGGCGCGCCTCGGCCACGTGGTCCGCCAGCTGGGCCAGGTTGCCGTGCAGCGTGTTGATGCCGTCCCCGTTGCGGCGCACGAAGCGGAACGCGTCGTCGCGCAGCATGTGCAGGTCCGCCTCCGCGCGCTCCAGCTCATTGCGGATGGCGTCCGGGACGTCCACCTCCTCGGAGATGCGCAGGAAGCGGTCGCCCAGGCGGCTGAAGCGCTCGAAGAGCTGCGCCGTCTCCCCGCTGCGAAGCCGGCCGCGCGCGCTCTCCACCAGCAGGTCGCCGGCGAGCAGGCCCAGCGAGTCCAGCACCTCCACGTTCACGCGGATGCTGCGGTCCGCGATGGAGCTGGCCTTCGCGGCGCTGGGCGCCTCCTCCTCCTTCGCGGCCGGAAGCGGGTGCGGCGCGGCGGCCACCGGCTCCGCCGCACGGGGCGTGGCCTGCGCGGACACCGAAGCCTGGGCCACGGGGGCCTGCGGTACGGGCGGGGCGGCGGCCGGAGCCGAGGGAGCCTGCACCGCGGGCTTGGGCGGCGCGGTGGAAGCGGCGGGCTTGCGCACCGGGCCCAGGGCGGGCACCGGGTGGCCGGACACCTCCGACAGGGCCTTGACCATCTCCTCGGTGGCGGACGTGCCGGTGTGGGCCGCGTCCAGGTCCTCCAGGAGATCCGACAGCACGTCGCATGCGCGGAGCATGACGTCGGTGGCGGTCTCGGTGGCCGTCTTGCCTTCGCGCTCGGCGCGCAGGACGTCCTCGGCGGCGTGCGCGAGCTGACCGATGGCGGCCAGGCCCAGCATGCGGGCCTCGCCCTTCATCGTGTGCAGTTCGCGCGCGACGTCGTCCGCGGCCTGCTCCGCGGTCTCCTTCTCCAGGTCGATGACTCCCAGCTGGATCTTCTGGAGTCGGTCGGCCGTGACCTCCTGGAACTTCTTCAGGAGGGATTTCTTGAGGGCCTCGGTGTCCATGGGTCGCGGGCGTCAGGGCGCGATGTGCGCCCCTCGACCCATTTCTCCCCTCAGGAGAACGCCTAGTCGGCCTTGAACCGCTTGATGAGCTCGGCGAGCCGGCTCGCGAGCTGGGTGAGCTCCGCGGCCGCCCCGGTGGCCTGCTTCGACGCCTGCGTCGTCTGGCGCGTCACGTCCTCGATCTCCGCCATGGACGCCACCACCTGCTCGGTGGCCGTGCGCTGCTGCTGGGTCGCCAGGTTGATGACCCGGGCCGCGTCGCTCGTCTCCTGCACGCCGGCGAGGATGCCCTCCACGGCCTGCGCCGCCACCGCGCCCAGCTTCTCACCGGACTCCGTGGCGTGCTTGGACGCGTCCGCCGCGCCCGCCGCGGCCTGCGTGGCCTCGCGGATCTCCGTGATGAGGTTCTTGATCTCCTTGGTGGACTCCAGGACGTTCTCCGCCAGCCGGCGCATCTCCGCCGCGACGATGGAGAAGCCCTTGCCCGCCTCACCCGCGCGGCTGCCTTCCAGCGCCGCGTTGAGCGCCAGCAGGTCGGAGCGGTCCGCGATCTCGTCGATGACCTCCACCACCGTGCCAATGCGCTCCACGCGCTTGGACAGCTTGGAGATGGAGTCCGCCACCGCGACGCCGTCGCTGCGGATCTGCTGCATGGCCTGGATGAACTCGCCAATGGCGCCACGGCCCGCGCGGGCCGCGCCCAGCGTCTCCTCCGCCACGCGCGCCACGCTGCCCGCGTTCTCCGCGATCTGCGCGGAGGCGTGCTTCAGCTCCTCCATGGTCGCGGTCGTCTCGTGGATGGCCGCGGCCTGCTCGGTGGAGGACGTCTCGTGCTGCGTGGACGCCGCCAGCACCTGGTTGGCGGAGGACGACAGCCGCAGCGCGGCCTCGTTGATCTCCCGCACGAAGATGCGCAGCGTCTCGATGACCTTGCCGAAGCCCTCCAGCAGGGGCCCGAGCTGGGGGTCTTCGGTGGACGTGTTCCAGCGCGACAGGTCGCCCTCGCGCACCAGGATGATGAGCGAGTCGAGCGCCTGATCAATCTCCTGGGCCGCCACCTGCTTGCGGTGCTCAGCGGAGGAGAACTGCTCCAGCACCTGGTTGAGCAGGTGGCCGAAGCCGGTGGCGTCGGCCTGCACGCGGTCCTGGGGAACGCGCGCGTTCAGGTTGCCGGACAGCACCGACATCAGCGTGTCGGTGAAGGGCTTGAACGGATCCGCCACCGTGTTGGCGATGACGGACTCCGCGCCGGCCTTCACGCCCGGGGACTTCCTCGCGCCGCGGGACTTCGCGGGCTTCTCGTTGGGGCTCTCCAGGGACATGTGTGTCAGTGCCTTCCTTGCGTCTTCAAGGTTTCCGCCAAATCAATGAGCAACACGGGACGTCCCGCCTCTTCATCCAGGCAGACGCCCACCGCATACGAAGCCGCCGCGGCCGCCGCCGGCATGCGGCGCAGCCCGGCGAGCGGGATGGTGCGCACCCCGTTGACGGCGTCCACCTTCAGGTGGCCCTCGCCCTCGGGGGTGTCGAACACGATGGCCCGGTGCCCCTTGTGGGGCAGGCCCAGGTCGCGCACGGTCAGATCATCCGGGAGCGCGCGGTCGATGCGCAGCACGGACGACGCGTCCGTGCCGTACTCTGAATCACCGATCTGGAAGAAGAGGACATCCACCTCTCCCACGGCGCGCTCCGCCTCCCCGTCCAGCCCGGAGGCCGGCTCCTCGCGCAGGATGTTGCCGCTCATCGCACCACCGCGCGCTGACGGGCCGTCTGCAGGAGCTTGGAGAAGTTGAGCAGGTTGAGGCCGTCCGCTGGCCCCGAGCCCTGCACCACGCCCAAGAGGTGCTCCGCGGCCTGATCACCGCCCAGGGGCGGCGGCAGGATTTCGGAGACGGGGATGCGGCGCAGGCCGAGCACGGTGTCCGCCACCACGCCGGACACGTAGTTGCCGCTGACGCCCACGAAGATGCGGGTGCGCGGACCGATGCGCGCCTCGCCCTTGCTGAGGAAGCGCAGCAGGTCCACCACCGGCAGCACCTGGCCGCGGTGGCCGGTGACGCCCAGGATGAAGGACGGCGTGCGCGGCAGCGGCGTGAGCAGCCCGGCGCGCAGCACCTCCAGCACGTTCTCGCTGGGGACGCCGAAGCGCAGCTCGCCCACGCGGAAGCAGAAGAATTCCAGCTCCGGCCGGGCCTGGGCGGCAACCGTACGGTCTGGCGCCATGCGCAAGGCGCGTTGCAGGGGGGAGGAGTTCGGGGTCAAGGCGGTGAAGTATCCAGGACCGGGAGAAAGGGGGTCAAGGGTCCATCGTCCGGACCGGACCGGCCGCCTGCTCTCCGTTTCGATGGTCCAACGTGACCCAAAGGTGTAGGGTTGTGCGCTGGGAGCCCCTGAGGAGGACGATGTCCCGCGTACTGGTCATTGACGACAGCCCCATGCTTCTGGAGCTCACGGTCCGGGCCCTGACGGCCGCCGGCTACGAGGCCAGTGGCGCGCAGGACCTGGCCACGCTCAACCAGAAGCTCACCGAGGGCCCGTTCGCGCTCATCCTCATGGACGTGAACATGCCGGAGATGTTCGGCGACGACGTCGTCGAGTACCTCCGCACCCAGAAGGGCGTCACCGCCAAGCTCGTCCTCTACTCCGACATCTCGGAGCAGGAGCTGGACGCGAAGACGAAGAACTCCGGCGCGGACGCCTACATCCTCAAGAGCGGAGGCCTGGAGGGCGTGCTGGGGGGCGTCATGGGCCTCATCGGCGCCCCGGCGCTGAACATCCCCGCCGCGGTCCCCTCCCCCGCCCCGGCCGCCACGCCTGCTCCCGCCGCGACGCCGGCCGCCCCGGCCGCTCCCGCCGCCGGCTCCGGTGGACTGCCCAAGGCCCCCATGGCCGCCGGGGGTCGCAAGCCGCGCATCCTCATCGTGGACGACAGTGAGATGACCGCGCGGATCATCGAAGCGGACCTCGTGTCCAAGGGCTTCGAGGTCCACGTCGCGGACACCGCCGACAAGGCCACGAAGATCATCCTGAAGAAGCAGACGCGCCCGGACCTGGTGCTGCTGGACGTGCGCATGCCCAACGTGAACGGCGAACAGTTCTGCCGCTTCATCAAGAGCAACAGCCTCTTCAAGGGCATCAAGGTGCTGCTGTGCTCCGGTGAGAACGTGGAGGAGCTCCAGCGCATCTGCCGCGAGGCCGGCGCCGACGGCTACATCCCCAAGGACGCCGTGATGGGCAGCCTCGTCGCCAAGGAGCTGATGCCCCCTGGCGCCGAGTAGTCGCCCGCGCGCCTCTCAGGGCTTCGCCGCCGCCTCGGGCGTCACGGACGCGTCGGGCGTCGCGGTCTCCTGGGCCGGGCAGCTCGTCTTGGCGGCCCGCTCCTGCAGTTGCTCCTGGACCTCCGCGGACTTCGCCTCGGAGGGCTTCGCGCTCTCCACGAAGCGCTGGTACGCGGCCAGCGCCTCGCAGGACTTGCCCAGCGCGTCGTAGGTCTTCACCAGTGAGTTGAGGATGGGGCGCTGGCCGGGCTGCAGGTCGAATGCCTTCTGCAGCTCCGCCGCGGTCTCTTCGGTACGCCCCAGTGCCTCCAGGGAGAGGCCGCGCCACACGTGATAGCTCGCGTTGTCCGGCTGCGCGGCCACCAGCGCGGTGGCGGCCTTGAGCGCCAGCTCCTTCTCCCCGGCGCGCGCGTTGGCCGTGTACGCCAGCTGGAGCAGGACGATGTTGGGGCCGCACTTCTCACCGAACGTGTCCGTCACGCGGGTGAGGCCCTTCATGTCGCCGGTGTCCAGCAGCAGCTGCGCCAGCTGCTGCGCCTTCGCCTTGTCGCACGGCGTCTCCGCCAGCTCCTCGCGCAGCTTGCGCACGAGCGGCTTCTTCAGGCCGTGGTCGAACTCCGGCTCCTCGGGCGCCTTGCTGCACGCACCGAGGACGGCACCGGAGGAGAGACAGAAGACGGCGAGGCGCAACGCGGAACGGAAGGAGGAAGCGGACATGCCGTCCTGCGTAACCCTTCCCTCCCGGACGGTCAAACCTCCGGCGCGCCCGCGGCGTTCTCGCGCTCGTCCAGGCCGCGCGCGAAGTTGCCGATGATGAGCCCCGGCCGCGCCGCCTTCAGCCGGTTCAAGAGCGTGCGGATGCCCACCGGCTCGCCGCCCGCGCCCACGCCCCGCGCGACCTCCAGGTACTGGAGCGGGTCGATGCACAAGGAGCGCGTCTGCACCTGATCCACGCGGTACTTGCGCACCAGGTCCTCCAGCGCCCGCACCTCGCCCTCGCGGTCGGTGACGCCGGGGAACAGCAGCAGGTTGAGCGCCAGGTACGCGCCCCGCTCGCGCGCCAGCGCGATGGACGCCTCCACGTCCTCCCAGCCGTACTTCACCGGCTTGTAGTAGGCCTCGTAGAGCCCCTTGGACGCGGCGTTGAGCGACACGCGCACGGCGTCCAGCCCCGCGTCCAGCAGGGCCTTCAGCCCGTGCGTGAGACTGGCGTTGGTGTTGATGTTGATGGAGCCCCGGTCCGTCTTCGCGCGCATCATCCGGATGGACTCCGCGATGAACTTCCAGCGCGTGAGCGGCTCGCCCTCGCAGCCCTGGCCGAAGCTCACCATGGTGCGGCCCGGCGCGTGCTCCAGGTGGTACAGGCCGATGGCCGCCATCTCCTCCGCGGAGGGGCCGTCGTCCATGCGCTCGTGCGACGCCGGGGGGCCGTCCTCGGGCTGATCCGAGATGCACCCCACGCAGCGCGCGTTGCACATCACCGACGCGGGGATGGCGCCCTCGTCGCGCGCGTAGAAGATGTTCTGGGACGTGAAGCACCGGTACAGCAGCGCGCACGTCTTCAGCTGCTTGAGCACGCGGCTGTCCGGGAAGCGCTCCATGTGCGCCGTCACCAGCCCCTTCAGCTCCGGCGTGGAGTACGACTCCGGCTCCCAGTGCGAGCGCCGGTCGGTGTGGATGGCCCACGCGAGCGGGCCCTTCTCCCCCCACGCCGCCGCCGTGTACGCCCACTGCGGCAGGATGGGGCCGCTGCCCTTCACCTCGCCGGGCAGGAACGTGCGCGTGTAGCCCGGGGGCAAGAGCGCGCCGACGGCGTTGGGCACGAAGGTCTTGCCCCCCACCTTCATCTCGCGAACGAGCTCCAGCTCACCGGAGTCCGGGTTGAGCCCCACGGGCAGCCGGCCGGGCAGGTGCACCAGGCGCCCGGCCGCCGGCAGGGCGATGGGCTTGTCCTGCGGGGGCACGAGCTCCTCGCCGCTGCGCAGCGTGGCGATGAGATAGGGATGCTCCATGACCCGACCCTTGGGGTCCGCGAAGAGCAGTTTCGGCGCGTGCGTCATGCGCTGTTAACTACCACGGGCCGGGCGGCATGCGTCCAACGCCTCGCGTCATGTGGATGGATGAATGAGGCCCATCACGGCGGGTCCCCGGGCTCGCCCGTGCGCGCCTTGAAAGCGCCCATGCCCTGGTCTATGGGTCCGCCACGTTTTCCAGGCAGTCCCCCATTCGTCGGAGGCAGTCGTGATCGTCGGAGTCCCCAAGGAGATCAAAACCCGCGAGTACCGTGTCGGCATGGTGCCTGCGGGCGTGCGCGCGCTCACCAGCGCGGGGCACACGGTGCTGGTCGAGACGAACGCTGGCGTCGGCTCCGGCATCCCGGATTCGGAGTACCAGCGCGTCGGCGCGCAGATCATCTCCAGCGCGGATGAGGTGTGGAAGCGCGCGGAGATGGTGTGCAAGGTGAAGGAGCCCATCGCGCCCGAGTACGAGCGCATGCAGCCCGGGCAGATCGTCTACACGTACTTCCACCTGGCCGGCGTGGACCCGGAGCTCACCAAGACGCTCCTGAAGAAGAAGGTCACCGCGGTCGCCTACGAGACGCTGCAGCTGGACGACGGCAGCCTCCCGCTGCTCAAGCCCATGTCCGAAGTGGCCGGCAAGATGGCCATCCAGGTGGGCGCCGCGTGCCTGGAGAAGGCCCACGGCGGCAAGGGCATCCTGCTGGGCGGCGTGCCCGGCGTGCGCCGCGGCCGCGTGGCCGTCATCGGCGGTGGCGTGGTGGGCCTGTGCGCCGCCAAGGTCGCCGTCGGCATGGGCGCGGAAGTAACCATCCTGGACGTGAACCTGGAGCGCCTCACGTACCTGGACGACGTGTTCCTCGGCCGCGCGCAGACGCTGGCGTCGGACACGGAGTCCATCGCGCGCACCGTGCGCGAGTCGGACCTCGTCATCGGCGGCGTGCTCATCCCCGGCGGCAAGGCGCCGAAGCTGGTGTCGCGTGAGCTGATTGGCGAGATGGAGCCCGGCTCCGTCGTCGTCGACGTCGCGGTGGACCAGGGCGGCTGCATCGAGACCTGCAAGCCCACCACCCACGACAACCCCACGTTCACCGTGAGCGACGTCGTCCACTACTGCGTGGCCAACATGCCCGGCGCGGTGCCGCAGACGTCCACGTTCGCGCTCACCAACACCACCCGCCCGTACTCGCGGAAGATCGCGGACCTGGGCCTGGTGGAGGCCGTGAAGTCCGACCGCGCCCTCCAGCGTGCCATCAACACCTACAACGGCCACATCACCTACGAGGCCGTCGCCAAGGACATGGGGTACGACTACGTGCCCCTGATGGACGCGCTCAGCGGCAAGAAGTGATGTAGCGGTTGCCTGCCCCACAGCCGGCCAGCCCTGTGCTGGCCGGTTGCCTGGGTGGAACCTTTGTACGGGTGGCCCATCCGGTTCCCAGCCTGAGGAATAAATGATCCCGCCGAGCGTCTCCGCACTCCAGAAGCGGGCATGCGGGCGGCGCGGCAGGGGAAAGCGTTGTTGACCCGTCTGTTCCGGTGCATAGATTGACCGTTAGGCAGGCGACGCATTCCCCAATCATTTCGGGCCCCTGGAAGGCGGGAGCATGATGCTGGACTTCAGGCAACCCAACCGGACGAAGCAGGAATTCGAAGAGCTGGCGCTCGCGCACCTGGACCCGCTGTATTCAGCGGCGCTCCGGTTGACCAAGAACGAGCGCGACGCCGAGGACCTGGTGCAGGACACCTGCATGCGGGCCTACCGCTTCTTCGACAAGTTCGAGCGCGGGACCAACATCAAGGCCTGGCTCTTCAAGATCCTCACGAACACCTTCATCAACCGCTATCGCCGCAAGGTGAAGGAGCGCACGGTGGTGGAGGGCGTGGAGCGCGAGGCGGTGCATGAGCGCTTCGTGAGCCGGGACGCGACGGACTTCGCGGCCAACCCGGAGCAGTACTTCTTCGACCGGCTCCTGTCGGACGACGTGCTGCGCGCCATCGACTCGCTGCCCATCGACTTCCGGCTGGTGGTCATCCTCGCGGACCTCCAGGAGTTCTCCTACAAGGAGATCGCGGAGATCCTCGAGTGCCCCGTGGGCACCGTGATGAGCCGCCTGTTCCGCGGCCGCAAGCTCCTGCAGAAGACGCTGCGCGAGTACGCGGAAGGTCAGGGTGTCTTCCGTCATGACGGAGACCCGGTGCAGGCTCCGGCGGACCTGGAAGAGTTCCGGCGCCGGAAGAAGGCAGGCTAGAAAGAGGTTGGAGGGGCGTCGTCTTCTCCCTCCGCCCACCTCATCGAGCGCCCATGACCTGCCAGGAACTCGAGCGGTTGCTGTATCCGTACCTCGACGGCGAATTCCAGCCCGAGGAACGCCATGACGTGGAGTCGCATCTCGAAGGCTGCGAGGCGTGTGTCGCGCGCGTGGACGAGGAGATGCAGCTCCGCCAGACGCTGCGCCGGGCGGCGAAGCACTCCATCTCCGCGCAGGGCACGCGTGCACCGGCGTCGCTGCGCGCGGGCATCCAGTCCGGGCTGCACCGCGAGCACCGCCGCGCGCAGGTGAGCCAGTGGCTGCGCGCCGGGGCCATGGCCCTGGTGGTGGTGACGGTGAGCGGCGGCTGGATGATGTACCAGTCCGGTCAGGCGCAGAAGGCCACCATCCTGGAGGCCGTGCAGCGCCACACGCGCCAGCGTCCCCTGGAGTTCGTCGCGGGCACGCCGGAGCAGATCGAAGCGTGGTTCAACGACAAGGTGGAGCACCGCATCACCCTGCCCCGCCTGCAGCAGGCCCGGCCCGTGGGAGCGCGCTTCTCCACGCTCAACGGCCAGGAAGTCGTCTACGTCAGCTACGAGACCCAGCCTCGCGTCACCAACGAGCCCAAGCGCAACATCGGCGTGTTCGTGTATCCGGCGACGGGCCAGCGGGTGATCAAGGACGAGGGCCCCACGGTGGAGAACGTCGCCGTGGACTCCAGCCAGGCGTACAACGTCGTGACGTGGCGTGATCAGGACGTCACCTATGAGCTGGTGACGGACCTGGACGACGCGGCCATCCTGCAGATGCTGCGGGATCAGGAGCACCGCTCGAACGGCCTCGTGCGCCCCGCGCAGGTGAAGCCCGCGGTGAGCGTGCAGCCCGTGTCGCTACAGCCCTGAAGTCCTCGCCCCGGCGAGGGCTTGCGTGGTCGCCTGCTCAACTGAATACCGGGCGTTGCGCCCGGTGTGAAGATTGACGGTCCCAGGCATGGCCGATAGCCTCGACGGCGTCTTCACTCTCGCGCGCCGCCGCTGCTGTTGCTCTTGGCGTCTCACCGCGCGCCGCACCCCCAGGACGGCCGTCCCTTCATGTCCAAGCGAATCCTGATCGTCGAAAGCGACGCCACCCTCGCCACCTCCCTGCAGCAGGCCCTGGAGGCGCGGGGCTTCTCCGCGCAGACGACGGGCGACGGCAAGGGCAGCGTGGAGCTGATCCGCCGTGAGCGTCCGGACCTCGTGGTGTTGGCGGTGGACCTGTCCGCGGGACAGAACGGCTACCTCATCTGCGGCAAGCTGAAGAAGGACGACGAGCTGAAGACGGTGCCCATCGTCATCATCGGCAGCCCGGACGGCTTCGCGGCGCACAGCAAGCTGAAGGCGCGCGCGGATGAATACGTGGCGAAGCCCGTGGACGCCAACGTCCTCATCGAGCGCGTGGGCGGCGTCATCGGCTTCCCGGAGCCGCCCGTCAGCAACGAGGTGGTGGACGAGAGCCTCACGCTGGACTCGCTGGGTGAAGAGCCCGCGGCGGACTTCGGCGAGGAGATCGCCGTCGACACGGGCGAGGAGCCCGCGGTGCCCGGGGAAGACCTGGACATGCTCGACGACGCGTTCAGCGACCTGTCCGAGCCCGTCACGGGCACGCCCGAGGAGGAGCCCGTGGTGGCGCCTCCGGAGGAGGCGGAGACGCCGTCCGGCCTGGAGGAGATCTCCGCGCTCGACTCGCTGGGCCCCGACAACGACGACTCGCTGGACGTGCTGGCCGGCCTGGACGACGAGCCGGAGGAGAAGACCGTCGTCGGCTTCATGCCGCCGGTGGATCCGGAGCCCGTCGCCGCCCCCACCCCGCCGCCCGCGCGCGCCGCCGCCACACCCCTGCGCGCGGTGCCCCCGCCCGCCGCGGCCCGCCCCGCCGCCGTCGCCGCTCCGGTGACGCCCGCGGCCTCCGGCCCGTCCGCCGCGGACCTGGCGGAGCTGCGCAACCTGCGCGCGAAGGTGGCGGAGCTGCAGAGCGCGCTGGAGGACTCGCGCGGTCAGGCGACGCAGGCCGAGGAGCGCGTGCAGTCGCTGGAGTCCGAGCTCCAGGCGAAGGCGACGGAGCTGGAGGCTTCCCGCTCCACCGCCGGCAAGAGCGACAAGGACACCTTCGCGCTGCGTGACACCGTCAACAAGCGCGACAAGGAGATCCTGCGCCTCAAGTCGGAGCTGAACCAGAAGGACCAGGAGATCATCGAGCTGAAGGATCAGCACCTGGAGCTGGAGCAGAAGGCCTCCACCTCCGAGGAGGAGCTGAACCGCCGCGACGCGCAGATCAAGACCCTCACCTCGCGCACCGAGCAGCTCACCACGGAGCGCAAGCGCGTGGATCAGCAGCTGGCCACCGCGAAGGAGGAGGCGCGCGGCGCCACCGCGAAGCTGGGCACGCTCCAGGCGGAGCTGGATGAGCAGCAGGCCCAGGCCCAGTCGCTCCAGGGCGAGCTGGACAGCCTGCGCGCCCAGGTGGCCCAGCAGGACGCGGACCTCCAGGCGGCGCGCGACGAGGCCGAAGGGCTGCGCGCGCAGGTGGAGTCGGCGCAGGGCGAGCTGGAGGGGCTGCGCGGCCAGCTGGAGCAGGCCCAGGCGGACCTGTCCAACCAGAGCGCCCAGGCCGCCACGGAAGCGGACGGGCTGCGCGCGCGCATCACCGAGCTGGAGCAGGCGGCGGTGCGCAACGAGGAGCGCGTGACGAAGCTCTACGCGCGCATCAAGGGCGACGAGAAGCTGCGCGAGAAGACGAAGAAGGCGCTCGCCATCGCGCAGCAGCTGCTGGACGAGCCGGGCACCGCCGTGGGCGACGATGCCGACGAGGAAGCCGCGGCCTGAGGCAGCGCCGTACTGGCTGACGGGCTCGGGGGACGGAGCGGGACACCCGCCCTCCCCCGCTCCAGTCCCGGATTACTTCCCGGCCTCCTTCTTGGGGGCCGTTTTCTTTTCATGCAGCTTCTTGGCGAAGGACTGCACGGCGGCGGGCACGTTCTTGTCGCGGGACAGGTCCTTGAGCTCCGCGTCGCGCAGCGTGTTGAGGAACTTCATGGTGACGGTGAGCGGCACCTTGGGGTTCTTCACCAGCGCGAGCTTCACCTTCTGCATCTTCGTCCACTCGCGGTTGTTGTAGATGACGCGCAGCACGTCCTCGTTGATGGCGCGGTTGGCGGCGCACGCGAGCACCTCGCCGTCGGTGATGCGGGGGCTGCGGATGACGGCCACGCAGACGAGCTTGTTGGTGTCGCGGATGAGGGCGGAGCGGGCCTCCTTGTTGCCCAGCGTGCCCAGCTTGATCTTCTCCGCGATGGACATCTTCATGATGCGCTGGGCGAGCGTCAGGCGCTTGCCCTCCTCCATGGGGGCGGCGTCCTCGGCCTGCGCCTCCGTGCCCAGTTCCTGGAGCACTTCCTCCGCGGTGGGGCCCGGATCCGGCGGCGCGGCGGCGGCCTGCGGGCCGTAGATGCGTACGCGCGCGGCCTGCATCGCGGGCACGTCCGCCAGCACCAGGCCGCTGCGCACCGCGAAGTCGCAGATGCTGTCCACCAGCGACACCGGCACGCCGGGGTTGGCGCACAGGTTGCGGATGATGTCCTCGTTGCGCAGCAGGCGCAGCTGGTTCTGGGAGATGATCTCCGCCACCTTCGGGCTGCACGAGGACGCCACCGCGGAGACGGCGTCGTCCGGCGTCTCCGAGTTGAGGACGAGCATCTCCGCGTAGGCTTCCTTGTCCTTGAGCAGGCCCAGGAAGTAGCCCAGCACGGGCGGCTGCACGCCCTCGTCGCGCAGCGCGGAGCCGAGGATGCGCTCCGGCAGGGCCGCGGCCGTCTTGGCGGCCGTCTCGCGCACGTTCGCGTCCGGGTCGAACGTGAGCATGTAGAGCGCGCCCAGCATGTCCGACGGGTTGAGCGGCACCAGCGACTTGGCCGCCATCATCCGCAGGGGCACGGGGGCGTTGGGGTCCACGTGCTTGCGCAGGTTGGGCGGCAGGAATTCAGCGTTGAAGGGGCAGCCCGGGGGCGGGGCCGGAATGCTGGGGTCAGCGGCGGTGCTCATGACGCGTGATTCCTTCCGTAGATGATGCGCAGCCCCTCCAGGGTGAGGAACTCATCCACCTCCTGGATGGCCTTCGATTCACTGGCCACCAGCGGGGCCAGGCCCCCGGTGGCCACCACTTTCGCGGAGAAGCCCATCTCCGCCTCCATGCGCGCGCACATGCCGTCCACCATGCTCACATAGCCGTGGACCAGCCCGGACTGCATGGAGTGCACGGTGTTGCGGCCCACCACGTGCGGCGGCCGGGCGAACTCGACGCGGGGGAGCTTGGAGGCGTTCTGGAACAGGGCCTCCATGGAGATGTTGATGCCGGGGCAGATGGCGCCGCCCAGGTACTCGCCCTTGGGCGTCACCGCGTCCAGCGTCGTCGCGGTGCCGAAGTCCACGACGATGAGGCCGCGGTGGTGCTTCTCGTAGGCGGCCACCGCGTTGACGATGCGGTCCGCGCCCACTTCCCGGGGGTTGTCGTAGAGGATGGGCATGCCCGTCTTCACACCCGGGCCCACGAACATGGGGCGCGTCTTGAAGTAGCGCTCGCTCATCTTCTCCAGGATGTACTGGAGCGGCGGCACCACGCTGGACACGGCCACGGCCTTCACCTGGTTCGCGTCGATGCCGCTCCACGAGAAGAGCTGGCGCACGACGATGCCGTACTCGTCCGCGCTCCTGCGGGCGCTCGTCTCCAGGCGCCAGTGGTCCAGGAGCCGCCGGCCCTCGTACACGCCCAGGACGGTGTTGGTGTTGCCGACGTCGATGGCCAGGAGCATCGCTTGCGCACTCTAGCGCTGGGGGCGCAGCTGCTCCACGTCCCCCGCGAGCACGCGCTCCACGCGGCCGTCCGCCATGCGCACCATGAGGGCGCCCGTGGGGTCGATGTCCTCCGCGAACCCCTCCCAGTCCCCCCGGTCCGTCCGCACCCGGACGGGCACCCCCAGGGTGCTGGAGAGCGCCTTCCACCGGGTGCGCACCGCGTCGAAGCCGGTGGCCAGGTACGTGTCCAGCCAGGTCTCCAGCCGCGTCCACAGGGCCGCGGCGAAGGGCGCGCGGGCCACGGGCCGCCCCAGCGCCAGGGCGAGCGACGTGGCCGTGGCGCGCAGCTCCTCCGGGAAGTGCTCCTCCCCGGAGTTGAGGTTCACGCCCACGCCCACGATGACGAAGTGCACGCGCTCGGGTTCGGCGGACAGCTCCGTGAGGATGCCGGCCACCTTCCGTCCGGAGATCTGCACGTCGTTGGGCCACTTGATGGCGGCGTCGGCGCCCGCCTCGCGCAGCGTCTCCGCCAGGGCCACGGCGGCCACCAGGGTCAGCTCCGGCGCGCGCTGCGGGGGCAGCTCCGGGCGCAGGATGGCGGAGAAGTACAGGTTGAGGTTCGGCGGCGACACCCAGGCGCGGCCCCGGCGCCCCTTCCCCGCCGTCTGCTGCTCGGCGACGACGACCGTGCCGTGCACGGCGCCGTCCTGGGCCAGCCGGAAGGCCGCCGCGTTGGTGGAGCCGATGGTGTCGTGGTGGTGCAGCACGCGGCCCACCGCGCGCGTGGCGAGCAGCGGGTGGACCTCCAGCGCGGAGAGCCGGTCCGGCCGGCCCACCAGCCGGTAGCCCTTCGCGGGCACCGCTTCGATGCGGTAGCCCTTCAGGCGCAGCGACTCCACGTGCTTCCACACCGCCGTGCGCGACAGGCCCAGCCGGGTGGACAGCGCCTCGCCGGAGATGAAGCCCTCCCCGCCCTCGGCGAGGAAGTTCAGGATGCGCGCGTCCTGCGTGAGCTCAGGTGTCTCCACGAGGCGGGCCGCTTCAGTCCCGCGCGGGCGCGGCGGGCGTCTTCGCGGCGCCAGCGCCATCCGCCTTGTAGGAGAGGAGTTCCAGCTCCGTCTGCGGCACGCGCTTGCCCTCGTGCTCCGTGGCCACGTCCACGCGGACCAGGCCCACGCCGGCGGCGAAGGTCATGGTGTTCACGAGCGTCGTCTGCGCGTCCACCTTGTTGCGGCCCTCCACGCTCACGCAGTTGGGGAAGGAGCCCGCGGGCACCTTGCAGGCGAAGCCCACCTGCACCAGCTGGTAGCGCTCCGTGGACGACACGGACACGACGTTGTTCCAGCCGCGTCCGGCCTCCAGCGGGCCGCGCAAGAGGTAGCGCTTGGGGTCGCGCAGGCCGTAGGCGTCCACCGTGAGCTGGCCGCCCTGGTTGTCCACGAAGTACCCGTCCTGCTCCTTGACGATCTCCACCGTGACGGGCTTGTCGTCGCGTCCGTCAATCCGGTACGTCCACGCATTGCCCACGGCCAGCGGGTAGTACTGGCCGATGGACTCGGGCGAGGGGCGCGCGTCCGCTTCGACGCGCTTCGCGCACCCGGAGCCCACCAGCGTGGAGGCCAGGAGGGCCAGGCCCCCCACCATCGACAGCGATTGCTTCAGGGACGACTGCTTCATGCGCTAGGGGTCCGCGTGGCTCTGGCCACGCGCCTCCGCGGTTGCGTGGTTGCGTGATGCGTAGAGCGTGTCCAGCGCCTGCTGCGCGGCGGCCTGCACGGACGGCGTGTCGTGGCCCTGGGCCACCGTGTAGAGGTACGCCTCCGCCTCCGGGCCGCCAATCTCGCCCACCGCGAAGACGATCTCCTGCAGGAAGCCCGAGTCGCGGCCGCGCGCCAGGTCGATGAGCGCCGGCACCGCGCTCTTGGCCTTCATCTCCGCCAGCGCGCCGATGGTGCGGCGCACCTGCTCCGCGTCGCTGGTGTCCTTGAGCCGTTCAATCAGGAGCGGCGCGGCGGCCGGGTGCTTGCGCTCGGCCAGCGTCCGGAGGGCGAACTCGCGGACGCGCGAGTCGGTGGCCTGGAGGTCCGCCACCAGCGCCTCGTCCGCGCGCTCCAGCGCGGCGAGCTGCAGCACCGCGGACTCCGTCACCTGCCGCAGCACGCTCTCCAGCGCGCCGCGCATGGCCGTCCGCCGCCCCTCCGCCGAGTCCTCCTCCACGGCCGCCTCGCCCAGGCCCACGACCTCGTAGCGCTGCGGCGTGTTGCCGCCGAAGCGCTCCAGGGACAGGTTGGCGCCGACCTCCGCGAAGCTGTGCGGGTTGCCGTCCTTCAGCACCTCGCGGGTGAAGGGTACCTCCAGCGACAGGCGCCAGGGACGGGCCTTCTTGGGGACCTCGTCGCCCACCCGCTCGAAGCGGCCGGAGGACTCCAGCGCGTCGTCGAACAGTTCCCGCACGCCCTCCGGACCGAAGCCGAGGAGGGCGTTGTCCCGCAGGGTGTCCCCGGCCAGCTCCACCGGCGCCACCGGATAGCGCGGGGCCTGCGAGCGGCAGGCCCCGAGGAACAGCACGCAGGAGGTAAGCAGCAGGGCCGGCTTCATGGCCCCCCCAGGCTAACACTCCCGCGTCCACCGCACCCGATTCCGTGCGGCGGTTCAGCCCTCCTTGTTGCCCTCGGACGAGCCGTCCGTCCCGGGGGCCACCGGCGCCTCGTGCACCTCGCGGGCCTCCGCGGGCTGCGAGGACGCCTCGGCGGTGGCTTCTTCCGGAGGCAGCGCCTGCGCCGCGACCGGAGTCACCGCATCGGACGCGGCGTGGGCGGCGTCCGCACGGGCCCGCGCGGCTTCGTCGGACTCCGGCGTGGCCTGCACCGCTTCGCCCGCCTGCCAGACGTTGCCCACGGCGGGCGGCGTGGCGGCGGCCTCCCCGTGCGCGGGGCTGGCGGACGCGTCCGGGCTCAGCGGCAGGGCCTCACCGGCGAGCGCGACCTGCTCACCGGTGACGCTCCCACCCGGCGACGGCGCGGCGATGGCCCCCGAGGAGCCTTCACCCGCGGGGACCGCCGGAGTGGCACCGGCCTGATCCGCGATGGCGCTGACCTCGCCCGTGGGCGCACCCGCTTCACCCGTGGGCGTGCCGTCCGCTCCGCGCGTGCCACGGCCGCGGCGGCCCCGGCGACGGCGGCGGCGGCGCTTGCGCTCGGAGGCGTTGGCGTCGGCGGTGCCGGCTTCGGCGCCCTCCTTGGCTCCGCCCACGAAGGCGCTGGCGGCCTCCAGGTCCTCGTCCTCACCCTCGTCGTCGCCCTCCTCGGACTCGTCCTCCTCCGACGCGGGCGTGAACCCGGCGGCGGCCGGCGGCGCGGGGGCCACCGGAGAGGCCTTGGCCTCGGAGCCCTCGGTGCCGGACTGGGCGGCGTCGCGGGCCTCGGCCCGTTCGCGCTGACGGTCGCGGCGGCGCTCGGAGCGCTCCTGACGGTCGCCGCGCTCGGGACGCTCGGCGCGCTCCGGCTTTTCGGCCGCGGCGGACACCTCCACCTCTCCGCCGCCCTCCTCGCGGGCCTGCTTCTCGCTCTTGCGCTCCTCGCGGCGGCGCTGGGCCTCCTCGGCGTCCAGCTTCGCGGCCTCGAAGAAGCGCTCGTCGATGTCGTACAGCTCCACCTGGGTGACGGTGACGGCGGTCTTCGCCTCCAGGAACTTCTCGCCCAGGGCGTCACCGCACCACAGCATCACCAGCGAGCCCGTGGCCTGCGCCTCGGAGCGCGCGTCGCCGCGCACCTCGCCCGCGCTGACCAGCAGACCCACCTGCGCCGAGTAGTGGCCCAGGTCGCGCCGCAGCTCCTGCACCGTCTTGCGATCGACGCCCGGCATGCCCTTGAGCATGCGCACCGCGTAGCGCAGCTCCACGCTGCCCTCGCGCTTGCGCGCCGTGAGCAGGGGGCCTTCCTTGGAGCGCTTGGCGACCTTCAGCTCGCGGAAGCCCAGGCCGTGCATCATCTTCACGACGGACTTCTCGAAGGTGCCCACGTCCGCGTCGCCCAGGCGCTTGCGCAGCCCGCGAGCGACCGCGCGGCGCGCGTCCTTGAGGGCCGTGCGCGCGGTGGTGATGAGGGCCTCGTCCACCAGCGGCTCCCCGGCGGCGGCGGGCTTGCCCAGCACCGGGCGGCCCCCCTCCAGCGGGATGCCCAGGGCCTGCGCGAAGGCGGCCTGGAGCTCCAGGGGCGGCGCCTCGCTCGGCGCGCCCGCGCGCTCCAGGGACACCTCCCCGGACTCCTGGTTGAAGGCGTACTGGGGCCGGCGGCCCGCGTCGATGCGGCGCTGGTTGTCCTCCAGCAGGGCGGTGAGCACCGCCTCCACCGTGGTCTCCTCGGCGCACAGCTCCTTCGCCTTGGCGCGCTCGATGAGCTGATCCGTGCGCAGGCCCGCGTCGGCCTCGCTGAGGATCTCGAACACGACCTCCGGCAGCGGCGGGAAGCGCTTGCGGCGCCCACCCCGCTCCTCGTCGCCCTCGTCACGGCGGCGCTTGCGCTCCGTGCCCCGGCCCGACGCGCGGACGTTGTCCGTGCGAGGCTCCGGGTGGCGCTCCACCGGCCGCAGCGGAGGAAGCTCCTCCTCCGGATGCGGCTCCATCACGCCCGTCTGTGCAAGTGCCTCGACGTCCTCGGAGAGCGACCAGTCCGTCAGCGCGAAGGTATCCTTCGCCGTGACGATCACCTTGCGATCCCGCGTCCTCCGCGCCATGGCAGCCAGCCGCGACAGCATCGTCACTTCGGGCGTCTTGCCAATGTGGGACAGCAGGCTCAGCTGGATGGACTTCTCCGTGATTTCAAGGAAATGCAGGGGGCGACCTTCGCTCTCCAGTACCCTGAGCGCGGCCTCGTAAAATGTCATCGAGTATTCCCCAAGAATTCCGAACGGTTACAAAAATGTAGGTCCGTATGGGCGGCGGATGCTAGCCACCGCTAAACTGGCTTGTCAACGAACGTCAATGACCCGTCTCCGCATCGGACACCATTGGAAGCGCGAACCGTCGGCTTCCCCGCTCGATTCCATCGCGCTGGAACTGGATGGCGTGAACCTGCTGTCCGGGGCGGTGGAGGAGCCCCTGGCGGAGGTCGTCCCCGCTCTGGTGGAGGCGGTGGCGGCCCTGCACGCGGGGAGGCGGCGGCTGGCGCAGGTGTCGCTGACGGAGGCGCACCTGGAGCTCGTGTTGCGGCGCGTCGGCCCGGACATCGAGCTGTCGGTGGCCAGCCTCGCCCGGCCCGCCCACCTCTTGCGCCCGCCCATCCGCGTGGACGCCGAGGAGCTGACGAAGGCCACGCGCCAGAGCGGCCAGCGCTTCCTCCAGGACGTGACGAAGCTCGCGCCCCGGGCCCTGTCCGCCGCGGCCGCCCGGAAGCTGGGAGAGGCGCTCAAGGGCCTGGGCAAGGCCGCCCCGCACGCGGAAGGTCCGCCCGTTCCCCCCACCCCGCTTCGGATTGAGCCCGTCTCCGTGCCGGGGTTCGGCTTCGAGCTGAAGGACATCTCCCCCGCCTCGCGCGAGGCGCCGTCGAAGGGCACGTCCGGGGCGCTGGCGCCGCTCCTGGGCGCGGGCGAGGTGTGGCTGGCGCTGCCGGGACGGCCGCAGGCGTGGCGCGCGCAGGGGCCGCCGTTCCTCACGGTGCTGGAGCTGTCCCGGCAGGCGGTGGAGCTGGCGCGGGCCGTGGAGCTGGGCGAGGCCCGCTTCGAGTTCGAGCCCGCGGGCGTGCGCCCCCTGCTGACGCTGGACCTCCCCGGACGGCGGGCGAAGCTGGGGCCCACCGGCTCGTGGTTCGCGCTGGAGCCCTCGGAGCTGCTGTCCGCCCTCTTCCAGCTGGGCGAGGCGCTGGGGCTGGCGTTCGCGGAGGCGCACCGGGTCCAGGTCTCCAACCCGTACCTCGTGGAGCTGGCGGAGCGCTGCCGCGAGGGGCTGTCGCACCTGCGGGGGGCCCACAAGCCGCCCGAGGCCGAGGGCGAGGCGCGCGAGCGCAAGAGTCCTCCGGCGCGCGGCGAGTCCCGTCCGCTGAAGGTGCCCGGGAAGCTGCGGCGCCTGCGCTTCGAGAAGCTGTGGGAGCAGCGCGGGCTGGAGGAGCCGGAGGAGGCGCGGCTGCTGCTGGGCCGGCACGGGCCGGTGTACTGCGCGCCGGGGCTGGCGGGTGCGTTCTCTCGCAAGGACGGGGCGCTGCTGTGGCGGCGGGCCGCGTCGCTGGGCGTGGCGGCGTCCGCGGATGGCCACGCGGTGGCGGCGGACGGGACACGCGTGTACGGCTTCACCGGCCGGGGCGCGGGCGCGCGGTGGCTGCACGACCATGACGGCATCCCCCTGGGACCGCTGCTCCTGCGCCAGGACGGGCTGCTCCTGACGCTGTCGGAGGACCGCACGGCGGTGGCCTTCGCGGAGGCCACGGGCCGTGAGGTGTGGCGCCTGGCCCCGCCGCGCACGCAGCGCGGGTGGCTGGCCACGCAGGGACACCGGGCGCTCCTGTCCACGGACTCGGGCTACCTGTACGGCCTGGACCTGGAGGACGGTCAGGTGCGCTACCGGCTGCGCTCACCGCTGCCCTTCCACGGGCCTCCGGTGGCGTGGGGCCGGCGCTTCCTGGCGCTCCTGGGGCGCGGCTCGCACCACGCGCTGCTGCTGGCGGACGCGCACACCGGCGAGGCGCAGTGGACCTTCGAGCCGGACCTCACCCTGCCCTCCACGCCACTTCCGGTGGGCCAGCGGGTGCTGCTGGCCGGGATGCGCGACCAGGACGGGTTCCTCGTGTGCCTGGACGCGCGCGGGCGCAAGGTCTGGGAGCGCGCGCTGCACCTGGGGCCCGGGCCCTACGCGCTGGCGCCGCTGCCGCGCGCGGTGGTGGTGACGAGCGCGTCCGGGGCCGCCGCCCGCGTGGCCCTGTCCGGACAGGTGGACTGGCGCGTGGGGGCCGCGGGCGAGCCGCTGATCACCGCGCTGCCGGCGCGCACCGCCCGCGACGTGACGCTCATCGCGGGAGAGGTGGTGCGCGCGGTGGATCCCCGCGGCGGACAGGTGCTCGCGGAGGTGCGCGCGGGGGTGGGGCTCGTCGCGCTCCAGGCCGACGTGCGCCTCAACCTGTACTTCCTGGACGACGCCGGCACGCTGTCCGCGTACCGGCTGGGGTCTCACTTCGCCGTCGTGAAGTAGAAACCGAAGGGCTACTCGCCCTTCTTGGCGGAGGCCTTGGCCGGGTCGATCTCCTCCTCCGGCCGCTCCTCCTGCGTGGCGCCTTCCCACGTCTCGTTGGCGCCCAGCTTCCACTCGGACGGCACGTCCAGCTTCCACACGTAGGTGGCGTTGGCGTTGCCGCCGGACGGCGCGTGCGAGGCGACGTTGATGGTCATCTCCAGCTTCGACACGTCCGCGGGCAGCAGGTCCAGGTCGTAGTGGCCCAGCACCATCTGCGGGGGGAACTCCGCGATGAGGCGCTCCGGGTAGTCGATCTTCATCGACGGATCCGCGCCGCGCATCTCGCCCAGCAGCTTGCCCTTCGCGTCGGTGAGCTTCCACACCGTGTCGAACGCGGCGCTGGTGACCATCTTCTTCAGCTTGCCCTCGTCCTTCTCCACGCGCTGCGCGCCCCAGAGCGCCAGCTGCAGGCGGATCTGCGGCTTGCCCATCACCATCACCACGTCGTTGGACACCACGTCCAGGCGCATGCCCTTGTCCGTGGCGGTCCACACCGGGCGGTAGCGGCCCTCGTGCAGGGCGTCGAACTGCTTGCGCGCGTACTCGTAGAAGGCCTTGCGGTCCGTGGCGCGGTTGTCCTTCTTCTCCCCGCCCGACTCCGCGCGCTTGTCCAGCTCCGCCAGGTAGCTGTCGAACTTCGGGTTGCCGTGGAAGCGCTCGATGTGCGCGTCGACGTCGTCGAAGTACGCCTTGAAGAAGGACTTCAGCTCGTCCCGGTAGGACGCCTCATCCGGGTTGGTGCGCATCCAGCCCACGCGCTCCAGGTAGACGGCCTGGATGCGGCGGAAGTCCGCGTCCCGCTCCGCCTCGAGTGCCCGGGCGGAGGCAGTGCGGTGACTCGCCACCGCGGCGACGATCACCAGGGCGATGACAACGATGATTCCGAAGTAGCGCTTCAAGCGACAGGCTCCTGTGCGTTCGGGCAGGCAATGATATGAGCCGCATCATCGTGCCCCAGGCCGAGGGAATCCACCTGTTCACCGTGCCCCTTCCGCTGGAGGAAGGAGAGCTGCTGGGAAGCCCCCAGATTGCCTGGCAGGCCTTCGGGAAACCGTCTGATGGCAAAGCGGTGGTGGTGCTGCACGACCTGGCCCACTCCCACCAGGCCTTGAGCACGGAAGTGAACGGTGCGTTCCAACCTTCGGGCTGGGGGCGCGAGCTCATCGGCCCGGGCAAGGCGCTGGATCCGGACGTGACGCCGGTCATCGTGCCCAACCTGCTGGGCAGCCCGTTCGGATCCACGTCGCCGGTGACGCTGGATCCGCACACCGGGGCGCCGTGGGGCGCGTCCATGCCGCCCATCACCGTGCTGGACATGGCGCGGGGCGTGTCCGCGCTGCTGCGGGCCCTGGGGCTCACGCACGTGCGGGCGCTGGTGGGCGTGGGCCTGGGCGGGCTCGTCGCGCTGCGGCTCGCGGCGCTGTTCCCGGAGCTGGCGGACGGCGTGGTGGTGCTGGGCGCGGCGCGGGCGCTGCCGGAGGGGCTGCGCGAGAAGCTGGGCCTCACGTCGCAGGTGCTGCGCATGGCGCCCGACAACGAGGACACCCCGCCCCTGCGCGAGCGCGCGCCGAACCGGACGCTGGCGCGGCTGCGGCTGGACTACCTCAAGCTGCTCTACGGGCGTGACTACCTGGGCACGACGTATGCGGACAGCGCGGCGGCGCAGGCGGCGCTGGAGGCGGAGGCCGCGTCGTTCGCGGACACGTTCGACCCGGTGGCGTGGTCGCTGCTCTGCTCCGCGTACGCGGGCTGCGACCTGACGGAGACGTTCTCGCGGATCCGCGCGCGGGTGCTGCTGCTCGCGGGCGCGACGGACGCGCTGGCGCCCGCGGGCCGCGTGCGGGACACGTACCACCAGCTGACGGCGGCGGGCGTGCAGGCGCGGTTCGTGGAGCTGCAGGGGCCGGGGGACCACGGCACCCTGCTCGCGGACGCGCACCGGCTCAAGGGGCCGGTGCAGGACTTCCTGCGCTGGCTGCGCGGCTAGCTAGCGCTGCGACTGGTGCTGGCTGGCGAGCCGCGCCCGGAGCGCGCCCACCAGCATCCCGATGGCGATGTCGTTGTTGCCGCCGTGCGGGATGATGATGTCCGCGTGGTGCTTGGACGGCTCCACGAAGCCCATGTGCATGGGGCGCACGTGGCGCAGGTACTGGCCCACCACGTGGTCGAAGTCGCGGCCGCGGTCCTTGATGTCGCGGGTGAGGCGGCGAAGGATGCGCAGGTCGTCGTCCGCGTCGACGTAGATCTTCACGTCCATCTCGTCGCGCACTTCCTTCATGTGCAGCACGAGGATGCCCTCGATGAGGATGATGTCCCCGGGGTCCACGCGGTGCGTGTGCGTCTGGCGGCTGGACGTGACGAAGTCGTAGACGGGCTTCTGGATGGCGTGGCCCTGCTTGAGCGCGCGCAGGTGGCTGACCAGCAACTCCGTGTCGAACGCGTCGGGATGGTCGAAGTTCACCTCCCGCCGGTCCACCAGGGGCATGTCCTTGAGGTCCCGGTAGTACGAGTCCTGATCAATGAAGGCGACCCGGCAGTCGGCGAGGGCTTCACGCACCTTGCGGGCCACCGTGGTCTTGCCGGACGCGGTGCCGCCCGCGATACCAACGACGAGGGGTGACGACATGCGGCGGGCAGTACCCCACCAGACAGGTGGGCGCAAGGGTCCGTTGACTCCCCGACACCGCGCGGGGCTTATGCCCGCCGCAAGAGCCCGCGCGCCTGCCCTTCCGCGAGCAGCCACGCGGGCAGGTCTTCCACCGGACGCGGGCCGTCCGCGAGCCCCTGGAGCCCCGCGGCCACCTCCGGCGGTAGGGTCAGGACCTCGAAGCCCGTCCCCTTGCGGCGGATGGCGAAGCGCCACGGGCCCGGGCCCGGCCGGGCCGCCACCTGCGCCAGGGCCTCCAGGCCGGACACCTCCAGGGCCCCGCAGGCCCACGCACGGCCGGTGAGGTGACGCCGCAACGCCCGTGAGGCGAAGACCAGCTCCGTGAGGTCCGCGGGGAAGGCGCCCAGGCGGACGTCCTCGGCCAGCGCCACCTGGCCCGGGGCGGGGGCCGGGGGCTCCTGGAGGAAGGCGTGCGGCAGCATCATCTCCAGCGACAGCGCGGCGGCCACCCCGTCCGACGGCGCGGCCATCACGCGCTTGCGCGCCCAGGACGCGAAGGCGTGGGACAGCGATTTGCCCAGCCCGTCGAAGAGGCCCCGGTACTCGCGCGAGCGGGTGAAGGACTCCAGCCCCTCCGGCGTCGCCGCGAGCAGCAGGCGCGTCAGGGGCCAGTCCTTGTCCAGCTGCTCGGCCACCACCGCCAGCCGGAAGTCCCGGTCCGCGCGCGTGCCCTCGGGGTCGGCGTCCTCCGTGGCCGGCGTGACGCCGTGGCCCGCGTCGAACAGCGCCCACGGGCGGCTCTCCCCGGTGAGCGCGGGCACGGGCTCGCGCGACGCGGGGAAGGCGATGGGAGGACGGGACTCCTTCGGCACGAGCGCGCGCAGCCGCCGCAGCGACGCGAGCGCCACCTCCGGCGGATGACCGTCGCCCTCGAAGGTGACGGCGCGCAGGCGCGGACAGCGCGGGAGCACTTCCGCCAGCAGCTCGAATAGCTCCTCGCGCACGGGCTGCGTGTGATCATCCACGTAGAAGGCCCGCCCTCCCCTGCGCGTCACCACGCCGCCCGCGATGTGGATCTCCACCACCTGCTCCAACGGGAAGCCGTCCAGGCCCGTGCGCAGTGGCAGCCCCGCGGAGAGCTGGTGGCTGAAGAGGTGGCCCAGATCCAGGAGCAGCGGCAGGCCCGTGCGCGCGTGCAGCTTCGCCATGAAGTCCAGCGCGTGCAGGCCGCCGCGCGTGGCGAGGACGGCGGGGTTTTCAATCACCAGCGGCACGCTCAAGCCCGCCTGGATGTGGAGCGCGTGCGCCGCGCTGTCCCGCACGCCCGCGTCGTTGAACGGCGGCGTGACGTAGAGGTAGCCCGGGAAGGGCTGGCCGCCCGCGTGCCACCAGCCCACGTCGTTGCCCACCCACGGGCTGCCCACCGCGCGCGCGTGCGCGTCCAGCTGCGCCAGCGCGGACGCGGGCTCCAGCTCCGGGCCCCACAGGTTCAGGTGCACGGGGTGGAAGAGGACCGGCACCTCCTGACGCCGGCGCCACATCTCCGGAAAGAGCGTGGCCTGCGCCTTCGCCTCCTCCAACGCGATGGGCGCGCTGTACTCCACGAAGTCGAAGAGACCGGGCGAGGCGTCGAGCAACCGGTACGGATGCGGCACGTCCGAGGCGCTCAGGTTGCTGCTCAGCCCCAGCCCCATCCAGGGCAGTGACCACGAATCCGATGCAGGGCGCGTCATGGGCACACCCTAACCACCCGGGCCCCGGGTGGCGCTAACCTTGTGTGGGCGGCCGCTCCAGGCGCACGTCCTGGACCGTCAGCACCCGGCCGTCCGCGGCGCGCACCTCCAGCGGCTTCACCGGCTTCCCGTGCGCCTTGTCGAGCACCCGCGTGCGCGGCTCTCCTGCCTGGAAGCAGTGCTCCTGACCCCACTGGCCCAGCGCGACCAGGATGGGAAACAGGCTCCGCCCCTTCTCCGTCAGCACGTATTCCTGCCACGCGCTGCCGTCGGAGGCCGGCTGGGTGTCCAGGATGCCGTGCTCCACCAAGTGCTTCAGGCGCTGGGTCAGGATGTTCTTCGCCACACCCAGGCTCTTCTGGAACTCACCGAAGCGGCGCAGGCCGTATTGCGCGTCACGCACGATGAGCAGCGACCACCAGTCCCCGATGACGTCCAGGGACCGGGCCACCGGGCACGCCACGCCTTCCATGCTCGTCCGCTTCATCACCGCCTCCGTCCAGAGGGCCGTTCCACAACTGGTTGCATAACGAAACCAGGGCTTTTATTCATCCGGCAATTGGTTTCATCATGAAACCACTCAATCCGGAGGCACTCAGATGCGGCTCAAGGGGAAGACGGCGCTGATCACGGGCGGCAACAGCGGCATCGGGCTGGCGACGGCGCGGCTGTTCGTGGCGGAGGGGGCTCGGGTGGCCATCACCGGGCGCAACCGGGAGACGCTGGACGCGGCGGTGAAGGAACTGGGCGGGGACGTGCTGGCGGTCCAGGCGGACGCCACGGATCCGGCGGCCCTGGAGCGCGCGGTGGCCGCGACGGTGGAGCGGTTCGGCGGGCTGGACGTGGTGTTCGCGAACGCGGGCGTCGCGGCGCAGACGTACGTGGGGAAGACGACGCACGAGGCGTTCGCGTCCGTCCTCCAGACCAACGTCACGGGCGTGTTCTTCACGGTGCAGGCCGCGGCGCCGCACCTGAAGGCCGGCGCGTCGGTCATCCTCACCAGCTCGGTGCACAGCGAGCTGGGCATGCCGGGGTACTCGGCCTATGCGGCGAGCAAGGGCGCGCTGAAGGCGATGGCGAGCGTGCTGGCCGCGGAGTTCGCGTCCAGGGGCGTGCGGGTCAACGTCGTGTCACCGGGCGCGACGCTCACCCCCATCTGGGAGAAGAACGCGCCCACGCCGGAGGCCTTCGCGAAGATGGAGCGCGGCATGTCCGCCACCATTCCCATGGGGCGCATGGGCAAGCCGGAGGAGATCGCCAGGACCGTGCTCTTCCTCGCGTCCGACGAGGCGTCCTACGTGAGCGGCCAGGATCTGTTCGTCGACGGCGGCGTCAACGGGGCGGCATTGGGTGCCCCCTTGTTCCGCACGCCCCAGCCGGTTTGATACGGACCGTCCCCTTGTCCCCGGAGCTGGCCTCAGCTTTCTGAAGGCGCCTCGGTTTTCCGAGCACGCGGATACGCCCGTGGGGAGGCGTCTCGCAGAGGGAGCACGGCGATGGCATCGCCATTGCTCTGCTCGCGGGACACCTCGTCCTACGGGAGTCGTCCATGAACACGAACCGGTTGCGGCAGCTGTTCTCTCGTGCGCTGCGGGCCTCGCTCGCGACGCCGCTGGTGCTGGCGGGCTGTGGCACTGGCAGCACGAACCTGTCGGGGTACTCGAACGTCGAGTGCACGCCGCAGGGTGCGCCCGCCATCGACGACCTGAGCATCCAGCCGGCGCAGGACTACGTCGCGCTCCGTGCCATTTCGTACAACTTCGATCCGGTGGCCGACCCGCCGGGGCCCACGTACGAGACGCAGGCCACGACGGGTGAGGCCTGCGCGACTGCGGCCGACGCTCCGGCCTGTCAGACCGCGCTGGAGAACGCGCGGTCCACGGACGGTTTTCATGGCGCATGCATCCAGGTCTGCTCGAACTACTTCCTGGCGACGACGCGCGGCGACGAGGTGAAGGCGTGGTCGACGCTGGAGTCGCTCCAGCAGTTGATCGGCACCGTCGACACCTCGCAGGACGCGGCGCTCCTGGCCTTCGCCGCGGGCTACAGCCTGAGCTGCGACACGCTGGAGCGGGGAGCGGTGAAGCGGAACAAGGATGGCAGCTTCAACGTCGTCGGCACGAAGGGCTTCGCGTGCGGTGAGGGCTCCGACCTGATCCAGTACGTGGTCCGCGTATCCACCAATGGCAAGGTGGATGAGCTCGAGGATCACGTGCTGGAGAAGGGCAACGGCAACTGCGCCGTGGGCCGCCGGCCCGTGGGGCTCCAGGGCACCGTCGCTGGCGGCTGCGAGGACGCGCTGGGGCACTACTTCGCCCAGACGGCGCACCTGGAGGCCGCGTCCATCCATGCCTTCCTGCGGCTGCGGGAGGAGCTGGCCCTGCACGGCGCGGAGGCGGCTCTCCAGGACGCGGCGCTCGCGAGCGCGGTGGACGAGGTCCTGCACACGGAGATGACGGGACGACTCGCGCGCCGCTTCGGGGCCACACCTCCGCCGCCTTCCGTCGCGGCCGTGCCGCCGCGGCCGCTGGACGAAGTCGCGTTGGACAACGCCGTGGAGGGGTGCGTGCGCGAGACGTACGGCGCGCTGGTGGCCCACCACCAGGCCCTCCACGCGCGCGACGCCGAGGTGCGCGAGGCCATGGTCCGCATCGCCGAGGACGAGACGCGGCACGCGGGCCTGTCGTGGGACATCGACCGGTGGGTGCGCTCGCGGCTGTCCGCTCCGGAGCAGGAGGCGCTGCGCGAGGCACGGAAGCGCGCGGTGGCCCTGCTGCGCGCGGAGGTCGCGGTGCCGGTCGATGCCGCGCTCGTCACCGAAGCGGGGCTGCCCACGCCCGAGGTCGCGCTGGCGCTGCTCGACACGCTGGAGCAGGAGCTGTGGGCCTGAACGGGCCTGGGGCCGCGATTGTTGGCGCGGCCCCTCGCGTTCATGCGCCGTTCGTCGGCTTGTTGCGCCTGGCGGCCTCGCGCGCGGCTTCGAGCACGTCGTCCACGGCGGACTCCACCGCGTCGCTGACCAGCTCCGGCGCGGAGGTGCGCCAGCGCTCCAGCGACGCTTCGTGCATCGCCTCCGGATCCTGGAGCCGCGCGTCCGTCTCCGGAGCCACCTCCGCGATGCAGTCCGGGCACACGCCTTCGAGCGCCCGCGACCACACCTCCAGGTGCGTGGTGATGAGCACGCCCTCCATGGCCAGGGCCTCGCGCAGCCCCCGCTGGCCCGCGCCGCGCATCTGCGTCCCGTGCACGCGGTCCAGCATCGTCCGCATCCAGGAGGCCACCGCCTCCGGCTTCGGACAGGTCTGCCTGCCGCACACCCGGCACGTCGTCTGCCAGGGCTGTCCTTCCATGGGGTTCATCGCGGCGGGCTCCTCGCGCTCGGGTCGCGCCGTCGTTTAGCAGGCCCCCTCCCCCGGCGCACGTAGACGCGGGCCTCCAGGAATGCGGAGAATCCAACGCCCTTGAGCCAGTTGGAGGCAGGCCCATGTCCCGAGCCGAAATCGACGAATCGCACGCGCAGTTCCGTGGAGCCTGGAGACTGTTCGCGCTGGGGCTGCCCGGTGGGGAGGTCGTGGAGCGGACGGACGTGTTCATCACGGCGGGCGGCGTGGCGTGGTCCCTGATGAACATGGCGTTCCTGACGCGGCCGGTGGAGACGGAGGCGGAGCTGGAGCGCGCGGTGGACTCGGCCGCGAGCTACTTCGCGCAGGGCCCCAACGGCTGGGCCTTCACGCTGACGCCGGACTGGCTCTCCCCGGCGCTGCGTGAGCGGGCGGACACACTGCTCGCCGCGCGGGGGCTCAAGCCGGGGATGCTCACGACAGGCATGGTGGCGGACCGGCTGCGGGAACCGGTGCGGCCCCTGGCGCCGCTCGACCTCCGGCAGGTGCGGGATGAGTGGGGCCGCAACGCGATCGCGGACGTGAACTCCGCCAGCTACGACGTGCCGCGGGCGCTGGGGCGGGAGGCCCTGGCCGCGCCGGGCATCTACGGCCCCGAGTGCCGCGCCTTCGTCGGCTGTCACGACGGCGCTCCCGCGACGACCACGGCGGCGCTGCGCGTGGATGGCGTCGTCTATATCGCGCTCGTGGCGACGCTCGCGGAGCACCGCCGCCAGGGCGCCGCGGAGACGGTCCTCCGGCGCACGCTGGAGGAAGCGAAGCGCGCGTGGGGTCTGGAGCGCACGGTGCTGCACGCCACGGCCGCCGGCGCCCCCGTCTACCGCCGCATGGGCTACCGCGACGTGACGACGTTCTGCTCGTACTTCGCGCCGCCGAAGGAAGCGTGAGGCATCGCTCGCTGGACGCAGCACCTGGGACCGGAAACAATCCGCGTCCCGATGGAGCCCCCCGCCTCCCCTGAGCGCGCCGAGCCACGAGTCCCCGGTCCGCGCGCGGCGTGGGCCGTCGTGGGAGGCGCGCTCGGGCTGACGTGCCTGTTCTTCCACCGGGCCGTCTTCAGCGCGCAGGTCTTCACCGGGCGGGACATGCTGCTCGTCTACGCGCCGCTGCGCCGCTACTGGGCGGAGCGCGTGTCCCACGGCGACTTCCCGGGCTGGTATCCCTTCGACGGCCTGGGCCAGTCCTTCCCGGGGACGATGCTGTCCGCCGCGTTCCATCCCTCGCAGTGGCTGGGGCTCGTGCTGTCCACCGGCGCGGCGATGAAGCTCACCGTGCTGCTGTGCCCGCCGCTCGCATTGCTGGGCACGTATGCGCTGCTGCGCCTGTACGCGGTGCCACGGGCCGGTGCGTTCTTCGCGGGGCTCGCGTTCGCGTTCAGCGGCTACATGGTGAGCCTCACCAGCAGCCTCGCGTACCTGATGGCGGGTGCCACCCTGCCCTTCGCGCTCTGGGCCGCGGTCCGGTTCCTCCGGGAGGCCACGCCCGCTCGCGCCACTGTCGCCGCGCTGGGCGTGGGCGGCGTGCTCCTGGCGGGAGACACGTGGGCCTATGCGTTCGCGAACGCGTTCGTGCTGCTCCTCGCGCTGACGGAAGACGGGCGTCGCGCGGTCCTCGTGCGGCGGGGGTTGGTGCTGGTGGCCCTGGGCGCGGGAGTGGCCGCGCCGCAGTTGTTCGCGGGCGTGGCGGTGTTCGCGGGCGGTGCTCCGGGCGCCAGCTCCGTCGAGGACGCGCTGCGCTGGTCGGTGGATCCGCTGCGCTTGCCGGAGTCGCTGCTGGGGCCGTTCCTGGCGAACACCGCCGTGGAGCGCGCCGTGCCGGAGGAGATCGTCAAACCGCTCCTGCACACCGGCGGCTTCTCCACGCTGTGGTCGGAGTCGCTGTTCATCGGCGTGCCGGTGTTCGTGCTCGCCATGGCGGGGCTGCGCTTCATCCCCTTGCGCCGCCAGGCCCCGTTCGTCGCGGCGTGGAGCGCGTTGCTCGCGCTGGCCCTGGGCTCCGCCCTGCCCTTCTACGCGCTGCTCTACCGCGTGCTGCCGCTGTGGCGGCCGTTCCGGTATCCGGAGAAGCTGGTCGTGCACCTGTCCCTGGGCCTCGCGCTGCTCGCGGGGTTCGGCTGGAAGGCCGTCGTGGCCTCGCCGGAGCGCATGCGGTGGACGGCTCGCGCGGCCGGGGTCCTCGCCGGGCTCCTGGCCCTCGTGGCGATCGCCGAACGCACGGCGGGCGCGTGGTCGCATGCGTTCGTGCTCGCGCGCTGGCCCCAGGTCCCCGCGCCGACGCTGGACACGCTCTCCCATGCGTTCAGCACCGCGAGCTTCATCGCGGCGGGCCTCGCGGTGGGCTGCGCGCTCGTCCTGCCAGGGCTCGCGGAGTCCCGCCCGCGCATGGCCGTGCTGATGGCGCTCCAACTGGGCGCGGCCTTCACGGCGAATGAGCCGCTCTGCATCCTCGGCACCGAGGAGCTGCTCGACAGCCCGCCGCCATTCATCGAGACCGTGAAGGCCTGGGCGGACCGCACCGGCACTTCCGTCCCCCGGGTGGCGTCGCGCATCCAGCGCTTCCGCCTGCCGCGCTTCGAAGGCTTCGAGTACCAGGACAGCGTCGCGCTCATGTCGCGCGCCATGCTGGTCCCGGACAGTCCCGCGCTGTGGGGCGTCGGCACCGCGGAGGCCTACCTCCCCGCCGCGAGCCCGCGCGTGCTGCACCTCCAGGACGCCACCCCCGGCCTCTTCACCGAACTGTTGCCCATCTACGGCGTGCGCTTCAGCGCCTACACCCCGGCGGACCACGACGCCCTGAGACACAAGCCCGGCGTCATCGTGGCGAAGGATCCTGCCTTCGAGCTGCTGCTGGTGGAACACCCGGACGCGCGGCCACGCCTGTCCCTGGCGAAGCCCCGGTGCGTCGCGGATGCGGCGGCGGCGCTCGACCTGCTGCGCGACGCGGCCTTCCGCGCCAGTACGCAGGCCGCGGTGGAGTGCGGCGACCCCGCGCTCTCCCCAGCCAGCGACGCGCCCCTGGAAGGCCACGTCCGCGTCGAACTGGACGCACCCGAACACCTCGTCGTGGACGTGGACGCCTCAGAGGACGCGGTGCTGGTGCTCAACGACGCGTGGCAGCCCGGCTGGACGGCGCTCCTCGATGGCGCCCCCACGCGCCTGCTCCCCGCCAACGTGGCGGTGCGCGCCGTGCCCACCCCTCGGGGCTCGCACCGCGTCGAGCTGCGCTACCGCGCGCCGGGCGTGCTGCCGGGCGTCTGCCTCTTCGCCGTGACCTGCCTGGGACTCGCGGGGGCCGAGGTCCTGCGCCGCCGCCGATTTCCCCGGAAGACCGGTGCGCTCACGGGAGTTGGGGGCTGACCCCGCGCGGCTGCTCCCGAAGGGTTGTCCATTCAACGCTGCATGCATCCAACCCCGGGCCCCGGGGTTTGGACCGGCGTCCGCGCTGCCTAGCTTGAGCCCCCCCACCACCCCGGACCTCCACCGTGGCGACTCCTCTTCGCACCGACGTGCGCCGTTCCACCTTCACGTTCCCTGGCGCGCTCCTGGGCGCGCTGCTCGTCCTGACCTCCGCCTCCGCCCGAGCGCAGTCCGCGCCCACGCCGCTGGAGGACAACCGCACCATCACGCTGGGCTACATCGGCATCGCGTATGAGCTGGGCGGCATCATCGACCCCACGCTGCAACCCGGTGGCACCAGCAGCGCGCGCCCCAACTGGTTCACCTTCGCGCCGCACGCGTCCCAGGCCGGCGGCAAGGGCATGTACAGCGCGGCGCTCGCGCGGCACTTCATCGCCGCCGCGCGGCTCCAGCCCTCGCTGTCGCTGACGAACGCGCTGGACCGGCTGGGGCTGGGCGGCGTGGTGCGGCTGCGGCTGCAGGACCTGTCCCTCCAGCTCATCGCGCAGGGCCTGACCGTGGACGCGGCCGCGGCCCTCAGCGTCATGACGAGCTCGCTCAACGTCGCCGTGCTCGCGGACACGCGCACCCTGCTGGCCACCGCGTCGCGCATGGGCTCGCTGTACTGGAGCGCCCCGGGCGTGGCGCCGCTCGACAAGGTGGAGGCCGTCGTCATCACGCTGGAGCGCACGCTCCACGAGGGCAACCTCGCCATCTTCAACGACATCGGCGGCTCGGCGCGCCTGTACCTGGACTGGCGCGCGGCCGCCACCGGGCCCATCACGCCCGCGCGCGTGCTCTCCGAGTTCACGCTGACGGACGCCGTCAACGCGGAGGCGCAGCAGGCGTATGCCTGGGCCGTCGCGCACGCGGAGGACTCGCCGCGCCCCACCCGCATGGACCTGCTCTTCCCCGGCATGCACTGGAAGAGCCTGCTCATCGCCGCGTTCGCCCTCTACGAGGACGCCCGGCTGGCCCCCACGCCCGCGCGCCGCGACGCCCTCATCGCCATGGGCACCAACTTCGTCGCCTGGCGTGAGCAGCGCGACCAGGCCCAGCCCGTCTTCACGCCCGCGGGCTCGCCCACCGACGAGGTGTCCCGCGCGGGCGTGCTCCAGGCGCTGACGCCGTTCCTGATGACGGACTTCGGCACGGTGCGCTGGACCTACGCGGACTACGCGTACGCCCAGCCGGACCGCGACGGCAACCCGCTCACCGCCCCGCCGTGCGAGTACAGCTGGGCGGATTTCTGGGATCGCTGGAACGGCATCCTCTTCGCGTTCAACCAGGCCTACGCGCGCCCCACGGAGCTGTGGGTCATGCCTGAACCCCTCACGGATCCGCTGGGCTGACAGACGGCCTGGACGGTCCCCGCGCTCGCTTGACGGGCGCGGGGGGCGTGCGGGAGCGTGCAGACCCGATGAGTCCCCTGCCCGGTGGTCCGTTCGAAGCTGTCCGCCACGCCGCCAAGGACGACCCGTCCTCGAAGGACGCGGCCTCCGCGCGCACACCGAAGGACACCCACCTGCCCCCGCTTCCGGCCGACGAGGCCAGCATGTCCGCGCAGACCCGCCTGCAGGTCCTGCGGGAGATGATGGCCGAGGCGTTCCTGGCGCTCGACGCGCAGGGAACCATCCATGAGCTCAACCACCGCGCCGCGTCCCTGCTGGGCCTGCCATTTGGCGCCTGCGAGGGCATGACGCCGTGGGCGGCGCAGCCGATGCTGGCCGGCACGACGCTGCACGAGCGGCTCTTGGACGCGCTCGCCACGCGCGAGCCCGCCCGGTTCCTGTCGGAGCTGCCGTCGGGCGTATGGCTGGAGCTGTCCGTGCGGCCGGTGGGCGGTGAGACGTGGGTGCTGGCCACGGACATCACCCGCCGTCAGCGCGCGGAGAACGAGGTCGCGCGCACCGAGGAGCGCTTCCGCCAGCTGGGCGAGCGGTTCCAGGTGGCGCTGGAGTCCGCGCAGATGGCGGTCTGGGAGACGAACCTCGTCACCGGGCAGGTGTTCCGCTCCGAGGGGCATGACCGGCTCTACGGCTACCCGCAGCCCCTGGAGGAGTGGACGCACGAGCAGTTCCTGGCGTCGCTGCACCCGGACGACCGGCCGGAGGTGGAAGCGCAGGTGACGGCCATCTTCCACAACGACGTGCTGTCGTACTCATCCACCTTCCGCACGCACTGGCCGGACGGCTCGTGGCACTGGCTCATCAGCCGCTCGCGCGTCATCCGCGACGCGAACGGCAAGGTGATGGTGGTGCGCGGGGCCATCCTGGACATCACGGCGCTGAAGGAGACGGAGGAGGCGTTGCAGGAGGCGGTGCGCACGCGCGACGACTTCCTGTCCGTGGCGAGCCACGAGTTGCGCACGCCGCTCACGTCCTTGCGCCTGCAGGTGGACCTCTTGCGCCGCATGTCCGAGGCCAGGGGCGACGAGCCCGTGGGCTCCGAGAAGGTCACCACGCGGCTGGACGCGGCGGACCGGCAGCTCAAGCGGCTGGCGGCGCTCCTGGACAACCTGCTGGACGTCAGCCGCATCCGCACGGGCAAGCTGGACTTCGAGCTGGCGAGCGGAGACCTGGCGCCGCTGGTGCAGGACCTGGTGGGACGCTTCGCGGACGAGGCGAAGCAGGCCGGGGTGGAGCTGGACATGCGCGTGGAGGGGCCGGCGCCGTGCCGGTTCGACAAGCTGCGGATGGAGCAGGTGGTGAGCAACCTCATCGCCAATGCGCTGCGCTACGGACAAGGCTCGCCGGTGCACGTGGCGCTGCGCCAGCAGGACGGGCAGTGGCGGCTGACAGTGAGGGACGGAGGACCGGGAGTCCCCGTCGCCGAGCGCGAGCGCATCTTCCAGCGCTTCGCCCAGGTGCAGGGCTCCGCGCGCACGGGAGGCCTGGGGCTGGGGCTCTACATCGTGCGGCAGATATTGGAAGCGCACGGCGGCCGCGTCTGGGTGGAGGAAGCGCCCGGCGGCGGCGCGGCGTTCGTGGTGACGCTGCCGGTGGAGGGGGCGTAGGCGGGTTTCAGGGCACGAGCGGCGTTCCCCCACTCTGGGACGAGGGGTTCGCGTCAGCGCGTGTAAGGCCTTCCGCCTCCTTGAGCGGGCCGCTCCGAGTTGACGACATGCACACCGGCCCGGGACAGGTCCACGGGGATGCGCAGGAGGCCGTCGGCTCCGTTCATCTCCTCGCGGATGAAGAGCGTGTAGTGCCCCAGGGGCAGGTGCCCGAAGTCGAAGTCCGCCCCGACCAGGAAGTTCGGGGCGATGAGGTACTCCCCGTCCTCTGACGTCCATGCGTCCGGCATCGGCTCCGGTCCGAAACCCGCCCGGATGGCGGCATCCAGGGCCCGTGGTGAGCGCGGCCACTGAACATCTCCCGGCAGGACGAACGCCGTGACGAACTCGCGGGAGGCGTTGACGCTCACGCGCAGCAGGGCGGGCCCCTGCCTGGGCACGAGGTCCAACCGGTGATGCGTGGCCGGGGCCAGGCGGATCAGTTTCGGCGAGAAGGACATCGGAGGCGGTCGGGGCACCGGCACGTTCAGGGGACTGCCTTCGGCGTGCACGAAGCACGAACGGTTCCCCGGGATGTGCGCCGCGTAGTTGCCCGCGATGTCGCTCTCGGCGCTCACCCTGAACCCACCCTCGCAGCGGACCTTCAGGTTCACCCTGACCAGCGGGACGCGCGCACCATCCGTCACGGAGCCTTCGAGCTCCACACCGGGCACGAGCCGCAGCTTCACTGATTCCTCATCAGGTCCGAGTTCACGGAGGACGGTCCCCCGCGCCTTCGCGTCCACGCGCAGGAACTGGCGCCGGCCCGCCACGTGCTCGAACCGGAAGTACCCATCCGCGTCGGTCCGCGCCGTCCAGGGGTGACGCCCACCGTGGCCCTCCAGGTCGAAGACCTCCACGAGTTCAACGTCCTGCATCGGGATGCCCGTCGAACCATCTTCGGCGACGACACGCCCGTGGACGGTGCGGCCCACATCAAGGATGACGTCCGGGACCTTGAGCAGCTCCCCATCCCGCCCTTCCGTGCGCACGAGGGCGGGGGCGAAGCCCAGCACGTCGATGACCCATTGGTAGACGTGGGTCATCGACACGGAATGCAGGTACCTGCCTTCCCGATCGGGCTGGGAGAGTCCGTCGATTTCGAAGTACCCCACGGGCAGCCCATCCGGACGCATGACACGGCCTTCCAGACCTCCGAAGGCATTGCGGAACACCAGCGCTTCGCCCGTCCCCGGGGGCGGTGGCCCTTGCGACTTCCAATCGAAGCGCATGTTGGCAACCGTCAGCGACATGGTGGAGGGGGCCTCCAACAGGCCCTGGATGACGAACGCCCCATCCCTTCCCGTTTGGAAGTGGCATCCGCCGTGCAGCTCCAGTTCGGAGCGCGATGCATTCCACGTCCACAGCATTCCCTTGGCGCCACCAAGGCCCTGCCCCATGGCATCCACGGCACGCGCCCGCCAGGTGCCCGGACCCTGGCTCCCTTCGAAGCTCACCGTCGCCTCCGCCTGTGCGCCCGGCGCGACCTGGACTTCGACGGAACGATCCCACCAGCAGTCCTGCGCGGGTGCGTACCGGCCCGTGACGCGATAGCGCCCGGCGGGAAGCTCCTGGAAGAGGGTCGCTTCGGGCGTCCGCTCTGGGGACAGCTGCAGGGGGGGCGCTTCATCCATCAAGGAGATCGAGGCGGACCCTTCAGGCGATGGCAGGCCATCGGGCCCCAGCACCCGGACCCGCAGCGAGCCGAGTCCACCCATCACCACCGTCAACTCGGGCTGCGGCGTTGGAAGCTCCAGCCGCGTGGGGCTCCATCCGCCCTTCTCCGCGCGAAGCTTCACGGCGCCCGCGGGAACGTTGTCGAAGTGGAAGCGTCCCTCGGTATCGCTCTTGGAACGCAGCGATGAATCCCCATCTCCGGACGGAGTGAGCCGGAGCCGGGCATCCGCGACGGGCCGTCCTTCCAGGTCCACCACGCGCCCCGCGAACGGCACCGCGCGCATCAGCGTCAGCTCGAGCCGGGTCTCCGCCCCGGGAGCGATCCGTGCGTCCGGATGGAGCAGGTTCACGAAGCCAGGCGCTTCGGCCTGGACGACGTACCAGCCCGGCATCACGTGCAGCCGCACCGTCCCGGTCGCGTCCGAAGTGCCCGACCGGGAGACCAGGCTCCCATGGTCCGCGCGGCGAGCCACCAGCATCACGCCGGGCACGGGCTGTCCCGCCGGATCCACGACCCGGACGGTGAACGCCGCCTCTTCGACGGGCCACCGGGTCTTCGTCCGCACCGGGCGCGGCGCCTCCGCGCACGCGAGCACCATGACAACGAGCCCCACCCAGCTCCATCGCATGCCCCGCAGGTTAGCAGCGCACGACGAAGCCCTGTCCCTGTCAGTCGACGAAGTGCACGCCGCCTTTTTCAGGGAGCGGCGTCTCGAAGCGGTGGACGCCGGGCTCCGTGAGGTTCACGGGGTAGCGGAGCGCGAAGATCTCCGCACTGCTTTCGAGCACGAACACCGTGTAACGCCCCAGGGGCAGGTGGCTGAATCGGGGCTCATGCCACGAGCGGTCGCTCCAGTTCGCGTCCTTACGCTCCGGCCGTGGTTCGGCGGGACCTGGATCCGGCTCGCCCGCGGATTTCATCAACGCCCGCATGGCGTCGATCGTCGACGGCATCGGGACGTCTCCAGGAACGAGCAGGACCCGGTGCCACTCTCCCCTGCCTGGAAACAGGACCTGCACGGATGCGGGCCCCGTGCGCGGACGCAGGTCCACCCGCACCGTTTCTCCCGAACCGCCGCTGGTGAAGTGCCGGGGCCAGAAGACGCGCAGCGGCGGCGAGGGCCAACCGGATGGACCGCCCGTGTCATAGACGCTCAATACGCACTCGCGCCCGGAAACGACATCCCGCCAGAACCGTCCCTCCGCGTCAGTGACTGGCAATTCGTCGGGATAGACTTCGCACCCGATCATCAAGCAGGTGCCCGGCAATGGACGTCCTGATTCATCCGTCACCGTCCCCTCCAGGTGGGCAGGCGGAACGAGCGGCACGGTCACGTCCGTCACGTCCGCACTCAATGGCATGGAGGCCGTTCCGTCCTCTTCCGTCTCTGCCTCGAGGATGAGCGGCTCACGCGGCACGTTCTCCAGCAAGAACCGCCCGTCCGCCTCCACCCTCAGGAACGCCTGGTCCCAGGCGAACGTCGACTCGTGCCCTGGCAGCGGGCTCAGGTCCACCCATCCCTTCGACAGGGCCGGCTGCCCATCCTTCCGCAGGAGCCGGACGCGCACGTCGCGCCCGGCCTTCAGGATCACGTCGGCCAGCACGGTCCGTTCCTCCCGAGGCTCCACCCTCCTGCGCGTGCTCGCGAGTCCCTCCGCCGAGAAGGTCAGCCTCTCGGGCCAGGGACCTTCCAGCGTGTACAGGTAGCGCCCCGCGGTTCTCTCGTGCTTCGTCGAGTTCACCTGGAAGGACGTCAGGGGCGTCCCATCCGGCCCCAGCACACGTCCCTGCACGATGGGATGGGAACGGACCTCCACGGAGACGTCTCCCGCGTCCGGGCCGAGCTCGACCCTCGTGTTCCCCTTGTGAACCACCACGCGCACAGGCCCCGCCAGCAGCTGATGCACCGCGAAGCGTCCCTCCAGGTCGGTCGTGCCCGAGGACTCGCTCACGAAGGCATCCTTCTTCGGGTCACCCGAAGAGGCCCTCAGCTCCACGCCCGCCACGGGCTGTCCGTCCGCGCCAACCACCCGGCCCCGAAGCGGTGCGCGCTCCGGCACGTTGTCGAAGCGGAGCGTCAGCTCGCGGGTCCCTCCCGCCACGACCTCGACGTCCGAGGACGCGCTCCACGCCGCGCCAATCCCCACCGGACACGTGACCGTCACCCGGTAGCGCCCCGGCTCCAGGCCCCGGTACACCCGGGCGTCCTTCACCTTCTCGTCGATCCAGGCCCCCTCCTTCGACACGGGATCGAGCGCCTTGATCTTCACCTCCGGCGGGTGCGCGAGGCCGCCCCCCGGACTGAAGGCCGTCACCCGCAGCGCCCCCTGCTCGCGCATCACGAGCGCCAGCTCCACGGGCCGGGCGTCGAACACCTGGCGCTCGTCGCTGTAGCCCTTGCGTCGCGCCAGCAACACGCCCGGGCCGGGCCCCATGCCTTCGAACCGGAAGCTTCCGTCCGGGTTCCCCACGAGGTCCAGACGAGGCGCCGTCGTGTCCGCGGGGATCCACGAGAGCGACACGGCCCGCAGGGGCTGACCCGCGCCGTCCACCACGCGCCCGGCAACCGAGGCGGACGGCCTCAGCGTCATCGTGACCGACGCGGGATGTTCGCGCGAGATCCGCACGTCCGGATCCACGAAGGTCTGATAGCCCGAAGCCTCGGCGGTGAAGACGTACCAACCAGGAGGCACGGTCAACCGGGCCTGCCCCTGGGCGTCCGTCGTGCCCCAGTACACCTCGGGAGGATCCGCCATGGCCTGCCGGATCCGGAACGGGATGCCAGGAAGCGGCCTGTCCTCCGCGTCCTTCGCCAGCACCGTGAGCACCGCCGTCGCGGCCTCGGTGCGCGCCAGCTCGGACACCGGTCCCTGCTTCGACGTGCCCGCGCACGCGAGCACCACCGCCACGAGCCCCACCCAGCTCCATCGCATGCGCCCGACGCTAGCAAGCGCGCGAGCACACACGACAGCCCCTCAGCCGAAGCGCTCGCGGAAGGTGCTCAGGTTGGGCCCCTTTCCATCGCGCTCGTACACCGCGAACACCACGCGGCTGAACGCGCCCGCCATCGTGGACAGCCCTCGCGCGAAGGCCTCCGCCGCGTCGTGCGGGTTGTTGCGGAACGCGCCGCAGCCCCAGGCCCCGAGGATGAGCGTGCGGTGCCCGTGGTGCGCCGCCACCTGCAACACCTTGAGCGCCCGCGCGAACAGCACGTCCCTCAGCTGCTGCGCGACCTCCGGGTCCCCCGCCGGCAGCTGCCTCGCGTTGGGCGCGGGCGCCGTGAGCAGCGACACGAGGAAGGGCCGCTCCAAGAGATCGTAGTGCTCGTTGCGGAAGAACGGCACGTCCGGCGAATAGATGAAGTGATCCGTGTACAGCGGCGAGCGCAGCTTGCGGTTCACGTCGTAGTACTCCGGCCACTTCAGCAGGCACGGGTACAGCGCCGAGCACCGCGCCAGGTCCTCCTCCTGCGCCTTCGCGCCCGTGAGGAAGCCGCCCCCCGGGTTCACCGCTGACGCGAAGTTGAGCGCCAGCACCCGCCGCTCCCCCTCCTGCTCCACCAGCCGGCGCGCGGCGTCGCCCGTCTTCTCCGGCGTCACCTCGATGGTGAAGCCCCGCACTGGCGCGGGGCGCGTCAGGTGCTCGAAGTCACCGGGGCGCACCAGCACGGTGCCCTGGACCGCGTGCGCCACCGCGTCGCGAAGGGACACCTCCCTCCCGGAGAGCGGCGTGTAGCGGCCCTCGTCCAGGATGCGAAGGGTCTCGTCCGCGACGCGGTTCAGCGGCATGGCGTCACTCGCAGCCGATGCGCTCGGGCGCCACCGCGAGGTCGTCGATCCACGCCTCCGCCGCGGAGTCGCCCTTCGGGTGCACGAAGCCGTAGCCCACCCCGAAGTTGGTGAACGGCCGCATGCCCACGTTCGGGAAGTCGAAGGCCTGCTGCCCGTTCACCCACACCAGCGCGTGGCCCGTGGTGGCCGAGGTGCTCTCGCGCTCCACGCCCCACTCGATGCACGTCCACTGGTTGGGCGACACCGTCACCTTCAGGTCGTCCTGGTAGTTCCAGCCCGTGCCCTTGATGCCGCTCCAGTCATCCAGCGCGAAGGCGCCGTTGTGCATCCCCTGGAGCTCGATGCCGCCGAAGTCGTTGTCCTTCGGGGAGAAGAGGATGAAGTACGTCCCCATCACGCCCTCCGGCGAGGCCCGGCCCAGGTACACGTACGCGCGCGTGTAGAGCTTCGTGCCGAACGTGGGCATGTCCTTGCGCAGGTGCGCGATGGCCTGCTGGTCCCCCTGGCCCGTGTCCTCGTTGTAGCCGGGGTCCGTCTTCACGTGCACCGCGCCGCTGCCGGAGCGGGTGCGCGTGCCGTCGATGGTGATGGTGGCGTGGTGGTTCTCATCCGGCTGCTTCCAGCCGTTCTCACCCTTGTCGAAGTTCTCGCAGAAGATGGCGGAGGCCGGGCACTGACCGTTGCCCGTGCTCGTGCCGGCGTCCGTCCCGGTGCCCGAGTCCGGCGTGTTGTCCGTCTTGTCATCGCCGCAAGCCGACAGCGCGCCCACCGCGAGGGAAGCCATCATCAACGCCAGTGCCGAAGTCGAACGCATGAGTCCTTCCAGGAAGAGGCGTCGCGCCCTCGCGCTCCTGCCGCGGGGACGGGACGTGTCTCCGTCCTAACACGGCCCCCCGTCCTCCTTGGAATGGGGCCCGCCAGACCCCGGCGGCCCGGGCAGGCGGGCAGGCAGATGGCATGCGTGGGTGACAGGCCCCATGGGGTCATGCGCGTGTCGTCCAGTGATGGATGCGCGCGCGGCGCGATCACAAGTGCTCACTGGAAGCGCACGACCCCGCCCGGCAGGTGCGCGTTGCCGTTCCGGCCCGTACTGCTTTCCATATGAAGCGCCAGCGGCACGGGCGTCACCCTCACGGGCAGCAGGAGGGGTGGGAGCGGGTGGGGGTTCCTGGCATCGGGGAGAGCGGGAGATGGGAGAGGCCTTCCGAAGACTCACGGTCGTCGAGCCCCCGGCCGACGAGGCGCCCTCCGCTCGTGCTTCGCCGCCGCCTGCCCGGAGCCTGCCGCCCACCGGTTCGGTGGCGCTCGTCTTCACCGACATCCAGGGGTCCACGCGGTTGTGGGAGCGCTGTGGCCAGGCCATGCGCGACGCGCTGGAGCTGCATGACGGCGTGCTGCGCGCGCTCCTGCTGGGCACCGGCGGCTACGAGGTGAAGTCGCAGGGCGACGCCTTCATGGTCGCGTTCGCGTCCCCGGTGGAGGCGGCGCACTGGTGCCTGCGCGCGCAGGAAGCGCTGCTGCACGCGAGCTGGCCGGAGTCGCTCCTGGAGGAGCCGGACGCCGCGGAGGAGCACGCGCCGGAGGGGCTGTCGCACCGGGGGCTGCGCGTGCGCATGGGTGTGCACGTGGGCGAGCCCGACTGCCGCCTGGATCCCTCCACCCACCGGCTGGACTACCTGGGGCCTCCGGTGAACATCGCGGCGCGGGTCGCGGACGCGGGCCATGGCGGACAGGTGCTGCTGAGCGGCGCGGCCTGGGCGCGCATCCAGCCGGAGCTGGCGTCGCTGGGGATGCCCGTCGCGCGCGCGCTGGGGTCCTTCCGCCTGCGCGGCGTGAGCGACAGCGTGGCGCTGGTGGAGCTGCTGCCCGCGTCCCTGGCGCACCGCCGCTTCGGCCCCCTGCGCGCCCCGCGCGAGCGGCCCGGCAACGTGCCCACGCTGCGGCAGGACCTGGTGGGGCGCGCCGAGGAGCTGGACACCCTCCGGCAGTGGATGGCGGAGGGCGCGCGGCTGATCAGCATCCTGGGCCCGGGCGGCATGGGGAAGACGCGGCTGGCCACGCACTTCGGCGCGCTGGAGTCCGACGCGGGCACGTGGGAGGGCGGCGTCTGGCGGTGCGACCTGGAGGAGGCGCTGACGGAGGACGACCTCTGCCACGCGGTGGGCCGGGCCCTGGGCGTGCCGCTGGCGGCGGACGGCGACGGCAGCACGCCGGCGGAGCGGCTGGGACGGGCGCTCGCGGGGTGCGGCGACGTGCTGGTCATCCTGGACAACGTGGAGCAGGTGGTGCGGCACGTGCCCGCGACGCTGGGGCGCTGGCGGGTGCTGGCGCCGCGCGCCCGCTTCCTCGTCACCACGCGCGAGGCCCTGCGGCTGCCCGGAGAGCGCGTACTGGACCTGGCCCCGCTGGGCCTGCCGGATCCCGACGAGACGCGCTGGGACGTCATCCTGCGCTCGGACGCGGTGCGCCTGTTCGTGCAGCGCGCGCGGGAGACGCGCGGCGACTTCATCCTGAGCGACGCGGAGGCGCCCCGCGTCGCGGACATCGTGCGGCAGCTGGATGGCATCGCGCTGGCCATCGAGCTGGCGGCCGCGCGCGTGAGCGTGCTGGGCGTGGAGCAGCTGCGCGAGCGGCTGTCGAAGCGCTTCGACCTGCTGCGCGTGGGCCGGCGGGACGCGCCCGCGCGGCAGGCGACGCTGCGAGGTGCCATCGACTGGTCCTGGAACCTGCTGGAGCCGGCCGAGCGCGCCGCGCTGGCTCAGTGCTCCGTGTTCCGGGGCGGCTTCACGCTGGAGGCCGCGGAGGCCGTGCTGGTGCTGCCGGAGGGGTCGCCCGACGTGCTGGAGGTGGTGCACTCGCTGCGCGCGCAGTCGCTGCTGTGCGCGCGCGAGGTGGGGGCGCCCGGCGGCTTCCTGCGCCTGGGGCTGTACGAGAGCATCCGCGAGTACGCGGCGCTGCGGCTGCGAGAGCTGGGAGACGAGGCGGCCTGCGAGGCCCGGCACGCGGACACGTACCTCCAGGTCGCGGGCCGGCTGCGCGAGCGCGTGCAGAAGACGGGGGGCGCGACGGCGCTGCGGCGGCTGGCGCTGGAGCGCGAGAACCTGCTGGCCGCGTGCGACAACGCGATGGCGGTGCGCCCCGCGACCGCCGAGTCCCTGGGCCGCGCGCTGGAGACGCTGGTGGCGCTGGAGCCGGATGCGCGTACGCGCGGGCCGGTGGGGCTGCTGGTGGAGCGGCTGGAGCGCGCGCTGGAGGCGTCGTCGCACGTACCAGTGGCGCCGCTGAAGCGCGCGGAGGCACTGGCGGTGCTGGGCCGCGCGTACCTGGACGCGGGGCAGGCGGAGTACGCACGCCAGGCCCTGGAGGAGTCGCGCGCCGTCTTCCACACGCTGGGCGAGACGGCGCAGGAGAAGCGCGTGCTCGTGGACCTGTCCATCGTCGCCCGTCACGCCGGGGACGGGGCCGCCGCGTGGACGCTGATGCGCGACGCGCAGGCGCTGCCCTCCGGGAGCGACCGCTGGCTGGAGGCCTACGCGGTGGGCAACCTGGGCCTCGTCGAACAGGTGCGTCGCGGGCCGGAGGCGGCCATCCCGCACCTGCGCGCGTCGCTGGCGCTGTTCCGCGAGGTAGGTGACGTGACGTTCGAGGTGGGCTTCCTCACCAACTGCGCGGTCGCCATCGGCGAGGCGGGCGACGGCGGCGAGGCGGTGATGCTCCTGGGCGAGGCGCTGGGCCGGGCGCTGAGCGTGGAGGACCGCGCGGGGCAGGCACTCGCGCGGCTCAACCTGGGCTGCTACCTGATGGACGCGGGCGGCGTCGCGGAGGCCTGCGAGCACCTGGAGTCCGCGGTGCGCCTGTCGCGGCTGCTGGGCCAGCGGCTGCTGGAAGGCACCGCGCTGGGAGAGCTGGGCCGGGCCTCGCTCGTCCGGGAGGACTGGGCGCAGGCCCGCGCGGCGCTGGCGGAGGCGATCACCATCCTGGGCCGCGCGTCCCGCTGGCAGGCGCTGCGGTTCATCGCGTACCGGGCGGCGCTGGACGCCGCGTGCGGAGAGCTGCGGGCCGCCCGCGACGGGTTCGCCGCGCTGGAGGGCGCCCCCGAGCTGCGCGAGGACCCTGCCCTCTTCCAGCTCGTGGATCTGCTCCGCGCGGCGCTCGACCTGGCCGAGGCCGACGCCGCGCCAGCCGGGAGCGCGCAGGCCCACGAAGCCAGGGCCGTCGCCCGCCGCCGCATCGCAGCGGCCCGGAACGCCCCGCGCGAGACCGCGTCGTCCGACATCCGGGGCGCGCTCCGCTTCCTGGCGGCCCGCCCCGGCGTCACCGACTCACACCCGGCCGCGTGAAGCCGCGGCCCATCACCTGCCCTTGGCCGGAGCTTCGGCCGGAGCTTCGGCCGGAGCCTCCGCGGGCGCCGGCTTCGCGAAGCGGCGGAAGAAGCTGTCGTCGTTCCAGTACGGGCGCCGGGGGGCGTCCGCCACCGCGTTCGTCAGGGCGGTCAGGAAGGTGATGAAGCGCGCGGCGCCCTCGTGGTCCACGGGCTGCTGCGCCAGGTCATCCGACGGCGCGTGGTAGCGCTCGGCCAGCCACTGCTTGAACACCTTCTGCTCCTCCGAGCCCGGCGTGTAGCCGAACTTGAAGAACAGCGCGGGCACGCCCTCGCGGATGAACGAGTACTGATCGCTGCGCACGAACAGGTTGCGGTCCGGCTCCGGATCCTCCAGCACCTGGATGTCCTGCTTCGCCGCCACCTCCGCCAGCGGCACCGCGAGCGAGGACTCGTCCTTGCCGTGCGCCACCACGGAGGTGAACGGCCAGTGGGGCATGAACATGTCCAGGTTGAAGTCCGCCACGATGGAGGTGATGGGCACCGGCGGCCGCGACGCGAAGTACTTCGACCCGAGCAGCCCCTTCTCCTCGCCCGTCACCAGCGCGAACAGCACGGAGCGCTTCGGCTTCTCCGCCTGGTCATGCAGCCGCCGCGCGACCTCCAGCAGCGCCGCCACGCCGGACGCGTTGTCCATGGCGCCGTTGTAGATGCGGTCCCCCTTCACCGGCTCGCCAATGCCCACGTGGTCCAGGTGCGCGCTGAGCACCACGTACTCCTTCGCGAGCACCGGATCCGCGCCCGGCATGACGCCCACCACGTTCATGGACTTCAGCGGCTTCACGTCGAAGGCCAGCTTCGCCTTCATGCGCAGCGGGATGTCGAACTTCGGCAGCGGCTTGTCCGCGTCGGCCAGCGCCAGCAGCTCCTCGTACGTGTGCGGCGCGCCCTCCAGCCACTTCTGCGACTGAGCCACGTTCGCGACGACCGCGACCTTCAGCCCGCGCGAGTCGTTGAGCGATGGATCCGCGAACACCACCGTCGGGTTCTTGCTGGAGCCCACGATGCGCTCCCACGGCAGCTCCAGCATCTTCGGGTTCTGGAGGTACACGTACCCCACGGCCCCTCCGGCCTTGAGCACCTTCAGCCGCTCCGTCCACGAGGAGAAGTGCGACTTCACCGGGCCCGGGATGTCCGCCGGCCCGCCCTGGAGCAGCACCACCACCTTGCCCTTCAGGTCCAGGCCCGCGAAGTCGTCGTGGCCCAGCTCCGGGATGGACAGGCCGTAGCCCACGAACACCAGCGGCGCGTCCACGGTGCCGTTGTCCCCCTGCCGCGAGGACAGCACCACGTCCTCGCCCTGCACCAGCGGCAGCGTCTGGCCGTCCTTCACCAGCGCGACGCTGGACTTCGCCTCGATGAGGCGGCGCGACTGCAAGGCCATGGGCTGCAGGAAGCCCGTCTTCAGCAGCGGCTTCACGCCCAGCGCGGCCAGCTCCTTGGACACGTAGCCGGCGGCGGTCGCGTAGCCCTTGCTGCCCGTGTCGCGTCCCTCCATCGCGTCACTGGCCAGCACCTCCACGTGCTTCCACCAGCGGTCCTCCGCGGCGGGCTTGGAGGCAGGAGGCTCCGCGGCGAAGGCCCCGGAGGAGACGAACAGCGCGAGCGCGGCGACGGACGAGACCCGATTCATGCCCCGGAGCATCCAGGGCGGAGCCGGGTCATGCAACCGCGATCAGGCCTGCACGCCCAGCCGCCGACCGCGCAGCTCCGACAGCGTGCGCGCGTCCAGCAGCACCGCGGACTTCTCCTGCGGGGACAGGGGCTCCACCCCGCCCGCCAGCAGCTTGCGCCGCGCGGAGGCCAGCGCCACGGGGACGCTCCCCGTCGGGTGGGCCTCCAGCAGCGCCAGGTGCAGCGCGTGCGCGCGAGGGTCGGTCAGCACGTGGTCCAGGGCGTCATCCACCGGCTCCATCCCCTCCTCCGCCAGCTCCTGCGCGCGCACCAGCACCGTGGGCGGCTGGACCTCCTCAGGGATGAGGAACAGGCCGCGCCGCTGCGCCCACAGGCCCAGCGACGCGCGGGCGGTGAAGACGGAGATGGCCGGGGACAGCCACAGCCCCAGGATGACCGGCGACAGCCACGCCAGCATGCCCGGCGCCACCGCGACCGTCAGCGCCGCGAGCACGGCGCCAATCGCCATGTGCCACTTGTGCCGGCGCAGCGCCTCCGACCACGGCAGGTCCGTGTCCTCGCGCTGCTGGCTGGACCAGTTCACCTTGTAGCCAAGCAGCGTCCCGAACACGAAGTGCGACTGGAAGAGCATCATCACCGGCGCCATCAGCGTGGACACCACGCCCTCCAGCGCCACGCTCAGCACCAGCTTGAACCGGCCGCCCAGCCGCGCCGCCTCCTCGCGGTTCGCGAGGATCAGGCCCATGCCCATCAGCCGGGGGATCCACAAGAGCGCCAGCGACAGCACCATCAGCCGCAGCGCGCCCACCGTGTCGAACGCGTCCCCACCCGGCAGCGTGGCCTGGAACTCCAGCAGCGTCGCGGGCGCGAAGAACCACTCGTGCAGCGCGGCGAACAGGCCCGCCACCAGGAAGATGAGCCACAGGGGCGACGCCACGTAGGACATCACGCCCATCAGGAAGTGCATCCGGCTCATCGGGTGCAGGCCGCCCGCCATCACCAGGCCCAGGTGCTGGAGGTTGCCCTGGCACCAGCGGCGGTCGCGCTGCGCGTACGCCAGCAGGTCCGGCGGCGGCTGCTCGTAGCTGCCGCCCAATTCCGGCACCAGCCACACCGTGTAGCCCGCGCGGCGCATCAGCGCGGCCTCCACGAAGTCGTGGCTGAGGATGTGGCCACCGAAGGGCTGCTGGCCCGGCAGCACCGGCAGGCCGCAGTGCTCGATGAAGGGCGCCATGCGCAGGATGGCGTTGTGGCCCCAGTAGTTGGAGTCCCCCAGCTGCCACGCCGCCGCGCCCGCTGCCACGATGGGGCCGTAGACGCGCCCGGCGAACTGCTGCAGCCGCGCGAACAGCGTGGAGCGCCCCACGTTCTGCGGCGGCACCTGGAGGATGCCCGCGCCCGGGTTGAGCTCCATCAGCCGGGCCATCTCCACCACGCTGTCGCCCGCCATCAGGCTGTCGGCGTCCAGCACCAGCAGGAAGTCGTAGCGGCGGCCCCAGCGCTCGCAGAACTCCGCGAGGTTGCCCGCCTTCTTGGCCGTGTTGTCGGAGCGGCGGCGGTAGAAGATGCGGCCCTGGCCGCCCACCCGGCGGCACAGCTCCGACCACGCCAGCTCCTCCGCCACCCACGACTCCGCCCGCGTGGAGTCGCTGAGCACGTAGAAGTCGAACGCGTCCAGCTGCCCCGTCGCGGCGATGGACTCGTAAGTGGCCTGCACGTGCGCGAACACCGCGGCCGGGTCCTCGTTGTAGACGGGCATCACCACCGCGGTGCGGCGCGTGAGCGGCTTTCCAGCTTCCTCTTCCGTGGGCCAGCGCAGGCCCGGCACGCGCTGGTTCGACACCAGCTGGAGGAAGCCCGCGACGCCGCTCCAGAACGACAGGGCGATCCACGCGAAGCACAGCGCGAACAGCCCCAGCACGAAAAACTCCGGCACCGTGGTGCCGTGGGCCGCGAGCAGCCGGTGCATCTCCACGGAGGCGAACCCGGTGGACAGGGCCGCCAGCCCCAGCACCATCACGCGGCGGGGCCGCGCCAGGGCCGGAGTGTAGGGTTGGGCGTTCATGCGGACTCCGGGCTCCCGTGCGGCTTCATGTGTGGGGTACCGCGCGCCTAGCGCGACGGCGACACACCGGCCTGGCTGGCGGCGGGGCGCAGCCAGCGGCGCAGCATGTCCATGAAGGGATTGAGCACGAGCACCTGCTCGCGCATCTGGCAGGGCACCTCCGCCGGGGCGGACATGGGCACTGCTTCACACACCGCGCGGCGCCACGCCTCCGGCAGCGACGCCGGGGCGCGCATCAGCACGTCCGCGCCCCAGCGCGCGCCGCCCACCAGCACGAACGCGGCCCGGCCGCGCACCAGCAGCGACGGCCCCACGTGCGCGGGCCCCAGCACCTCGGCGAGCCACCCTTCCACCCGCCAGCGCGCGAGCGCCAGCGCGGCCTCCGGCGACAGGGACAGCTCGCGCGTGCCCAGGATCCAGCCCGCCAGCTTCTCCAGGTCGCCACGGGCGGTGAAGCCGAAGTCCTGGAAGAAGCCCACCAGCGCGGCCTGGGTGTCCGCACGGGGCGCCTGCGGCATCGCCGGGGCGAAGGAGATGAACGGGTGCGTGGTCACGGAATCCACAGGTAGCTCCAGGTCTCGGTGAGGGTCTCGGAACCGCGTTTCAGGAAGCAGCGCAGCTCGACGGGGCCATCCCCGTCGGGCATGAGCTCGAAGGCGGCGCGGAAGCCACCGGTGACGGCGTGGACCTCCGCGCGCGGGTGCAGCACCTGGCCGCGTGAAGCGGTGACGACCGCCTCCACCGGGCCCGTGCCCTCACCGCTGGCCTTCGTGAAGTCGAGGACGAAGCGACGCGCCCCCGGCTTGCTGCCCGCCGCGACACGCGTCGCCGCGACGGTGGAACCTCCGGCCTTCGCGCCCTCGGGGGCGAAGCCCCAGGACAGCCGGTAGGAGAAGCGAAGCTGTGCACCTGCCTGCACCGGCGCATCCGGCACCCAGAAGGCCACGATGTTGTCGTGGATCTCCTCGCGGGTCGGCAGCTCCACGAGCCGCACGGAGCCCGCGCCCCAGTCGCCCACCGGCTCCACCCAGGCGCCCGGACGCCGCTCGGAGCGCGCCTCCAGGTCCTCGTAGCTGCTGAAGGCCTGGTCGCGCTGCAACAGGCCGAAGCCCGACAGCCCGTCCGTGTGGAAGCTGCTCACCTGGATCTGCTTGGGGTTCTTCAGGGGGCGCCACAGCCGCTCGCCGTTCTTCATCCACACGGAGATGCCGTCGGAGTCGTGCACCTCCGGGCGGAAGTCGTCGAAGTCGCCCCGGTCGTTCTCCCCGAAGAGGAACATGCTGGTGAGCGGCGCCACGCCCAGCTGGCGCACCGCCTTGCGCACGAACACCGTGGAGTCCACGTCCATCACCGTCCGCTCACCCGGGTGGATGGCGAAGCGGTACGCGCCCGTGACGCTGGGGCTGTCCATCAGCGCGTGCACCACCACCGTGTCCGAGCCCTTCGCCGGCGTCTCCAGCCAGAACTCGCGGAACGTGGGGAACTCCTCGCCCCCCGGCTGCGCCGTGTCGATGGCGAGCCCGCGCGCGGACAGGCCGTACACGTTGCCCCGGCCCAGCGCGCGGAAGTAGCTGGCGCCCAGGAAGGCCACCAGCTCGTCGTAGTAGTCCTTCGTGTTGAGCGGCGCGTTGAGGCGGAAGCCCGCGAAGCCGTTCACCTTGCCCCTGGGCGGATTGCCCACCAGCGGGCCGTAGGTGAACTGGTCCGTGGAGAACGGCACCGGGCGCGCCTTGCCGCCCTCCACCACGTTCACGCCCACCGGACGCGTGTAATAAAAACCGGGGTGGAAGAACTGCGCCCGGAAGGGCAGCCCCTCTTCACGCCACAGCGACGCGGCGTCGCGGAAGCGGATGTCGCGGTACTGATCGTAGGTGAGCTTCTCGAAGGACGAGGGCACGCCGACGGGCGGCTCCTGGTACGGCTTCGCCGCCAGCGCGCGGGCCTTCTCCTCCACCGCCGCCGCCGAGAAGCCGGAGGCCTTCGCCGCCGCCCCCGCCTTCGGCTGCTGGGCACACGCCAGCGCCGCAACGCACAGCCCCATCCCCCAGGCCATCCCCACCGTCTGTCGCTGCCACCGCTTCAAGTCCCGCTCCTCACCAGGGGCCACCGCCCGCGCCAGTACGGCGCGACGCGGCAAAGGCTAGCAACGGTCATGCCAAACGACAGGCCCTGGGGAATTGCCCAATCATTCCAATGATTTGCTCCTGGACGGGTCCAGGGCGGATACTTGCTACCCAAATGATTCCGGTTGCTTGGGAGGGCGTCCGAGAGAGAGGGCCATCGGCGCCTGGACTGGGGGGTTGTGGACGATGGGGACAGGCGGCCAACAGCCCTGTCCGAAATCTCCACAGCGGCGTGGGGCAGCCGGGCGGGAAGGATTTCCCGGGACATTGCCCCCCGTTGCAGGCAGTGTGGCCGCGCCCTGGGCGGCGCCGGGAATCCATCCGGAGGCCCAGGGGTTCCAAGACGTTTCCAGGTGCCTCGGGCCGCAGGTTGGCCTGACCGCGTACCGCCAGGCGCCCCCGCAATACCGCGGGAGGGCGCGCTGCGCGGTCGGTCCCCCGCCAGAGGGGGGAGTGGTCCCCCGCCAGAACGGGGAGTGCGCCCACCCATCTCATGCGGGATTTCATGACTTTCGACGAACTGCAGTTGACCGATTCGCTCCTCAAGGCCGTCAAGGCGGAGGGCTACACCACGCCGACGCCCATCCAGGTGAAGGCGATTCCCCATGCCCTCGCGGGCAAGGACGTGTTGGGCGTGGCCCAGACGGGTACGGGCAAGACGGCGGCGTTCGCGCTGCCCATCCTCCAGCGCCTGTCGGCGAAGGCGCCCGCGGGCGGCGCCCGTCCGGTGCGCTGCCTGGTGCTGACGCCCACGCGCGAGCTGGCCAGCCAGGTGAGCGACAGCTTTGGCACCTACGGCAAGCACCTGCCCCTGCGCCACGCGGTGGTGTTCGGCGGCGTGGGCCAGAACCCGCAGGTCCAGGCACTGCGCCAGGGCGTGGACATCCTGGTGGCGACGCCGGGGCGCCTGCTGGATCTCATCGACCAGGGCTTCGTGACGCTGCGGGCGCTGGAGGTGTTCGTGCTCGACGAGGCGGACCGCATGCTGGACATGGGGTTCATCCACGACGTGCGGCGGGTCATCAAGGTGCTGCCGCAGGTGCGCCAGACGCTGTTCTTCAGCGCGACGCTGCCGCCGGACATCATGGACCTGGCGCGCAACATCCTGAAGGACCCCGTGCGCGTGGAGGTGTCCCCCGCGTCCAGCACGGCGGAGACGGTGAGCCAGCAGGTGTACTTCGTGGAGCGCGAGGAGAAGCGCGCGCTGCTCACGCACCTGCTCCAGGACGCGAAGGCGATTCCGCGCGCGCTCGTCTTCACGCGCACGAAGCACGGCGCCAACCGCGTGGCCAAGCAGCTCACGGCGGCGGGGGTGCGCGCGGACGCCATCCACGGCAACAAGAGCCAGAACGCCCGCGAGCGCGCGCTGGACGAGTTCCGCGCGGGCACCCTGCGCGTGCTGGTGGCCACGGACATCGCGGCGCGCGGCATCGACATCGACGGGCTGTCGCACGTGTTCAACTACGACCTGCCCAACGTGCCGGAGCAGTACGTGCACCGCATCGGCCGCACGGGCCGCGCGGGCGCCAGCGGCCAGGCCGTGTCCTTCTGCGACTCCGAGGAGCGCGCGTACCTGCGCGACATCGAGCGCACCATCCGCCGCAGCGTGCCGGTGGTGGCGGACTCCGCCTTCCGTTCGCAGCTGCCCCCTCCCCTGCCCGGTGACGTGGAGGACAGCCGGCCCCCGATGAACCGGGGTGGCCGGGGTCCCTCGCGCGGCAACGGCGGCGGTGGCGGCGGTGGCGGTCAGCGCCGTGGCGGCGGTCAGCGCCGCGCGGGTGGTGGCGGCGGCCAGGGCGGCCGTCCGAACGGTGGCCAGTCGCGTCAGGCGAGCGGCGGAAACGCCCAGGCGCCGCGCGGCGGTGGCCAGGGCCGTTCGCAGCAGGCCCGGCCGGCGGTGGCTTCCCCCGCCGCGGGGCCGGGCTCGCCTCCGCCCCGGCGCACGATGTCCAAGTGGGGCTGAGGCCCTCCTCCCGGGTCGGGCGTGGCCGTGACGGTCGCGCCTCTTCCGGCTGAGCAGGGACGGATGGAGTTCACGACGCCCGGGTCCTCTTTCGAGGGTCCGGGCGTTCGACTGTCCGGGGTGGGGCTGGAGTGGGTCGGGCTCGCGCCCTGGCGGATGGGGCGTGGTAGCGTGGCGCCCTGATTTTACGGGGTGCCTCGCACCCCTCTTGTCATCAGGACACGCCCTCTTCCATGACGCGCTCGGCTGACGGTGAGCTGCACATCGATTCGGTCCTCCGGAACACCTACAAAGTCGTCTCCGTGTTGGGTCGGGGCGGCATGGGTTCGGTGTTCCTGGCCCAGCACCTGCGGCTTCCCGGCAAGCAGGTCGCGGTGAAGGTGCTGCGGGTGGGTGACCACGTGGGGCCGGACCTCCACGTGAGGTTCCGGCGCGAGGCGGAGATCGCCTCCCGGCTGGGGCACCCGAACATCGTGGAGGTGCTGGACTTCGACACGCTGGAGGACGGCAGTCCGTTCCTGGTGCTGGAGTACCTGCGCGGGGAGAGCCTCGCGGACCGGCTGCGGCGCGGGCGGCTGTCGCTGGAGGAGGTCTTCTCCTTCACGCGGCAGATGGGCTCCGCGCTGCAGACGGCGCACCGCGCGGGCATCGTGCACCGCGACCTCAAGCCCGCGAACATCTTCCTGGTGCCCACGGACTCCGGCGGCGTGGTGGGCGAGCGCGTGAAGCTGCTCGACTTCGGCATCTCCAAGGTCATGTCGTCGGAGACGCTCCAGACGCAGGAGGCGGTGCTCATCGGGACGCCGCAGTACATGTCGCCGGAGCAGGCGCAGGGGCAGAACAGCCGCATCGACGCGCGCACGGACCTGTTCGCGCTGGGCGGCATCGTGTTCGAGATGATCTCCGGGATGACGCCCTTTGGTGGCGGGTCGCTCGCGCAGATCATCTACCGCGTGGTGCATGAGCCGCCGGTGTCGCTCGCCACGCTGATGCCGGAGCTGCCGGAGAACGTCACGCGGGCGGTGGCGCGGGCGTTGGAGAAGAAGCCGGAGAACCGCCATCCGGACGTCGCGTCGTTCATCGCGGAGCTCACGGGGACGACGCTCCAGTCGCTGCCGGAGACCGAGGAGCAGATCGCGGCCCGGACCTTCTCGCGCACGAAGCGGCCCTCGGGTGTGGCGCTGCCCTCCGTGGCGCCGAGCGACGAGGACGCGCTGGGCGCCACGATGGCACCGGCGGCGAACAAGGGGCCGGGGACGGGCCGCTTTGGAGCGGACGCGCTCGCGGCGTCGGATGACATCGGCTTCGACGCGACGATGGCGCCCCGAGCCAGCGGCACGGTCCCGTACGGCCAGCAGCCGCAGGTGGCGGGCGGCACGATGGGCTTCGGCGCCACGCAGCTGCCCGGGAGCGGCGTGGGGAGCTCGGGCGTGGCCCTGCCGTCGCCGGGTGTCCCCGCGCAGTCTCCAGGAAGCTACAGCGGCCAGCAGGTCGCCCATGGCCATGGCACGGGCCAGCACGTCATGCCGGGCAGCATGGGCGGACAGCAGGCCGTGCCTGGAAGCTTCGGTGGACAGCAGGCCGTGCCGGGCAGTCTCCCGGGAGCCATGGTCGTTCCCCAGGGTCAGCCGCTCGCCCCGGTGAGCGTCACGGGGCAGCCGGGAATGCCCGGTCCGATGACGTTGCCTTCAGGCCCGGTCGCCCCACAGAAGTCGCGCGTGCTCCCCATCGCGGGCGCCGCCGCGCTGATCCTCGGTGCCGTGGGGCTCGGGTGGTGGCTGCGGCCTCCGCCGCCGGTCGTGGCGCAGCCCGCTGTCGTGAACGCGGCCCCGCCTCCTTCTCCCCCGCCGACCGTGGCCCCGCCCCCCGTGGCTCCCCCGCCGACCCAGCCCTCGACGCCCGTCGTGGCACAGCAGGACGTGCCCCCGCCTGTTCCCAAGGCGGATCCGCCGCCGAAGCAGAAGGCCCCCGGCACCACGAAGGATCCCCAGGGACCGGCCTTCAATCCTCCGAACGAGGCGTCTCGCGCGGCCCTCGCCGAAGCACGCGAGGCGGTTGCCGCGGGCGACCTGACCAAGGCCATCGCGCGGGCCAAGCGCAGCTACAGCGATGGTCCGAACCTCGCGGCCTACCTGCTGCTGACCGAGACCTACTGCCGGCAGAAGGACCTCGGGGGAGCGCGCACGTACTGGAACCTGCTGCCCGGCAACCTGAAACGAAAGGCCGAGCAGGAGTGTATGCACTACGAAGTCGACCTGTCGTTGTGAGCTGACACCGCCCCTCCGTGGGACCGCGGAGGGGTGAGGGGGAAACACCCAACATGAAATGCATCGTCGCCGTGGCCGTGCTGGCCACCCTCCTGGGCACCCTGCCCGCCCAAGCCGCGCCGCCCGCGCCCGTTGAAGCCGGCAAGGTGTTCGTGGGCCCGCAGGGCGAACAGGTCGCCGTCGTGCCGCTCACGCCCCGCGAGCAGAAGAAGTTCCTGCTGCGCATCCAGGGCACCGGCTCCGTGCTGGACAACCTGGTCCTCCCCTACACGGTGAAGGACTGGAGCAGCCTCAGCACGCAGCGCCAGAACTACACCACGCAGTGGCACGGCAAGGACTACTCGCCGCTCATCGTCGTGGGCAAGAACACGGAGCTGCACTTCCCCGGCGGCCCCGGCAACGGCATCGCGGTCCAGTACGACGAGGCGCGCTCCCAGAAGCTCAAGCCGGAGGAGGTCTACGCGCAGCACCAGCAGCAGACCCAGAGCGGCCAGCTCGCGAAGCTGATGGCCTTCGACCGCAAGGCGGAGGAAGCCGTCCACGACACCGCCTACGCCGAAGCGCTCCAGGAACTGAACACCTCCTGCGGCACCTCCGCGGCGGGCGCCATCGACTGGAGCACCGTCACCGAGCCCTTCCTCAAGGCCCAGAAGATCGCCCGCTTCTGCGCCTTCCCCCTCACCGCCCTGAAGGCGATGTGCGACGTCTCCGAGGAGGCCCGCCGCACAGTGAAGGCCCGCCTCCAGCACTTCGACTGCCGCTTCGGATCCGCGCTGGAGCCCGCCCTGCAAGGCGACCGCTTCGTGTGGACCACGACCCCGGAGGCGACCAACCAGGAGAAGGCCGCCACCCGCTACTTCAAGAAGCACCTCTAGGCCCGCGCACCATGCTCTTCCAACACATCCTTCCCGTGGCCGCGCTCCTCGCCGCCAGTCCCGCCGCCGTCGAACCGCCGTGGGGCAAGGCGGAGAACCTGGGCCAGCGCATGCACCTGGAGGCCACGTCCGTCTGCACCGACGGCAAGGGCCACTACGTCGTCTCCGTGCCCCGCGAGGACACGGACGAGCTGGAGGACCGGCTCTACTACGGCGACGCCAAGATCCTGGTGGAGGTGCCGCGGCCGCGCACCCGGAACCTGTCCGCCACCACGTTCCTGGATCCGCGCTTCTTCAACCCGGCCGGCACCGCCGACTACGACGGCGTGGACCTGCGCGTGCACTCGCAGCTGGCCGTGGACGCGAAGGAGCGCACCTGTTCGCTGCGCTGTGGCGAGCGCAAGGTGGCCCTGGAGATGCTGCCCGGTACGGAGGCGCGGGAGCTGTTGCGCAAGGCCGCCTACGTCCCCAACCCGCAGAAGTTCGCGCCGCACGCGCTGCTGCGCGACTCGGAGGGCACGTACTACTACGTGGACAAGGGCTTCACGCCCGCGGAGTCCCGCAACTTCCGCGTGTTCATCGGGCCGCGGGGGGACCTGAAGCCGCAGAAGATGACCAACGTGGTGGCGGACTCCGAGGGGGAGATCTTCACCACGAAGAAGGGCCAGCTGCGGCTCGTCATCGACCGCGCGCAGAAGCCCCTGTGGATCGAGAAGGCGCGCAAGGAGGTGGAGCTGCGCAACGTCCCCGTGGAGCAGAACCTGCCCCTCATCTACAACGAGCTGGGCGTCTACACGGGCATCCGGCTGGGCACGCCCTGCGACGACCAGTAGCCCGACCGTCGCGCTAGACGCGCACCAGCAGCGCCAGCTGGTGCGCGCCAATGCCCAGGCCGACCATCACCAGGTACTTCGTGCGCAGCTCGCGGTGGAACCGGGCCAGCGTCACCGGCATGGACGCGTGCACCATGTTCCCGTAGTCCTCGAAGGTGTCCAGGTACTCGCGCGGGCGGATCTCCTTCGCCCAGTGGTCCATCAGCTTGCGCGTGGCCTGGTGGGAGATGAGCGTCACGTCGTCGCGCGCCACGCCGTGCTTCGCGAGCAGCCGCTCCACCAGCCGGGGCGGCCCGTTCATCCCCGAGTTCAGGAACGCCTTCACGCCCTCCGCGGGCGCGATGCCATAGGTGGGGTGCGCGATGCCGGACTCCGGCCGCACGCCCATCATCATCGCGCCGTACTCGTCGCTGAAGGTGTCCGCGGCCCAGTCCACCAGCGCGAGCCGGGTGCCCGCGCCCACCACCACCGCGCCCGCCCCGTCGCCAATGCCAATGGCGTGGCCCTGCGTGTAGTCCACGTTGCGGGTCCACGCGGCGCCCACCACCACCAGCGCGTGCTGGATGCTGCCCGCGCGCAGGGCCTCCCAGGCCAGCACGATGCCCATGAGGAAGTTGACGAAGTCCGCCTGCACCGGCACCACCAGCGTGCCCTGCGAAAGGCCCAGGTCCCGGTGCACGGCGTAGAGCGCGTTCGGCGTGACGAACTCCGACACCGACACGTAGCCGTACAGCCGGTCCACGTCCGCGACCGTCAGCCCCGCGTCCCGCAGCGCGGCGGCGCCCGCCTTCGCGGTGAGCGCGGCCAGGGACTCGCCGGGCGCCAGCACGCGGCGCTCGCGGTTGCCGTAGAAGAGCGCGTGCTCGCCGCCACTTCCGGCGGCGCGGCGCAGGGGCTCGAACAGCGGGTCGTCGTTGCCGCGCACCGCGTCGGGGACCGCGGCACCGACTCCCAGGAGCGCGAAGGTCGCGTCCGTCATGGTGCTACGTCGCGTCCGACGCCACGGCGGCGAAGCGGTCGCCGTACGGCGGCACCTCGCGGTAGTCGATGTGCGCGACGATGACCTGCGGCTGGCCGGACTCGTCCGCGCGGCGCAGGACCTCCGGCAGCAGCGCGTCCAGCTGGCCGGGGCCGTTCACCGTGTAGGCGCGCGCGCCCAGGGACTCGGCGAAGGCCTTCAGGTCCGGGTTGCCCAGGCTGTAGAAGTCGTCCTCCAGCGGCTGCGTGCGGTCCTGCACGTGCTCGCCGTGGTTCACCATGCCCAGGAAGTTGTCGTTGAGGACGATGGTCACCGTGCCCACACGGTAGCGCGAGGCGGTCAGCATCTCCGTGCCGTTCATCAGGAACGCGCCGTCGCCGACGACGGCCACCGCGGCGCGCTCGGGACGGCCAATCTTGCCGCCGATGACGGCGCCGCAGGACCAGCCCATGGACGACAGGCCGCAGGGGTAGAAGATGCGCGCGGGCGGCGTGACGTGCAGCACGTGCGCCGTCCACCCCGTGCAGTTGCCCATGTCGATGTACAGGTCCATGTCCGGGCTCAGGTGCTTGTCGAGCTCCGTCATCAGGTCCTGCGGCTTGATCGAATCGCGGTCCTGCGGGGCGCGCACGGTGAGCGCGGGCTCCTTCAGCGCCATCACCTGCGACCAGCGCTCCTGCACGCGCGCGCCGCTGGACGGGCCAATCATCTGCCCCAGCTCCGCCAGGCCCGTCACCACCGAGCCCACGTCCGCCACGATGGGCAGCCGCACCGGCAGGAACTGGCCGATGTTGGAGGCGTTCACGTCCACCTGGATGACGTGGTGCACGGCCTGGAAGTACCGGTGGAAGCTCTTGGAGGCCCACTCCCCCAGGCGGCTGCCCAGGACCACCATCACGTCCACGCCGTCGCGCAGGTACGCCTCCGCGCGCTTGCTGCCGGCCAGGCCCAGCACGCCCAGGGACAGCGCCTCGCGCTCGGAGAACAGCCCCTTGCCGCGCATGCTGGTGGCCACCGGGATTCCGTGCTGGGTGACGAACGCGGTGAACACGTCGCCGTGCTGGGCCATCGCCTCACGCGCGCCCGAGCCCAGGAAGATGAGCGGACGGCGCGCGGTGCGCAGCAGCGTGAAGGCGGCGCGCAGGTCCTCGAAGGGGGCGGTCGCCGGGCGCGCGCGGAAGGCGCCGCGCGTGGTGGGGACCGAAGCGCGGTGGATGGGCTGGCGCGCGATGTTGGACGGCACGCTCAGGTGCGCGGCGCCGCCGGGCAGGCCCTGCGCGGTGCGCAGGGCGCGCGCCAGCAGGCGCTGGAAGCTCTGCGGGTCGGCGACGCCCGTGGAGCTGGCGCACGCCTGGCGGAACATCTCCACCGTGTTCACGCCGTGGGTGCTGCTGCTCTCCTGCATCGCCATCAGGCCCACGCGGTCCGTGGCGACGTTGCCGCTGATGGCCAGCATGGGCACGCCGTCCAGGTGCGCGGAGGCCACGCCCGTCAGCGCGTTGGTGGCGCCCGGGCCCGCCGTCACCATGCACACGCCCAGCTTGCCGGTGGCGCGCGCGTAGCCGTCCGCCATGAACGCCGCGCCCGCCTCGTGCGACGAGATGATGAAGCGCATGGAGGCGTGCTTGCGCAGCGCCTGCTGGAACGGGGCGAGGTTGCCGCCCGGGATGCCGAACACCGCATCCACCTCCTCCGCCTCCAGGTGCGCGATCACGCAGTCGGCGACCGACAGGTCCTCCACCGTCTTGAAGCCCCGCGCGTTCGTGTCCCCGTACATCGGGATCGGATCGCCGTGCCGAGCCTCCAGCGCGTTCGTCATCCCAGTGGACGGCGCCTCGTGGCGCAGCGCCTCGACGGGCACCTCGGTCCGCAGGGAGGTCGACGTAACGGACTGGAGGTCAACGAGCGAGGAGTTGGACATTGAAGGACGTCTCCAAGGCCCCGGAACCCGTGTGCCCGGCAGTCCATCGCCGGGTCGCTGCCACCGAGTCCGGGGGGACCTCGATGCGTTGTGACAGTTTTGCGGGGGTGCTGGAAAACTGCATCCCTTTAATAGCGGGTATCCAAGCGACTGTGAAGTAAAATCAGTGGAAAGTTCGCCTGAGGCTGGATTCTCACACTTCGGGACCGGTTACCACGTCTACCCCGGGACGGCCCCGGGTTCACGCGGAGAATGAGGCTCGCGCGCGTACGTAGGTGCAGCAGGAGTGGATCCACGGTGGGCCTGACTGGAGTAGGCTCGTAGGCACGCTGCCACCCGGCCGGAGTCGCACGGGAATGGCGCGCGCACCACAAAAACAACGTGGGGGTTTCATGGCTGAGAATCTGCGGACGGAGTACGGCTTCCGGATCAATGCGCCCGGCTACATCACCCCTGCCGAGGCCAAGGTCTGGTTCGAAGACCTTCGTACCAAGGTGGGTGTGAAGCGGGGGCGCCCCTTCGGGCTGATGGTGGACATCCGCAGCCAGAAGGCGAACCCGCCGGAGACCCAGGAGATCATCAAGAACGCGATGGGATGGCTCCGGCAGAACGGCATGGTGCGCTCGGCGGTGGTGCTCGACAGCACCGTGGCGCGCCTGATGATGGTGCGCATGGCCAAGCAGAGCGGCGTGTACGAGTGGGAGCGCTACATCGACGCGTCCAAGGACACGGACTGGGAGCACAAGGCGATCGATTGGATCACGAACGCCACGGAGCCTTCGAAGGAAGAGGACGCCGCGGCCTGATGTGAGTCCCAGGAGTGATGGCGGTGGAGGCCCCCTTCGAGAGGCCCACCGCCTCCCCTGCCCGGTCGGGCCCTCTCGTTTCCCCCGCTACCCTCCAGGTCCTGTCCGTGATTCCCGGGTCCCCGCGGAAGCCAGGCTGGTTCGGGGCGGTCCTGCTCCTCATCCCCATCCTTGGCCTCCTGGGGCCGGGCTGCGCCGCCCCCGCCGCGCCGCGTGACGGCCCGCTGGCGAGGATCCCACCTTCACCGACCTCATCCCCTGCCCCGGCCGCGCGCGTGCTGCGGGTGCGCGTGTACGCGGACGTGGACCACCGGGCGCGGGTCCTCCATTGGGAGCGGGCCTTCGAGGCGTGGCTCCAGCGCGCGAGCGACGCGGTGCGCGGCCCCCTGGGCGTGACGTTCGAGCTGGAAGCCGCGCGGGCCTGGGACCGGCGCGGCTCCGAAGGCCCGCTGGAGCCGGTGCTGGGGGAACTGGAGGCGGTGGACGCGGGCGAGGACGTGGACCTGGTCATCGGGCTGGTGGCGGCGCCGGTGTCCTTCGACGGCGCCCAGCACGAGCTGGGCTTCGCGCGCGTGCTGGGGCGTCACTGCGTGCTGCGCGGACCGGGCGGGGGGCTGCCGGTGGGCGCGCGGCAGCGGCTGGAGGTGGCGGTCCTGCTGCACGAGTGGGCGCACACGTTGGGCGCGCCGCACGTGCGCGATGGGCGTGGATGGATGTCGCCGAAGTACGACGTGGGCCAGACGGGGTTCGACGCGCGGACGCTCGCGTTGCTGGGCGCGGGGCTCCGGCACCTGCCCGGGGCGCGCGTGGAGCTGGAGGCGCAGAAGGCCTGGGCTCGCGAGCTGCGTGGGGTGGTGGAGGCCATGAGCGGCCCGGCGTGGGAGGGGCCTGAACGGGACTTCCTCCTGGAGTGGACGGAGCGGGTCCGCGCCTCCGGCGTGGTGTTGGGGCCGGAGGGCACACCCCGTTCGCTGTCGCCGCTGGAGCGGCAGCGGCTGGCGGAGGTCATCGCGCTGGAGAAGGCGGGCCGGCCGGAAGTCGCCGCGAAGGCCCTGGAGCCGCTGGCCGTGCGGCATCCCCACGACGAACGCGTGCAGTTGCTGGCGTGCTACCTCGCGGTGCACCTCACGCCGGGGCTGGACGCCACACGTGAGCGCTGCGAGCGCGCCATCGCGCGGTTCCCCGACGAGCCCTCCCTGCGCATGAACGTCGCGCTGCTGCACCTGCACGCGGGCCGCTTCGACGAGGCGCAAGACAGCCTGGTGGCGGCCAGGAGGAACCTGGAGGCCCGGACGGAAGGCGGCGAGCCCGCGCAGTGGGCGGACCTGGCGGCCCTCTTCCTGCGCGCCCACTGCGTGACGTGGGCGGAGGAGACGGCGGCCCGGGCGCCGGGGCTCGCGGCGTCAGCGGCAGTCATGGAACAGGCGGCCCGGCTGAGACGCCAGGTGGCGCTGCCGGCCAGGAGCGGAGCGGGCACCTCCCCTGCCCTGGAGCCCGCGCGCGAAGGGCCGCTGGTGCGAGCGGTGTCCGACGTCGAGGCGCTGCTGCATGCGGGCTCCTCGGGCCCCGCGCGTGAACGCATCGCCGCGCTGGCGCAGGCGTTCCCGGCGAGCCCGTCCGTCACGCTCCTGCAATGTGAGCTGTACCTGCTCCAGGGGCGGCTGGGCTCCGCGCGGACCTCCTGCGAGCGCGTGCTCGCGTTCCGGGAGGATGCGGTGCAGGCCCACCTGCTGCTCGGCGTGCTGGCGACGAACACGCGGGCGCATGCGCGTGCACGCAAGCACCTGGAGCGCGTCATCGCCCTGGAGCCGTCGCGCACGGAGGCCTGGCACCTGCTCGCCCGCGAGTACCGGGGCACCCGTCAGCTGAAGCCGCTCCAGGTCCGCTACCGCGAACAGTTCGCGCGCGACCTGCCGTGAGGCGCTCGGCCTACTTCGCCACGGACGCGCGCCAGGCGTCCTCGAGCAGCGCCAGCAGGAGCATGTCGTTGAAGCCGCCGCCGTTCCCGTCGGCCTGATAGCCGCGCAGCACGCCCTCCTGCTGGAAGCCCGCGCGCAACAGCGCCTTGGACGACGCGCTGTTGCGCGCGTTCACCATGCCTTCGATGCGGTGCAGGTTCAGGTGTTCGAAGCCGAAGCGGATCAACGCGGGCAGGACGCCCGTCATCACGCCCTGGCCCCACAGCGCGCGCGCGACCATGTAGCCCACCTCCGCGCGGCGGTCCTTCTGGCTCCAGTTGAAGAGGGTCAGGTAGCCCAGGGGCGTCGGGTCTTCCTCCCGCGACAGCACCCACCGGATGCCCTTGCCCTGGCGCATCGCCTCCAGGTCGCCGGTCAGCTTCGTTTGCAGCGTCTCCCGGAGCACGGGCACCGTGAAGTTGAGGCTCCGCGCCACCTCGGGATGCGAGTACAGCGCGATCACCCCGTCCATGTCGTCGGGAGTGAAGAGGCGCACCCGGTGCGGCGCGGGAACGGCGGGCAGCGGCAAGGTGACGTAGGACATGGACATGGACATGGACATGGACATAGGGCACGCGCACGCGGAGCGCCTACTCCGCGCGCATCGCCTCCACCGGATCCAACCGCGCAGCGCGCGACGCCGGGTAGATGCCGAAGAGAAGCCCGACGCCGCAGCTCATGCCCAGCGACAGCGCCACGGCCCACGCGGGCACGCTCATGGGGAACAGCAGCACCCACTTGCCCAGGAAGACGAACCCGAAGCCCAGCCCCAGCCCCAGCATCCCGCCCACCAGCGACAGCATCACCGCCTCCGTCGCGAACTGGCCCAGGATGCGGCGGCGGCGCGCGCCCAGCGCCTTGCGGATGCCAATCTCCCGCGTCCGCTCCGTCACCGACATCAGCATGATGTTCAGGATGCCGATGCCGCCCACCACCAGCGACAGGAGGCACACCCCCACGCCCGCGAGCGCGATGACCTGGGACAGCTCGTTGAAGGACGCCGTCATGGACTCGTTGGTGTGCAGCTCGAAGTCGTTCGCGTCCTGGGGCGTGAGCCCCCGGCGGCGGCGCATCAGGTTCACCACCTCGTCCTGCGCCTTCTGGAACACGGCGCCGTCGCGCGCCTGGATGTCGATCTCCACCGAGCGGTTCTTGCCGTAGAACTGCTGGAAGGCGCGCATGGGCAGGATGGCCTGGTTGTCCTGGCTGGCCATCCCCATGACGCTGCCGCGCTTCTGCAGCACGCCAATCACCTGGAACGGCCGGCCCTGCAGCCGCACCTCGGAGCCCACCGGATTCATGCCCGGGAAGAGCGTGTCCGCCAGGTCCACGCCAATGACCATCACCGGGCGGCCGTCCAGCGTCTCCGTCTCGTTGAAGAAGCGGCCGGTCGACACGACGACGCCGCTCGTCTCCAGGTACGTGGGCTCCGTGCCCAGGACGCTCACCGAAGGCGGTGTCTCCCGGAACGCGGTGGTCAGCTTCTTGCCCCACTCCTGGGCCACGGGCGTAGCCGCGCCCACTGAAGGACAGGACTCCACGATGGCGCGCACGTCGTCGCCGAGCAGGTCCTTGCGCTTGGCGTACTTCGCCCAGTTGATGCGGCCGAAGCCCGTGGGCCACTTCGTCACCTCGAAGGTGTGCGCGCCCAGGCTGCCCAGGTTCTTGTTCACCTGTTCGCGCAGGCCTTCAATCAGCGCCATCATCGTGATGACGGTGGCCACGCCGATGACGATGCCCACCAGCGTCAGGAGCGAGCGGAGCGGGTTGCCCAGGAAGGTGCCCACCGACAGCCGCAGGTTGTCCAGGAAGGCACGCATCGCGCTATTCGTAGCGGAGCGCTTCCACCGGGTCCAGCTTCGCGGCTCGCGCGGCCGGCCAGATGCCGAACAGCAGGCCCACCAGCGCCGCGAACGCCACCCCGCCCACCACGGTGCCGGGCCGCACGTCCGCCGCCAGCGGCGTCACCAGCGACACGACCTTCGCCGTGCCCAGCCCCACCACCGTCCCCAGAAGGCCGCCCACCGCGGACACGCTGGAGGCCTCCATCAGGAACTGGAGCACGATGGTGCGCTGCCGCGCGCCCAGCGCCCGCCGGACGCCAATCTCCCGCGTCCTTTCGCGCACCGACACCAGCATGATGTTCATGATGCCGATGCCACCCACCAGCAGGGTGATGAGCCCCACGCCCGTGGCCACCGCGTAGAGCGCGCCGGTGAGCTGCTCGTAGGTCGCCGCGAGCGAGTCCGTCCGGTTGATGTTGAAGTCGTCCCCCTGGCCCGGCGGCGTCGCGCGCACGCGCCGCATGATGCCCACCAGCTGGTCCTCCACCTTCGCCATCTGGCCCGCGTCCGCCACGGCGATGGCGATCTGCATGGGCCGCCCCTTGCCGAAGCTGGCGTTGAAGGTCTTGAAGGGCATGAACACGGACATGTCCATGTTCTCCGCCACCACCTTCCCCTTGCGCCCCAGCGTGCCCACCACCTGGAAGGGCCGCCCGTCGATGCGCACCGTCTGCCCCAGCGGACTGACGCTGGGAAAGAGCGTCGCGGCCACGTCCGCGCCCAGCACCGCCACCGGCCGGTTCACCTCTTCGTCCGCGCGGGTGAGGAACCGGCCGGACACCACCTCGTAGTTACCGATGGCCAGGTAGTCACTCCACACGCCGTTGATGCGCACGTTGGAGACCTGGAGGCCGCCGTGGGACACGTCGGACGAGCGCAGCACCGCCGGGGAGATGGCGGTGATGAAGTCCGCCTGGGCGCGCAGCTGCGCCACCTGCTCCAGCGTGAAGTTCTTCCGGTTGCGGTACATCCACCAGTTGCCCTTGATCATCCAGGGGTACTTGGAGATGAAGATCGTGTTCGCCCCCAGGGTGGCCAGCTGCTTCTCGAACGACGAGTTGAGCCCCTGGATGATGCCGACGATGGCCAGCAGCGTCGCCACGCCGATGCCGATGCCCAGCGTCGTGAGCACCGTGCGCATCCGGTTCGCCCGGAGGGAGAACACCGCGATGCGGGCCCCCTCCAGCACGTCCACGCGGAAACCCTGCTGGAACTTCATGCCGTGCCCGCCTGCGGCGCCACCCCGTGCACCCCCAGCGCCACCTCCGGCCCCGGCCCGTCCGCGACAATCTCACCGTCGCTCAACCGGATGGCCCGGGGACAGCGCGCGGCCAGCTTGGGCTCGTGCGTGACGAGCACCAGCGTGTGCCCCGCCCGGTGCAGCTGCTCGAAGAGCTTGACGATCTCCTCGCCGGTGGCCGAGTCCAGGTTGCCCGTGGGCTCGTCCGCCAGGAGCATGGACGGCTCCGACACCAGCGCCCGCGCGATGGCGACGCGCTGGCGCTGACCGCCCGACAGCTCGTTGGGCCGGTGGTGCATGCGGTGCGTGAGCTGCACCTTGTCCAGCGCCGCCTTCGCGCGCTCGCGCCGCTCCTTCGCGCCCATGCCCCGGTACACCAGCGGCAACTCCACGTTGGCGAGCGCCGTCTCCCGGGGGAGCAGCTGGAACGTCTGGAAGATGAAGCCGATCTCCACGTTGCGGATGACGGCCAGGTCGTCGTCGTCCATGCGCGACACGTCCTTGCCGTTGAGCATGTAGCGGCCGCTCGTGGGCGTATCCAGGCAGCCCAGCACGTTCATGAGCGTGCTCTTGCCGGAGCCGGACTGGCCGATGATGGCCACCCACTCCCCCCGCTGGATGCCAAAGGAGACGCCGCGCAGCGCGCGCACCTCCTCACCGCCCACGAAGAAGGCCCGCGTGAGCCCCTCCACCTGGATGAGGGGGCCCGCGTCCGGTGCAGGGGTTGGCGTCACGACTTGCCCTTCGCCGCGGCCTTCTCCGGCTCGCGCACCGCGTCCCCGTGGGACAGCTCCTTGGACAGCGTGCGGTAGGGGCCCTCCACCACGCGGTCACCGACCTGGAGGCCCTCGAGCACCTCCAGCTCCGTGTCGGAGGCGATGCCGGTGCGCACGCGGCGCACCTGGGCCTTGTTGTCGCTGTCCACCACGAAGACGACCTTGGCCAGCGTCTCCGTGCGGCGCTTGGCGGTGAGGGAGGTGCCCTCCACGGGCGCCTGGTAGTCCGGCAGCGTGCGCTCGGAGCGCACCGTGACGGCCTGGATGGGCACGAGCACCGCGTCCTCGTGCGTCTCCGCGCTGATGCGCGCCTCGGCGCTCATGCCGGGGAGCACGCCCGGCGGGCGCGCGTCCAGGGCGACGGTGATGGGGAAGCTCGTCACCTCGGCCTCCGTGCCCGGGTTCTTGATGGTGGCCTTCTGGGCGATCTCCACCACGGTGCCGGTGAAGGACTGGCCCTCCAGCGCGTCCAGCGTCACCTCCGCGGGCTGGCCGTACTTCAGGTGGACCACCTCGTGCTCACCCACCTCGAACTTCACCTCCATCTGGTTGAGCGCGGCGATGGTCATCACCACGTCCTCGGAGAAGTCGGAGCCGCGCACGCGCTCGCCCACTTCACGCGACAGCTCGATGACGTTGCCGTCGATGGGGGACAGGAGCGTGGTGCGCGCCAGGTCCGTCGTCGCCTGCTCCAGCACGGCGTTGCTCTGGGCCACGCGCTGCCTGGCGGCGCCCAGGCGCGCCTCGGCGGTGTCCGTCACGGCCTGGGACTGCTCCACCTCCGCGGCGGACGCGAGCCCCTTCTCCGCGAGCCCCTTCACGCGGGCCAGCTCCGCGCGCTGGCGCGCGGCGTCCACCTCCGACACCTGGACCTCGGCGCGGGCCGCGTCGCGGGACGCGGTGGCCTGCTTCACGGCCGCCTCGTAGTAGCGCTTGTCGATCTGCCCCAGCACCTGCCCCTTGGTGATGGCGTCGCCGTCCTTCACCTTGAGGGCGATGAGGTCGCCGGACAGGTTGGAGGAGATCTTCACGGTGGTGGCCGCCTGCACCTTGCCCGCACCGGTGATGGTGCGGGTGATGGTGCCCTTGCGGGCCTTGGCCATCTGGACTTCCTGCGTCGGGGGGGGCCGGTCACGCAGGCCGCCCACGGTGATGGCCACCGCTCCAAGCAACAGCGCGCCGGCGATTGCCGCCTTCCACCACGTCATTGTGAGTCTCCCGGGTTCAGCGTGCCCATGGCCCGGAACAGGGCATAGCGGGCGATTTCGACATCAATGCGGCTCTGGAGCAACACCAGCTCCGCCTGGGTCAGCTTGAGCTGCGCGTCTCGCACGTCCAGCGTGGAGCCGGCGCCCGCGCGGAAGCGCTCTTCCGCCAGCGCCAGGCCCTGCTGGGCGACCGCGCGGTTGGCCGTCGCGAGCTTCGCGGAGGCAATCTGGCCATCCAGCACCTGGTGGGCGCGGCGGACCTCCGCCTCCAGCTCGCGCGCCGTCTGCGCGAACGTCAGCTCCGCCTTACGGATGTTCACCTGGGCGCGCGCGGACTGGGCCTGCGTGTTGAAACCGTTGAACAGGTCCCACGTCAGGTTGACCCCGCCCGAGAAGATGTTGCCGTAGCCGGGCTCGCTGAAGAACGGGCCCGGGGCCTGGCTGGTGTGCGAGTACTGCGCGGACAGGCCCACGCGGGGGATGTAGTCCCCCTGCACGATGGCGCGCTGGAGCTCCGCCACGCGCACGCGCTGCTGGAGCGCCTTGAGCAGGGCGCGGTGCTCGCGGGCCTGCTTGATGGCGTCATCCAGGGCGGGCGCGGGCGCGGGCTCCTGCTGGAGCACGCCGGGATCCACCGCCTGCATCGCCTCGGTGCCGGGGCGCGCCAGCCACACGGCCAGCTGCACCTGGTCCGCCACCAGCTGGTTCTGGCGCTGCACGATGTTGATGCGGTCGTTGCCCAGGTTGACCTGGGCGGAGATCTCCTCGGCCTTGCCCACGCGGCCCGCCTGGAAGAGGGCGCGCGCGCGCTCCAGCTGCTCCTCGCTGCGCTTCGCGGTGGCGTTGAGCACGTCCAGCGTGGCCTGGGACAGGAAGAGGTTGAAGAAGCGGCGGATGGCCTCCAATTCGGAGGTGTCCGCCTCTTCGATGGACTGGTTGCGGACGGCGTCCACGTTGACGCCCGCCTGCTCCAGCTGCTTCCAGAGGCCGCGGTTGTAGATGACCTGCGACAGGCCCAGGGACGCGGAGTAGCTGTCCGCCGTGTTGGAGGAGCTCACCACCTCCCGCGTGACGGTCTCCGTCTCGCTGATGGGGACGCTGAAGACCTGCCGGCGGCGGCCCAGGTAGTTGAGGCTGGGGCCCAGGTTGAGCTGCACCTGGGGCAGGAGGCCGGAGCGCGCCACGCGCTGGTCCTCCCGGGCCACGGCGACGTCCAGTTCGGCCTGGAGCGCCTGGGTGTTCTTGCGGCCCAGCTGGCGCGTCTCCTCCAGCGTGATGGGGGTGGCGGTCAGAAGCGCCGCGACGACGAGGAAGCCGCTCACTGGCCACCTCCCGCCGGCAGCCCGATGAGGAAGACGCCGACATACATGAGGTAGAGCACCCCGACGAGGACGAGCGAGCGCCCCAGGCGCATCCCGGTGGCGGTGGAGAAGCCCACGCCCAGCAGGCCCACGCTCCACAGGTTGAAGAAGTCCGCGCCCTTGAGCACGCGCTGCATCTTGGGCGACAGCCCGTCCAGCAGGGCCAGGCTGGAGGGCACGAGCCGCTCCGCGCGCAGTTCGGTGAGCGAGTGCTGGTAGCCCGCGCACACCGCGTAGATGAGGTGGTACAGCGCGATGGGCAAGAGCGCCACCGCGGCGGCCGCCATCAGCTGCCCGAAGGCGGCGGGCTTGTTGAAGAGCCACGCCGTGACCCAGAGGATGCACGCGAGCAGCAGCACCATCAGGGGCATCACGATGAGCCCCTTGGCGATGCCGCCCACCAGCGCCTTGCGCGACGCCGTCTGGATCTGCTCGGTGATGTCGGACTCGGAGACGCTGGACGCCGAGGAGTCCGTGGGGAGGGCGCTCACCACGGAGGTGGCGGCGTCCCAGCGCAGCGCGTAGGCGACACCGGAGGCCGCGACGCAGAAGGCGAGGATGAGGAGGGGCCACAGCCAGCGCCGGGCCTCGACGGCGGTACGCGTTCCCCCAAGGGGGTCCACGAAGACGCGCGCCGGTTGGACAAGGGAGGTCATAGGGTTGGGGTCTCTGGGCGGATTACGCAGCCCACCCGGCGTGATTGCCCGGTCGCTCGAATTGAGTCGGGAAACGGGCGGGCAGCCAATCGAAATCCGGCCGCGCCCCAAGGTTTATCCTGCCTTGCATCCATCCTGTAGCGGTCTGTAGCCTAAATTTTGCGGCGGGGCGGCGGACGGTGTATTCCGCTCGGCTGCACGCTTGCCGGAGCATGAATGGTCGACAGCACGGATCTCGCCCAGGTTCTCCATGAGGCGCATGACATTGCCCGCAGCGTCGCCCAGAAGCCCACGTCGGCCCACGTACTGCTCGCGCTCTTCACGGTGGAGAACCGCGCCCAGCTCCTCCTGAAGGAGAAGGGCGTGGACGAGGACGCGCTCCTGCAGCTCATCACGGAGGCCCCGGCGGAGACGGGCAACGTGGTGCAGGAGCTGACCGCGCGCGCCCGGGAGCTGGCCAGCACGTTCCGTGCGGGCGAGGCGGACTGCCTCCACCTGCTCATCGCCATCATCCGCAAGCGCTGCGCCGCGAGCGACCTCCTGGGCCGCACGGGCCTGGACCTCATCTCCCTGTCCAACACCGCCCTGGCTTATTCCACGAGCGGCGGGCTGCCGCGCCGGCTCCAGCCGGGCTACGGCCAGGCGGTGGCCACGCGCGCGCCGGTGAGCCGCCCGGTGGGTGCGCCGCCGTCTCCCCTTCCCTCCTCCACGGTGGCGCTGAGCGTGCCGCGTCCCGCCGTCCCCCCGGCCCCGCTCCCGGCTCCGGTGATGACGCCGCCGGTGACGACGCCGCCCGCCTCGCGCATGACGCCCGCGCTGTCGCCGCGCGACCTCATCGACGTGGACGAGGACGACGCGACGCAGGACGCGGGCGCGGAGCCGCCTCCCCCGCCGATGCCGCGCATGGCCCCGCCTCCGGCCCCGGTCGCCCGCGCGACCCCGCCCGCCCCGCCCCCGGCCCCCGCGGCTCCGGTCACCCGTCCGGCCGGGCCTCCGCCCTCGCAGGCCCGCGGACAGGCCCTGACGCTGGACGCCAAGGCGTTCCCGATGCTCACGTCGCTGGGGCGCAACCTGAGCCAGGCGGCCCGCGAGGGGAAGCTGGACCCGGTGGTGGGCCGCGCGCGGGAGGTCGAGGAGGTCATCGACATCCTGGGCAAGCGCCGCACCAACAACCCGTGCCTCCTGGGCGAGCCCGGCGTGGGCAAGACGGCGGTGGTGGAGGGCGTGGCGCAGCGCCTGCTGGGGCTGCGCGGCACGCTGGCGGAGAAGATCCTCGTGGAGCTGGACATGGCCACGCTGGTGGCGGGCACGCAACTGCGCGGCTCGTTCTCCGAGAAGCTCAACGCCCTGAAGGAGGAGGTCCGCCGGGCCGAGGGGCGCGTGGTCGTCTTCATCGATGAAATCCACACGCTGGTGGGCGCGGGCTCCACGGGCGAGGGCCCGCAGGACGCGGCCAACGAGCTGAAGACGGCGATGGCGCGCGGCGAGTTCCCCTGCATCGGGGCGACGACGCACGACGAGTACCGCAAGTTCATCGCGGCGGACCCGGCGCTGGAGCGGCGCTTCACGCCGGTGGTGGTGAACGAGCCGTCGGTGCCGGAGACGGTGCAGATCCTCCAGGGCATCATCGGGCGCTACGAGGAGCACCACGCGCTGCGCTACCTGCCGGAGGCGCTGGAGGCGGCCGCGTCGCTGGCGAGCCGCTACGTGACGGACCGGTTCATGCCGGACAAGGCCATCAGCGTGGTGGACCTGGCGGGCAGCCGCTGCCACCGCGAGGGCAAGCAGCGGGTGGACGCGGCGGACGTGGCGCGCGTGGTGGCGAAGCTGGCGGGCGTGCCGGAAGAGCGGCTGCTGATGAAGGACTCCGCGCGGCTCTTGCGGCTGGAGAGCGACCTGGCGGAGCGCGTGATTGGCCACGGCGACGCGGTGGTGCGCATCGCGCGGGTCATCCGCCGCAACTACGCGGGCTTCGCGTCGCGCCGGCCCATGGGCAGCTTCCTCTTCCTGGGCCCCACGGGCGTGGGCAAGACGGAGATGGCGCGGGCGCTGGCGGAGGTGCTGTTCGGCAACCGGGACGCGCTGGTGCGCCTGGACATGAGCGAGATGTCCGAGTCCCACGGCGTGTCGCGCCTCATCGGTTCGCCCGCGGGCTACGTGGGCTTCGGCGAGGGCGGGCAGCTCACGGAGCCGGTGCGCCGCCGGCCGTCGTCGGTGGTGGTGCTGGATGAAATCGAGAAGGCGCACCGCGAGGTGCAGATGCTGCTGCTCCAGGTGCTGGAGGAGGGGCGGCTGACGGACGGCAAGGGCCGTCACATCGACTTCTCGAACACGGTCATCGTGATGACCACGAACCTGGGCGCGGAGGCGTTCAACCGCACGGGCCGCGCGGTGGGCTTCGGCGCGGCGGACGCGGCCGAGGGCAAGGCGCTGGACCTGGCGTCGGACACGGCGCGCAAGGCGCTGCCTCCGGAGCTGTGGAACCGCATCGACGAACGGCTGCCGTTCCGTCCGCTGGCGGAGCAGGAGGTGGCGAAGATCGCCACGCTCATCCTGGCGGAGAGCAGCAAGCGGCTCGCGACGGAGCGCGGCATCGTCTACACGGCGGGCACGGACGTGGTGGGTCACCTGCTCAAGTCCGGCGGCTTCGATCCGATGCTGGGCGCGCGGCCGATGCGCCAGGTGGTGCAGCGGCTGGTGGAAGGCCCCCTGGCGGAGCGCATCCTCTCCGGTGAGTTCGGCGCGGGAGACCGCGTGCGCGTGGCCGTGCAGGCCGGGCAGCTCCAGTTCGCGCGGGACGCCGCCTGACGGTGGCGCGGCAAGGCCGGAGCGCCACGTCGAAGGCGAAGCGCGTCCCCGTGGTGATCGTCGGCGCGGGCAGGCTCGGTGGTGCGCTCGCGCTGGCGTTGCAGGCGAAGCGCTGGCCCGTGCGCGTGCACTCGCGCGACGACACGGGCCGTGAGCGCACACAGGCCCTGGGCCTGAAGTCCGCGACCCTTGCGGACCTGAAGAAGGCGCGTGTCTGCGTGCTGTGCGTCCCGGACGCGGCGGTGCCTTCCGTTTCCGAAGCGCTCTCACGCGAGCTGCCGCGCACGGTGGCGCTGGTGCACACCGCGGGCGCCCTGCCCCTCTCCGTGCTGGGGACGCAGCGGGGCCGCGCGGTGGGCTCCTTCCATCCACTCTGCGCCGTGTCCTCCGCGCGGGATTCGCTCGCGGGCCACACGGCCGCCATCAGCACGCGCTCCCCTGCCCTGCGCGCCCTGCTCCAGCGCATGGCGGAGGACGTGGGCCTCGCGATGTTCGACGTGCCGGAGGCGCACCGGGCCGCCTACCACGCGGGCGCGGTGCTGAGCGCTGGCGGACTGGTGTCCCTGGCGGACGCGGCCGTGGGCGCCCTGGGCGCGGCTGGCATCGAACCGGAGGCCGCCCTGAAGGCCCTGCTGCCGCTGATGCGCTCGGCGCTGCGAGGCATCGAAGCGCGCGGACTCTCAGGCGGGCTCACCGGCCCCATCGTCCGGGGCGACGCGGGCGTTGTCGCGGCGCACCTCGCGGCGCTGCCTTCGGACATCGCTCCGCTCTACGCACAGCTCTCGCGGCGGGCCCTGCGGCTGGCCTCCGGGCGGCTCCAGCCGGAGCCGCGCGCCGCGCTGGAAGCCCTGCTCGCGAAGAAGTGACGGCGCGCGTCCCGGTGGCCCCGGACGCGCGCCCCGCCCACCGGACTAGGTGAGGATGATGCGCGGGCTCTGCAGCGCGCGGCGCACGATGGCCAGGGCCTGCTCGGAGGCGGCCTCGGCCTCGGTGAGGCGGCGCAGGCAGATGTCGCCCGGCACCGACACGGAGCGCTTCAGGTCCGCCAGCAGCGTCAGCGCCGCCTGGAGCATCTCCTTGCCCTGCGGGGACTCCGCGGCCGGCTGGCCCGCGGCCTTGGACACGTGCGCCGCGAAGCGCTGCACCGCGTCCATGGTCGCGTTCGGGTCGTACTTCTCCAGCAGCGGCTTCAGCCGGTCCGGGTTGATGCGGATGAGGCGCAGCGCTCCGACCTTCTGGAAGGCCGGGTGCACCAGGCCGATCTCGGACATCTCGAACGCGCCCAGCAGGCCCTCGTCCGGCGCGCGGTGCGAGTGCGGCACCACGTCCACGAAGAGCGCCAGCGGATCCGCGCCCTGCTTGAACGCCTCCAGCTCCTCGTCATCCAGCGGCGGGAAGCTCGCGGGCGTGCCGATGAACAGCAGCGGCAGCACCACGTCGTGCCAGAACTCCTCCGGCGCCGAACCCGTGCCGCCCACCGTCGCCACCAGGTGCGTCATCAGCTCCGCCAGGCGGGGGGCGCGCTCGGCCTGCTCCGCCAGCGTCTTGCCCTGCTCCATGCGCTGCAGGGACGTGACGATCTGCCCCTCGAACTGCTGGCGGGCCTCCGGCGGCAGCGGCGGCTGGGTGCGGCCCAGCGCGTCACGCACGTCGCGCGCCAGCGCGTCCGTCTTCGCCTCCAGCGTCTGCTTCGCCTTGGCCTGATCCACCACGATGAACTGGAGGAAGCCCGGGTCGAACAGGCGCTGGTAGTCCTGGGGCGCCAGCTTCTGGGGCTGAGCGCCGCCCAGGGCCTGCGCGGGGTTGGCGCCAAAGCGCACCTGCCCCAGCGAGCGGCGGATGTCGCTGGCCAGGTCGTCCAGGCGCGTCAACTTGCCCTGCGCCAGCGCGTCCATCACCGCCCCGAACGGGGACAGCATGATGATGGCCTCGGGGAAGCCCAGCGAGGCGCCCTCGGGCGAGTCCCGGTTGGGGAACCAGAAGGCCTGGTGCTCGGAGATGAGGCGCAGCGCGAAGCCGCCCGCCAGGCCCAGCGCCGCACCCTGGTGGTTCGGGTTGTTCGGGTCGAACCGGCCGCCCAGGAGCTGGATGACCGCCTTCTCCACGTCCGCCCACGGCGCCTTCGTCAGGTCGACCGGCGCGCCGCCGGCCTTCTCCAGCGCGGCGGAAATCTGGAGCTGCGCGTTGTGGACGTGCTGCGGAACAGGGAGCCCCTGGGGCTCGGCGGGGTCGGTCATGGAAAGATTCCTGTGAGGAAGGCGACGCGTTCCCTTACCGTGAAAAACGCGTTCGTGACTACGAATTGTGGTCGCTAGGATGCCCACCATGTCAGCTTCTCGCGGGCCTGCCCGCCAGCCCGCCATCCTCGCGTGTCTCCTTCTGCTGACATCCGGGTGTGCTTTCGTCGCACCCCGTTTTCCGCAAAACGTCCAGGCGTCGTTCGCCCGGGACGAGATGCACAAGCTGACCACGCGCTCCATGGAGCTGTACTACCCGGTGCACCTGCGCGCGACGGCGCTGCGGGTGGCCGCCCGGATGGAAGGCTGCGTGGACCGGCTGCGCACCGACGCGTGGAGCAAGGCCGAGCGCAAGCGGGTCCTCGTCTACCTGACGAGCGCGGACTTCAACAACGCGTACGTCCAGTCGGAGTTCGCCAGCACGCCGCAGCAGATGGTGTTGCCGCAGCACATGACGCTGGAGCAGTTCAACCTGCTGGGCCTGGGTGAGACGGAGATCGGCGACGTGGCCTGTCACGAGTCCGTCCACTACGTGCAGATGCAGCAGGTGGGCGGCCTCTGGAACGTCCTCAACAAGGTCACGGGCGGCCTCTTCCAGCCCAACATCTTCACCGAGTCCTGGTTCCTGGAGGGCCTGGCCACCTACTACGAGGGCAGGCTGGGCAAGGACACGGGACGGCCGCACAGCCCGGTGTGGAGCGGCTGGTGGGAGGGCGCGGTGCAGGCCCGGCGCGGCGAGCTCAACCCGGGCTACCTGTCCCCGGAGAACCGCGCGCTGGAGCCGTTCGGCGGCAACTACCTGACCGGCATGAACTTCGTGGAGTTCCTCGCGCGGACCTACGGCGAGGAGCGCCTGTGGAAGCTGGTGGACGAACAGGGCAGCTCGCTGGTCCCGCCCATCGCGGTGACGCTGCGGTTCAAGCGCGTGTACGGCAAGGACATCGGGTCACTGTTCAGCGAGTTCGAGGAGAGCCTCCAGAAGCACCTCGCGAACCGCGAGCGCCCCGCGACCCAGCAGGTGCTCGTGCGGGAGGGGGGCTACTTCTCGCGGCTCGCCGCGAACCCGCTCGACGGCAGCACCGCGCTCTTGAGCGTGGGCCGCGAGCAGATCACCCACCTCACCGTGCGCGAGCGCGACGGCCGCGAGCGCTTCAGCCGCTCGCTGGTGCAGCTGCTGCCCGGGCGCCGGTGGGTGGTGGCCAGCCCGTCGCTGGTCAGCGGCATGACGTTCAGCCGCGACGGCCAGTGGCTCTACCTGGTCAGCGCGGACGTGGACTCGGTGGGCAGCTACATCGGGAAGCTGTGGCGGGTGGACGCGCGCACGGGCGACGTGGTGCGGCTGTGGGGCGACCTGGAGGGCATGGGCGGCGACGTCACGCTGGACGGCAAGTCGTACGTGTTCGTGGAGGTGCGCGGCGACGCGGCGAACCTCGTGCGGCTGGACCTGGAGAGCGGCCAGCGCGAGCGGCTGACGGACTTCAAGGCGCACACCGCGCTGGGCACGCCCGTCCTTTCGCCGGACGGTGGGCGGTACGTGTTCCCCATGGCCGGCGCGGAGGGTTGGGACCTGGTGCTGCGCGAGCCGGACGGTTCGCTGCGCTGGCTCACGCGGGACGGGCTGTTCAACTATTCGCCCCGGTGGCTGGACGACGATCACCTCGTGTTCCTTCGTGAGCACGAGGGCCGGCTCCAGGCACACGTCATGACGGTGTCCACCCGTCGCATCGCGCGCGTCACCGACGCGCCGATCCTGGTGCTCGACGTGGCGCCCGTGGGTGGGGACGCGGTCGTCTTCCTCAACCGCGACGGCATCAACTTCACCGTGGACCGCGCGCCCCTCACCGAGGCCCTGGCGGAGCTGCGCGCGACCCCGGCGTCGCCGTCCGGGAGCGTCGCGACCGCGTCGGCTCCGGAACCCGTGCCACCGGCGGAGTCCCCTTCCGCTCCGGCCTCCCCGAGCACGGACGCGCAGGACGGCTTCGTCGCCTTCCCAGGTCAGCCCGCGGCCCCGACGGATGCCTCCGCGCCAACCCCTTCCGATGCCCCCATCGCACAGGTGGCGCCGCCTCCTCCGCCGCCGGTGGATCCCGCGCAGGACGTGAACGCTCCCGTGACGCCGCCCGCCGTCGTGGGCCGCGCGGTGGACGTGCTGACCGACGAGCCCTACTCGCCGCTCGAGGGCTTCTTCATCCCGAACTACCGGGTCCCCTACTTCTACACGGTCCCCAACGAGGTCGACGGCGAGGACCCGTACTTCGCGGGGGGCATCTCCATCGCGGGCCAGGACCGGCTGGGCTTCAACGCCTACGCGCTCACGCTCACCTACGACTTGAAGGAGAAGCAGCCTGGCGTGTCGTTCGCGTACGGCAACGCGCTGCTGTCGCCCTTCTACATCCAGGTCTCCGCGTCGCGCCTGCGCGAGGACGATCGCACGGATCTGCAAGCCACCGCGTTCGCGTCCCGCACGTTCTGGACCACGCCGGTGAGCTTCGGCGTGCTCGCGCTCGACCGCCGCTTCGACGCCACGGATCGCCGGCCGAGCATCACCACGCGCCTCATCGGTCCGGAGGTCGCCGCGTCGTACTTCTCCGGCGAGGGCACGTCCTACGGCGGCACGCAGCGCGGCCTGGGGCTGTCCGCGAGCGGCGGCATCTTCCCGAAGGCCTTCGCGCTCGACTCCGCCGTGGGCGACGTGCGCCTGGGCGTGGACGGCTACCTGGGCGGCCTGCCCTTCACCGGCAAGGACAACCTCCAGCTCTCCGTCGTGGGCCGAGCCCTGCCCGGCGCGCCCGACGGCCTCCTGGAGGTCGGCGGCATCCTCCCGGGCCAGGCCTTCTTCATCAACCGCGACAGCACCAGCGATGGCGGCCTGCCCCTCCAGCTGCAGCCGGGGCTCGCCTTCAGCGAATACCTGCGCGGCTACGAGGACCACACCTTCCGCGCGCGCAACGTGCTCATCGCCAACGCGCGCTACCGCTACCGCTTCATCATCGACTACGGCTGGGCCTCCACGCTGTGGGTGCTGCCGTCCCTCTTCGTCAGCCAGCTGGAGCTGGACGGCTTCGGGGCCATCGCGCGCACGGACAACCGGGACAACCACGGGGCGGTGGGCGGATCCGCCACGCTGCGGCTCACCATGGGCCAGGCCTACGCGCTCTCGTTCTTCTACCAGTACGCCCACCGCTTCGATGACGGCTTCGGCGACCTGCACATCATCGGGCTGACCTTCTGAGCTTCTGAGCTTCTGACCTGCGGGCCTACCTGCCGCGCAGCCCGAACAGCCCCTCCTCGCGCGCCACCGCGAGCACCGCGGACGGCACCAGCTCCGACGGCTCCAGGCCGCGCGCCAGCTGGTCTCGCACCTGCGTGGAGGACACCTCCGCCAGCGGCGGCCCCACCGTGTCCGGCGCCGGGTAGCCCGCGCGGTAGAGCACCAGCACGCGCGCCATCCGCTGGATGCGGTCGAAGTCCTTCCAGTTCGGCAGGTCCCTCAGGATGTCGCTGCCGATGATCAGCGAGAACCGCGTGTCCGGGTACCGCTCCACCAGGAACGCCAGCGTGTCCACCGTGCGCCCGCCGCCGCCCAGCTCGCGCTCCACCCGGCTCGTCTGGAGCCAGCCGGACGTCTCGCGGCAGAGCGCTTCACACATGCGCACGCGCGCCTCGAAGGGCTCCAGCTGCTTGCCGAACGGATGGTGGAACGTGGGCATCAGCCACACCGCGTCCACGCCCTGCGTCGCGTGGACGTAGGACGCCGCCATCAGGTGGCCCACGTGCGGCGGGTTGAACGAGCCTCCGAGCAGCGCGACCTTCACGGCGGGCCTCTTATTTGACGGTGAGCTTCGTCGAGCGCGAATCGACCTGCAGCACCCGGGGCGGCAGCACCAGGTGCCCATCCAACCGGAACGCGGAGAAGCTGAGGTTGCGCTCCGCCTTCTCCAGGAGGCCACACGTCTGCTCCGCGGCCCCTACCAGCCGGCCCGGCGTCACGAAGTAGCGCGGGCCAATCTGCACCACCGCCGGCTCCGGCTCCTTGCCGTGGATGAACACCTGCGCGTTGAGCAGGTCGTCCCGCCCCAGGTCGTTCTTGTCGTGCACCACGCAGCAGAGCGTGTCCCCCACCAGGTCCATGGCCTTGTTCGCCACGGCGGGGTCCCGGTACGCCAGCGAGTCGCGCTCCGGCACGCGCACGAAGCGCTCCATCACCAGCCGCCGGTCGTCCTCGGACGTGAGGTCCGAGGGGGCTTCCCGCGACGCGGGCGTGCGCGACAGACCCTCCTGCGGCGCCACCAGCCACTGCGTCACGTCCGCCAGGAAGTCCGCGTCGGAGTACTCGCGCCCGCCCCGGCCCTTCTGCCGGCGCCACAGCACCCACTCATCCAGGTCCGTGTAGCGCCCGCCGGTGAAGAGGAAGCGCCGCGCGCCCTTCGCCCGCAGCAGCTCGTAGGCCGCGTCGAAGGCGCCCAGGTCGCCATGCGTATCGGAGAAGACGCCAATCACGTGAGGGTCACCGCCCGGAAGCGTACAGCAGGGCGGGCTCGCGGTGCTTGCGGAAGGCCTCCGTCTGCAGCTCGAAGCCCTCCAGCATCCGGTCCAGGCTCCAGCCCTCCTCGATGCCGCGACGCACCTGGTCGGTGCCGCACAGCAGGTCGAACGCGGGCACGTCGTCCACGAACTCGTACGCGTCCGCCCGCCAGTCGAAGTGCCCCGGGCCAATGTCGTGCAGCGCCTGGGTGATGGCGATGCCCGTGCGCAGCGGCTTGAACGCCTTGCGGTCCGTGACGTGGATGAAGGCCCCGCTGCATGACTGGCCCTGGAACTTGTCGAACGTCGGCGTGAAGCCCACCGGACGGAAGGCCACGCCCGGCAGCCGCTCCCTGTCCAGCCGCGCCATCAGCTTGTCCGTGTCCACCCACGGCGCGCCGAACTGCTCGAAGGGCCGGCAGGTGCCGCGGCCCTCGGACACGTTGGTGCCCTCCAGCTGGCACATGCCGGGGTACACCAGCGCCGTGTCCGCGGTGGGCATGTTGGGCGACGGCGGCAGGAACGGCAGGCCCGTGTCGCTCCAGGACATGTCGCGCGTCCAGCCCTCGCACGGCACCACCGTCAGGTCGCAGCCGAAGCCCTCCTGCGCGTTGAACAGCCGGGCCAGCTCCCCCGCCGTCATGCCGTGGCGGTTGGGCAGCGCGTACAACCCCACGAAGGAGCGGAACTTCTCTCCCACCAGGTTGCCCTCCAGCGTCACCCCGTCCAGCGGGTTGGGCCGGTCCAGCACGTAGAAAGGCACGCGGGCCTGGGCGGCGGCCTTCATCGCCAGGGCCATGGTGTAGACGTAGGTGTAGTAGCGGCTGCCCACGTCCTGGATGTCGAACACCAGCGCGTCCAGCCCCTTGAGCCACTCCTGGCGCGGGGAGAGCGACTCGAAGGTGGAGCCGTAGAGGCTGTGCACCGGGACGCCCGTCCTGCGGTCGCGCGCCTCGTCCACGGCCACCATGTACTGGGCCTCGCCGCGGATGCCGTGCTCCGGCCCGAAGAGCGCCGCCAGCGTCACGCCCTCGGTGCCGGCCAGCAGGTCCGCCAGGTGGCGGAAGCGCGAGTCCACGCTCGTGGGATTCACGATGGCGCCCACGCGCTTGCCCTTGAGCGCGGAGAAGCCCTGCGCGGCCCACACATCCAGTCCCGTCTTCACCTTCGTCACGTTCGGTCGCCTCGTCCCGCCGCCCACGGCCTGCGCGGGCGAGGCGGATCAGGTTCGCAGGTCAGTTCGCGGCCAGGCGCTTGAGCGCGCTCGCGGCCGCCTTCTTCGAGTCACAGGTGCTCAGCCCCAGGAAGCCCCCGGACGCGCCGTCGTTCGGGCCCCCGTCGTCGGCCAGCGTCTCCAGCGGCCCGCGCGCGGACTCCAGGTGCAGGCCGGCCAGGACCTCCGCCGCCCCGGAGCGCACGCCGCACTGCTCGTGCTTCAGGAACGAGATGAGCCGGGACTCCGCGCGGCCGTTGCCGTCCTTGCGCACCGCCTGCGCGTAGAGGGCCATCGCGGGGCCCCAGTTGCCCTGCGCCTCCTCCAGCCGCCCGTTGAGGTAGACGCGCTGATCCGGCTCCTCCTGCTTGATGAGCCGCCGCGCCTCGCTCACGCGCGCGGCCCGCTCCGCGCCGGAGGTGCCCTCCACGTCGCGGATGGCCCGCAGGGCAGGGCCGCCCTCGCCCAGCAGCAGCCCTCCACCCAGCAGCACCACCGCCAGCAGCACCGCGCTCACGCCCCAGCCGGCCACCGTGGACGACACCTTCGACGTGATGGCGGGCGGCAGCCTCGCGTACACGCGCGCCCAGAGCGCATCCGTCGCGGTGCGCGCCTGCTTTCCCAGCACCGTGGCCCGCTGGCCCACCGCCACCGCGCCCGCCGCCGCACGCTGGCCCACCGCCGCCCCCACCCCCGCCGCGCGCTGGCCCAGGGCGCCCAGGTCCAGGCCCGGATCCGCCACGCGCGCCAGGGCCAGGTTGCCGTACGGCGGCAGCGAGGACAGCTCTTCCGGCGTGGGCAGCACCGCGTCCGGCGCCGGCGCCTCCACCCGGTAGGGCGCGCGCGGCACGCGGAAGACGCGGATCTTCCCGGGGATGCCCTTCAGTTCGAAGGACCCCACCTCCTGCGACGGCACCTCCGCCTTGTTCATGGAGAGGTAGACGGCCTCCGTGAAGAAGACCTCGTCCGCGTCGGTGATGCCCTCCACGCGGGCCGCGATGTTCACCGGCTCGCCGAAGATGTCGTTGTTCTCCACCCGCACCTCGCCCACGTTCACGGCGACGCGGACGTGGATCTGATCGTCCTCCAGCAGCTCCCGGTTGTGGTGCCAGAGCCGGTCCTGGATGGCGATGCCGCTCAGGACGGCCTGGGTGGGGGACTCGAAGGTGACGAGGAACGCGTCGCCAATCGATTTGATGATGCGTCCACCGAACGCCTTGAACAGCGGCGCGAGCAACGCCTCATGCACCTGGAGCAGACGCTGGTTCTCCTCCAGCGTCTGCCGACTGGTGCGTTCGGTGAAGCCCTTGATGTCGGTGAAGACGATGGCGAGGTTGGCGGTCTTCAAAGCGGGGGCAGTGTATGCAGCGCGTCGCGCGAAGCAATCGCCACGGACCGCGCCCCGCTACTCGCTGTCAGCGCTTGGAAGGTTTGAGCGCCCGCATGTTGCGCTTCTCCGGCGCCGTCAGCCGCGCCCTCACCTTCGCGGCGAGCTGGGGCCTGTCCGTCCGCTCGTAGAAGGCCGCCAGGGTCCTCAAGACACCCGGGTTGTCCGGCTGGGCGTCGCGCGCGGCCAGGAACTCCCGCTCCGCGTCCAGCGTCCGGCCCTGCTTCTCCAGCACCGCCGCCAGCTGCATGCGCACCTGCACCCACGCGGGCCGGGACTTGGACAGGGGGCGGTAGTGCAGCTCCGCCTTGAGCCAGTCCCCCATCTGCGCCCAGAGGCCCGCGAGCCGGAAGCGCGCGTCGTCATAGGACGGCCGTAGGGCCACGGCCTTCTCGTAGGCGCGGATGGCGTCGAAGGAGGCGCTCCGCTCCTCCAGGAGCTGTCCCTGGAGGAACCAGACGCGGGGGTTGTCCGGGGCCTCGCGCAGGGCGGCCTCCAGGTGCGCTCCAGCGCGCTCCAGCTCCGGGGCGCTGCCTCCCTTGAGGAGCAGGCGCGCGGCCTCCAGCCTGGGCAACTCCCAGCGGGGCTGGTTAGAAACCAGCCGCTCCAGGGCGACGAGGGCTCCCGCGTCGTTGCCCGCGGTCTCCAGCGCCAGTGCGTCCGCCAGCGAGCCGGGAGCCGCGGCCGCCTGCGCCGTCAGGACCGGGGGAGCCGCTGCGTCGGACGCGCCCGCCAGCACCGCCGCCACGAGAACCCACATCATGGTTGGCAGATAGCAGAGCCAGGTGGGCCACCTCAATACTTCCCCTTGACGGACACCCGGCCTCGCATGAAACCCATGACTGTGCAGATTTCCCAAAGGACGTTGGAAGACCTTGGATTCTCGGAAGTGCTCCGCGCGCTGACGCAGCGCTGTCGCACGGAGCCAGGGAGGGAGCGGGTGCTAGCCCGTCCCTTCCTCGACACCGAGGCGGAAGTGGCCGAGGCGCTGGCCCTGGTCGACGAGGCCCGCTTCCTCTCCCAGCAGCAGTTCTCCCTGCCCCTGGGCGGCGTGACGGACCTGCGCACCGCGGTGGGCCACGCGGAGAAGGGCGGCGTGCTGGAGCCCCGCCAGCTCATCGACGCGGCCCAGCTGCTCTTCGCCTTCGCGCGCACCCGCGAGGCGCTGGACGAGCGCAAGGAGCGCGTCCCCCGCCTGGTGGAGATCTCCCGCCGCCTGCCCTTCCTGGAGGCCATGGCGCGCCGGTTGGATCAGTGTTTCGAACCGGACGGAACCATCGCCGACCGCGCCAGCCCGGAGCTGAAGGAGGCGCGGGACAGGGCGCGCGGCCTGCACCGGCGCATCAAGACGCGCCTGGACGAGCTGCTGCACGACGAGACGTTCACCACCAAGCTGCGCGAGAACTACTACACGCTGCGCAACGGGCGGTACGTGGTGCCGGTGGTGTCGAACTACCGCTCGGAGGTGGACGGCATCGTCCACAACGCCAGCCAGACGGGGCAGACGCTCTTCATGGAGCCCCAGGCGATGGTGGGCCTGGGCAACGACCTGGCCATCGCGCAGTCGGAGGTCGCGGAGGAGGAGCTGAAGGTGCTCCAGGAGCTGAGCCGGCTCGTGGGCCGCGAGTCCGTGCGCATCCTGGAGGGCCTGGAGGCGGTGGCGGAGCTGGACGAGGTGGAGGCCATCGCCGTCCTGTCCGCGGACCTGGACGCCACGACGCCCACGTTCGAGGCCGTGAAGGAGCTGCAGCTGCGCGCGCTGCGCCACCCGCGCCTGGTGCTCAAGGGCTCGGAGGTGGTGTCCAACGACGTGACGCTCACGCAAGAGGCCCGGGCGCTGGTGGTGTCCGGCCCCAACGCGGGCGGCAAGACGGTGACGCTGACGGGCGTGGGGCTGTGCGCGCTGATGCTGCGCGCGGGCCTGCCCATCCCGGTGAGCGAAGGATCGCGGATGCCGCTGTACCGCTCCGTGCACTCCACCGTGGGTGACACGCAGGACCTGGCGCAGGGCCTGTCCTCGTTCAGCGGCCACGTCACCCTGCTGCGCGACATCCTGTCGGCGGTGGCGACGGACTCGCTGGTGCTCATCGACGAGATCGCGGCGGACACGGATCCGCGCGAGGGCGCGGCCATCGCCATCGCGGTGCTGGAGGAGCTCCTGGGCAAGGGGGCGTACGTCCTGGTGACGACGCACCTGGAGGAGCTCAAGGCGCTGGCGCACATGGATCCGCGCTTCCTCAACGCGCGCGTGGGCTTCGACTCCAAGCGGATGGCGCCCACATACCGGCTGCAGATGGGCGCGTCCGGACAGTCGTCCGCCATCGACATGGCGGCGCGGGTGGGCCTGCCGGCCTCGGTGTGCGAGCGCGCCCGGGAGCTGTCGCTCAACGCGGGCGGCCCGCTCACCAAGGCGCTGGCGGCGGCGGAGGACGAGCGGCGCAAGCTCTCCGAGGAGCTGGAGAAGGCGCGGCTCGCGGCGAAGGAGGCGGAGGCCCTGCGCGCGGAGCTGGAGAAGCAGAAGGTCGCCTTCGAGCGCGAGCGCAAGGGCCGGATGATGCAGTTCAACGAGGACGTGCACGCGGCCAGCGAGCACGCCGCGCAGGAGGTCCGCGACCTGCTGGTGAAGCTGCGCGCGGAGCAGAGCGAGAAGGCGCTCTCGGAGGCGCGGCAGCAGCTGCAGCAGCGCGCGGACGAGGCGCTGAAGCGCGCGGCGGCGGCCAAGGCGGAGCTGTTCCAGGTGGAGGCCCCGGGGCCCGCGAACCTGAAGGTGGGCGCGTGGGTGCACCACTCCGGCCTGGGCCGGGACGTGGAGATTCTGGAGCTGACGGACGGCCAGGCGGTGGTGTCCGCGGGCGGCGCGCTGAAGATGCGCGTGCCCACGACGGAGCTGTCCGGTTCGCGGGGCAAGAAGCCGCAGCAGGCGAAGTTCCCGGAGCAGCGGAAGGGCGAAGCGGCCTTGAAGCGCGCGGCCTCCGCGGCGCCGTCCCAGGTGGACGCCACGAACTTCCGATGCGACGTGCGCGGCATGCGCGCCGACGACGCGCTGGCGGAGCTGGAGACGTTCCTGGACCAGGGCCTGCGCAAGGGTGAGGAGGCCGCGCTCATCATCCACGGCCACGGCACCGGCGCGCTCAAGCAGGCCATCCGCGACCACCTGGCCGCGTCGCCGTACATCCGCATGTTCCGCCCCGGGGAGAGCCACGAGGGCGGCGACGGTGTCACGGTGGTGTCCCTGCGCGGCTGAAGCCCCCTGTGACGGAGGAGCGGGGTCCAGGCGACCCCGCTCCCCTGCTCCCGGACGGGTTGAGTACAGTGCGGCGCCATGTATCGGCTCTGCCTGCTGGGATGTGTGGTGTTGCTGGCTGCCTGTGGGGAGAAGGCTCCCGACGAAGGCGCCATCCGGGTGTCCGTGACGTACGGCTCCTTCAAGCCCGCGTGCGTGCGCGTGGAGGCGAAGGACGCGCAGGGGCACCAGGAGGCCACGGACATCCCGGCCACCCGGTTCAAGAACACGGAGAAGAACGAGCTCCTGGTCGCGGTGCGCCGCAAGGCGGACTGGGACACGGCGCTGAGCGTCACCGTGTCGTCGTACACGGAGGCCGCGGGGGACCGGTGCGCGGGGGAGGTCGTGGAGGCGCGCGCCAGCGAGCAGCCCGTGGTCGTCCCCGCGAAGGCGTTCGCCCAGCTGAGCCTCCAGCTCTTCGCGTCGGACGGGGACGAGGACGGCTACCTGGCCGGTGCCACGTGGTCGAAGCCCACTGACTGCGATGATTCCAACGGGGCCATCCACCCCGGCGCCACCGAGACCTGCGGCAGCACGGTGGACCTCAACTGCAACCAGCGGGTGGGCTGCCAGGAGGCGGGCTGCGGGGGCTCGGCATGCGATGACGGCAACGCCTGCACGGTGGGCGACCACTGCGAAGGCGCGGGCCTGGAGGCGCGATGTGTGCCCGCGAGCACGAAGACCTGTACCCAGCCCAGCGGCGCGTGCGAACCGCGGCAGGAGTGCCAGCCCGCCACGGGAATGTGCGTCGCCGCCGAGTCCCCTGCGGGACAGCCTTGCGACGACGGCAACAAGTGCACGAACGATGACAAGTGCGGCGCCAACGGGATGTGCGCGGGCACGCAGCGTACCTGCACCGGCACGGAGCAGTGCTTTGATGCGCAGGGCACCTGCAACCCAGCCACCGGTGCCTGTGCCTTCGCCCCGCTCCCGGCCACCACGTCCTGCCAGGATCCGCTGACGTGCACCCAGGCGGACCAATGCGATGGGAATGGCCACTGCGTAGGCACGCCCACGGCCTGCTCCCCTCCTGCGTGCCACCGCGTGAAGCAGCAGTGCACGGTGAGCAACGAATGTGAGTTCGAGGTCGACCTCAACGCGGCCTGCACGACCTCCAGTGGAGTTCCGGGCGTGTGCCTGGCGAGCGCTGCTTGCAGCCCGTTCCCCTATCAGCCCTACAACTTCGATCCGAACGCCATCGCGGCCGCGGACATCGGTGAGCTCAGGACCAATTCGGACGTGACGTTCGACACCGCCACTTCGACCTTCGCGCCCGAAGCCGCGGTCACGACGCTGAGCACCTTGAAGATCCAATCGCTCTCCCAGGGCTCCGGAAACCCTCCCGCCCTGCTCATCCCGGTGCGGACATTGGTGCTGAATGGGACCCTGACCATCAAGGGTCCCTCCCCCGTCATCCTGGCCGTGTACGGCAATGCGAACGTGGACCAATCCCTGCTGACCACGGGCAGCATCCTGAATGGCAATACGGAGTGCGGTTCCTCCAACGGCGTCGCCGGGACCTTCACTGGCAGCACTGGCGGTGGCGGTGGCGGCGCGGGCAATGGCACCCCCGGCGGGAGCGGCGGCAAGGGCAGCAACGGCCCGACCCAGGGCGGCGCGGGCAATGGCCGCCCGGCCACGCCCCAGCCTTTGCTGGGAGGCTGCGCGGGAGGCAATGGTGGAGGCAATCAATCCGCCGCGGGTGGCAAGGGCGGAGCGGGAGGCGGTGCGCTCCAGCTCTCCGTGTCACGCACGCTGACCGTGGCGAAGACCCTCTCGGCGAGCGGCAATGGCGGCGAACGCGGCGATGCCAGTGGCTCCGCCGGAGCCGGTGGCGGCGGAGGAGGAAGCGGCGGGCGCATCGTGCTGGAGGCCTTCCAACTCCAACTCACGTCCGCGGCCCGAATCACCGCCAACGGTGGCGGCGGAGGCAAGGGTGGCTCCGACGCCAACAATGCAGGCTCGGATGGCGCCAACGGGTCCCAGACGACGGCAACCCCTGCCAGCGGCGGCACCACGGGCAATACCACGGGTGGCGCCGGAGGCGCGGGAGGGGCCCGGATGGCCTCCCCGACCCAGGGCAGCGATGGCATCATGGATGGCTTTGGAACCAGGGGCGGCGGTGGCGGCGGCGGTGGCGCCGCCGGCTACGTCCACCTGCGAAGCGTCCAATCCTGCTCCATCGACCCAGGCGCCGTGCTCAGCCCTTCCAGCACCTGCACTGCGCCCTGACCCGCCTGGAGGGCAGCCAGGGCAGCAACCCTGAATGTGAAGTTTCACACACCACATGTGAAAACATGTAGTGTGTGTTTCGCCTGTCGCACGGCGCGCGGGCGAAACACATCTCAGGGGGAATCACATCATGAATCGCAAGCATGTGCTGCGTTGCAGCGCGGTGGCGGGCTTTGGCTTCTTCGCGCTGGCGGGCTGTGGGGGCCCGGACGCGGTGATCAACGACCCGGAGCTGGGCAACGTCGAGCAGGGCATCAACGTCGCCACCAACGGCAGCTTCGAAACCAACGCCATTGCCTCCAACTACGTGGTCCTCAGCGCGGGCAGCACCGCGCTGCCGGGCTGGACCATCACCTCCGGCATCAAGGTGATGCGGAGCCCGTACAAGGCGGCGCAGAACGGGTTGCAGTCCATTGACCTCAACGGCCTGGGCGCGGGCTCCTTGTACCAGGACGTCCCCACCGTCGTCGGCGCCGGCTACACGGTGACGTTCTACCTGTCCAACAGCCCCAACTGCGCCACGGTGTCCCGGTCGGCCACCATCAACTATGGCCCGTCCAGCGCCAGCTTCTCCAACGCGTCCGCGTCGTGGAGCCTGCGCACCTACGTGTTCAACGCCACCAGCACCACGTCGCGCATCCAGCTCACCAGCACCTCCGGCGGCGTCGGCTGCGGTCTGGCCATCGACAACCTCCAGGTGAACGGGCCGTGACGGCCCCCGTCCGCTAATCCACGCGGGCTCCCGGCCGTCGCTCCCTTCTGTGGAGCGACGGCCTCTTTCCGCTGTAGCGCCCTGTAGCGCCGTTCGCGGGACGTCCGCTGGAGAACCCGGGGGGTAGACGGTTCGGGCCCGACGACACAGATCGCGGGTCCGTGGATCATCCCCCGCCCCCATCCCACCTCCTGCGCTCGTGGTGCGCCCGGCTTCTGGCCGGCTCCGTGCGATCAACGCAGGAGCAGCGGACCGGGGGACGACCCACGACATCGGGCAGCGACGTGCGCTCGTAGCGGGCACCAGGGCACAGGGCCGGACGCTTCACCGCGTCCGGGCTGGGAGGCGTGGACGTGGCGGGTCTGGACTGGGTGCAGGTGGACGTGGGCTTCCCCATGAGCCTCGCGGTGATCGGCGCCGCGCGTTCGCTGGGCATGGAGCGCCGCGCGTTCCTGGGCGCCATGGTGGAGCTGCAGATCTGGGCCGTGCAGGCACTGCCCGAAGGGCGCTTCGTGTCCTTCGGACCGTCCGCGGACGCGTCCGAAGGACAGGCGTGGGACGCGTCCGCGGACGAAGCCGTGTGGATTGAGGCGTTGGAGTCCGCTGTCCGCTGGACGGGCACCCCCGGCGCCTTCTGGTCCGCCCTCCTCCGCGCCCGCCTCCTGATCCGTGAAGACGACGGCGTGCGCCTCACCCTCTGCGATCGCTACGTCGGAGTGCTCGACAAGCGGAAGAAGGAGGCCGAGCGCAAGCGGCGTGAGCGCGCCGCCGCCCGGGGCATCGACGTGTCCGCCGGACGTCCCAAGGACACGTCCGGGACGTCCTCCGCCAGAAACAGAAGGGAGAAGGAGAAGAAGAGATCTTCATCTGCTGCTGCCGACCTGACTGAACTGGAAAACGCGGCCTCGCTCCCGGCCCACCTGGCTCCCGTGGCCCTCCTCGCGGTCGAGGACACCACGCCCCCGGAAGCGGAGCAGGATCCCATCCAGCTCTCCCTCCCCGGCACGCACCTGGTCCCGGCCACCCCGCCCCGCGAGGACACACCCAAGCCGCCTCCGGACGCGGTCCGTCCCCTCCCCGCCCCCACCCTGGCCGCCCGCGCGGCGGCCTTCTTCGACACCTTCCAGGACGCCCGGGCGAAGGCCTTCCGGGGCGTTCCCCGGGAGAAGCCGCCCGCCGGCTGGGCGGACTGGTACGCCCAGGCGCTGCGCGGCGTGGACGGCGATGAGGCCCGGCTCCATGCCGCCTGCCAGGGCTACCTCCAGTCCGACTGGGGCCGGACCCGGCAGCCCGTAGGCACCGTCGTCGCGTTCTGTTCGCCCCGCGTTTGGACGCGCTACGTCCCGCCGCTGGAGGACGGAGCGGAGGCGGACACCTCGGAGGCCGGTGTCGCGGTCCCCGCGGAGGCCGCGTCCTCGGAGTCCGCTCGCGTCTGGAGCGCGTGTCTGGAAGGCGTGCGTGCCCAGGGCAAGCGGTACGCGCTGTCCTGGCTGAGCAAGGCCCGGGCGGTGGGCTTGGAGGACGGACACCTGGTGCTCGCGGCGCCGGACGCCTATTTCCGCCAGTGGGTGGATGAGCAGTACGGCTCGCTGATGCAGTCCGAGGCGCGGAGCCTGGGCTTGCACGGCGTGCGCTGGGCCAGGGCCGCGCACGAGGTCGCCTGACCCGCCAGGAACCACAAGGCCTATTCGTCAGCGCGCAGCGCGCAGGCAGCCAGCTGGCCACGAGCGTCCCGCAAGCGGACAACTGCCTTCTTTTCGGAAGGCAGGCGCGGACGCCAGCGATATGGATGGGCCATGCGCAATGCACTGATGGCGGTCTCGTTCCTTGCCCTCGCGGGCTGTTCCCACTCGACGCCCACGGCTCCGGCGTCCTCCACGCAGGCCCAGGCGGCGTCCGTGCCGGCGCAGGCGCTGGTGGACGCGCCGGACCGCACGGAGGCGGACCGCAAGCTGGACGCGGGCCGGCACCCCGCGGCCCTGCTGGAGTTCGTGGGCGTGAAGCCCGGCATGCAGGTGGCGGAGCTGATGGCGGGCGGCGGATACACCACGGAGCTGCTGGCGCGCGCGGTGGGTCCCACGGGCAAGGTGTACGGTGAGAATCCCAAGGTCGTGCTGGAGCGGTTCGCGGAGAAGCCGTGGCAGGAGCGGCTGGCGCGGCCGGTGAACCAGAACGTGGTGCGCCTGGACCGCGAGCTGGACGCCCCCTTCCCGCCCGAGCTGAACGGCACGCTGGACGCGGTGGTGAGCCACATCATCTACCACGACACCGGCTGGCTGGCCGTGGACCGGGCGAAGATGAACGCGGCGGTGTTCCAGGCGCTCAAGCCCGGCGGCGTCTACGTCATCCTCGACTCCAGCGGGCGGCCGGGCACGGGCATCACGGAGGGCCAGACGCTGCACCGCATCGACGAGCAGCTGGTGCGCGAGGAGGTGCAGGCCGCGGGCTTCAAGCTCCAGGAGGAGGCCAACACCTGGCGCAACCCCGAGGACACGCGCGACTGGAACTCCAGCCCGGGAGCCGCGGGCGAGCGCCGGGGCACCAGCGACCGGTTCGCGTTCAAGTTCGTCAAGCCGTAGCAGGGAGACGCGCCCATGGCCTCACGCAAGTTCAAGGCGAAGCTCGAAGTGGCCAACGACGCGGGAGGCCGCTTCGTGCGCTGTCCGTTCGACAGCCGCGAGGAATACGGTGAAGCACGGCCGCCCGTGGTGGGCACCGTCAACGGGCATCCCTTCCGGAGCCGGTTGATGGTGTACGGCGGCATCACCTACCTGGGCTTCACCAAGGACGTGCGCGAGGCCGCGGGCGTGGAGGAAGGCGCGATGCTGAGCATCACGCTGGAGAAGGACACGGCACCTCGGGAGATCGAAGTGCCGGAGGATCTCCAGCGCGCGCTGGACGCGGAGCCCGCGCTGCGGGACGTGTTCACGAAGCTGGCCTTCACGCACCGCAAGGAGTTCGTGCAGGCGCTCACGGAGGCGAAGAAAGAGGAGACCCGCGCGCGCCGCCTCGCCCAGACGCTGGAGAAGCTGCGCGCCAAGGCCGCGAAGTAGACCCGGGTCGCCAGGCCCCGCTGCGGACAGTGTCCGCTGGCGGGGACCTGGAGCCCCCAGGCTGACCGCCATCGGCTTCTATGTCTGGATGGCCAGCCTGCTGGTGGTGCCTGTCACGGCCCATCTCCTGTCGCAGCGAGACACGCGGTCTTGACTCAGGTGTCTTCGGCATCCGAGCCGAACCCCTGCCCCCTCACAGCCGTGAGCAACAGGTCATACTTGCCGCCCAGGAACGTGCGGAAGCCGTGCTGGTGCAGGTAGCGGCGGTAGAAGGACAGGTCCTTCACCAGCAGCGACAGGTCCGGCTCACGCAGGTTGCGCACGCGCGCTCCGTAGACGACCTCGCCGTCCCGGAAGCGTGAGTTGGGGAAGCCCAGCAGCAGCGCGGCCTTGGGCTCCAGGTGCTCCTGCACCAGCTTGCGCAACAACGCCCGGTCATCCACGCCCGGACTCTGCAACGTGCCCACCGACACCACCGCGTCGAAGCGGCCCAGGTCCGGGGGCAGCGCGTTCAGGTCCGCCTGCACGAAGGCATGGCGTGCGTCCGGGAACGCCGCCCGAGCTTCCGCCAGGGCGCTCGCGCTGTGGTCCACGCCGACGAAGCGGATGCCCTCCACGTCCGCGAAGGCAGCCAGCTCGTCGCCCCGGTTGACGCCCAGATCCAGGAGCCGCGCTCCCGGTGGCAATGCCAGCCGCCCCACGGCCTCCAGCCAGGGCACCAGGAAGCCCGCGTCCTCGAACTTCCGCACGCGCGCGAAGTCGGACTCGGCGCCGTAGCGCTCCTGCGGCGCCTGCGTGCGAGCCCCGCCTCCGGCATGCCACGACGCCTCCGGCCCCAGGGGCTCGAACGTGAGCCGCACGTGCGTCGCGTCCACCGCGCGCGGCGTGCGCAGGCGGCACGACAGCCCCTCCGCCAGGTCGCACCAGCTCCGCAGCGGCCGGTGCACGAGCCCGCCCTCCACGCGCTCCCCGGGATAGCGTCCGTGGCCCAGATCCGGATCCGGCACTTCGATGGAGACAGGTCCGGACGGCAGCGACGCTTCCAGGTGGCGCAGCACGAGGAGCAACGGCTCGGAGTGGAAGCGACGGGACATGCGCCCCACCCTATCCGGAGCACCCCTCCGGCGTGGCCTTCATCGACCTGCCGGTGACGGAGCCTGGAGGTAGTCCGGCGCCACGCCCGCCCTGCTCCAGTTCGTCGACTTCGCGCGCGAGTCCTTCGCCGCGCGCTGAACCCCTACGACGGCTCGCTGCCCACCGCCCGCCGGATGCCCTTCAGCTTGTCGGGGTTGCGCGTGACATAGAGGGCGACGATGCGGCCGTCCTCGATGGCGAGCGCCGTGGTCTGCAGCGTCCCGTCCGCCTCCAGCGTGACGTACGCGGGCAGGCCGTCGATGGTGCCCTCGTATACGAGCTGCGCCGCGCGCACGGTCGCGATGCGGCTGAGCCCCGCGAAGAAGCGCAACAGCTTCTCCTGGCCGTAGATGGGGTTGAGGACCGCCTTCGCCTTGCCGCCACCGTCGGCGTACAGGATGACGTCCTGGGCCAGGAGCGCTTTGAGCGCGTGCGCATCCCCGCTCCGTGACGCGGCATGGAACGCAGAGGCCAGCTCGTGCCCCTTCGCCTCCGACACGGGGAAGCGGGGCCGGGCCTCCTGCACGTGGGCCCGTGCCCGGCTGGCGAGCTGGCGGCATGCGGCGGGATCGCGGTCGATGGCCTTCGCCACCTCCTCGAAATCCATGCCGAACACGTCGTGCAGGAGGAAGGCGGCCCGCTCCAGCGGGGACAGGCGCTCCAGGGCCATCATCAGGGTCAGCGTCAAGTCGTCGCCCTCCACTGGCTCGATGATGGGCTCCGGGAGCCAGGTGCCCACGTACTCCTCGCGGCGGACACGCGCGGACTTCAGGACGTCCAGGCACAGGCGCGTCACCGTGCGGACGAGCACGGCCTCGGCGTCCCGCACGGCCGCGCGGTCCGTCTGGTGCCAACGCAGATACGCCTCCTGCACCACGTCCTCCGCCTCCGCGACGATGCCCAGCATCCGGTACGCGATGCGGAGCAGCCGGGGGCGGAGCGGGTCGAAGACGTCCGCGGGATTCAGGTCAGGCGGCGTCACTGCGAGCGGCCACCGGGTGAACGTTCCGGAAGCCGATGGCGAACCGGTTCCAGGAGTTGATGATGGCAATCATGAGGGTCAGCTTCACGATCTCCTCTTCGGTGAAGTGCGGCTTGAGCGCAGCGTAGTCCTCGTCCGGGGCGTGCGTCTCGGAGACGAGCGTGAGGGTCTCGGTCCAGCCAAGGGCCGCCCGCTCACGCTCGGTGTACAGCGGCGACTCCCGCCAGCCGTCCAGCAGGTAGATGCGCTCCTCGGTCTCCCCGTGCACGCGGGCGTCGCGCGTGTGCATGTGGATGCAGAAGGCGCAGCCGTTGAGCTGTGAGGCGCGGATCTTGATCAGCTCCAGGAGGCTGCGCTCCAGCCCCAGGGCCTCCACCTTCTTGCTGAGCTCCAGCATGACGTTGACGGCTTCCGGCGCGACCGCGAAAGGATTCATCCTGGGCTTCATTAGGAACTCCCTGTTCCGGGCGGCGAAGTGCCTACCCTCATCCCCAGGACGACGCAGCATGGCCCGCGTGTGACATGGGCATTTTAAAAGCGAAAATGCCCGTCCTGGAGGTGGCGCCATGCAGACCGTGAAGGACGTGGAGACGCTTGAACGCCTGTACGGGGCCGTCGGGCAGTCGTCGGTGCTCAAGGAGGTGGACCACCTCCACCCTGCGTACCGGCCCTTCATCGAACGCTCGCCGTTCATGGTGCTGGCCACGTCCGGCCCTGGAGGGCTGGATGCCTCGCCGCGAGGGGACCCCGCCGGCTTCGTGGTCATCGAGGACGCGCACACGCTGCTGCTGCCCGACCGGCGGGGCAACAACCGCATCGACTCGCTGCGGAACATCCTGGCGGATCCGCGCGTCGCGCTGCTGTTCTTCGTGCCCGGCGTCAACGAGACCCTGCGCGTCAACGGCCGCGCGAGCATCGTCATCGAGCCGTCGATGCTGGAGCGCTTCCCCTTCGAGGGGAAGCTGCCGCGCTCGGTCCTGCGCATCACCGTGGAGACGGTCTTCTTCCAGTGCAGCCGGGCGCTGATCCGCTCCGGGCTCTGGGACCCGGCCCGCCACGTCGCGCGAGCGGAACTGCCCAGCAACGGCGCCATCCTCCAAGCGCTGAGCCAGGGCACCATCAACGGCGGGGAGTACGACCGCGAGCTGCCGGGCCGGTTGAAGACCTCGCTGTACTGAGCCTCAAGCGCCCGCGTCGAAAACGGTGGCCTTGCGCACGCGCACCCGGAGCGTCTGTCCTGCGCGCACGCCTTCCAGCGCCGGTCCGATGACGCGAAGGAACGCGTCCCCCACCGGGAAGCGGTACTCCGCCGCATGGCCCAGGAACAGGCGCGCGGAGAGCACCAGCGGCGTGCCGGTGTCCCCCAGCTCCAGGTCCTCCGGGCGGACCACCAGCGTCCCCGGTCCGCCCTTCGCATCGCTGGGCAGCTCGAACGCGGTGTCCGTCCCCGAGCAGTGGAAGGCGCCCGCGCGGACCTCACCGCGCAGCACGTTCGCGCCCCCAACAAAGCCCGCGACGAACGGCGTGGCGGGTTCCCGGTACAGCCGTTCCGGAGTGTCCACCTGTTCGATGACGCCCCGGTTCATCACGGCGATGCGATCCGACAGGGCCAGCGCTTCGCCTTGATCGTGCGTGACGAACACCAGCGTCGTGCCCAGCCGGGCGCGAAGCGCGGCGATCTCCGCGCGCAGTTCCTCGCGCAGGGCCGCGTCCAGGTTCGACAGGGGCTCGTCCAGCAGCAGCACGCGAGGCCCCGCCACCAGCGCCCGCGCGAGCGCCACGCGCTGCAACTGCCCGCCGGACAGCTCATGCGGCATTCGCGCCGCATAGGCCTCCAGCCGCACCCACCGCAGGGCTTCGCGCACGTGGGACGCCACTTCGTGGCGAGGCACCTTCCGGAGCACCAGGGGATAGGCGACGTTCGCCTCGACGCTGCGATGCGGCCAGATGGCGTAGCTCTGGAACACCATGCCCAGGCCGCGCTTCTCGGGCGGAACGCGCACGCCGGGTCCGGCGACGACGTCGCTCCCCAACCGGATGACGCCCACGTCCGGATGCTCCAGCCCCGCGAGCATCCGCAGCGTCGTCGTCTTCCCGCAGCCGGAAGGGCCCAGGAGGGACACCAGCTCGCCCTGCCCCACCTCCAGGCTGAGGCCGCGCACCACGGGCGTCCCGCCGTAGGCCTTGACCAGTCCCTCCAGGACGATGGCCGCCATCACCGCACCTCCGGTACACGACGACGAGCCCACGCCAGCACGGCCTGTCCCGCCACCACCAGCGCCACGAACGCGCACGCGAGCACGGCCGCGGCGGCCGGGTCCGCGTAGCTCTGCAACTCGAACAGCAAGGTGCCCAGCACCTCGGAGCCCGCGGGCACCAGCAGCACGGACAAGGTGATCTCCGTGGCGCACGCGAGGAACGCGAGCACGAACGCCACCGTCAGCGCGGGACGGAGCAGCGGCAGCGTCGCGTCCACGAACGCCCGCATGGGCCCCGCACCTCCGACGCGCGCGGCCTCCGCGAGGGAGGGATCCACCTGGGCCAGCGCCTCGGAGCTGTTGCGCTCCCCCAGGGCCAGGTACTTGCCCGCGTAGCCCACGAGCAGCAGCCAGGGCGTGTGCGCCAGGGCCAGCACGAACGCGAAGCGATCCAACACCACCAGCCGCCAGTCGCGTGAGAACGCCACCAGCAGCGCGAGCGCCAGCACCGTGCCCGGCACCGCGAAGGGCCACACCGCCATGGCCTCCACGCCCGCGCCGCCGCGACGGAAGGCCCGCCGCAGGAGCGCACCCGCGAGCCCCAGCCCCACCACCAGCAGGGCCGCCCCGGCCGCGAGCAACACGCTGCGCCCCGTGGCCCGCAGCGTGCGCGCGTCCCACAGCACGCCGGACCAGTGCGACAGCGTGAGCGTGTCCCACGACAGCGCCGCGCCGAAGCTGCGTTGCAGCGACGTCAGCAGGATGGCCGCCAGGGGCAGGACCACCAGCACTCCACCCACCATGCCCACCCCCATGAGCGCCCTCGTCCGCCAGGTCCCCAGCGCGAGCACGCGCGGAGACACGCCCTTGCCCGCGCTCAACCGCACGCGTCCACTCCGGCCCAGCACCCAGGTCAGTCCCAGCGCCAGCGGAGTGAGCAGCAGGAGGAACGACGCGAGCACCGATGCACGCGGCAAGCCCTCCTCGCTGCCTAGCAGCACCAGCTCATAGATGCGGGTGGTGAGGACACGCGTGGGTGGCGACGCCGACACGCCCAGCAGGTACGGCACACCGAAGGACGACGCGGCCATGAGGAACACCATCACCGCGCCAGACAGCAGCGCGGGCAGCACCAGGGGCACGGTGGTGTTCAGCAGGGCGCGAAGCGGCGAAGCGCCACACACGCGCGCGGCCTCTTCCAGCGCGGGGTCCACGCGCCGCAGCGCCGCCGCCCCCGCGAGCAGCACCAGCGGCAGGCCCGACAGGCCCTCCACGAACGCGATGCCCGCTGCGCCATAGAGGTCGAACACGTCCGCGCCCAGCATGCGGTTCAGATACCCCGCGCGAGGGCTCGCGAGCGACAGCCACCCCATGCCCCAGATGAACGCGGGGATGGCGGAAGGCAGCGTGAACAACACGGTGAACGCGCCGCGCAGGGGCAGGTCCGTGCGGAACAGGAGGAACGCCAGCGGAGCCCCCAGGCACAGCGCCCACGCCGTCGCGCCCAGCGAGATGCCCAGCGTGTTCACCAGCGCCCCCGACTCCGCCGCGAGCACGTGCCCGAGCCCGCCCGTCGCTGCCCCTACGCCCCGGATCAGCAACGCCACGACTGGCCCCACCGCGAAGAGCAGCAACGGTACGAGCCACGCGGCCAACGCAAGCCACCGGCCTCTCATCGCGCGTCCCCGGCGATGAGAAAGGGAGAATCCTGTCGGGCCTCCCCGGCCGCGGCGCACCACGCGAACTGGTCCGACTGTCGGACCAGTTGGGACAACCGCCCCGGCCCACCCGGGGCCGACGAGTTCCCACGGCCATTACGCATCTCGTCATGCGCCGTCGACGGGGGGCTCCAGGTCCACCCACGGAGCGGAAACCGGTCCGACTGTCGGACCCGTTTGGCGGCCCCCGGCCAGGGGCCTCTGGGGAAACCGAACAGCGGAAACCGGTCCGACTGTCGGACCCGCTGAAGCCCCATCGGCCGGGAGGTCTCCGCGACACTGGACAGGCGCTCCTGGCTCATCGCGCGAACGCCCGGCTGAAGGCTTCCTTGATGTCGCCACCGTGCAGCAGGCCCTGCTCCAGCAACTCCGGAGTCCACGCCTGCGCGCGGCCCAGCAGACCTTCCACACCGGACTCTCCGCGGGGTCCGCCCAGGCGCGGATCCACCGCGTGCATGTCCCCCTTCTCCACGATGATGCGCTGGCCCTCCGGTGACAGCAGCACGTCAACCAGGGCCTTCGCCGCCACCGGGTTTCGAGTCGCGGCGAACAGCCCCACCGGCCCGGGGATGACCACCGCGCCGTCCTCCGGCCAGATGACCTCGATGGGACTGCCCTTCGCCTTCGCCGCCAGCGCGTTCTCCAGGAGCAGCACGCCCGCGTCCACCTCGCCGCTCTCCACCTTCTGGAGCACCGCCGCGTTGCCTCCCGCTACCACCGCGCCCCTCTCCCTCAGCCCCGAGAAGTAGGCCTCCCCGCGCTTCGCGTGCAGGAACACCGCCCACGTGAACGCGGTGCCCGACGTGAGCGGATCCCCGATGGCTGCCCTTCCCTTCCAGCTTCCGTCCACCAGCGCCGCGAACGACTTCGGCGCCTCGCCCGCGCCCACTCGGTGCACCAGCACCATCGTGGACAGCCGCACCGCCGCGTACCTCGCGTCCAGGTCCAGCAGCGAGCGAGGGATCCGCAGCGCGTTCACGGAGGCGTAGCGCAGGAACGCGCCTTCCCTCGCCAGCCGCTCGTACAGGAACGGATCCGACGTCATCAGCACGTCCGCGCGCACCGCGCCCGCGGCCCGCTCCGCCTCCAGGCGGCTGGCCACCTTCTCGCTGCCCGCCTGGTACCAGTGCACCTGCACACCGGGCAGCCGCTCCTTCAACAACGGCTCCAGCGCATCCAGCACGTGCCGGTACATCGACGTGTAGACCCACACCTCGCCGGACGGGGTCGAGGCCTGCGCCACGGCGGCGCCCCCCGACGGCGCGGCGGATTCGATGCGGCACGCGGCCAGGAGGATCAGCGCGAGGAGCGGACCCACGCGCCGCACAAGGAGGGGGATGCGCATGCGGGTGTCGATTATGCGGCACCCGACCGCCCTGCACACCCACCGTGCAGCGGTGGCTCCTGCACATTCGGCCCCGGCGCCCGTTGTCCCCGGCCCGGAGCGGTCCCAACGTCGGCCTCCCAGAAGCCACCTGCTCCTCTGGAAGGACGCCCTGACATGACCCGGAAGGAATTCCTCGCCGCGACGCTGTCGCTGATGGTTGCTCCGCCCGTGCTGGGGGCCACGCCCGCGAAGGCGAAGAACGCGCCCGCCGTGCCCCGCCGCAAGCTGGGCCGCACCGGCCAGGAGGTGTCCTGCGTGGGGCTCGGGGGCTTCCACATCGGCAAGCAGAAGGACCAGTCGGAGAGCCTCGCGCTCATCCGCGGCGCGTTGGACCAGGGCATCAACTTCCTGGACAACTGCTGGGACTACAACGACGGCAAGAGCGAGGAGCGCATGGGCAAGGCGCTGCGCGACGGCTACCGCGCCAAGGCCTTCCTCATGACGAAGATCGACGGCCGCGACAAGAAGACCGCGGCGAAGCAGATCGACGAATCCCTCCGGCGCCTCCAGACGGACCACGTGGACCTGCTCCAACTCCACGAGGTCATCCGCGACAATGATCCGGACAAGGCCTTCGCCGAAGGCGGCGCCATCGAGGCGATGAAGGACGCGCAGAAGGCCGGCAAGGCGCGCTTCCTGGGCTTCACCGGGCACAAGTCCCCGGACATCCACCTGAAGATGCTGGAGACGGCGAAGCAGCACGGCTTCCGCTTCGACACCGTGCAAATGCCCCTCAACGTGATGGACGCCCACTTCAACAGCTTCGAGAAGCGCGTGCTGCCCGTGCTCGTGAAGGAAGGCATCGGGGTGCTCGCCATGAAGTCCATGGGCGACCCGTTCATCCTCGACAGCAAGACCGTCACCGCGCCCGAGTGCCTGCGCTACAACCTGTCCCTGCCCGTCAGCGTCGTCATCACCGGCATCGACTCGCAGGAGCGCCTGCAACAGGCCCTCACCGCCGCACGCACCTTCAAGCCCCTGAGCGAAAAGGAAGTCCAGGCGCTGCTCGCCAAGACGAAGGACGCGGCCAGGGACGGCGCCTTCGAGAAGTACAAGACGAGCCACCACTTCGACGGGACCGTCCAGAACCCACAGTGGCTCGGCTGAGTCGCTCCTGGCTTTCCTGGCAAGGCGCGTCAAAACCGGCAAATATGAATGCTCCCCTTTCCCCGGAGCATTCATGCACCGCCCCTTTCGCGCAGGCCTCGTCGCCGCAGGACTCCTGACCACCCTCTCCGGCTGTTCACCGGAGCCGGAAGCCGCCGCTCCGGTGGAGGCGGAGGGCTACGGCCAGACGCAGCAGGGCGAGCGCGCGTACGACCCCGGTGCGGGCTGGTCGCTGGCGTGGCAGGACGACTTCACGGGCACGGCGCTGAACACGGGCGCGTGGACCGCGCTGACGAGCAACTGGGATCCGGTGACCAACAACTGCAACTTCGGCACGGGCGAGCTGGAGTTCCCGCGCGCGCAGAACGTGACGGTGGGCAACGGCAAGCTGGTCATCTCTGCGGAGCGCACGGCGGACAACCCCACGGACTCGCACTGCCCGGGGCAGTACCGGTCGTTCTATTCCGGCCGCATCCACACCAAGGGCAAGGTGGAGGGGCGCTACGGCAAGATTGTCGCGAGCATCAAGGTTCCGCCGGGCTATGGCATGTGGCCGGCGTTCTGGACGCTGGGCTCGAACATCCAGAGCGCGGGTTGGCCGGGCGCGGGCGAGATCGACATCCTGGAGTGGAAGTCCACGGAGCCCACGTGGATGAAGTCCGCGGTGCACTGGTACAACGGCGGCAACGCGGACTGGGGCACGGGCGCGAGCCGCGGCGTGGACCTGTCCCAGGACTTCCACACGTATGAAGTGGAGTGGACGGCGAACACCATGGTGTTCCGCCTGGACAAGGACTTCGTGTCCACGGCGACGTTCAACCACAACGAGACGGAGTTCCAGCAGAACCACTACCTCATCCTGAACCTGGCGCTGGGCGGCGTCTGGTACGGCAACCCGGCGCCGGCCTCCGTCGACCTGGCCTGGGGCGCGAAGAAGACGATGGAGGTGGAGTGGGTGCGCTGGTACCAGCCTGGCACCACGCAGCCGCTGACGTTGACGAACCCCGGCTTCGAGAGCGGGATGACGGGCTGGAACACCTGGAGCCCGAACGGCACGGCGGCGGCGGCGTTCTCGGAGACGTACAACGGCGGGCACTCGGGCAGCTTCCACCTGACGCACTGGACGTCGGCTGCGGCCTACGAGGCGTGGACGTACCAGACGAAGTCGGGCCTGGCGTCAGGCAACTACAAGCTGCGCGCCTGGTTCCGCAAGGGAGGCACGTTCGACTTCGCGCGCTTCCAGGTGAAGAACTGCGGCGACTGCGCCGCGGCCATCACCAACCTGGGCAGCTACGGCAACTACACGCTGGTGGAGACGCCCGCCATCTCCGTCACCAACGGCTACCTGGAGTTCGGCTTGCACAGCAAGTCGCCCGCCCACAACGGCTCCAACTTCATCCACATGGATGACGTGGAGCTGATCAAGCTGTAGGCCCCGGCTGCCTGAAAGCGCGCGCCGGAGATGACACCGGCGCGCGCAGGGTGCGGCACCGCGGCTCAGTACGGCACGAGCACGAAGTCGTCCACGTACAGCGTGCCCTGATCCGAGCCGGAGTCGTCCATCACGTAGAAGTCATCCACCGTGCCGGAGGTCGCGCCCAGGGTGCTCAGCGGGATGGAGACCTTCTGCCAGGTGCCCGCCGCGATGGGGTGCCCCAGCGCCGTCTCCAGGTTGATGCTGCCCAGCGGCGTGCCGCCGTTGTAGAGCGCCAGCCGCACCTGCTGCCCTCCCGTCGTGCCTCCGTGCACCCAGAGGTCGACGGACTGGTACAGCGACAGGTCCAGGCCCGTGTGGTGGAACATCAGCGCCTCCCAGTAGTCCGGCTCGAAGCCCACCGCCGTGGACCCGGAGTGCACCGTGACGGCCTGGTCCAGGTCGTGCGTCGCCCAGCTCCAGTCCTGGAAGCCGCTGCCCATCGCGTCGTCGTAGACGACCGTGCCCACCGAGGGCGGCGCCTCCGTGAGGCCGTCCGTCAGCGCCAGCCCCTCCTCCACCGTCACGGTGCGGATGCCCGTCGACTTCACGTAGCCGAGGATGCTGGTGAAGTTGGTCGTCTTGTACTGCGTCTCCCGCGTGGGCGTGCCGCTGGTGAACTCGTGGAAGAGGATGATGAGCCAGCTCTTCTCCGCGATGGCCTGGTTGATCCACCCCTTCACCTGCGCCACCGTCACCGCGCTCGACACGTCGTTGGCGCGCAGCTCGTAGACGACCGTGTCGCGGTAGTTGCGGCCCGCGTTGATGGTGCGGTGGCTCGCGTACTCCGGCTTCAGCGCCGTCATCACCGTCGCGTTGTACGCGCCGTAGGGTGACGCGAAGTCCTTGCCGCACGCCGCCCCCACGTTCGCCTCCAACCACGCTCGCGAGTCGTGCAGCTCCGACGTCAGCTGCGCGGACGTCAGCGCGGTGAGGTCCGCGTGCGTGCGCGTGTGGCTGGCGATCTCGTTGCCCTCCGCCTTGAGCGTCTGCACCTGCGCGAGGGTCATGTAGCCGCCCCAGCTTTGGGCGACGGCGTCGGTGACCAGGTAGTACGTGGCGGGGATGGCCCGCGACTTCAGCGCCGGCCTCGCCAGCGTGTACTGCGTGCTCCAGCCGTCATCCAACGTGATGGAGATCATCCCTTCCGCGAACGGCGACGCGGCAAGGGCCGAGGAACCGCAAAGCAACGCCGCGGCGCAGAGCGCGCGCGAAGACAGATTCATCCAAGCCATGTCCGGGTAATTCCCCCTGTGAGGAGTCCCCAGGATATCCGCGCCTCCCGAGCGAAACCCAGACGCCGCTTCCCGCGACCCGCGTGCTAGAAGTCGCCCCGCCAATGAGTCTCTTCCGCCTCCCCTCCCTGCTCTGCGTGGTGCTCGCGCTCGCGGCGGGCTGCCAGCGTCCGGCGCCCCCCGCCCCGGAGCCCCAGGCGCGGCGGATCGTCTCCCTGTCGCCGTCCGTCACGGAGACGCTCTTCGCCCTGGGCGCGGGCGCGCAACTCGTGGGCGTGTCCGACTACACCGCCCTGCCCGAGGGCACGCCCGCCCTGCCGAAGGTGGGCACCACGTTCGCCCCCAACTTCGAGGCCATCGCGAAGCTCCGGCCGACGCTGATCGTGGATCAGCAGGTGAAGCAGGCCCCGGCGGAGGCGCTCTCCGCGCTCGCGCCGCTGAAGGTGCTGCCCTGGACGTCGCTCCAGGAGGTGGTGGACAGCGTGAAGGCGCTGGGCCGCCTGAGCGGCCGCGAGCCCCAGGCCACGGCGCTCGCGGAGCGGCTCCAGCGCACGCTGTCCCGCTCCGCGCCGAAGGACGCGCCCCGCGTGCTGCTGGTGCTGGGCGACGTCGCGGGCACGCTGTCGGAGGTCTGGTACATGAAGCGCGCGTCGCTGCACGGCGCCGCGCTGGAGGCCGCTGGCGCGCGCAACGCGGTCTCCGACGAGCGCACCGGCCCTCCCAACCTGTCGCTGGAAGGGGTCATCGCGCTGGATCCGGACGCGGTGCTGGTGCTCGTCAGCGTGCCGGCCCTGGACGCCGCGCAGCAGGCCCAGGTCCTGGCCCCGTGGAAGCAGCTCACCGCCCTGCGCGCGGCGCGCGAGGACCGGGTGCGGCTGGTCATCGGCTCCGACGTGCAGTCCACCGGGCCCGCCATCCTCGACGTCGTCGAGCGGATCCACGCCGCCCTGGGCACCCTGCCCTCCCCGCGATGACGGCCGGGCTCACGCTGGACGCGGTGACGGTGCGGGCGCGGGGACGGACGCTGCTGGACGGCGTGTCCCTGCGCGTGGCCCCGGGAGACTTCGTCGCCATCGTCGGGCCCAACGGCGCGGGCAAGTCCACGCTCTTGCGCGTGGCGCTGGGCCTGCTGCGGCCGGACGCGGGCCATGCGCTCGTGGACGGACAGGACGTGTCGGGGCTCGCCCCCCGGGAGCGCGCGGCTCGGCTCGCGTGGCTGCCCCAGCGGCTGGAAGCGGCGGAGCCCATCACCGCGCTGGAGCAGGTCGTCGCCGCGCGCTACCGCTTCCCCGAATCCCGCCGCGCCTCCGAGACGGCGGCGCACAAGGCGCTGGCGGAGGTGGGCGCCGGGTCCTTCGCCACGCGGCCCATCACGGAGCTGTCCGGCGGCGAGCGGCAACGCGTGGCGGTGGCGGGGCTGCTCGCGCAGGAGACCCCGCTGGTGCTGCTGGACGAGCCCGCCAACTTCCTGGACCCCGCGCACCAGCTGGAGCTGTACACGCGCATGGGGCACCTCTGGCGCGCGGGGCGCGGCATCCTCTGCGTCACCCACGACGTCAACGTGCTCACGCACGCCCACGCTCCCGGCACGCGCGCGCCCCGCGTCGTGGGCCTGTTCCAGGGCCGCGTGGCGTTCGAGCGGGACCACGACGCCCCCGACCTGGGGGAGCAGTTGGGCGAGCTGTTCGGCGTGCGCATGCTCGCGACGTCCGCGGACGGCCACCGCGTCTTCGTGGGACTGCCCCGGAGCGGAGGCACCCCATGAAGGTCTGGCTCCTGCTGGCCGTCTGCCTGGCCGCGTGCGCGGCGGCGCCGTTCATCGGTCCGGGATTCTCCCCGGACTCGGCGGACTTCATCTTCTGGCAGCTGCGCGTGCCCCGCACGCTGATGGCCATGCTGGTGGGCGGCACGCTGTCGCTGGTGGGCGCCGTGTACCAGTCCCTCTTCGCGAACCCGCTGGCCGCGCCCAGCACCGTGGGCACCACGGCGGGCGCCACCCTGGGCGCGCTGGTGGCCATCATCCTGGGGGTCCGGCTCGCTCCGGGCGGCATGCCGTTCATCACCGCCGCGGCCTTCGTGGGGGCGCTCGGCGTCAGCCTGGTGGTGGCCGCCATCGCCGCGGGCCGCCGCGTGCGGATGAACGACGTGGTGCTCGCCGGCATCGCCTGCTCCATGGCGGCGGGCGCGCTCGCCACCGGGTTGCAGTTCACCGCGGACTCCGCGGAGCTGATGGCCGCCATGCAATGGTCGCTGGGCCACCTGCCGCAGGTGGGCTATTCGGGCGTGCTGCTCCTCACTCCGTTCGCGGCCGTCACGGTCGTGGGGCTGCTCGCCCTCACCCGCGCGCTGGAGGTGTTCATCGCCGGCGAGGAGCACGCCGAGTCCCAGGGCGTCCCCGTCCGCCGCGTGCGCACGGTGGCCATTGGCCTGGGGGCGCTGGGCGTCGCCGCCTGCGTCGCGTGGTGCGGCCCCATCGCCTTCGTGGAGCTCATCGTCCCGCACCTCGTGCGCCGGACGCTGGGGGTGAGCCGCCGCGTGCTGCTGCCGGGCTCCGTGGTCGTGGGGGCCGCGTTCCTCGCGTTGTGCGATGCGTCGGCGCGGCTGATCCTCCCGGGGCGTGAATTGCCCGTGGGAGTGGTGACAGCCGCCCTGGGCGCGCCCCTGCTCGTCTCCCTGCTCGCGCGTTCCCGCTCCTGAAGCCCCGCAGGAGAGGCCCGCCCGAGGAGGGACCGGGCCTTCAGGACGGGGGGTTCACGAGGCGAGTTCGGGTATATTCCGCGCCACGCGGGGCGCCCTGGCTGGGACGTGCCCCTGGAACTTCACGAAAGGCTTTGGGCATGAAGCGGCTGGGTAGCGTGGGTTTGATGCTGGGTCTGCTGACCCTGGGCGGGTCCTTTGGCTGCGCCGACGAGAAGGCGGAGAAGGCCAAGGAGCACCGGATCAAGGGCACCAACTTCCTCGCCGACAAGAACTACGCGGAGGCGGTGAAGGAGCTGGACGAGTCGCTGAAGATCGACCCGACCCAGGAGAAGGTCTGGGAGAAGAAGGCCTTCGCGCTCATGCAGGCCGGCCAGACGGACGAGGCCGCGCAGGCCGCGCTGAAGCTGGTGGACTTCGCGAAGACGCCCCAGGACAAGGCCGAGGCCTACCGCAACGTCGCGGCGATGTACGCGAAGAACGGCCCGCTGGAGAAGGCGGAGCAGTACTTCCAGGAGTGCCTGAAGATCAACCCGAAGGACACCGACGCGCTGAGCTGGATCGCGGAGGTGCACTCGCAGCGCGGTGGCGCCCGCTCCATGTCCGCGCCCGCGATCCCCTCGGAGCTGGACCTCGCGTTGAAGACGTATGACCAGGTCATCGCGCTCAACCCGGACTCGGCCAACACGTACCTGAACAAGCGCATCGTGATGTTCAAGTACATCGAGCACGAGAAGGCGCTGCAGCAGGCCGCCGAGCAGGAGGCCGTCGAGGCCGCGACGCCGCCCAAGCCGGAGAAGGGCAAGAAGGCCGTCGTGGATCCGCAGGCCGCGGAGCGCGTCGCCGCCGCCAAGGCCAGCGCCGCCGCGCACGCCAAGCGCATCGAGGAGCTGACGGCCCAGGCCAACGAGGCGACCAAGCAGTTCGGCGAGGCCACCAAGCGCGCCAAGGCCGCGCAGGCCTCCAACAAGTAGTCCGGGTGGTGGGGACGGGGCCTAACGCCGGCCTCGTCCTCCCCCGAAGAGGGCCAGCAGGATGCCGCCCACGAGCGCGGCGCCGCCGCCCGCGACGTACAGCGTGGTCTGCTCGGTGTTGCGGCCGGTGATGAGCTCGGTGGCGCGTTCGGTGAGCGAGTCCCGCGCCTTGAGCCCGGTGAACAGCAGCACCCCGCCCGCCACCGCGAGCATCAACCCCACGATTCGCACAGCACCCACAAGGCCTCCTTGAGTGGAACGGCGGCGCGGCCGGACGTCCCGGCCCCGCGTTCAGCGCTTGCGCTTGCCCGGGCTTCCGCGCCCCGGCTTCTTGCCCGCGCCCTTCGACCCGCCGGACTTCTTCCCCGGCGCGGCCGTCTTCGAGGGCTTCGCACGGCCACCCGCGCCCGCAGCCGCCTTGCGGACCTTCTTGGACGCGCCCGCGCGGCCCGGAGCCGCCCCCGTGGAGAGCTGGCCCCGCTGCGCGGCCAGCGCGCGGATCCGGTCGAAGCCCGGGTGCGGTGAAGCAGCCGGCGCGGTGTCGTCGGCGTCAAAGGATGGCGGAGTGAAGTCCGCGCCGGAGGGCGCCTCCGGGGTACCGGCTTCGCCCCCTTCGTCGGCCGCGGGCAGCGCGGGACGGATGACCTTGCGCTTGCCCTTGGCCGGGGTCGCGGGCTCCGCCTTCGGCGCGGGGGCCTCTTCCGGACGGGCACGCAGGAAGCGGGAGGTGCTACGCGCGGGCGCGGCCTCCTCGCGGCGCCCTTCCCGGCTGAACCGCCCGCGCGGACGCGGCCGGGCCGCCTCTTCCTCCGAGGCTTCGCTGCCGTACCCGGAGAGCGCCGCGGCGTCCTCCGACGCGACGTCCTCGGCCGTGGGCGGCTCCCACGTCTTCACCCCGAACGGCGTCTCCTCCGCCTCCGCGAGCGACCTCCACTGCTCCGCGTCCGAGGCCTCTCCCGCCACGGGCTTCCGCCACGGCGTGCGGCCCGTCTTCGCAGTCTCCCGCTCGGTGCGTCCGGGCCGGCCCGGGCGCTCGTGCCGGGCCCCGGCGTGACGGACCGGCGCCTCGTTGGCGAACTCGCGGCGGCGCATCGGCGGCCGCGCTCCGGTGGCACTCGGGAGCGGGGCCTCGTCCTCGAACTGGAGCGCCTCGAAGTCGATCTTCCGCGACGTCGTGTTCGCGGACAGCAGCCGCACGCGCAGCTTCTGCCCCACGCGCACGCGCCGGCCATTCGAATACACGAGCGAGTGCGTGCGCTTGTCCAGCTTGGAGCCTGGCCCCAGCGTCTCCGCCTTCACCAGGCCCTCGACGTGGACCTCGTCCAGTTCGACGAAGAAGCCGAACTCGGCGATGCCCGCCACCGTGGCGTCGAACTCCTCGCCCACGCGGTCCTTCATCATCAGGGCCGCGTAGAACGCCACCACCTCGCGCTCCACCGTCATGGCCGCGCGCTCACGCTCGGAGCACTGCTGCGCCATGCCCTCCAGCCGTTCCTCCTCGCGCTCCAGCTGCGACTCCGACGGCCGCTTGCCCTTGCGCGCCCACACCGCCTTCAGGATGCGGTGCACCAGCAGGTCCGGATACCGCCGGATGGGCGACGTGAAGTGCAGGTAGTTCTCCGCCGCGAGCCCGTAGTGGCCCACGCGCGTCGACGTGTAGACGGCCTGCATCATGGAGCGCAGCAGGAGCTGGTTCAGGGCCCGCTGCTCCGGGTGTCCCTCCAGCTGCGTGATGAACGCGTCCAGCTCCTTGGACGACACGCCGTCTTCCACGTCCAGGTGGAAGCCGTACGCCTCCGCCAGCACCGCGAACGCCGCCAGCTTCTGCGGATCCGGCTCGCCGTGGAACCGGTACACCGTGGGCAGGCCCTCGTCCTGGAAGTACGTCGCCACCGCCTCGTTGGCGGCCAGCATGCACTCCTCGATGAGCCGGTGGCTGTCCTTGCGCTCGCGCTTCTCCATGCGCAGCGGCAGTCCGTCCTCGCCCAGCACCACCTTGTGCTCCGGCACGTCGAAGTCGATGGCGCCGCGCGCCTTGCGCATGCCCATCAGCGCGCGCGCCAGCGCCATCAGCTGCTCGAACTGGGGCTTGAGGAAGTTCCGGTGCGGCACGTCCTTGCCGTCCAGGACGTCCTGCACCTCGTTGTACGTGCAGCGCGCCACGCTGCGCATCACCGCCGGGTACAGCTCGTGCGAGCGGCGCTGGCCGTGGCGGTCGAACGTCATGTCCGCCACCATGCACAGCCGGTCTTCCTCCGGGCGCAGCGAACAGATGCCGTTGGACAGCCGCTCCGGCAGCATGGGCAGCACGCGGTCCGGCAGGTACACCGACGTCGCGCGGTTGAGCGCCTCCGCGTCCAGCGCGCTGCGCTCCTTCACGTAGTGCGACACGTCCGCGATGGCCACCACCAGCCGCCAGCCCCCGGCCTGCGGCTCCGCGTAGACCGCGTCGTCGAAGTCGCGCGCGTCCTCGCCGTCGATGGTGATGAGCGGCACCGAGCGCAGGTCGCGGCGGTTGCCCTCCGTGGCCTCGGCTTCCGTGACCTTCACCGCGAACGCGTCCGCCTCGTCCATCACCTCCGGCGGGAACTCGTCGGAGAAGCCATGGGCGAAGGCCGAGCCCAGCACCTCCGCGCTCGGGTCGCCCGGCCGGCCCAGCGAGCCGGCCACCTCACCGAACAGCCCCTGCCCGGGCTCCAGGAGGTCGGCGCCCACGCCCAGCCGCACCTTCACCAGGTCGCCGTCGCGCGCCATCTGCGTCGCCGGCACGCGGATGGGGCCCGGGAGGTTCGTGTCGGTGGTCATGACCAGCGAGTGCCGACCCTGCGCCACGTACGTGCCCACCGCCAGCTCGCGCCGCCGGTTGAGCACGCGCACCAGCCGGCCCTCGAAGCGGCCCGGCCGTCCCGCGACCTCCACGAGGACGCGGTCGTTGTCGAGCGCCCGCTGCGCCTCGCCGGGCGGCAGGAAGATGTTCTCCCCCTCGCCGGACACCGGGTGCACGAAGCCGAAGCCGTCCCGGTGCATGTGGAGGATGCCCTCCACCTCGGGCTGCCCGGACTCCTCGAAGCGGTCGTCCCGGGAGCCGCGCTGGAGCGAGCGCCGGAAGTCGCCGCCGCCCTGGAACCCTGGACGCTCCGCCCGGAAGCCACCCCGGCGCTCCTCGCGCCCGCTGCCCGGCGTGGGGCCGCGCTTCTTGAAGGGAGGCGTGGACGGGGCCTGGCGGGATTCGAAGTCGGCGTCGGGCGCCCGGGGCGTGCGCGGGCCTTCCAGCCGGAAGCGCTTGCCGTCCTTGACGATGACGCCCGCGCGCACCAGCTCACGCAGGGCGCGCTTGAGTTCAGTCTGCTGGCCGGGATTCAGCCCTCCCAGGCGAAGGAGCTCCTTCAAGCCCAGGGGGTGGTCGGCTTCGGAGAGCAGCTGTCGGATGTGGTCTTGGGAGAGGCTCACGGTGGGGATGCGGCAAGGCCGCTGAGGGAACGGGTAAGCCCGAAGGGTGCGGGCGGGAACCCCCCGGCCCCCATTCGCCCTCCCCAGAGGACCTTGCGGTCCGGGGAGGGCCCGTGCGCCCAAGCCCTCAGGGCTTGACGGTGACGTTGATCTTGAAGGAGCGCTCCACCACGCCCGGCGTGAACGCCTTGGCGAGGAAGAACTCCACTTCGAAGCTGCCGGGGTTGCGCGGCGTGAAGAAGAACTCGCGGGTGGCCGGGCTGCCGTTGGGACCCGGCTCGAAGTTGGCCTCGCGCAGACCCACGCGCTTGGCCAGCGTGGGCTCGATGGCCCAGGTGGCGCCGGGCTGCTCCTGCAGCCGCACGGTGAGGCCGTGGTTGAGCTTCACGTCCACGGACGTGGGCACCTCGCCCTCGATGTGGACCAGCTCCATCTCGTCACGAGACACCGAGCGCGCCTCGGACGGACGCGGCTCCACCGTCTCCGCGGTGATGCGCCCACCCCAGCCGGACGTCTTGTCCACCACGCCCGTCACCTGGAGCGTCTGCCCCACGTGCTTGCGCAGGCTCTTCACGGCCGCCTTGCCTTCGATGGCGAAGGACACCTGCTGGCGCGTGCCGCCGTTGGAGACGACGAGCACGAAGTCCTCGCCCATCATCTCCAGGTTGCCCCGGATGCTGGCGAAGCCCTTGATGCCGGCGCCCATGCCCGCGGCGACGGCCATGGAGACCTCGCCGGGCGACAGGTAGCGCAGCTTCGGCTCCGTGTCCGCGGGCGGCGGCGCGACCTCTTCCACCTCCGGCTTCTTGGCGGAGTACTTGCGCACCTCCACCACGCCGCTGTGGTTGGTCGTCTTCTTGATGAGCCCGCTCACGGAGACCTTGTGGTCCACGTAGGCCGGCAGCACTTCCTGATCCGGACCCTGCAAGAGGAACGTCAGCTCGCGCTTGTCGCGGCCGACGACGACCAGGTGGGGCAGCTCGCCGCTGAGGATGAGGCGGCCCTTGAGGCTGCCCTCCCCCATCACGCCGCGGCCCTCGCCGGCCGTGAGCAGCTGCTCCATCTCACGCTTCGTGAGCGGCTCGCCCACGGGCGGGAGCTTCGTGGCGCGCGGGCGCGGCTTCTCCACGGCGGGGCCGGCGGGGACCATCGGCGGGGACTTGCCCCCCGCCTTGCCGGCGCCCTTCTTGCCAGCGGCGGGCGCGGCAGCCGCGGCCTTCGCCGCGGGCGCGGCCTTGCCAGCCTTCGCGGGAGCAGCAGGGGGAGCCGCCTTGGCCGCCGCCTTCTTGGCGGCAGCGGGGGCCTTCTCCACCTTCTCCGCGACCGCCTTCTTCGCCGCCGCGACCTTTCCCTTCGCCCCTTCCGCCACCGCCTTGACGACCTTCGTCGCGGCCGTCGCCACCTTCTTCGAGGCGTTCCTGATCAGATCCAGGCGGGCCGCGTTGTCCTTCTTCGCGGCAGGCTTCGCACCGGCTTTTGCAGCGGGAGTCGGCTTCTTCGCCCCGGACTTGGGCTTGGCCATCGACGCTGTCTCCTTGGAAATTTCCCGTGTGCTATCAACGGGTTGGCGGGACGCCCCTGCTGTTGGACGCGAGCCTCGCGATCACGGTTGCTTGTAACGATGATCAGCTGGGCTGTCAAACTAACACTTGATTTTCCCACGGACTTTGGGTGGGAAAACAGCATGAGCGACACCCCCGCATTGCTGCCGGTGGAGGAGGCCCGAAAGCGGATCCTCGGGCTGTGCACGCCGCTGCCCACCGAATGGGTGCCCGGGGATGACGCCCTGGGCCGCGCGCTGGCCGAGGACGTCCACGCCCGCCGCACCCTGCCCCCCTGGGACAACTCCGCCATGGACGGCTACGCGGTGCGAGCCCGGGACCTGGCGGGCCCCCTGCCCGTGCGCCTCACCGTGGGGGAGACGGTGTTCGCCGGCAAGCGCCCCACCCGGGAGGTCGTCCCCGGCACCTGCGCGCGGATCATGACCGGCGCCCCCCTGCCCCCGGGCGCGGACGCCGTGGTGATGCGCGAGCGCACCCGCCCCGTGCCCGCCGCCAGCCCCGACGCGCCGGACGCGGTGGAGATACTGGAGGCCGTGGGGCCGGGGAACTTCATCCGCCCCCGGGGCGAGGACGCGAGGGAGGGCGACGTGCTGCTGCGGCGCGGCACCCCGCTGGGCATCCCGGAGCTGGGCCTCTTGTGGGCGCAGGGCCAGGGCACGGTGCCGGTGCCCCGCCGGCCGCGCGTGGCGGTGCTGTCCACCGGCGACGAGCTGTGCCGGGTGGACGAGCCCCCCGGCGACGGCATCGTGGACGTCAACGCCCCCGCGCTGGCCCTGGCGGTGCGGCGCGCGGGCGGCGTGCCCTCGCTGCTGGGCATCGCCCGGGACACGCGGGAGGCCGTCCAGGAGGCCCTGTCGCGCGTGGAGGGCTTCGACGTGGTCCTCACCAGCGCCGGCGTCTCCGTGGGGGACCACGACTTCGTGAAGGACGCCCTGGAGGCCCTGGGCGTGGAGCAGCGCTTCTGGCGCGTGGCCATCAAGCCCGGCAAGCCGCTGGTGGTGGGCCAGCGGGGGCGCACCCTGTTCATGGGCCTGCCCGGCAACCCCACGTCGTCCCTGGTGACGTTCGAGCTCTTCGTCCGCCCCGCCCTGCGCCGGCTCCAGGGGCTGGAGGACGTGGAGCCTCCGCGCGTGGCCGGCCGCCTGGACGGGCGCCTCTCCAAGGCCCCCGGGCTTGCCCACTTCGTCCGCGTCACGGCCACCTGGCGGGCGGGCGAGCTGTGGGCGAAACCGCTGGGGACTCAGACGTCGGGGGCCCTGCGTTCAGCTTCGGCAGCCACACATTTGCTTCACTTCCCCCAAGACTCCAGCAGTTTGACTGATGGCTCCCATGTGGAGCTGCTCCCCCTGTCCTGGGTCGCTTGAGCAACGCATTTCACGCCCGCCGCATCCAAACAGGCGGGTTTCACCACACCCCTCCGGGTGTCACCTTGACTTGCATTCGGGGGGGCGAGAAGTAACGGCCCCCTACTGGGAGACGACCTACCATGTCCGACACGCGCTCACCCCAGGTCCTGCCGACCCGCAAGCCGACCCAGCACCTGGAGCGGTACTCGGAGGCGGACGTGCCCACGGCCCGCGGGGTGCTGAAGACCATCGTCTTCCGCGACAAGCGCAACGGGCGTGAGCACGTGGCGCTGGTGGTGGGCGACCCCAAGGGACTGGAGGGGGTGCCGGTGCGCATCCACTCGGAGTGCCTCACGAGCGAAGTTTTTGGCAGCCTCAAGTGCGACTGCCGCGAGCAGCTGGACCGGGCGCTGGACTTCGTGGCCCAGAACGGGCTGGGCGTGGTGCTGTACCTGCGCCAGGAGGGCCGGGGCATCGGCCTGGGCAACAAGATCAAGGCCTACGCCCTGCAGTCCAAGGGGCTGGACACCTACGAGGCCAACCGGCAGCTCGGCTTCGCGGACGACTTGCGCTCGTACGACATCGCTGCGGAAATGCTGCGGTCGCTGGATGTGCGTTCGGTGGACCTGATCACCAACAACCCGCTGAAGATCGCCGGGCTGGTGGAGGAAGGCGTGGCGGTCCGGCGCCGAATCCCTTCCCGGACCGAGCACAATCCGCATAACGTCGACTATTTGAAGACGAAGCGTGAGCGTACGGGGCACCTGATTGAGCTCTTCGCGGAGGACGACGACACCGAAGCCAAGGCCGGCTGAGCGCCCGGCCCGGCGGAGCACCGCGCGCTTCCAGGTGCGCTTCTGGGGGGTGCGCGGTTCCATCCCCGCGCCCGGCCCCGCGACCCGGCGCTACGGCGGCAACACGCCGTGCGTGGAGGTCCGCTGCGGGGACGAGCTGCTCATCTTCGACCTGGGCTCCGGAGCGCGCGGCCTGGGGGATGCGCTGGTGGCGACGCGCAAGCCCGTCAAGGCGTCCATCTTCATCTCGCACTACCACTACGACCACCTGCAGGGCCTGCCGTTCTTCTCGCCGATGTTCTCTCCGGCGAACGACGTGACGCTGTACGGGTCGCCTCGGGACGGCAAGTCGCTCAAGCAGATATTGGCCGGGCAGATGGTGCCCCCGTACTTCCCGGTGACGGCGGAGGACGTGTTCCGCACGCGCCTGGCGTACCGGGACGTGGTGGTGGGTGAGGACATCCCGGTGGGCAAGGCCACGGTGCGCACGCTGGAGCTGAACCACCCGGGCGGCAACGTGGGCTACCGCGTGGACTTCGGCGGGCGCTCGCTGGTGTACGCGACGGACGTGGAGCACGGCACCGAACTGGACGCGAAGCTGTTCGACTTCGCGCGCGGCGCGGACGCGCTCATCTACGACTCCATGTACACGGAGGACGAGTACCGCGGCCGCAACGGGCCGGCCCGCACGGGCTGGGGCCACTCCACCTGGGAGGCGGCGGTGCGCGCGGCGGACGCCAGCGAGGTGAAGCAGCTGGTGCTCTTCCACCACGACCCGGGCCGCGACGACGTGGGCATGGACAAGCTGCTGCGCGAGGTGCGCAAGCACCGCAAGGCCACCATCGCCGCGAAAGAGGCGATGGTCATCGAGCTGTAGCGGCCGTCACGGCCTGGGCGTTGTCTGGAGCGCCCGGGTCACCGTCTCGCGCAGGCCCCGGAAGGGCAGCCGCGCGAGGGCGGTGGGCACGTCCACCCACTCGAAGGCGTCGTGCTCCGGGCCCAGGCGCACGTGCGTGTCCGGCGCGGCGTGCACCGCGAAGCCGTGCTCCTCCACCAGCTTCGGCGGCAGCGCCTCCCCCAGCGCGAACGCGTGGCGGTAGGCCAGCTCCACGACGGGGAGCGTGAGGCCCGTCTCCTCCGCCACCTCACGGCGGGCGGCCTCCACGGGGGACTCGCCCGGCTCCAGGCGCCCCGTCACCGTCTGCCAGAAGCCGCCGCGCTCCGGCGTCCGGCGCAGCAGCAGCACGCGCGCTTCGGGGCCGCGGCCGTGCACCACCGCGACGCTCACCGTGCGCAGGTCCACCGTGCCGTCCACGCGCCGCGCATCGAAGACCCGGGTGAACTCGCGGGCGAGCGCCTCCTCCACGTCCGGGACGGACACGGGGTGGCCCAGCTCGCGCTGCATGGACGTGACGCCCGCCTCGCGGATGCCGCACGGGACGATGAGCTGGAAGTGCTCCAGGTTGGTGTTCACGTTGAGCGCGAAGCCGTGCGTGGTGAGCCAGCGCGACAGGTGCACGCCAATGGCGCCAATCTTCCGCGCGTCCGGTGAGCCTTCGTGCCCCAGCCACACGCCCGGCCACTTGGGGATGGCGCCCGCCGTGAGGCCGAAGCCCGCGAGCGTCTGGACGAGGCCGCGCTCCACGTCGCGCACGTAGCGGCGCACGTCGCGGCGGTCCTCCGGCAGCAGGAGGATGGGGTAGCCCACCACCTGTCCCGGGCCGTGGTAGGTGACGTCGCCGCCCCGGTTGGTGTCGAACACCTCCACGCCTTCTTGCGCGAGGCGCGCGTCGGTGGCGGTGATGTTCTCGCGCTTCGCGGCGCGGCCCAGCGTGAGGACGGGCGGGTGCTCCAGGAGCAGCAGCGCGTCCCCGATGAGCCCCTGCAGGCGGGCCTCGCCGAACAGGTGCATCAGCTTCAGTCCGTCCTCGTACTCCACCCGGCCCAGGCGGAAGACGGTGAGCGTGTTCATGGTGTTCCCTTTCGCCCCCCTCGTGGGTTGTGGGATGGCGCGGCGGGCGTCTGCGCCGCCTCCAGGCTCCAGCTGCCCGCGTAGACGCGCGACAGGAGCGCCTGGAGCTCATGCCCCGCGCGCGGGGAGCGGACCGCTTCGGCGGCGAACGCGCCCAGGACTTCTTCCGACAGGGTGACGGCCGGCTGGCGCAGGGCCAGGGAGCGGCGGGCCACCTCGACCAGCTCCGGCACCGTGGGGCGGCGCACCGGGAGCAGCACCTGCACGCGCTCCAGCAGGGACACCGGCACGAGTCCCTGCACCGCTTCGAGCATGCCCGCGGTGGTGGGCACCGGCAGGCTGCCGCCCTCCCCTCGCACCCACAGGCCCAGCGACGACACCGCGCCGCGAGCGCTCATCACCACCGCGCGCTCCCGGCGGCCGGAGAGGAACGCCACCAGCGCGGCCTGCCCGCCGGACTCCAGACGGTCCACGTCCTCCACGAGGAGCGGCTCCGTGCCCGGCGTGGACTCCAGCGCCTCCACGGTCGCGAGCACGCCCTGGCCGCGCCGCTGGAGCGACTGGAAGAAGAGGCTCTTGCCGCAGCCCTCGGGGCCCACGAGCAGCAGGCAGCGCGCGCCCGCCTGGAGCGTGCGCTCCAGCAGGGTCTTCACCTCGTCGTGGCCCACCATCTCCACGGCTCCTGTGCGCGGCTCCTCCACGACGGGCTTGCGCACGGGGGGCGGAGGGACGACGTCGCCCAGGAGGCCCTGGGATTCGCCCAGACAGCCCTTGCAGATGAACGCACCGGCCGGGCCCGCCACCAGGTCGCCCACCTCGCCCCGGGGGCGGCAGCAGAACGAGCACCACGCGTCCAGGGCGGGATCGGCGCGGGTGGGGCCCCGCTCGATGATGCGCTTCTCGCGTCGGCGGCCCCGTGCCGGTTCGGCGTGCGCGGGGGAGGTGTCCTCGTCCGGTGGACGCAGGAGCCCCCCGGGGACGACGACGTCCTCGGCGCCTGAAGCCCGCAGCAGGCCGGTGGCGGGGATGAGCTCGTCCTCCTCGGGAGGAAGCAGCAGGCCGCCCGGGACGACGACGTCGCCTTCAGGAGCACCGCGCGGGCCCTCCGTGTCGTCGGCCTGCGTCCGCTCGGCCAGGGGCCGCTGCGCTGCCGGGTCGGCGTCATCCGCGGCAGGCGGCGAGGCATCGCTGGACAGGGGCCGCTGCGATGCCAGGTCGGCTCCATCCACGGCAGGCCGCGAGGCATCGTTGGATGCGGCAGCGGCCGGACTCGCGGCCGGGTTCCGCGCCTCGTCAGAAGCGGCGGGCCCCTTCTCCGCGTTCAGGCCGTTGGCCGTGCTCGTGGCACGAGGCCCGTCATGCAGCGTGACGGCGTCGGCCGGGGACAGGGCTCCGATGGCGGCGATCCTTCCCGCGAGCCTGGGCAGGCCGGGCTCGGAGGGGAGCGGCGCGCCGCCGGTCACGGTGGGGTCCTCGTGGGCATCCAGCGTGTGTGTCACGGCGTCGGCCTTGTCGTTGAACGCGGCGGACACCGCGTCGCCCCAGCCCACCGCGCGGAAGGCCATCGCGTCCTTGCCTCCCGCCATCGCCGCGGTGAAGGCGGGGCTCACGTCGGGGGCTCGGGCCTTCAACTGGCGCGCCTGCCGCAACAGCTGCGAGGCGCGCGAGGTGTGCCCAGAGCGCTGGTAGAGGGCGGCGGCCTGCTCCAGGCACTCCGCCGCTCGCGCGCGGTCTCCCTGGAGCTCGGCGGTCTGCGCGGCGCGGATCAACTCACGGGGATTGTCGGCCATCGCGGATGCCCGCCTTCAGCGTTGCTGTTCCGGAAGTCCCCCGCGTCCCGGCCGCCCCCCGGAGCTGGAGCGGTCGGGCGAGCCCCGCGACGCGTGTCCTCACGCCATCGCGAGGAACAGCAGGTCCGGCGCTTCCAGGTACTTGATGATCTCGTACACGAAGCTCGCCGCCACGTCGCCGTCGATGACGCGGTGGTCGCAGGACAGCGACAGGTTCATCATGTCCCGGACGACCACCTGGTCGTTCTTCACCGCCGGGCGCTTCTTCAGCTTGTGAACGCCCAGGATGCCCACCTCGGGGTGGTTCAGGATGGGCGTGGCGAACAGGCCGCCGCTCTGCCCCAGCGAGGTGATGGTGAAGGTGCCGCCCGTCAGCTCCTCCATCTTCAGCTTGCGGTCGCGCGCCGCGACGCTCAGGCGGGAGATCTCCTTCGCCAGCTCGCCCAGCGTGAGCTGATCCGCGTTGCGCACCACCGCCACCGTGAGGCCGTCCGGCGTGGCCACCGCGATGCCGATGTTGTACTCGCCGCGCACCACCAGCTCCTGCGTCGACTCGTCGAAGTTGGCGTTGAGGTGCGGGAACTTCTTCATCGCCGCGATGGTCGCCTTCACGATGAACGGCAGGTAGGTCAGCTTCGTGCCGTCCCCCGCCGCCGCCAGCTGGCTGTTGAGCCGCGTGCGCAGCGCGACCAGGTCCGTGGCGTCCACCTCCTCCACGAACGCGAAGTGCGGCATCGTGAACTTCGAGCGCACCATCTTCTCGGCGATCTTCTTGCGCAGCCCGCGCAGCGCGATGCGCTCGTCGCCCTTGCCCGAGGACACGGGCGGCGCCGCCGGACGCGCGGCCTGGGGCGCGGGGGCCGCGACCTCGTTCTTCTTCGGCGCGCCGCCACCCTCCAGCGCCGCCACCACGTCCGCCTTCGTCACGCGGCCCTGCGGCCCCGAGCCGGAGATCTCCGCCAGGTCCAGGCCGTGCTCGCGCGCCATGCGGCGCGTGACGGGCGTGGCCAGCACCTTCGTCGCCGAAGCCGGCGCCGCGGCCGCCTGAGCGGGGCTCGCCGCCGGAGCGCCGGGGGACGCCGGGGCGCCATGGGCCGGGGCCTCCGCCGCGGGCGCGCTCCCCTCCATCTCCAGCGTCACCAGCAGCTGGTGCACCTTCGCCATGTCGCCCTCACGGCCGTGCGTCTTCACGACGCGGCCGGCGTGGGGGGTGGGCACGGTGACGGTGGCCTTGTCCGTCATCACCTCGCAGAGCACCTGGTCTTCCTTCACCAGGTCGCCCTCCTTGACGTGCCACTTCACGAGCTCGCCCTCCGCTACGCCTTCGCCGAGATCGGGGAGCTTGAATTCGAAAGTCGCCATGAGCGGGAGTGTCTCTCTGGGTTGGGGAAGGGGTGCGTCCGGTCAGCCGAGTCGCTCGACGCGCTCGCGCTCCATCAGGCCCTTCATGAAGAATTCGGCGGCGCGGTAGCTGGAGCGCACCAGCGGCCCCGACGCCACGTAGAGGAATCCGTAGGACTCCGCCAGCGTCTTGTAGGCCTCGAACTGCGCGGGCGTCACGAAGCGCTCCACGCGCAGGTGGTACTGCGACGGCTGCAGGTACTGGCCCAGCGTGAGCACGTCCACGCCCACGTCGCGCAGGTCCTTGAACGTGCGCTCCAGCTCCGCGTCCGTCTCACCCAGGCCCACCATGACGGACGTCTTGGTGTAGACCTTCTCCGGGCGGTTCTTGAGGTACTCCAGCACGCGCAGGGACTGGCGGTAGGTGGCGCGGCGGTCGCGCACCGTGGGCGTCAGCCGCTCCACCGTCTCCACGTTGTGCGCCACCACGTGCGGCTTCGCCTCCGCCACCGTGGCCAGGTCCTCCTCCTTGCCCTTGAAGTCCGGGATGAGGACCTCCACGAGCGTGCGCGGGCTCTCCTTGCGCAGCTCCCGGATGGCGGACGCGAAGTGGCTGGCGCCCCCGTCCGGACGGTCGTCGCGGTTCACCGACGTGACGACGATGTACTCGAGGTTCATCTCCTTCACCGCCTGCGCCAGATGGATGGGCTCCATCGGGTCCAGCGGCGGGGGCGCCCCGACCTTCACGTGGCAGAAGCGGCAGGCGCGCGTGCACACCTCGCCCATCAGCATCACCGTGGCGGTGCCTCCGCCCCAGCACTCGGCGATGTTGGGGCAGCGGGCCTCCTCGCACACCGTGGCCAGCCCCACGCGCTTCACGATGGCTTTCACCCGCTCATAGCCCTCGCCATGCGGCAGGCGCACCTTCAACCACTCGGGTTTACGGGTGCTTTCAGAGACCTGTGGGAGGGGGAACCGGTCGGGAGTCGCCATGGGTCGCGGGCCTTCTAGAGGGTGGGTGAAAGCAGGGTCAAGCGTGAAGCCCTAACGCCTCGCGTTAGCGCGGGCCAGCCACGAGGAGAACTTCCGGGAGGTGTAACGCGGTGGACAGGGCGCGGCCACGAAGGGCGGACATGCCCATCCTCCAGCCCATGGCGGCCATCCACCTGGGGACCAGCGGGTACGTCTACAAGCACTGGAAGGGGCTCTTCTATCCGGCCGGGCTGCCGGCCCGCCGCTGGCTCCCCTACTACGCGCGCGTGTTCTCCACCGTGGAGCTCAACGCCACGTTCTACCGCCTGCCCACGGAGGCCGCCGTGGACGGCTGGCGCGAGCAGGTGCCCCCGGGCTTCCGCTTCGCCTGCAAGGGCAGCCGCTTCCTCACGCACCTGAAGCGGCTCACGGAGGTGGGCGAGGGCGTGGAGCACTTCTTCTCGCGCGTCTTGCGGCTGGGCAGCCGGCTGGGGCCCATCCTCTGGCAGCTGCCGCCCCAGATGACGAAGCCGGATCCGGAGCGGCTGGAGCGCTTCCTCGCCCACCTGCCGGGCGGCGTGCGGCACGTCTTCGAGTTCCGGCACGCGGCCTGGTACCACCCGGAGGTGCTCGCGGTGCTGGAGGCGTACGGCGCGGCGGTGTGCGAGCACGACCTGGTGGACGTGCCGGTGCCCCACCCCACCGGCGGCTTCCGCTACCTGCGCTTCCACGGCGCGCACTCGCGCTACGAGGGCCGCTATGGACGGCGCGCGCTGCGGCGGGTGGCGGACGACTTGACGGCCTGGCGCGACGCGGGGCGGACCGCCTGGGTCTTCTTCAACAACGACCTCCAGGGCCATGCGCTGCTGGACGCGTTCGACCTGGCGGAGCTGCTGGGGGAACCGCTGCACCGGCCGGAGCCGGCCGCCGTGACGTAGACAGCGGCGCCCGGTCCCTGTGTGAGGACCGGACGCCGCCGGGACCGCGTGCCCGGGGGATCACTGACCGAGCACCTGCACCTCGATGCGGCGGTTCTGCACGCGGCCCTGAGGGGTGTCATTGGAGGCGATGGGATCCGCGTCACCCTCGCCGCTGACCTCGATGCGGTCCTTCGGGATGCCGTCGCGAACCAGCTCGTTGCGGACGCTCTCCGCGCGGGTCTCCGACAGCTTGCGGTTGGCGTCCGCGTTGCCGGTGGAGTCCGTGAAGCCCTTGATGCGCACGCGCGTGTCGGAGTTCTCCTTCAGCACGTTGCCCAGCTCGTCCACCATGCGCTTGCTCTTGGAGGTGATCTGCGACGAGCCCGTGCGGAACTCCACGCCCTCCAGCACGATGCCCTGCTCCGCGCTCGGGCCGTTGATGGCCTCACGCAGGCTGTTGGGGTCGCTCACGCGCTGCTTCTCCTGGCCGGAGCCGCCGGTGCCCTCTCCCTCCATCGCGCCGGACCCGCCGGTGCCCGCGTCCTTTTCCATGCCGGACCCGCCGGTGCCCGCGTCCTTTTCCATGCCGGACCCGCCGGTGCCCGCGTCCTGCTCCATGCCGGACCCGCCGGTGCCCGCGTCCTGCTCCATGCCGGACCCGCCGGTGCCCGCGTCCTGCGCCACGTTGGCGCTCCCGCTCGGCTGCGTTCCGGAGCCTCCGGTGCCGTCATGCCCCACCGAACCCGTCGACCCGGAGCCGCCCATCGCGGGCGTCGTCGGCTGCACGGCGGGCGCGGGCGTCACGGGCTGCGCGACGCGGTTCTGCTCGGGTTGCGAGGTGGTGCGCGTCACCTGCGGAGCCCGGGCGCGCTCGTTCTTGCGTCCGCGCAGGGCCCCCCACGCGAGCACGACCAGCGCGAGCAGGGCCAGCGGAATGGCCCAGCCGGCGATGCTCTTCTTGCGCTCCGGTGGACGGTTGTAGGTCTGCCGGGGCGGCGTCTCTCGCACGGTGTGGGCCTCCCGCACGGGGCCCGTCTCCCGGACCTGCGACACCTCGCGGTGGGGTTCGATGACCTCCGCGACCGCGTGGCGCGTACCCCCGAAGCCCAGGATGCCACCCAGCCCCGCTGGCAGCGCGGCGGCGATGTTGTTGCGCTGGCCGTTGAGCAGCTGCATCAGCCCGGATGACCCCATGCGCTGATCACGCACCTGCTTGCCCAGGACGCCCATCAGCATGGGCGCGGCCAGCGACAACAGCCGCGTCGCCGAGCCGGCGTTGCGCATCCCTCCGAAGCGCGTGAGCCCCTCGGTGACGGCGCCCAGCTTGTTGCCGAAGATGCCGCTCAGCATCCCCTTCCCGCGCTCCTCCTCGTCGAGCAGCCCCTCTCCGACGTCGCCAGCGTGCGCGGGCGCGTCGGGTCCGGTGAAGCCGCCCTCGTTGAGCTTCGACAGCAGGCGGTGCGCGCCGGCCTCGTTGCCGCCCTGATCCGCGACGCCCGCGGCCACGGCGGCGATGGCGCCCGGCAGCGTCTTGGTGGTCGCCTGCGGGTCCTCCCCCAGCGAGCCGCTGATCTTCTGGAGCAATCCCTTCTGCATGAACTGTGAGCCGACGGCTTCGATCAGATTGAACGCCATGTATTGCCTCCCGGTTGGGTCCCGCACCGGGACGGCCGGTGCGCGAGGCCACCTCCCCACCGGACCGCGCGGGGCTGAGGGCTCTGGTGCAATCGATACGGAGCACAGCGGGTGCTGGTAAGCCCTCGCGGTGAGCCCGGGGGTGAGCCCCTGGAGGGCCGTCACCTTCGCGGACGACTGCGAAAACGGGAGGGCATTCCAGCCCCCGCGTTCACTTGCCCGCGAGCTTCCCGGGGAGGGCGCGCGGGAAGTAGTGCGCGAGCAACTGCTCTGCGGTCCACCCCTGCCGTGCGAGCAGGGCCGCGCCGGCCTGGCAGAGCCCGACACCGTGACCATGGCCCTGCCCTTCGAGGAGTGCCTGGTCACCCCCGAGCGTCATGGAGAACCTCGCGCTGCGGATCCGATCCCACCCGGCGCGGGCCCCGAGCGCGCGGAAGAAGGCATCGCCCCGCGCATCGCGTCCCGAAGCGCGGTCCACGATGCGCACCACCGCCCCGCTGGAGTCCCGGTCCAGCAGCAGATCCTCCGCCTGCGCGGGGCCACCGAGCGCATCCGACGCGGCGGCCGACACCCGCGCGCGAGGCACGACCGCGCGCCACGGAGACGCGGGGCAGCGGTCTGGCACGGCGGCGGCGCCAGTGCGGTCCGGAGCCCCGAACACGGCCACGGGCTCGGCCGTATGTCCGCCGCAGCTTGCGTGGAAGGGAGCGAGGGCAATGGCGCCATCGGACAGGCGCAGCACGATGCCTTCGGTGGAGCGGGCGGCATCGCGGGCGCGGCGCAGGTGGCGAGCGAAGCCCTCGCCGCGAAGGACCTGGCAGTGGGTGAGGTCGCAGGCCCGGGCCTCGTCGTGCCGCTTGCCGGAGGCGAGCACATAGCTGCGGGCGGTGATGGCCTGGGCCCGGAGCGCTTCGAAGGGGGTGTCGACCTCGGTCTCGCTGGCGGTGACGGCGGCGACGTAGGCCTCCAGCGCGAAGGTGGCGACGACGATCAACTCCCCGTCCCGGGCCTCCAGCGACAGCGCGGCCTCGTAGCGTCGATCCACGCCCCGGCCCCGGACATGCCAGCGGCCCGCGTCCAGCCGGAGCACGTTCGGTTGCGGACGGCCCTCCACGATGAGCGTGTCCCCCGTCGCCACGACCTCCAGCGAGCGCGGGCCATCCAGCCTCAACCGCGCAGGGCGGTGCTTGGAGAGGATCCGCACGTCGACCTGCGTATCGGCGGCGGGCTTCGGCTTCGCCTCACGCGCGATGGCTCCAGGGCTGGAGGACGTGCTCCTGGCATCGGCAGCCGTGCCCGCCACCAGCGCGGCGATGAGCACGGCGACGCCCGCCGCGTTCATCGGACTCGGTACCGCGTCACCGCCAGCGGCTCGGAGCCACCGGGCGCCCACAGCTCCAATCGGCGCTCCCCTTCCACCGCTGGTAGCCGCGTCACGAAGGGCGGGCGCAGTTCGATGCGGCGGCCGTCGTCCGTGCGCAGCTCCAGCAGCTTCGCTCCCCGCGGCGCCATCACGCGCACCGGCACCGCCTGCGCGCTCTCAGGCAGCTCCGGCTCCACCAGGAACTCATCCCCGTTCGCCGGCAGGATGAAGCCGGGCTCCATCCCCGGCCCGCCCTCCGCGCTCACCGACGTGGAGGTCAGCCCCTCCGCCTGCGCCCACGCGAGGTACGCCGGGCCCACGTCCAGCGCGCCGTCGCTCCGGTGCATCTTGCACTCGTGGCGCGGCGCCGTGCCCGGCAGGTAGACCTCCTTCATCGCTCCGGGACAGTTCGGGCTCGCGCGCTCGCCGGACAGCGGGCAGATCTCAGCGGACTCGAAGTGACTCCGGTCCACCAGCGGAGCCGCGCGGAGGCCCCTCATCGCCAGCGACATCACCCGCGCGAACACCGGGCCCGCGCCCGTGATGCCGGACACACCGCGCATCGGCGTGCCGTCGAAGTTGCCCACCCACACGGCCACCGTGCGCTCGCGCGTGAAGCCCGCCGCCCAGTTGTCCACGTGCGCCCGGCTCGTCCCCGTCTTCGCCGCCACGCGGAACGGCAGCCGCAACGCATTGTCCAGGCCGAAGGCCGGCGCCCGCGCGGCCTCGTCCGCCAGCACGTCCGTGAGCAGCTCCACCGGCCGCGCCGCCAGGAAGCGGTGCTCCTCCAGCTCCTGCGGAATCCGCAGCGCCTTGCCGTCCGGCCCGAACGCCGCGCGCACCTCCCTCAACGGCCCCACCACCCCGCCCCGCGCCAGCCCCCGGTACGCCCGCGCCAGCTCGCGCAGCGTCACGTCGCCGTTGCCCAGCACGATGCCCACGCCGTAGTGCGACGCGCTCTCCGTGAGGCTCTGGAAGCCCGCCTCGCGCAGCACGCGCAGCACCTGCTCCGGCCCCAGCGCGTCCGCCACGCGCACGGCGGGGATGTTGTAGCTGGACGCCAGCGCCGCCCGCAGCCGCACCGGGCCGTGCACGCGCCGGTCGTAGTTCTTCGGCACGTACGCGCCGCCCGGCGTCGCCAGGTGCACCTCCACGTCCGCGAGCACGCTCGACGGCGTGAAGCCCTTGCTCAGCGCCAGCCCGTACGCGAACGGCTTGAGCGCCGACCCCGGCTGCCGCAGCGAGCGCACGCCGTCGTTCTGTCCGCCCTTCTCCTCGTCCAGGAAGTCCGAGGACCCCACGTACGCGAGCACCTCGCCCGTCGCGTTGTCCAGGACGATGGCCGCCGCCTCGCCCACGCGCCGGTGCGCCAGCCCGCGCAGCTCCTCCGTGATGGCCTTCTCCACCGCCGCCTGGAGCGCAGGGTCGATGGTCGTCTCGATGCGCGACGCACGGTCCAACCCCAGCTCCGGCAGCCGCTGGAGCAGCGCCGTCGTCAGGTGCGGCACCTCGAACACGCGCTCCGGAGGCACCAGGTCCAGCGGCGTCTCCTCCGCCGCCTTCGCCTCCTCCTTCGTCAGGAAGCCCTCCTCCACCATGCGCGAGAGCACGTCGCGCATCCCGGCCATCGCCATCTCCGGCCGCCGGTAGGGATCCCTCCGCGCGGGTGAGCGCGCCATCCCCGCGAGCAGCGCCGCCTGCCCCGCCGACAGCCGCTCCGCCGGCCGCCCGAAGTACCGCTGCGCCGCCGCCTCCACGCCGAACGTGGAGTTCCCCAGCGGCACGCGGTCCAGGTACTCCAGCAGCACCTGCTCCTTGGGCAGGTGCGCCGTCAGCCGCAGCGCCCACAGCGCCTCGCCGGCCTTGCCCCACCACGAGCGCTCGCGGGGCACCAGCCTGCGCGCCAGCTGCTGCGGAATCGTGGACGCGCCGGACACGATGCGCCCGGCCGACACGTTGTCGCGCGCCGCCCGCGCCACCGCCACCACGTCCACGCCCGGATGCCACGTGAAGCGTTGATCCTCCGCGGCGATGAAGGCCTGCCGCACCCTCGGGGGGATGCGTCCCCCCGGAAGGCCCACACTGCGTCCGTCCTCGCGGGAGAGCACCTCGCGCAGGGCGTGGCCCGTGCGGTCGGTGAGCACCAGCGAGGACAGCGCCTCGCGGGACAACAACGTCCCCGGCAGGGGCCACGCGACGAAGGCCGCGCAGCCCACCACCCCGAGCGCCGCGACGACCGCCACGGCGCGCATTGCCCCGCGAAGCGTGAGGCGCTTCATCACTTCGAAGCGACCTCGTCCGGCATCAGCACCGGGAAGCGCCCACCCTCGGAGCGGCCGAACACCTCCGGCGCGTACATCTCCTCCGCGTGCGCGGGCTTGAGCACGAAGTCACCCGGCGTCGTGGCCCGGGCGACGAAGCTCGTCACGTGCACGCCGGGGGGCAGCTCGTCGGCGAAGAACACCACGCGGTCATCCCGCATCTCCGTGTGGTTGAACGGCGACCAGAAGCGCGTCGCCCAGACGTTCTTGCCCTCGTCCGTCTCCGACAGGTCCTCCCCGCTCTCGTACTCGTAGCCCTCGCCGGGGCCCTCCTCCTCGCCGGAGCCCGCGGGGCCCGGCAGGCTCGCCGTGCTGGCCAGCGACGTGTCCACCGGCTCCAGGCCCGCGGGCAGCGGCACGTCCACCGCCACGAAGTTGCGGCGCATCGGCGTGGCCACGCGCACGCGCACGCGCACCAGCTCACCCGCGCGGGCGGCCTTCGCCTGACCGCCGCCCGAGTACGGCTCGAACCAGCGCTGGACGATGATGCCCCGGTCCATCGGGTCCACCGGCAGCTGCGCCGGCGCGTAGCGCAGGAGCGCCCCGTAGTAGAGGTTGCCCGTGCCGTTCACCCCGAAGGTGAAGGGCTGCGCCTTGTCCGCCGGGCCCAGCTTCTCCACCGGCACCTGCACCGTCTTCACGCCCATGTCGCGGCCCTTGAAGTCGGCGGAGGCCAGCACCTGTCCGCCCAGCTTCACCACCGCCTCGAACGACGGCACGGCCGTCTCCTTGCGGCGCACCACTTCGGACAGGGCCATCAGCGTGAAGGCCGCCTCCTGCGTGTTGCGGAAGCGCCCGTCCCCCTCGCGCGCGGACGCCAGGTAGCGCCCCATCTTCGACACGTAGGGGTGGTCCGGCTGCACGTCCACCAGCGTCTGGAGCACCAGCGCCGTGGTGCGCGTGTCGGAGGACCAGAGCGGCGCGTACGTCTTCGGGTCCGTCTCCTGGAAGTGCACGCCCGCCGCGGTCTCCTGGGCCGTGTTGAGCAGCTCCTGGAGCATCTTCTGGCCCTGCGCGCGGTTGCCCTTCCCCACGAAGATGGCGTCCGTCAGCATCGCCCGCGCGAAGAGCGGCAGCTTCTGCCGCTGCTCGAACAGCTCGTTGTAGTACGACGGCCGCGGCGCCCCCATGCGCGCCAACGTGTAGAGCGCGAAGGCCCGCGTCTCCGGCCCCACCGCGCTGCAGCCGTAGGCGCACTGCGAGCACACGCCCGCGGCCACCTTGTCCGCCAGGAACTTCTTCGCCTTGTCGAGCACGCCCGCGTTCACCGCGTAGCCCACCTCCTTGGCCCGGGCGAGCGCCAGCGTCGCGTACGCGGAGGCATACGGCGACGAGCAGTCGCTGGAGGCCCAGAAGCGGAAGCCACCGTCGTGGTTCTGGAGCGCTTCGATCCTGCGCACCGTCGCCGCCACCACCGTGTCCGGATCCAGCGTGCCCTGCGTCTTCAGCGCGTCATCGCTGAGGAAGCTCCGGACGAACGCCTGCTTCTGCTCGTCCGAGCCGCCGGTCCACGCCACGCCGAACTTGCCCGACAGCTCGCGCAGCGCGACGAACGGCACCAGCCGCGACGACATCTGCTCCAGGCAGCCGTAGGGATAGTCCACGAGCTGGTTCATCGACTCGTCGAACCCGCCCATCACCGTGGAGGACATCGTCACCGTGAGGCCGCCCATGCCCGGACGCACGCCGCCCGGCGGCTGGAGCCCCTCCACGCGCTCGCTCGTCGTGTCGCCGTAGACCGCCACGGCCTCCATGCCCACGGGCAGCTGCACGGGGATCTTCTGCTCCACCGCGTCCGTCTCCCCGCCGCCCGCGACGGCGAAGCGCAGCACCGCGGTGCCTGGCTGCTCGGCCACGAAGGTGAAGCGCACCTCGCGGGCCTTGCCGTCCAGCTGCACCGTCTTCTCCATGGGGCCCTCCACGCGCACGCCGGTGAGCTGCGCGGTGACTTTGGCCTCCTTGATGGCCGGGTTCGTGGTGTGGATGACCACGCCCGCCTCCGCCTTGTCGCCCACGCGCACCAGCCGGGGCAGCGCCGGCAGCGCCAGCAGCGGCTTGGCCACCTGCACCTTGCTCTCCCCCACGCCGAAGCGGTCCGCGTCCGTCACGGCCACGGCCATGATGCGGAAGGTGGTCAGGTTGTCCGGCAGCGTGAACTCCACCTTCGCCTGGCCCTGGTCGTCCGTCTCCACCGACTGGAAGACCGCCGTCGTCTTGAAGTTGGACCGGATGCCGGAGCCCGTCGTGTCGGAGCCGCCGGAGCCGCCCGGCCGCGAGCCCTTCTCGCCGTACAGCTTGCGCAGCACCAGGTGGATGAGCGGCTCGCCGATGCGCACCGACAGGCCGCGCTCCTGGAACATCGCGTCCAGCGGATCCGGGGCCTTGTAGCCCGTCAGCCGCAGCACGCCTTCATCCACGGCCCAGAGCGTCACCTCCGCCTTCGCGCCCTTGCCCGCCGAGTCCTTCACCGCGACGTCCACCGTCACCTTGTCGCGCGGGCGCTTCTCCGGCGCGTCCGGCGTCAGCGCCACCGACAGGCGCTTGGCCTTCTTCTCCACGCGCAGCTGCGTGTAGCCCACGCGGACGGCGGGGCGGCCCGGGTCGTCACCGGACTCGATGCCCTTGGCCGCCTCCACGCGGCCGCGCACCAGCACCACGCCCACGTAGACGTTGGGGATGGCGCCCTCGCCCAGCGGGATGTCCAGCGCGGTGGCGCTGCCCTTGAGCTTCACGCGGCGCACGCTGAGCACGCCCTCGCGCTCCACCGTGACGAGCGCATCCGCCTGCGGGTACGGGCTCTTCACCAGCACCTTCGCGGTGTCCCCCACGTCGTACAGCTGCTTGTCCGCCACCAGGTCGATGCGGTCCGTGTCGTTGCGCTGCCAGGACACCCAGCCGGAGCCGGTGACGTAGAGCGAGTCGCGCGTCGTCGCCTTGCGGCCCTTCGCGTCCGTGGCCACCGCCTCCATCACGTACAGGCCGGGCTCCGCGGGGGTGAACCTGCACGCCTGCGGCGTCGCCGCGCTCTTCACCGAGCACTTCGCCGCCTCCGTCTCCACGGGCTCCGTGACGGTGAACCACTGGCCGCCGTCGCCCTTCTTGCGGATGGACTTCCAGTCGCGGCGCTTGACGTTCACGTCCACCGCGACGCCGTCCTGGCGCTTGCCCTCCGGGGAGACGGCGATGACCTCCAGGCCCACCTCCTTGCCCGCCTCCGCGAAGCCGGTGGAGAGCAGGCGCAGGCCCGCGTAGACGTCCGCGGGGTGCACGATGATGAGGTTGCGGTTGGCGACGCGCTGGCGGTTGACGTCCTCCACCTCCGCCTCCAGCGTGTACTCCCACGTCTTGCCGCCGGGCGCGTCCGCCGTGCCCAGCGCCAGCGCCAGCTGCCCCTGCGCGTCCGTGCGGCCGTCACCGGAGCCGAACGATTCAGTGCTGGTCTCCGGGTGCTCGTCGTCCCACCACCAGGTGTTCACGCCGAAGGTGAAGGCCTCGTTGCCCGGGGGCGCGAAGAAGGAGCTGGCGCGCTGCACGTTCCAGCGCACCTGCGCGTCGCCCATGGCGCCGCCGAACAGGTAGCGCGCGTCCACGCGGGCGGTGAGCGGATCGCCGGCCGCGGCGTCCCTCTTGGGCACCGCCACGTCCACGCGGAACTGCGGCGCGCGGTACTCCTCCACGCGGAAGGTGCCGCCGTAGCTCAGCGACTCGCCGCCGACCTTCAGCTTCGCGGCCACGTCGTAGTAGCCGAGCGGCAGGTCCTTGCCCAGCTTGAGGTCCGCGCGGAAGGTGCCGTACTTCGTGACGGCGGCCTCCGTCTGGAAGACCTTCTCCCCGCGCGAGCTGGTCACCGTGATCTGCGCCTTCGTGTTCGCGGGCGGCGACTTGAGCACGCCCAGGCGGCGGTAGCGCGCCACGCCCTTGAGCATCACGTCGTCACCGGGGCGGTAGATGCCGCGGTCGGCGAATACGAAGCCCAGGCTGTCCGGGACGCGGCCCTCCCACGCGCTCTGCAATGAGAACGCGCCGGGCGACATGCCGCCCTCCCACGTGGACAGCGTCACGCCGATGTCCGCGTCCTTCACCGCGGACACCATGGCCCAGGGCGTGCTCCAGGAGGACTCGTCCTTGGGCTTGAGCAGCTCCGACAGGCCCGGCACCTTCGCCAGGCCATTGGCGTCCGTCGTGCCCGTCCAGTGCTCCGTGCCCGCCTTGTCCCAGAGCGTCAGCTGCGCGTCCGGCACCGGGGCGCCCGTCGCCAGCGACGTCACCCAGACCACGCCGGAGGCAGCGCCCAGCTTCGCGTGCACGGCCAGGTCCGTCACCTGCCCGATGACGCGGTGCGGGTAGCGCTCCTTGAGCGTCGGCGCCGTGAGCCGCGCGAGGAACAGGCCCGTCTTCGCGCCGTTGAACGCCTGGCGCAGGTCCAGCGGCGACGTGCGCTCCACGTTGCGCGCGGCCTTCGTGTCCACCGTCGTCCGGAAGGGCTCCGTGGACGGCCACTCGTTGGTGTCGATGAGCTGCGCGAGCTGCGCGGGGGACAGCGACCACACCTCCGCCTGGATCTCCGGGACGTTGGTCGTCACCAGCGGGATGGAGCCGTCACCGGACGCCTCCACCAGCGCCTCGCGCGAGCCCGAGTCGAAGGCCGGATCCACGTCCGCCAGCGTCACCTCGCCCTGGAAGGCGGGGCCCGTCTGCCCGAAGAGGTCCTTGTAGCCCGCGGCGACCTTGATCTTGTACGTGGTGCCGGGGCGGTAGCGGCCGGGCAGCGACACGTAGGGGTTCTTCAGCTCCGCGCCCGCCCACGGCCGCTGCGTCTGCACGCGCTCCCAGTCGATCTCCGCCTTGGGCTCCAGCGTCACCTTGCCCTTGAGCGATTCGGCGTCCAGCTCGTTGGACGTGAAGAGGATGAGCGGGCCGTAGGAGCACTTCTCCTCGCCCCAGGTGAAGACGCACGCGCCCGCGGACTCCATCTTGAGCGCGCCGTAGGTGGCGTACGCGTAGCGCACCGCCTCCCCCATGGGCAGCGGGCCGTCCGTGCCCGTCAGCTCGCCGTCCACCACCAGGGTGAACTGCGTGCCCGCGGGCAGCTTCCGCGCGGGCTTCAGCTCGTACTTCACGCGGCGGTCCTGCGACTTGCGCTCCGGGCCGCTGCCCACCTGCGTCTCCTTCAGCTCCGCGTACGGCGTCGCCTTCACCAGCGTGAGCGGCACGGGCGCGCCGGTCGCGGGCTCCAGGCGCGCGTGCTGCGCCAGGTCCTTCACCGCCTGGTTGAAGGTCAGCGTGAAGACCTGCTCCGGCTCCAGCCAGCGGTACTCCGCCTCCGGTTGCGCGGTCTGGATGGCGGGGCGCGGCGTCTCGAACTGGAAGGTGTACGGCTCCGCCAGCGCGGTGCCGTCCATGGCCTTGAGGCCCGCGGGCACCGTCACCGTGTACTGCGTCCCCAGCTTCACGGGGGAGCCCGGCACGAACTCCACGCTCGCGGAGCCCAGCCAGCGCCACTCCCCTTCCAGCGCGGGGGAGATGCTCGCGGGCGCCGCCAGGCCGCGCTCCGCGGCGACGGAGCCCAGGGCGATCATCGGCTTGGTGAAGGTGATGGTCGGCCGGACGTTGCCGTAGGCCTGGCCCTGGGGCCGCACGGCCGCGATGGTGAGCGGGCCCTGCTCCGCGGCGTCCTGGGCGTCGATCTTCAGCGCGGGAGGCTCGGGCAGCGGCTCGACGGCGAGGCCAGGGGACTTCGAGGACGGAGTCGGCGCGGTGCCGGTCTCCGACGGGCCGCCCTTCGCGTCCTTGTCGCCCCGCGAACACGCGGTCGCGACGACGAGGCAGAGGGCCAGCAGGGAGAGTCTGCGCATGGTGGGGCTCACGGAGTTCCAGGGCGGGCACACGTGGCTGTCCCCCCTGAAAAATGACGCGAGCACCGTACCATGGGGCCCCCCGCCCCGCCTTCACTCCCGAGTCATCCCGGCAGCCGCGGATCCGCGCCTCGGATTCCGAGCGACTGAGAGTCCCGGCCCGTGACGCGGGGGTAACGCGGCCGGACATCCAGCACCGGAGGGCCGTCCGCGAGCACGGACGTGGGCGCGAAGGCCCGGGCGACGGACACGACACAGCCACCCAGCAGCTTGCGCCAGTGGGACTTGGGACGACGGGCGGGTGACGCCATGGATGCCTCCGGCCGGATGGGGGAGACACCAAGGTGGAAGGGGGACCGCGCACCGGCCATCGCACCGGTGCGCGAGCGCCCTTCCTTCAACGGACAGTGGCGGGGCTCTACCCGCGCGGAAGCAGCAGGCTCCCGGCGGCGAGTCCCAGCAGGAAGGCCACGGCGACGAGCAGCATCACCCAGCGCACGGCGACGCCCGTCGCGCGCGGGGCCTGCGGGCCCACGGTGGCGCGGGTGGGCGCGGATTCGTCCGGCACGAGGATGCGGACCTGGATGGCGGCGGTGCGCAGCACCTCGTCCACGTCGGTGAGGAACTTCTCGTACTCCTCCGGCGCGAGCTCCAGGGGGCTGCCGTGCTGGAACTCGTAGCGCCGGGCCACGGCCTCGTGGTTGCGCAGCGAGGCCTGTCCCCTGGCCACGTCCACCCAGCCCGCGACGAGCGCGGGGGCCACGCCCTTGCGGTCCACGAGCGAGATGGCCTGCCGGGCCTGCTTGCCGCCCGCGGTGCTGGGGCCTTCGGGCTCGTCCACGCGCAGGATGCGGTGCGGGGAGCGGCCGTAGATCTTGTGCTGGAGCTCGGTCTTGAGGCGCTCCGCGAGCAGCGCGGAGTGGGTGGCGAACATCGTGCGCAGCTCGGGCGTCTGCGCGGCCTGGCTCGCAGCCTGCGCGGAAGGCAGGGGCGCGAAGATCATCGGCTCCGGCCGGCTGGCCTTCGGCGGACTGTCGGCGCGTGCCGCGCGAGGCGGCTCGGGGGAGCTTCCGTCCAACTCGGCGCCACGGCCCGCGCGGATGAGCTCCGGCAGCTCGATGGACTCATCCTGCGCGCCTGTGCGGCCCAGGCGGGCCATCTCCGGAAGGCCCTGCCCTTCTTCACGGCCGCCGCCGCGCGCGGAGCCACCGCTCCGGGGAGGGCGGACGATCTCCGGCAGGCCCTGGCCTTCTTCACGAGCACCACTCCGACCCGGACGGATGATCTCCGGAAGCCCCTGGCCTTCTTCACGCGCGCCACCACGGCCCGCGCGCGCGTTCTCTGGAGGCCCCTGACCGTCGTCCCGCGTGCCGCCTCGACCTGGACGAATGATCTCTGGAAGGTCCTGCCCCTCTTCGCGAGTCACCGCACGACCGGGCCGCGCGATCTCCGGAAGGCCCTGCCCTTCCTCGCGTGCACCGCCACGCGAGGGGCGAAAGGCGGTTTGCGGCGCGGCGAAGCCCTCGTCGTCATCCTCGCCACGAACGTCCCAGCCTTCGCGCGCGTTGGGCGGAGGCGGGGGCGTGAGGCCGTCCACGCGGGTCTCCTCGACGAGGTCCTCGTCGGGAACGGGCGGCGGCGTCATCCGCGTCTCGAGGCCCGTGAGCTCCGCGGCGCGAATGGCCGCGCCCGTGGTGGGCGCGACGCGGGTCTGGTTGCCCCAGGACTTCCGGCCCGCACCGCTCGCGGACGCGCGGGCCGCCTCCGCGGCGGCCCGCTGCGTGGAGGCCGGCACCTGGGTCTGCTCGGTGCGGACCTCCTCCGTCTCGTCCAGGTCGTCGTCGAGCGGTGCGACCCGGGTCTCGTCGATCCGCTCCGGCGCGTCGTTCCTGCGGTGCCCCTTGGCCATGTGCGCGACCTCTCGCGTCAGACCATAGCGCTTCGTCCCGCCGCCGGGGATGGGGCGTGCGCGGTCAGTACCGCGGCCAGTCCGGGCAGACAGTTTCGATGGCGCCCCCCAGCCACGACGCATACGCCGCGTCGTCCGCGACGGTGTACGCCTTCCCGTACGTCCGCTCGAAGTACTCCGCCCAGTGCGGCTGGGAACCATCCAGGTCCGTGAAGCCGTACTCGCGCGCCAGCGTCCACGACGCGACCACGCGCCCCGCCCTGCGGTGGACGTGCGGATCCGCCGCCAATGCCGCCACCGCGCGGCCCACGTACGACGGCGTCTCCGACGCGATGAAGTCCGGCACGGTCTTCACCGCGTCGCGCCAGTTCGCCTCCTTCACCCCGAAGCCATCCAGCATCTCCTCCGAGCGCAGGAACCCCGGCGTCACCGCCAGCGCCGTGACGTTCGTGCGGCGCAGGTCCCGCGACATCGCGAAGGCCAGCCGGATGACCGCCATCTTCGTCACGTCATACGCGACGCCGCCCCGGTACCCGAACGAGTCCCCATCCGTCACCTCCACGATGAGCCCCCGGTCGCGCTCCAGCATCAACGGCACCGCGTAGCGGCTGGTGCAGAGGTGCGTGTACACGGCGCGGTCGAACATGAGCCGCGCCTTCGCGGGTGACTGCTTCCAGAAGGCCAGCCCCAGCTCGTGCAGCGTCTCCCCGCCCCAGATGTCGTTGACCAGCACGTCCAGCTTCCCGGCCTCCGCGCGGATGCGCTGGCAGAGCGCCTCCACCTCCTCCTCCACGGTGTGGTCCACCCGCACCGCGATGCCCTTCCCGCCCAGCGCCGTCACCTGCTCCGCCGTCTCCTCGATCGTCTCCGGCCGCGAGTCCCCGCTCGCCAGCCGGCCCCGCACGCTGCGCCCGGTGCAGTACACCGTGGCCCCCGCGGCCCCCAGCATCGTCGCGATTCCCCGGCCCGCGCCCCGCGTCGCTCCCGCGACCAGGGCCACCTGTCCCTCAAGTGGCTTCATGTCAGTGCTCCCCTTTCACGCGCCACCTTGCACGCCCAATCCTGACAACCCCTGTCATGATTCCCGGTCCAGGCTGCACCTCACCCCAAGCCCGGAGGGCCCATGCGCGCGGATCGCCTCGTCCACCTCTTGATGCGCCTCCAGGTCCGCCCGCGCAGCACGGTGGGCGAGCTGGCGCGCGAGCTCCAGGTCTCCAGCCGGACCGTGCACCGCGACCTCGACGCCCTCTCGACGGCGGGCGTCCCCGTGTACGCGACGCGAGGCGCGGCGGGCGGCGTGGCGCTGATGGAGGGCTGGCGCACGCAGCTCACCGGCCTCACGCGTCCGGAGCTCCAGGCCCTGGCCACGCTGGGAGCCCCCGGAGCCCTGGAGGACCTGGGCCTGTCCACGCCGCTGCGCACGGGCCTGGTGAAGCTGGCCGCGGCCCTCCCCGCCCTCCAGCAACCCGCGCTGGAGCACGCGCGCCAGCGGCTCCACGTGGACGCCTCCGGCTGGTTCACCGGCCGCGAGCCGCTGCCGCACCTGGGCAAGCTGCGCGACGCCGCCTGGCAGGACCGCCGCGTGTCGCTGAGCTACCAGGACTTCGACGGCGCCCGCTCCCGCCGGACGGTGGACCCCTACGGGCTCGTCATCAAGGCGGACCGCTGGTACCTCGTCGCCGGGACGAACAAGGGCCCCCGCGTCTTCCGGGGCGGGCGCATTGGCGACGTGCGGCTCTCCCCCCAGGGCTTCACCCGCCCCCACGGCTTCGACCTGCCCGCGTTCTGGAAGGACTGGTGCGCGAAGTTCGCCGTGGAGCGCCCCCGCTACGACGTCACCCTCGCCTGCACGCAGGAAGGCGAAGCGGCGCTGCGGAGGCTGCGTCCCCCGGCCGACGGTGAGCGCATCGACAAGGCGCCCGCGGCACGCGGTGGGAAGCGGAAGGTGACGCTGGACTTCGAGCGGGAGTCCATCGCGGTCTCCCAGCTGTGCGAAATCGGGGCGGGCGTGGAGGTGCTCGCCCCGGAACCGCTGCGCCAACGGCTGGCCGCGCTGGCGGCCTCACTCGTGGCGCTCTACGGCGGACCCGGCCGGAAGAAGGGGCCGGGCCGCCGCGCCCGCTAGAAGTGCAGCGGGTGACCCAGCGTGGCCTCGGCGCCCTCGTGCATGATCTCGGAGAGCGTCGGGTGCGCGTGGATGGTGTGGGCCAGCTCCTCGGTGGTGATCTCCAGCTTCATCGCGACGCAGGCCTCGGCGAGCAGCTCCGTGGCGTGCGGCCCGATGATGTGGATGCCCAGCACCTCGTCGTACTTCCGGTCGGAGACGATCTTGATCATGCCGATCGACTCGTTGGAGATGGCCGACTTCGTGACGGCGCCGAAGGGGGCGATGCCCACCTTCACGTCGTAGCCGCGCTCCTTGGCCTTCTTCTCCGTGAGGCCCACGGACGCCACCTCGGGGTAGCAGTACGTGGCCGACGGGGTCAGGTCGTAGTTGATGGGCGCGGGGTTCTTCCCGGCGATGTGCTCCACCACCATCACGCACTCGGCGCTGGCCATGTGCGCCAGCATCGGCGTGGGGATGACGTCGCCGATGGCGTAGACGTTGGGCTCGCTGGTGCGGCACAGCGTGTCGACCTTGATGAAGCCGCGGTCGGTCTGGATGGACGTCTTGTTGAGGCCCACCTCCTCGGTGACGGGCGCGCGGCCCACCGCCGACAGGAGGATCTCCGCCTCCAGCGTCTTCGTCTCCTCGCCCACCTTCATGGTGACGCGCACGCCGTCCGCCGTGTGCTCCACCTTCTGCACCGCGGAGCCCGTGTGCACGTCGATGCCGCGGCGGCGGAAGATCTTGTCCAGCTCCTTGGAGACGTCCGCGTCCTCGATGGGGAGCAGCGCGGGCATGTACTCCACGATGGCCGTCTTGCTGCCCACGTGGTTGAACACGGAGGCGAACTCGCAGCCCACCGCGCCCGCGCCCAGGACGATGATGCTCTTGGGGATGCGGTCGATGGTCAGGATGGAGTCACTGTTCATCACCCGCTTGTGGTCCACCTGCACGTTCGGCAGGGACTTGGGCACGGAGCCCGTGGCGATGATGATGTTCTTCGTCTCCAGGGTCTGCTTGGAGCCGTCCTCCGCCGTGACCTCCACCTTGCCCTTGCCGGAGATGCGGCCGTGGCCCTTCACCACGGTGATCTTGTTCTTCTTCATCAGGAAGTCGATGCCGTTGGCACCCTTGGTGACGACCTTGTCCTTGTGCTTCTGGGCGTTGGCCCAGTTCACGGTGGGGTTCGCCACGTCGATGCCGAAGTCGGACGACTCCTTGATGTGGTGGAAGAGCGACGCCGTCCACAGGAGCGACTTGGTGGGGATGCACCCGCGGTGCAGACACGTCCCGCCCAGGCGCTTGTCCTTTTCGATGATGGCCGTCTTCAGCCCGAGCTGGGCCGCGCGGATGGCGCCCACATAGCCGCCAGGACCCGAGCCGATGATCACCACGTCGAAAGTCTCAGCCACACACGCCTCCGGTCATTTTTGCGGATGGAACTCGCGGGCGCTGATAACCCCCGGTCCCGGTTGGAATCAAGGAGTTTGCTCGTGCGTCGCTTCCCGCTCCACACGCTTCTCTTGATGCTAGTAGCGCTGCTGGCGTTCGCCCGCCTCTATTACGTGTCGCATCAAACCCCGCCCGCTCCGGCCCCCGGGCAGCCACCGGCCGCGACGCCGGTGAGGCTCACCCCGCCCGACCTGGGCCCCGCCGCGTGCCGGAGCCTGGACGCCGTCCTCGGGGACCTGCTCGCGTCCGACGGAGGCACCTCTGCGGATGCAGGGACCGCCTGGAGCGATGCGCGCCGGCAGCTCGGCGACTGTCCCACCCCTCCCGCCGCCGCCTGCGCGAGGGGCCCTGCCCTGGCCTCCCGCGCGCCCCTCACCGCGAAGGACGGCCTGCCCCGCGAGCTGCTCGCCACCCTCTGTGAGCGCTGTGCGCCGGACGACAATCCCTGCGGCCAGGCCGTGACGCACGCGTTGCAGGAGGCCGCGAACCGGGGGAACCCTGCCCTGCAGGAGGCGCAGTGGAGCCTGGAGCACGCGGGGCCCGCCCTGGGCGCGACCTGCCAGGAGCTCGTGCGCCAGGCCGTGGGGCCCGCGGCCCTGACGGGAGCGACCGTGGAGCCGCCGCTCCTGGCGCTGCTGGAGACGCTGGCTCCCACCTGTGTGAAGACGGGGCAGCTGCCCGCCCCGCTCCTGAACGCGGCGGCGGTGCAGCAGGGCTCGCGAGCACCCCAGCTGGCGACGCTGCACACGCAGGGCGCGGTGGAGACGAAGCCCATCGAACCGGATCACCCGACGGGGCCGGGAGACGCGTTCCGCGCGTTCGACCGGGACGAGCTGTCGGGGGTGAAGCTGCCCCTGGCGAGCAGCGGCACGGGCTCGGGCTCGGACGGCACGCTGCGGCTCGAGTACGCGCCGGTGCTGAAGTACGCGGTGTCCTTCCAGGTGCTCGCCACGGGGCCGGGCTCGCTGCGGGCGCACGTCCGCGCGCCGGAGGGCGTGGGGCGCGCTGGGCCGGGAGGCACGGGGTACTTCGTGGACCCCACCGTCTGCCGCTTCCGCGGCACGGGCAGGTGGGAGATCTGCAAGCCCGCGGTCCCCCTGCTCGACGTGGACGCGCTGAGCGTCCTTCCGGAGCGGCCGGGAGTGGAGCTGAAGGAGCTGGAGATCATCGGCGCCCGGTAGCGCGGGCGCCATCACGCACGCGGCGTCGGAGGGCCTCCGACGTCGCCCGCGTGGGTCTCAGGCGATGAGGCCGCGGTCGCGCGCCTGGCGGAAGATGGACGTCGCGTCCTTCTTCAGGGCGGTGGAGACGTCCTTGACGATGGCGTCCGCCGACTTCGCGACCGACAGGTAGTTGTCGAACGTGCGCGTGAGGATGAGCACGCCCGAGATGATGACGCGCTGGAGGTTGTGCTGCAGGTCCGTGCCCTCGTACACGAGCCAGGACTGCTCACAGTAGCGGCGGCCCTCGGCCACCATCTGGTTCAGGTGCGCGCGCTCGGTCGCATCGGGAACCTTCGCCTTGGGGCTGATGGACGCGATGTACAGCACGTTCTGTCCCAGCCGCTGCGTCGCCTCCTCCATCTGCGCCATGATGGCCTGGACGTCATCCTTCGTCGGCGGGTTGTGCCAGCGCGAGAAGAGGACGCGGTCGATGAGTTCGGATTGGTACGTGGCAGACACGAAGCCTCCGGGATGCGAACGCTGATGACGACGGGGCCGCTTCGTCGGGCACGGCCCGTGTCGCAGACCGGAATCTGTACCAGGATCACAGAAGCACTTGAAGAGTAGCGGACACACGCCTGCACCTTTGGGGTGCCTGTGTGCCAGCCACGCTGTGAGGATGCAGTGCAGTTGGACAACTCCGCCTGGGTCGCAACCGACACGCCGGGGAATCCTGGGATTTCAGGGCACCTTCGGACGTGCGCGCGCGGCGAGGACGGCCTTCACGTCGTCCAGCGTCAGGCCCAGGGGTCGGACCGCGACGAGCACGTGGTAGAGCACGTCGGCGGCCTCCTCGGCGGCCCGGTGCTTGTCCGCGTCCGCGCAGGCGGTGACGAGCTCCGCGGCCTCCTCGCCCAGCTTCTTCAGGCGCAGGTTCCGGTCCTCCAGCAGGCGCCGCGTGTAGCTGGGCTTCGCGCCCTCCGGCAGGGGGCCCGTCGCGCGGGCGGCGAGCGTCGCGTCCAGGTGCGCGAGCGTGTCCCAGCGGCCTTCACCGAAGCAGGTCTCCTCGCCGGTGTGGCACGCGGGGCCGGCCTTCCGCACGCGCGCGAGCACCGCGTCACCGTCGCAATCCGCGGTGAGGGAGACGACCTGCTGGGTGTTCCCGCTGGTGGCGCCCTTGTGCCAGAGGCCGCGCGTGCGGGAGCGGTAGTGCATCTCGCCCGTGGCGAGCGTGCGCTCCAGCGCCTCGCGGTCGGCGTGCGCCACCATCAGGACGTCGCCGGTGCTCGCGTCCTGCGTCACCACCGTCACCAGCCCCTGGCCCTTGTCGAAGTTCAACGTGGAGAGGTCCAGCGTCATGGCCGCACTCCCTTGCCCAGCACCTCGCGCACCTGCTTCGCCAGCGCCGCGTTGGTGGCGATGCCGTCACCGCCGAACGCCGTGCGCGTACCCTTCCAGTCGGTGAACACGCCGCCCGCCTCCTCGATGATGGGTTGCAGCGCCGCCGCGTCCCAGGGGGACAGGGCCTCGTCCACCATGGCCTCCGCGCGGCCGGTGGCGACGAGGAGGTAGCCGTAGCAGTCCCCCCACGTGCGGGAGAGGGACGCCTGCCGGGACAGCTCCCGCCACGCCTGGCCCTTCGCGGGGTTCTGGAGGAAGCGCTCGTCGGTGATGAGCACCACGGATTGCGCCAGCGAGTCCTGCTCCGACACGCGCGCCGCGGAGCCGTTCCAGAAGCAACCCAGGCCCGGAGACGCGACGAGCAGCTCGTTCACGGCCGGGAAGTAGGCCGCGCCCGCGAGGATGTTCTCCCCTTCCGCCACCGCGACCAGCGTGCCCCACAGCGGCACGCCCCGGATGAACGTCTTCGTGCCGTCGATGGGATCCAATATCCAGCGGCGCTTCGCGCCCGGCCGCGACTCGCCGAACTCCTCGCCCAGGATGCCGTCCTCGGGGAAGTGCGCCTCCAGCCACTCGCGGGCGGTCCACTCGGCGGTGCGATCCGCCACGGTCACGGGCGTTCCATCGCTCTTGGTGTCCACGGCGATGCCGCGCCGGAAGAAGTCCAGCGCCACGTCACCGGCCTTGCGCGCCACGTCGGCGGCGGCCTCCATCAAATCTCTCGGGTCCGCGTTCATGTCGTGCTCCGGATGGAGATGCCGTTGTCCTTCAGCAGGGCCTTCAAGGCGCCCACGGTGGTGAGGCCATCGTGGAGGATGCCGGCCACCAGCGCCGCATCCGCCGCGCCAATCGTCAGCGCGTCTCGCACGTGCTCCGCGCGGCCCGCGCCGCCGGAGGCGATGACGGGCACGTCCACGGCCTCCGCCACCGCGCGCGTCAGGTCCAGGTCATAGCCCGTGCGCGCGCCGTCCCGGTCGATGCTGGTGAGCAGCACCTCGCCCGCGCCGCGCCGGACGCACTCCTTCGCCCAGGCCACCGCGTCCAGGTCGGTGGGGCGGCGGCCTCCGTGCGTGTAGACGCGGTAGCGGTCGCCCTCCCGCTTCGCGTCGATGCTGGCCACGACGCACTGGGCGCCGAAGCGCTCCGCGCAGCCGGTGAGCAGTTCGGGCGTGGCCACGGCCGCGGAGTTGATGCTCACCTTGTCCGCGCCGGCCCGCAGCGCGCGCCCCACGTCCTCCACGGTCCGCACGCCGCCGCCCACCGTGAGCGGGATGAAGAGGCGCTCCGCGGTGCGCTGGACCAGGTCCCACAGCGTCTGCCGCTCCTCGGCGCTCGCGGAGATGTCCAGGAACGTCACCTCGTCCGCGCCGGCCTCCTCATAGCGCCGCGCCAGCTCCACCGGGTCGCCCACGTCGCGCAGGCCCTCGAACTGGATGCCCTTCACCACGCGGCCGCCCTTCACGTCCAGGCAGACGATGATCCGTCGGCGGAGCATCACTTCACCTCCAGGGAGACGCTGCCCTTCATGCTGAAGACGACGCCGGAGTCCACCATCGCGTCGCGCAGCGCGAGCCCCAGCGCCTTGAAGGCCGCCTCGGTGAGGTGGTGGCTGTCCTTCCCGCGCAGCACGCGCAGGTGGAGCGTGATGCGCGAGTGTTCGCAGAAGGAGCGCATCCAGTGCTCGTACAGCCGGTTCTTCAGCGGGCCCCGGTAGTAGAAGCGCCCGCCCGCGTCCAGGCACGCCTGCACCAGCGCGTCGTCCATGGGCAGGGTGCGCTCGCCGTAGCGCGCCGCCGTGGCGGGGATGACGCGCTGGACGGCGGTGCCCAGGGTGATGGCCACGTCCTCCATCAGGTGGTGGCGCAGGTCGCCGCGCGCGCGCAGGGTCAGGTCCAGCCCCGCGTAGCGCGCGAAGGTGGCGAGCATGTGGTCGAAGAACTTGAGGCCCGTGTCCACCCGGGCCACGCCCGTGCCGCGCGCCAGCTCCACCGTGACCTGCGTCTCCTTCGTTTCCCGGACGACCGTCGTGACCGTGCTCATTCCGTGAACTCCCGCGCGACCGCGCGCGCATCCAGCCGTCCTGTGTAAAGCGCCATGCCCACCACAGCCCCGTGCGCGCCCACCTTCGCCAGCGCGCGCAGGTCCTCCAACGTCGTCACGCCGCCGGAGGCAAGGATCCGGTGCCGGCTCGAACGGGCCACCTCCTCCATCAGCGGCAGGTCCACGCCGCCCAGCTGCCCCTCCTTGTGCACCGCCGTGACGAGCAACCCGCCCAGCGGCAGGGGCTCCAGCGCGGACAGCACGTCGCGGATGTCGCGCGCGCTGCCGGCCGTCCAGCCGCGCGTCACGACCTCGCGGCCCTTCACGTCCGCGGCGACCACCACGCGGCCCGGGAAGCGCTCCGAGACCTCGGTGAGCCAGGCGAGATCCTCGATGGCGCGGGTCCCCACGACGACCGAGGACGCCCCGCCCGCGAGCACCGCCTCCACCCGCCAGGCCTCGCGCACACCGCCGCCCACCGAAAAGGTAAGGCCCGGGGCATACGACACCAGCCGCGCCACCACATCCGCGTTGGAGCCCTTGCCCAGCGCCGCGTCCAGGTCCACGACATGGAACGTGCGGAAGCCCAGCGAGAGCCACTGCTTCAAGGCATCCAGCGGATCATTCACGCGCACGCGCTCCGCCTCGTAGGAGCCTCCCACGAGCTGCACGCACGCGCCTTCCCGCAGGTCGATGGCCGGGATGGCGATCACGAGGCCACCTCCTGGAGGAACGCCTGCACGAAGCGCACGCCCGCGTCGGAGGACTTCTCCGGGTGGAACTGCACGCCCAGCACGTTGCCGCGCCGCACGGAGGCGGGGAACCGGTCGCCTTCGTGGGTCGTCCAGCCCACCACCTCGCGCGGCTCCACGGCACGGCACACGAAGCTGTGCGCGTAGTACACGGTGGACAGCCGCGCGGACTTAAGCGCCCGGTCCTCCTCCACGTCGTTCCAGCCGATCTGGGGGACATGCCGCGCGGCCAGCCGCGTCACCCGGCCCGGGAAGTAGCCGAGTCCCTGCCCTGCCCCCTCGTCGCTCTCCTCGAAGAGCAGCTGCATGCCCAGGCAGATGCCCAGGCACGGCAGGCCCGCGTCCAGGGCCTTGCGCATCGCCTCGCGTCCCGGAGCCAGCCGCGCCGCCGCGGAACCAAATGCCCCCACGCCGGGCAGCACCAGGACGTCCGTATCCAGCGCGCGCGACGGCTCCTCCTGCACGCGCACCTCCGCGCCTGGCGTGGTGGCCAGCGCCTTGATCAGCGAGTGCAGGTTGCCCGCGCCGTAGTCGAACAGGGTCACTCGCATCACAGCACCTCCTTGAGCGCCTTCAGCGCTGAAGCCATCAGGGGCCAGGGACCGCAGCCGATGCGCAGCGCATCGCCCACGCCCGTGAGCCCTTCGAACACCCGCACGTTCACGTTGCGCTCCCGCAGCGCTTCGCCCACCCGCCGCGCTTCCGGCACGGGGACGAGGAGGAAGTTGCCCTCCGAGGGCAGCGGCTCCAGGCCCAGCGCCCTCAAGCCGCCGCGCAGCCGTTCGCGGTTCTCCACGGCCTCCGCCGCGCAGGCCTCCATCCAGGGGACGTCCTCCGTGAGCGCGGACACCGCCACGGCCTCGCCCAGCGTCGTGTGCTTGTAGGGCCCCCGGGCCTTCTCCACCTCCGCGACCAGCGACGGCGCGCCCACGCCCCAGCCCACCCGCAGGCCCGCGAGCCCGAACGCCTTGGACATCGTGCGCGTCACCAGGACGTTGGGCCGCGTCCGCGCCAGGTCGAGGAAGTCTCCGCCCCGCGTGAACTCCACATAGGCCTGGTCGATGAGCACCACGCCCCGCGCCTGATCCACCAGCCGCTCCAGCGCCGCGCGGGAGGCCACGGTGCCAGTGGGGTTGTTCGGCGTGCACACGTAGATGAGCTTCGCCCCCGTGGCGAGCAGGCCCTCCACGTCCAGGTCCAGGTCCGAACCCGCCCGCAGCGGCACGGGCACCGGCTTGAGCGCGCTCAGCCGGGCGAACATGGGCACCATCACGAACGTGGGGTCCGGAAAGGCCACCACGTCTCCGGGCTCCAGGAAGGCCCGCAGCGCGCAGTCGATGACGTCGTCCGAGCCGCAGCCCGTCGTCACGTTCTCCACCGCGACGCCCGCGTACCGCGCCACGGCGCGCTTCAGGTCCGGCGCATAGCCGCCGGGATAGCGGGAGAGCTTCAGGAGGCCCTCTTCCCGCAGCACGCGATCCGCCGACGGGGGCGCTCCGAAGAGGTTGGTGTTGTCGCTCAGGTCCACCCGGCACGGCTTCTTCGCCGGCGAGTACAGCGGGATGTCCCGGTACGTGTCGCGGAACGGAATCATGGCGCCCTCCAGGCCCGCGCCGCGGCCGCGTGGGCGAAGAGGCCCTCGCTGTCCGCCAGCGTCCCCACGTCGTCAGCCATCGCCGCCGCTGCTTCCGGCGTCACGCGTTGCCACGTGGTCCAGCGGTAGAAGTCCAGCACGCTCAGCCCCGAGTACGCCCGGGCCAGGCCCGCGGTGGGCAGCACGTGGTTCGCGCCCGTGAGGTAGTCGCCGAAGGCCACCGACGCGCGCTGTCCCACGAACACCGTGCCTGCGTTGCGAACGCGTGCCAGGTCCTCCGAGGGCTTCGACGTCGCGAGCAGCAGGTGTTCCGGCGCGAAGTCCGCGACGAAGGGCCACGCCTCCTCCAGCGAGTCGATGCGCAACACCGCGCCCCGGCTGCCCAGCGCCGCAAGGACGATGTCCCCGCGCCGCGCGACGCGGGCCTGCTGCTCCACTGCGTCCCGCACCGCCTGCGCCAGCGAAGCGCCCACCACCAGCGCCACGCAGCAGGCCTCGGGGTCGTGCTCCGCCTGGGCCAACAGCTCGCGCGCCACGGCCTCCGGTTGGGCGCTCGCGTCGGCGACCACGAGGATCTCGCTCGGGCCCGCGGGAGCGTCGATGGCGACGGCGTCCACCACCTGGAGCTTCGCCGCCGCCACGTAGGCATTGCCCGGTCCGACGATGCGGTCCACCCGGGGAACGCTCCGCGTGCCATAGGCCAGCGCGGCCACCGCACCCGCGCCGCCCAACGCGAAGACCCGGTCCGCGCCCGCCAATGCCGCCGCCGCGAGCACGCCCGCGCTCGGCAGACCGTCCGGTCCTGGCGGAGAACAGACGATGACCTCGCCCACGCCCGCCACCTTCGCGGGGACCACGCCCATGAGCACGCTGCTGGGGTACACCGCCCGGCCGCCGGGGGCGTACACGCCGACCCGGCTCAGCGGATCCGGCCGGCGGCCCACGACCACGCCGCGCTCCGTCTCCACCTCGGTGGCCTGGGGCCGCTGCGCCGCGTGGGCCCGGGCGATGTTGCGCGCCGCGCGGGTCAGCGCCTCGCGCACCCCGGACGGAATCGACTCCAGCGCCACGTCCCACCGTGCGCGTGGAACCTCCAGGGCCTGCAACTCCACGCGGTCGAACTCGCGAGCGAAGTCGAAGAGGGCCCGGTCGCCTTCCGCGCGCACACGGGCGATGATCGCCTGGACGCGGGAAGCCACCTGGGCGTCCGACTCTCCCGTGCGCGCCAGCAGCTTCCGCCGCGCTTCGGGATCCAGTGCGGACAGGGCACCCTGATACTTGAGGACCGGAGCGCTCATGCCATCAACCTCTCGATGCGCGTGACGAGGATGCCCTGCCCGCCCAGCGCCTTCAGCGCGTTGACCGTGCGGTAGAGCGTCTTCGACGAGACCACCGCGTGCACCGCGACGAAGTGGCCCCCGTTCATCACGTCCACCACCGTGGGGCCGTTGAGGCCGGGCAGCACCTCGCGCACCTGCTCCAGCGACGACTTCGGGACGTTGGCCATCAGGTAGCGCCGCCCGCGCGCCGCCAGCACGGACCCCAGCGCCTGCGTCAGCTCCTCCAGCGCGCGCCGGGCCTCCGCGCCGTTGCCCGGATACGCCACCAGCCGGGCGCTGGACTCCAGCACGGTGGACACCTCCCGCAGGCCGTTCATCTTCAGCGTGGAGCCCGTGGACGTGAGGTCCACCACGATGTCCGCGATGCCCAGGTGCGGGGCGATCTCCGCCGCGCCGCTCACCGGCACCACCGTCACCTTCTGTCCACGCTGCTGGAAGAAGGCCTGCGTCAGTCGAGGGAAGCACGAGGCCACCCGCATCCCGTCCTTCACGTCCTCCACGCGGGTGATGCCGCTCTCGTCGCGCGCGGCCACCACCAGCCGGCAGCGGCCGAACTCCAGGTCCATCAGCGGCTCCAGCTCGCGCCCGGCCTCGTTCACCAGGTCCCAGCCGGTGACGCCCGCCTGCGCGGCGCCGTCCGCGACGAACTCCGGGATGTCCTGGGCGCGGACGAAGATGGCCTCGAACTCGCCGCCCAGGGACGCGGTGAGGGCCCGCTCTCCCCGGGCGCGCACCTCCAGGCCCGCGTCGTTGAACAGCTCGCGCACTTCCTCGGACAGACGTCCTTTGTTGGGCAGGGCAATCTTCAACATGGTCGGGCTCGGGGGACTGCGGTCGTGGAAACGAAAAAAGGCCCGTCCTGGGGGGACGGGCCTTCGATCACTGCGGCATCTGCCGGAAGTGGGTGCGTTCTAGTGCGTCACCCAGGCATGCGCGCGGCGAACGGTCCCGTCATGGGCCGGCCGATGATGCGCATGGTGGTGATGCAGGGACGTGGAAAGCACGGCCCTAGGGTTAACGACTGGAGGCCCCAACGTCAAGTCACCCCAGGTCATCGCCTGTCTTGACGCTTGCAAACCCGTGCTCGCTTGAGCACAAGCGGCGCATGGCAACCTCCGACGTCCTCGTGGTGGGCGGTGGCGTGATGGGCTGCGGCATCGCGCTGAGACTCCGTCAGGCCGGTGTGCGCGTGACGGTGCTGGAGCGCTCCATCCCCGGCGCCGAGGCCTCCAGCGCCGCGGGCGGCATCCTCGCGCCGCAGTGGGAGGCCGACGGACCGGGCCCCTTCTTCGAGCTCTGCCTGCGAAGCCGCGCCCTCTACGGGAGCTTCGCCACCGAGCTGCGTGAACTCTCCGGCGTGGACATCGCGTACCGGCCGTGCGGCCTGCTGCGCGTCGCGTTCGACGAAGCGGACCTCCACCATGTGGAGTCCACCGTGGGCTGGCAGCACGGCATGGGGCTGCGCGCCCAGCTGCTCGACGGCAAGGCCGCGCGCGAGCTGGAGCCGCACCTGTCCCCCACCGCCGTGGGCGCCGCGCACTTCCCGGATGATCACCAGGTGGACAACCGGCTCCTCGTGCGCGCGCTCACCATGGCCGCCGCGCGCGTGGGTGCTGTGTTCAAGAGCGGCTACGTGCGCGGCGTGGTGCACGAGCACGGCCGCGCGGTGGGCGTGGACCTGGACGGCGAGGTGCTGCGCGCGGACGCCGTGGTGCTGGCGGCGGGCTCGTGGTCGTCCCTGGTCCAGGGTGCGGGCGTGTCGGCGCAGGCGGTGCGCCCGGCGCGAGGACAGATGGTGCAGCTGCAGACGCGGCTGCCGCTCCTGGAGCGCGTGGTGACGTCCGCGAAGGGCTACCTGGTGCCGCGCGCGGACGGGCGGATCATCGCCGGGAGCACCATGGAGCACGTGGGCTTCGACAAGCAGGTGACCGCGGCGGGCCTGGCGCGGATCCTCGACATGGCGCTGGAGCTCTGCCCGGACCTGGGCAGCGCGCCCGTGGTGGAGACGTGGGCCGGCTTCCGTCCCTGGACCCAGGACGCGCTGCCCTACATCGGAGAAGGGCCCACGCCCGGCCTGTTCCTCGCCACGGGCCACTTCCGCAACGGCATCCTCCTCACCCCCATCACCGCCAAGCTCGTCGCCCAGGCCGTGCTGGGAGAGAAGCCCTCGGTGGATCTCTCCCCGTTCCGCTACGACCGGGGGACAATGGCGCGCGGCTGACGCAGGGCGCCTGCCCGCCCTACTCCCGGAGGCGGGGAATGCGCCGGGAACCCGGGACGTTCACCCCGGCGCCAGGGCTCGCACCCCACCCTGGATGGCAGGGAGGCGAGGGGGTGATGATTTCTCGCACTCGTTCGCCTTTAATCCCTGGAAACCTCTAGAATCTTCCACCGTGGAAGCCATCCCCCCCGCACCGCCCAGAATCCTGATCGTCGACGACGACGACTCCGTCCGCGACGTCATCTCCGTGCTCCTCCGTGAGGAGGGCTACAACTGCGTCGTGGCCAACGGCGCCGAGATGGCGCTCGACGTCGCGGGTGAAGAAGAGACGCCGCTCGTCATCAGCGACATGAAGATGCCGGGCCGCGACGGGCTGTGGCTCCTGGAGAACCTGCGCGAGCGGCTGCCGGACACGTCCGTCATCATGCTCACCGGCTACGGCGACACCGAGTCCGCCGTGGACTGTCTGCGCCGGGGCGCGGTGGACTACCTGCTCAAGCCACCCAAGCTCACCGACCTGATCCGGGCCATCGAGCGTGCGCTCGCCAAGCGGCGCATCGAGATGGCGCGCAAGCGCTACCAGAAGAAGCTCGAGGGCAAGGTGCGCGACCGCACCGCCGAGCTGCGCAGCGCGCTGCACAACATCGCCAACACGTACCAGAACACGCTGCTGGCGCTGGTGGCGGCCCTGGACGCGCGCGAGCACGAGACGAGCGACCACTCCCAGCGCGTGGTCAGCTACACGAGCGCCATCGCCAGCCGCATGGGCATCCGCGGCAAGGAGATGGAGGAGATCGGCCGCGGGGCGCTCCTGCACGACATCGGGAAGATCGGCGTGCCGGACGCGGTGCTGCTCAAGCCCGGCAAGCTCACCCCCGACGAGTGGCTGGAGATGCGGCGTCATCCGGAAATCGGTTTCCAGATGATCCAGAACATCCCCTTCCTCTCCACCCCGGCGGACATCGTCCTGTCGCACCAGGAGCGCTACGACGGCGCGGGCTACCCCCGCAACCTCCAGCGCAATGAGATCCACATCGGCGCGCGCATCTTCGCGGTGGCGGACACGCTGGACGCGATGACGAGCGACCGGCCGTACCGCAAGGGCACGACGTTCGCCAACGCCATCCAGGAGATCAAGCGCTGCGCCAACACGCAGTTCGACCCGGACGTGGTGAAGGCGTTCCTGGACATCGGCGAGGAGGGGCTCATCCACATCAAGAAGCAGATGGCGGAGAAGAAGCTCAACCCGATGCAGGCCGCCGCGGACGCCGCCGAGGCGGAGTCCGAGCTGGCGCGGCTCACCGACCTGGACGACGAGCCGGACTCTCCGCCGGTGGGCAGCACGGCCACGCCAATTGGGGCGCCGCCCGTCGTCATCCGCTCCGCGTCCGGCACCGAGGGCTGAGCCTGCCCGCGGGAAGCGGTGTCTTTCCCCGGCAGGGTTGCTATCCATGAAGGCGGAAGGCCCCGTGATGACCGCCCCCCTGCCCGCTCCGAATCCGCTCGCCCCGCCGCTCTGTGACGCGCAGGGGCGGCGCATGACCTACTTGCGGCTGAGCATCACGGACCGCTGCAACTTCCGCTGCACCTACTGCTCGCCCGCGTCGTGGGGCGGGAAGAAGGACCTGCTGAACGCGGGCGAATTCGAGCGCATCGTCTCCGTCTTCGCGCGCATGGGCATCCGCCGCGTGCGCCTGACGGGCGGCGAGCCGCTTGCCCGGCCGGACATCCTGGAAATTGCCCGGGGCATCGCCGCGGTGGCCGGCGTGGAGCACCTGGCCATCACCACCAACGCCAGCCGCCTGGAGTCCCTGGCCGTGCCGCTGCGCGACGCGGGCGTCACCCAGCTCAACCTGAGCCTGGACACGCTGTCCGCGGACGTGTTCCGGCGCATCTCCAAGCAGGGCGACTTCGCGGCGGTGCTGCGCGGCATCGACGCGGCGGCGGGCACGGGCTTCCAGTCGCTGAAGCTCAACGTCGTGGTCATGCGCGGCGTCAACGACGCGGAGGTGCCGGAGCTGGTGTCCTACGCGCACGCGCGCGGCATCACCCCGCGCTTCATCGAGTTGATGCCCTTTGGCCAGGGCACGCCGGTGCCCACGGCGGAGCTGCTGGAGCGCCTGACGGCCGCGGGCCGCGTCCTCACCGAGGAGCCGCAGGAGAACGCCGCGTCCCCCACGTCCGGCCCGGCGCGCTACTGGCGCACGGAGGGTGGGCGCGTGGGGTTCATCTCCCCGCTGACGCAGAACTTCTGCGGCGGCTGCAACCGGGTGCGGGTGGCGTCCAACGGCGACCTGCGCAGCTGCCTGGGCGGCCGGGCGCAGGCGCCGCTGCATCAGCTCATCCGGGGCGGCGCGACGGACGAGGAGCTGGCCGTGGCCGTGCGCCGCGCGCTGGGGGAGAAGCCGGAGGGGCACCGCTTCACGGAGGCCGGAAACGGCGCCACGCTCCTGCCCATGATGGGCATTGGCGGCTGACGGCTACTTCACCAGCCGCAGGTTCACGGGGTAGCGGTACAGCTGGCCCTCGTTCGCCTTGATGCCGCCGATGACGCTGAACACCAGCGACGCCAGCGCGACGACGGGCACCAGGATGAAGCCCACGCCCACGCACATCAGGATGCCGGAGACGAACATCGCGATGAGCGTGGTGATCTGGAAGTTGAGCGACTCCACCGCGTTGCCGCGGACGAAGGACGACTCCTTGCCCTTGGTCAGCATCAGGAACAGGGGCACCGCCCAGCCCAGGAAGCCCGCGCCCACCACCAGGCCGGCGATGGCGCCCAGATGGGACAACATCCCCATCGTCTTCTCATCCTGGGTCGCCGTGGGCGAGCCGGTGATGAACGAGCCGAACTGCTGATCCTCACGCTGCTGGGGGTCCATGTCCATGAGAGCCCTTCCGGTAAGTCTGGGGGGCGCGACGGGTGCGCCCGGATGGGCGCAACATGGCATGCCGTGTCGGTGCCTGTCATCCAGTGGACAGGGGCCGCCCCAGGGGGCCCCCGTCCGCCGGCCGGCTCTCAGCGGTACAGCTCGTGGCCGGCCTTCTTGAATTCCTCGCTCTTGTCCTTCATCCCCTGCTCCAGCGCCTGGGTCTCGTTGACGCCGACCTTGTCCGCGTAGTCGCGCACGTCCTGGGTGATCTTCATGGAGCAGAAGTGCGGCCCGCACATGGAGCAGAAGTGCGCGACCTTGGCGCCCTCCGCGGGGAGCGTCTCGTCATGGAACGCGCGGGCGCGCTCGGGATCCAGGGATAGGTTGAACTGATCCTCCCAGCGGAACTCGAAGCGCGCCTTGGACAGGGCGTTGTCGCGGGCCTGCGCGCCCGGGTGGCCCTTGGCGAGGTCCGCGGCGTGGGCGGCGATCTTGTACGTGATGACGCCTTCCTTCACGTCGTCGCGGTCGGGCAGGCCCAGGTGTTCCTTGGGCGTCACGTAGCAGAGCATCGCCGTGCCGAACCAGCCGATCATCGCTGCGCCAATGCCGCTGGTGAAGTGGTCGTAGCCCGGCGCGATGTCCGTGGTGAGGGGCCCCAGCGTGTAGAACGGCGCCTCGTGGCACACGGCGAGCTGCTTCGTCATGTTCTCCTGGATGAGGTGCATGGGGACGTGGCCAGGGCCTTCGATCATCACCTGCACGTCGTGCTTCCAGGCCACCTTGGTCAGCTCGCCCAGCGTCTCCAGCTCGCCGAACTGCGCGGCGTCGTTGGCGTCGGCGATGGAGCCGGGGCGCAGACCGTCACCCAGGCTGAAGCTGACGTCATACGCCTTCATGATTTCGCAGATCTCCTCGAAGTGCGTGTAGAGGAAGTTCTCCTGGTGGTGGGCGAGGCACCACTTGGCGAGGATGGAGCCGCCGCGGCTGACGATGCCGGTGAGGCGCTTCGCGGTGAGTGGGACGTACTGGAGGCGCACGCCGGCGTGGATGGTGAAGTAGTCCACGCCCTGCTCGGCCTGTTCGATGAGGGTGTCGCGGAAGATGGCCCAGGTGAGCTCCTCCGCCTTGCCGCCCACCTTCTCCAGCGCCTGGTAGATGGGCACGGTGCCGATGGGCACGGGCGCGTTGCGGAGGATCCACTCGCGCGTCTCGTGGATGTTGCGGCCGGTGGACAGGTCCATGACGGTGTCCGCGCCCCAGCGGATGGACCAGACCATCTTCTCCACTTCCTCCTCGATGGAGGACGTGACGGCGGAGTTGCCGATGTTGGCGTTGATCTTCACCAGGAAGTTGCGGCCGATGATCATCGGCTCCACCTCCGGGTGGTTGATGTTGGCCGGGATGATGGCGCGGCCGCGGGCGATCTCGTCGCGCACGAACTCCGGGGTAATCACACGCGGAATGGAGGCGCCCCAGGAGTGGCCGGGGTGCTGGGCGGCGAGTGAAGCGTCGAGCTTCTGGTTCTCGCGCACGGCGACGTATTCCATCTCCGGCGTGATGATGCCCTTGCGGGCGTAGTGCATCTGGCTGACGTTGGCGCCGGCCTTCGCCACGCGGGGCTTGCGGATGTGGCTGAAGCGCAGGCCATTGAGGCGCGGGTCGGCTTCGCGGGCGCGGCCGTACTCGGAGGTGATGCCGGACAGCTCGTCGGTGTCGTTGCGGGCGCGGATCCAGTTCTCACGGACGGCGGGCAGGCCCCGGCGCAGGTCGATGTCGGCGGCGGTGTCGGTGTAGGGGCCGCTGGAGTCGTAGACGTAGACGGGAGGATTGGCGGTTTCCGGGCCGGCGTGGCCGTGGTGACGCGTGGGCGTCTGGGCGATTTCGCGCAGGGGGACGCGGAGGTCGGGGTGCAGGGACCCGGGCGCGTAGACCTTGCGCGAGGCGGGAAGCGGGCCGCGGCTGATCCCCTCCAGCACCTTCCCATCGACCTTCAGGCTCTTGGACGCTCCACTCATCGGACGGCTCCTCGTGAGAACGGACGGGAGACGGGACGGGCCAGGAGCACCCACACCGCTTCCCTCCGCCGGTACTAACCGGTTCAGGTTCAAAGGGATCGAACGCGGCCACGCGTCCGTCTCAGCCCCCTTCCGGAGGCACCCCTAGCGACTGCGGAGCGGTGTAGCGCAGGGGGAAGCGGGCTTCAACCCGGGCGGCCTTGAGCCTGCGGACAGTGGACGCACGGTGGCCCTGCGGGGAGGGGCGCACCACTCCCGGAACTTTCTGAATCAGGGCTTGTCGAAAGAGACCGCGAGGACGCCTCTTCGTCTTCGCCTCTTCAAGCGCAATGACCCGGAGGTTCGCGGATGAAGCGCATTCTCTTGGGATTTTTCATCGGCTGGATCGCCTCCTTGTCCCAAGAGACGCTTGAGGAGGACTCAGACCCTCCACGTGAAATCCCCGGCGGCAACTGCTTCTGGTCCGTCAAGGAAGGTGGAGCGGAATGCGTGGTGACGACTGGCATTGAGGCTCGCACACGCATTGATGGGACGCCCGATGGCATCCATGGTGTCGAGGGCTATGGAGAGAAGAAGTGGAAGTGCGGCGAAAAGCGGACGGTCTGCGGAACCACGGTTGAATGCACCTGCCCCTTCCCAGTCACCGCTCCTGACGGCGGATCGTGACAGGGCCGTATCAGGTGAGCGCGTCGCGGAATGCAGCTCCAGGTGGGCGGGCGGAGGCCCGTCATCCGAATCCTCCTCCTGGCTCAGGAGGCCCGGGTAAAAAGGCCCCCATCCCAACAAGGATCGCATGTGCCAGCCTCGATGCTCGCCCCGGGGCACAATGGACCAGAAACCCCTAAACCAGCCAACATGAAATTCATCATCCCCCTAATTCTTGTCCTCACTGGATGCGCACACAAGTCTGGGCTCAGACTCAACGAACATGGCCTCGGCCCCTCCGATGCTGACTTCATTGAACTGATGTTCAAGGAGGTCAAATACGATGGCACCACCCTGGATGGTCAGATTGAGCTCCACGCCCTGGATGACATAGAGATTCCAAACATCTTAAACTGGAGAACACTCATCCTCGACAGGGCCTGGACTTGCGACACTTTTGACGATGTCGATTTGTCGGAGGTGGATTACGCCGCGAGTCCCGACACCTGGCAGGCAGTCCTGAGACTCAGGAAAGGGGACTTCTACGGCCGACACATGAAATTCTATGTCTCCCCACAGGCCCCCGACTGCATCCGCTTTGAAGTTCTTTATGCCCCGGACGGCCAGTTTCGTGGCCATCACACAACGAAGGTCAAAGGCATGGCGAAGCGGGAGCCTCCTTCCCAGCCCACGTCGCCGTGACCGAACGGTGGAGGGCTCTGGCGACTTTGCTTCGTGCCTGCTGAGGACGGGTGGCCAGGGCGCGGCGCAGCACCTTCTCCGCCCATTCGAGCTCTTCCTGCGACAGGTCCATTCCCAGCAGTTCGCTGCCCTTGTCGTGCTCGATGACGATGCCCCGGCCCCGTGACACCTTCGTCCGCGCGTCGCGCACGTCGATATCCTGGATTCGCGAGGAATTAGGCCAGCATGAAGAAAACTATTTTTCCCATTTTAGCGCTACTCGGCGGCTGCTCTCACTCGTCGCTTCTCGAACTCAATAAGTACGGACTTGGCCCAGCCGACACTGCGCTGATCGATTTGAGCTTCAGGGACGTCAAATACGATGGTTCCGTTCTGGAGGGACGAATCGAGTTGTATGCAATGGAGGATGTAGACGTCCCGAACATCCTAGGATGGAAAACACTCATCCTTGACAGAGCGTGGACCTGCGACACGCACGACGACATTGCATTGGCTCATGTTGACTACGCTGCAAACCCAGATGATCGACAGGACGTCCTGCGACTCAGGATGGGTGACATCTACGCGGGCCACATGACCTTCCCAGTATCGCTTGCGAAGGTGGGAGGGCCCAACTGTCTCCGTTACGAAATCGTATACGCGCCAGACGGGCAGTTTCACGGCAGCCTCGCCATCAAAGTTGCTGGCACGGCCACGCGAGAGTCAGCCGCCCCACGCCCGTGACAATCTCGACTGACACCGAGCCTGGTTGATTGGACGGAAGGCGAGGCAGTCGGTCACTCTCGACTGTCTCCCCCTTCCTGGCGATGCCCTCCAGTGCGCAGTGGGCAGGATCTCGAAGCTGTCACGGCTTTGGGTGAAGAGGCGGGACTCGCCCGGGTCGCCAGGGCGCGGCGCAGCACGGCCCCCGCCCATTCGAGTTCCTCCTGCGACAGGTCCAGGCCGAGCAGCTCGCTGCCATGGTCGTGCTCGATGACGATGCCCCGGCCCCGGGAGACTTTTGTCCTTGCGTCGCGCACGTCGATGTCCTGGATGCGCGAGGCCGGCAGTCTCATGACCTTCCGGCCCCGCCAGGGGCCGTAGCGCGTCAGCTCGATGCCCCGCGAGGAGGCGCTGATGGACCAGCGGCTGGTGGCTTCCCTCGCGACCCACCACCAGAAGACGGCGCCACAGACAACGAAGAGCGTGCTCGCGATAATGGGCACCTGCGACGCAGCGGACTGCATTCCGAACATCTGTCGCCACTGCTTCAACAGGATGAGCGGTGCGCCCACCGCAATGACGACGGCGAAGGCCGCCTGCGCCGCGTATTCAGGCCGCCATCCGCAGGCTGGCAGCTCCAGCGTCAGCCCCCGCGCGTCCTGCTTGAACTGGATGCCACTGCCATACGGCAGGTCCGGGAGACGATCCTCCGTGAGCGGCGCATCCTCCAGGCGTGCGGTCACGGAACGGCTCTGCCCACCCTCCACGCTCAGACCCATCCCTAGGAACCGGGCGACGGCCTGGGCAAGGCTCAGCGCCTCGTCCCGGTCGTCGCTGTGGGACAGGACGAGCGCGCCGGAAGGTCCCATCAGCGACACGACATAGACCTTCGCGATGAAGAGCCCCTCCGTGGACCCATTGTCGCGCATGTAGAGGGCCACCGACGTGAACAACTCCAGAGGCTGCGGCTTCGCCCCCAGGGCTTCCCGGACACCGGTGCGGCGCCACACGGTCCGGGCCTCCTGATCCAAGACCACCTTCCACCGGGACGTCAGATGGTGGAGGGACACGGCCCCCATGGCCATCATCAGGAGCCAGATGCGCACATCACCGAAGAAGCCCGTCGCGTAGGCAATGGCCGGGAAGGCCACCACGACCAGCGCCGCACCACGCGCCAGCCAGCCGTCAATGGGGCCGACCTTGTGCTGGATGTTCAGGAAGGGGCCGGAGATGGACCAGTCGTGAGTGCCACAACGCATCCGCCCTACGTTAAAGCCCCTGTGCCAGGGACGAAAGGCACCGGTCCCGACGCCCAAGCGCGTCCGGGTTACAATAGGCGTGCCCTTCCTCTGGCCCAAGGCACATATTGCTGACAAGAACGACTGTGTCCCTTCTTTGCGTCGCGCTGATAGGCGCCGGATGTGCCTCCACCGGGCCTGGCGCAATGTCATCCCCTGTTGACAGACAGGAGGTACCGCTCCTCGTCTATTGGACTTCGAGCGTCTTCTTGTTTGACCAGTCTCCGAACGTCGCCATCTATCCATCGGGCGATGTCATCTACAAACAACGGATGGGCATGGAGAAACCTCCCAGGTTTTATCGCGCTCGCCTGACGCAGGCGCAGCGAGACGACCTCAAGCATCGCCTGAAGGCGCTCGGTTCCTTGAAACCTTCCTACTTTGTTGCCAGTGGAGCTTGTGTTCCGGATGAGACCATCCAGTGGCGCGATGAACAGGGGACCCTGAGACAGGTGGAGGTGTCCGGCGTCATCGAACCCAAGTTGGCAGCGATAGACAGGACGAGGACCCCGCCCGCCTTCCTCGCGGTCTACGATCAAGTGGTGGAGTTCCAATCCGCGAACGCGGTCCCCTACGAACCAGAGCGTACTCGAGTCATCTTCGCACCCGTTCGAGGACCCATGGCGGATCCCATTCCCTGGCCCCAGTCCTGGGCCACGCCTGTTTCATCTGGCGAGGACGAATACCTGCACGCGGACCTGTCAGGCCTCCGATTCGATGAGATCTACAACTGGATCCAGACCCGCCATGATCGTGGCCAGGACGTCACCTCCGATGGCAAGGGCTACTACAACTTCATCGAGGCCCTCTTTCCGGGTGACCCTTCGCAACTGCCTTCGCCCGAACCGGTGTTCCCCGAAGAGTAGAAGCAGTGCTTGCCGGGCAACGTGAACAACACCGCCTGTCGCTCTGGAAGCAACATCTGGGATGAGCCAGCCCCTCGCCTCCCTCTGGGGAGCCACGTTGGTACGACTGTTGAAATGAGTCACTCCATCCACGGGTCGCGGCGGTAACGGCGCGTCGTGGCAGGGGGAGCCCTTTGGTGGGCACTTCCTTCACTTCTGTGAATGGAGGCAGGACCATGCAGCGCAACAAATGGCGAGTCTTCTCGCGCACGGGCACCATTGTCGTGACCCTGGGGCTGTTGTCCGGCTCCGTGGCGATCGCTCAGGACAAGCCCACTTCGGAAAAGCCGTCGGACATTCCTCCCAGCCGCGTCATCGAGGGCCGGGTCCTGCACGCGCCTCCGAAGCTGGATGCGGCGGATGCTCGCAAGAGCGTCAATGCCTTCATCACCTGGGCTGGTGAGTCCATCGTGGAGGAGCAGAACGACGCGCGCCGCGCGCTCGCCTCCGCCGCGAAGAGCCCGGACCTCATCAAGGCCTTCACCGAGGAGATCCTCGCGGCCCAGGAGTCCGGTGACACCAGCCGCGCGCTCGTCGGCCTGGGCCTGCTCGGCGAGATGCGGACCTACGACGGCACGAAGTTCCTCGTGGAGTTCGTCCGCAAGCCCCTGCCCACCAAGGGCACCGTCATCGAAGGCGAGCTCCAGGAAGAGGCCCAGCAGGCGCGCCTGCAGGCCAAGGCCATCGCGGGCGTCGCGTACCTGCGTGACCCGGAGTTCGACCGCGAGGTGGCGTACCAGGCCGGCAACCACCCCTCCGTCATCGTCCGTGCGGAGGCCATCAGCGCCTTCCTGTGGAACCGCGGGGACACGCTGGAGGCTCGCAAGGAGCTGGAGCCGTTCGTCCGCAAGGAGGAGCGCCTGTTCCTGGACCGCGTCCGGCGCGTCAGCGGTGAAGGCGCGGAGGCGTTCAACCGCAAGCTGACCGCCTACCTGAAGGCCCACCCCGAAGTGCAGGCGCCGAACCCCGAGCCGAAGGATCCGCGCCCGCCCGAGGAGAAGCCCAACACCTTCGACGTGACCCCTCCGAAGTTCTGACCTTCCCTCACGACCTGAGGAGCGAGAACGCCCATGAATCTCAAGCAAGGCATTGCCCTGATGTCGTCCGTCCTGGCCTTTGGCCTGGCCACCGAGGCCGGCGCCGTCTGCACCCAGACGGCCGCGAGCAACGCGGACCGGGCCCTGTGGAACACCCACGGCTGCTGGCAGGACTTCTTCCTCTGGCAGTACCAGGCCTACGGCCTGCGCTCCGGGGACTGGAGCAACCGCGGCTGGAATGACGCCTGCAACGTCAACCTGGAGTTCCCCAAGCACTGGAACGCGTCCTACCTGCTGACGTACGGCATGGCGGATAACGGGGCCCAGTCCTTCCACGGCACCGTGGACTACCGGGCGACGGCGGAGGCGCGCAGCAGCAAGTTCCACGACAGCCTGTATCACAGCATCACGGACCGCACGGACGTCTTCGGGACGTTCACCCCGCGGTTCTGGCCGTGGGACACGGACCGCGTGGAGACGGCCTGCCCGCTCTACAACCCCACCGTCAGCAACTCCAACCCGGGCTCCCGCGCGGGTGACTACATGCACGAGGGCTGGCACGCGTACTTCGACAAGTACAACTTCAACAATGGCAACACCGGCGGCCACCGACCCGGCCCGCAGGGCGCCTGCACCATCAACGGGTGCGACTACTTCTACTTCCATGGCATCGGCGCGTATGCCTTTGGCGCCATGTGGGAGAACAATGGCACCGCCAGCCGGTTCCACTCGCCCAACCAGGTGCAGGTGGAGTTCCTCTGCGACGTGGCGGACCAGTCGCAGTGGTGGATCCCGCTGAGCGTGCGGCAGACTGCCGCCGCCGATGCCAACGGCCGCGCCGCGTCTCGCTTCATCAACGGCCCGGGCTACACCTGCGGCAGCCCGCGTCCCTGGTAGCAGGAGGAATCCCCGATGGCGCATTCGAAGCGTGACGCGGTGAAGCCGTTTCGGATGCGCCTGGGTTCAGGCCTGTTCCTCCTCACCCTGGTCTGCTGCTCGAGTCCGCAGAAGGCCGGGGTGGAGGAACAGGGCACCTGGGAGCTCTTGCCCACGGGCGCGGGCCCTGGCGCGGGGCTCCAGGTGGCGACGGTGTTCGACGGCCAGGACGTCCTGCTCTGGGGCGGACTGGGCGGCTGCACCGTCAACGGGGTCTGCGCAGATGGGGCCCGGTTCGACGTGGCGTCGCGGACCTGGACGCCCCTGTCGTCCCAGGGGGCTCCCGCCGCGCGCACGCTGCACACGGCGGTGTGGACCGGCCAGCGGATGGTCGTCTGGGGCGGCGTGGGGTGCGGTGAGCGGCCCCAGACGCCTTGCGGCGATGGGGCGGCCTACTCCCCGTCCACCGACTCCTGGAGCGCGCTTTCGGCCCAAGGCGCGCCCTCCGCTCGCGGCTGGCACTCGGCGGCATGGACGGGGCGGTGGATGCTGGTGTGGGGCGGCGAGGAGCCCCAGCAGGCCCGCGTGCTGGGCGATGGGGCCCGGTACGACGTGGAGGCCGGCGCCTGGACGCCCATGTCCGGTGCCGGTGCTCCCGTGGCCCGCCGCTACCACTCCGCGGTGTGGACGGGGCAGGCGCTGATTGTCTGGGGCGGCAGCGGTGGCGCCTCCGTGGACGTGGCGCTGAGCGATGGCGCGGCGTACTCCCCCGCGACGGACTCCTGGCGTCCGCTGTCTTCCGAGGGCGCCCCCCAGGCCCGTTGGGCACACACGGCGGTGTGGACTGGGACGAAGATGATCGTCTGGGGCGGGCTGGGTTGTGGCAGCGATTGGCAGGACTCGCCGCGCTACTGCGAAGGGGGCGCCGCATATGACCCGGTGCTCGATACCTGGTCGCCCCTGTCCGACAAGGACGCGCCCTCCCCGCGCACCGGCCATTCCGCGGTGTGGACCGGGACGAAGATGATCGTCTGGGGTGGCGCCTCGTCGAAGTGTGGCTCCGGTGGCGCATGCTCGGACGGCGCGGCCTACGACCCCGCCACGAATACGTGGACCCCGCTGCGCACCCAGGGCGCTCCTCCCGCGCGGTCGGGGCACTCAGGCGTGTGGACGGGGGACGCCCTCTTCATCTGGGGAGGAATGGGCGGCGGCGGCTCGGAGGTCGCCCTGTCGGATGGCGCCCTGTTCGTGCCGTAAGCACGTGGTGAGCCATCATCGAGCTTTTCCAGAGTGCCTCCCCCACGCTTGAACCCAGACGTCCGGGAAAGGCCGCGAGGACTGCCCGGCCTTGAACTCGAGCACAGGCCCATCCTTCTCCGTTCCACCTGCCTGGGCCACCAGCACAGCGGCACCGCTGTCCTCCACGGTGGAGGCGGCTCGGCGGCCACGGGGGGCGGCACACACCAAAGCAAGGGCCTGAGGAAGGAAGGCTTCGACCCGGACGGACGCTGCCTTGGGCTCAGTCAACGGCAGACAGCCTGCTGAAATGATCCGACGGATGCGCTGGATCCGGGGTCAATTCAGACGTCATGACTCCGGCTCAGGCGTCATCCCAGACGGCCTGCACTGCGCGGAACTTTTCATGCACTCCAGAACGTCAGCTTGACAACGTCTGACGGGATCAGGTTTAGGGCTTCGGGAATAGGAGAAGTCCGACATGAAGGTGTGCGTTGGGGGAAGTCGTTTCTGGGGGATTCTGGCCCTGCTGTCGCTGGCAGGGTGTAGCGAAAGCGGGACCTCTCGCGAGAGCGCATCGGCGGCTTCGCCCCCGGTATTGACCGAGCACCGGCCCCAGGGGAGTGGGACGGGGCGTATGGCCTTGGGAGAGGATTGCACCCAGGGCTCGCACTCGGATTGCACCTCCGGGCTGTGCCTGCACGCCGCACCGGGCGGCGCCGCCCGCGCGGAAGCGGGCTATTTCTGCAGCCGCACCTGCCAGAAGCCCACGGACTGCCCCACCGACTGGCGTTGCCAGCAACTGCTGCCCACCACCCCGGAGCGCCTGTGCGTGCCGCCTTCCTCATGGAAGGCCGCTGCCGCTGCTCCTCGGGCTCCCGAAACCAACCGCTGACACCCACCTGGATTCTCTCAGGGACTCCTCAACTCATGTCATCTTTCTTCAAGCCTCTGGCCTTGCTGGCCACGCTCCTGGTGTGTCTGCCCGGCGTCGGCCTTGCCCAGGACTCGTGCGTCAACAACCTCATCACCCATTGCGAGGATGGCAAGCAGGTGCAGTGCACCTGTGACGGTTCCATCCGCTGCAATGACTACACGGATTGCTCCGACGACCCGTTCTGCAACCCCATCAACCCCAGTCCGTCCGAGCCCAATCACGGCTCCAGTTGCTGCCGCAGCACCTGGGCTTGCGCCGCACCGCCCCAGCCCTGTGAGGACGGCCTCTGCAGGTGCGGCCCCGAAGGCGAGCGCCTGCCGACGGCGGGAGACCCCGTCAACGCCGCCACGGGTGAGAGCATCCTCGTGGAGACCGACGTGCAGCTGGGCAGCGCCACCGGCGCCCTGACGCTGCGCCGCTTCTACACGTCCGACCCCGCCGCCTGGTCCTACACCGGCAACGTCGTCGGCAACATCACCAAGCCCTTCGGTGGCAGCCTCGCCAGCCAGCCCTCTCTCAACTGGTCGCACGAGTACTTCAGCTTCGTGCACCTGACGTCCTCCCGCTGGACGGTCGTCCGGGGCAATGGCTCGCAGTCCCACTTCACCCCCTGCACCGGCACCCCCTGCACGGCCACCGCCTCCACCAACTCCAGCAGCAAGCGCGAGCGTCTGCAGAAGACGGCCACGGGCTTCACGCTGGTGGAAGTCGGCGGCCGCAAGTTCGTCTTCGAGGCCAAGCACCTGGAGTCCGTCGGCGGCCAGACGCGCTACTTCCTCAGCCGCATCGTCTCGCCCAAGGACGTCACCCTGGCCACCCTGGCCTATGCAGCCCCCTCGGGCCTGACGTGCCAGGCCGGCGCGACGGGCAGCACCGCGGGCGTCCCCTACCTGGCCTCCGTCACCGGCTCCTCCGGTGCCATGGACTTCCAGTACGTCTCCCTCCCCCTGCCCTACCCCTACGGCGGCACGCACTGCGTGCTTCGCAGCGTCACGCGCCGGGGTGAGTCCTCTCCCGCCGTCACCTACGCCTACCAGCAGGAGGGCAGCACCGAAATCACCGGGCAGATTGTCTCCGCCACCACCCCCAGCACCGTGCGCACGTACACCTTCACCAACAGCGCGCTGCAGGTCTCCACTGGCAGCATGCTCGTCATGACGCACACCTACTCGCTGGACTGGCAGGGGCGGTCCACCGGCAAGGTGTCGGCTGTGACAGGCGCCGGAGAGCAGCTGGCGCTGGGCACCTCGCAGAGCACCACCTGCCAGCCCGGCAGCAACTGCTGCGGCGTCGCCCCCAGCAAGCGCGACATCACCAACAGCAACGCCGGCCGCGGTGACGGCACCAGCGGCTCCGCGGGCCTCACGCAGTCCTTCGAGACGCTCACCAACGCCAGCCAGGCCACCGGCCCCCGCCTCTACCGGACGGTGGATTCCTGCACCGTCGCGGGCGCGTGCAGCCCCGGCAACGAGCGCAACGAGTGGGAGTGCGCCACCAGCACTTCTCCCGGCTTCCTCAAGGCCAAGAAGGACAAGCGCGACTTCTGGGAGGTCTACGCCTACGCCTCCCCGGCGGTGGGCACCGGCATGCCGGCCTCGCTGCTGGAGAAGACGAGCGTCAAGCGCGGCGCCCAGGACATGACGGGCACCGGCGCGCTGGAAGAAGAAACCTTCAGCTACACCTATGGCCCCAACGGGGAGCAGTTGCTGGCCTCCTCGGAGAAGGCCAGCGTGCTGGGTGCAGCCGGACAGAAGGCTCGCACCTTCAACCGCTACGACTCCTCTGGCCGCCTCTCGGCCACCCTCCGCTCTGGCTGGACGCGCGTCTTCGACGCGGGCACGGGCACCTGGAGCAGCCAGCAGCGCTGGGTGGGCACCTTCTACTTCACCACCCGCACGGGCGAGAGCACCGCGGACGCGCTGGGCCGAACCCTGGAAGTGCATGGCCCCTGCTTCGTCTCCAGCGAGGCCGCCACGGATTGCGCCTCCGGCACTCCCTTCCCGGTGACGCGCAACTACTACTGGGCGGACACGGAGACGACGCCCCGCCGCAACCAGTTGCAGAAGGTGGCCCAATACCCGGCCGGCCTCACCAGCACGCCCATCGAGACGCTCTACAACGCCTATGACGCTGGCGGGCACGTCACCGAGCAGGTGGATGCCAACGGCGTCACCCTCCTCTCCACCTACCAGGGCAACCAACTGCTGACGCAGACCGTGCGGGTCACGGGCCAGCCGGACGTGGTGACCAGCTACGGTTACGACTCCGCGGGGAACAAGACCTATGTGCAGCTGCCGGAGGGCAACTACGAGGTTTCCTGCTACCGCCAAGGTTCCACCTCCGGTTGCACCGGCGGCACTCTCACCGACAAGCTCCAGTGGAAGGCGAAGTCCTCCACCGCGACCGCCGCCAGCTGGTCCGAGAAGGTGACGTACACCTACTGGCCGGATGGCACGGTGAACGAGGAGCGCTACCTCGACGCCTCGGGCAACACGCGCAAGCTGCTCTCCTACGCCGCCGATGCCCACCGCCGTCCCACCTGGACGAAGACGGGTTCTGGCACGGGCAGCTTCACGTCCGCGAACAGCTACGACGCGACCAACAACCTCACGGGGGTAGGCAAGCCCTTCAATGCGCCTCCGGCATGGTGCGCGGTGGGCACGGACGGTCAGCCGACGTCAGCGGCCTGCACCGCCATGCAGTACGACGGCGCCAACCGACTGCTGCGCGTGGACGAGCACCCGACGGGCAGCACCACGACGCGCACGTGCTTCAAGCACGACGCGCACGGCAACGTCATCAGCGTGGACATGGGCCTTGCCGCCACCGCCAACTGCGCGACGGCGACGCCTTCCGCCA